>CAZLKC010000001.1:0-65049 GCA_964560025.1 uncultured Dehalococcoidia bacterium
AGCCGTGGTAGATGCAGCTGATGGTTCCCTCGAACTCGAACTTGCCTTGGTGCAGCGGGATGCCGCGGTGGGGGCAGCGGTTCTCAATGGCGTATGCCTTGCCCTGCCTGCGGACGAGCATCAGATGCTGGCCCAGCAGCGTGTAGGGCTTGGGGCGCTTGCCGAGCTGCACGGAGAACATCACGGGGTACCAGTAGTTGGGCAGGCCGATGGCCGCTTGCTCATAGGTGGGACCGAAGGCCAAGCCCGTGCGCCTCTTGGAGGAGAGTGTCCGCTGCTCGTCGAATTGGCCGTCGGGGCGCACCTCTTCCGGGCGGTTGGCGTCGTTCCGTGCGGGAGCCAGCCCCGCGTTGGGGTCCGGCGACTCGTTGCCGTTCTGCTTGCCTTGCTCCGCCATAGTGAAGACTCCTTGGCAAGGTGTAGGGGGCAAGTGTAGCGCACGCGCGGCAGTAGCAGCCCCCTCCGCGCTCTACTGCCTGCCGTGCGCCATCCAGTCGCGCAGTCCGGCCGCGAGGGACGCCGTCCCGCCGAGGGCCGTGACGCCGATTCCGACGAGGAACACGATGGTGACGTTCGTGCGCATCTCGTCGCCGCCGATCATGTGGTCGAAGGCGCGCCCGAACCCGATGGGGCTGAGGACGGCGACCCACCAGATGAAGGCGATGACGGCGCTCATCGCGAAGAGGATGAGGCCGCCCGTAACCAACGAGCGGGGGCGTTCGTCCATCGCTATGAACGCCGCTTCGGCGCGCTGCAGCACGCCTCGTATGCCTTCGCGGATTCGCACGTTCATAAGTCTAACCTTGTCAGCGTCCCTCCGCACAGGAGATCGGGCGTTTATGGGAGGAATTTCTTCTGACCGTCGAGCAGCCTGATGATGACCCACCCGAGCGCGACGATGCCCAGCAGCGGCGCTCCTCCGTCCACCTGCATGGCGGGGACGAAGATGGAGAGCACGATCCACGCCGCCGCGATGAGCAGCACCGCGTCGATGACGTTGCTCGTTGTGCTGACCCTCATTACCGCTCCTCCTCGCCTTGGGGTTGCAGCTGCCCTCCGCCAACGCTCTCGGAGGCGAGTTCCGTAGCCGGCGCAGAGGCGACCCTCTTTCCGAACGACACGGTGAGCACCATGATGCCTACGACCAACCCCACGCAGAGCAGCAGTAGGAACGGGTTCTCCTCCGCAGGCAGCAGGAATGCCGTGAAGAGTGCGAAGTTCGCGTACAAGACCGCCTTGAACGGCGTGGGGATCATCCGCACCAGCCATCCGCCCGTGGCCGACTGCACGCCAATCATTACGACGGCGGCACTGCCGATGATGAGCCACGTCATAGCCGGGCTGCTGTCGCCCTGGAGCAGCAGCTCGGGCGCCAGAGCGAACAGGATGGGGTACACCCATAACGGCCATGACACCTTAGCCGTCACAACCGAGGTGGGCCAGTAGTCCACGTTGGCCACCGCCGACGCGACCAGGCAGCTGGCCGCCACAGGAAGGGTGATAGAGCCAAGAGCGCCCATGTAGAAGGCCACGTAGTGCGTCGCGATGGTCGGCACGCCCATCCGCTCAAGGACAGGGGCAAAGGTGACGATCATGATGAAGTACACGGGGAGCGCGGGCAGCGGGCCGCCCAGCACCACCCCCGCCACCACCATGATGGCCGCTGCGATGAGCAGTATGACATCGGCCTCCAACGACTGAGGCAGAGGCAGGAACCCGGCAACGTTGGTGGCGATGCTCTCGATCAAGTTGCCGAGCCGCCCGCCCAAGCCGGTGAAGAGCAGCGCGTCGGCAATCAGCGCGACGATGACGATGATGACGGTGATGGCGCTCGCCTGCGTTACGGCGTTGCGGAAGGCGTTGAGCCACACCCGAGCGCGCGTCTCGACCCGCAGCGTCACGGCCAGCACCATCGTGAGCGCGAACGCCCACAGCGCGCCCTCCTTCAGCGTGTAGGCCTGGACTACCAGAACCACGATGACGCTGACGGGCACCACCAGGATGATGGCCGACCGCACGTAAAGGTGCCATGGCATGTCGGTGGTCGACTTGGGAATCGGCTTGATGCGGTGGCGGTTAGTCTGCGCGTGGGTGACGATCCACACCGCCACGGCCAAGAACCACAGGAACGCCGGAACCAACGACATGATGATGATCTCGATGTACGAGACGCCAAGCAGGTCGGACATGATGAAGGCGACAGCGCCGAGAATCGGGGGCGTGATGGAGGAAGCGTTGGAGGCCATCGCCTCGACGGACCCCGCCTCGTAGCCGGTGTAGCCCGCGCGGCGCATCGCCGGGATGGTCACCGGGCCGGTGATGGCCACGTTGCTCGCGCCGCCGCCCACGAAGGACCCCGCCAGCGCGCTCGACACCAGCGACCCCAACGCCGGGCCGCCGGGGATGCCGTAGGAGAGGCGCCGCGCCAATCCGAGTAGCGCTACGCCGCCGCCCAATTCGCCCAACAACACGCCCCAGAACACCAGCATCCACAGGAAGCGCGCCGCTAAGTCGGTGATGTCGCGGATGCCGCGGGTGACTTCCCGCGTCAGAATGTTGTGCGTGTCCAGCGCCGGCCCTGCCAGCGGGCCCGGCAGCAGGTCGGCTATGAACAGGTAGAGGAAGAAGAGGACGCCGAGGAGCGGGAACACCAGTCCCCAATACAGGTAGGAGACATAGTAGGCCATGAGGAGCATCGAGAGGCCGATCACCAGATCGGGAAGCGTCCCGTAGGACGGCCTGAAGAGCAGCTCGAGCGCCTTGGTGCCGAAGTACCAGCCCTCGAAGGCGAAGACGACGGCGATGATGACGCCGCCGATCCACCCGAAGGGGCTGTAGCGGAAGCGGCGCACGTGCCACGTGCCCATCAGCACGCCGGCCGCGCCCACGTGCGCGGCGGCGTACCCGGAGCCTGCCGGGTCCCACGACTTGAAGAACAGCGTCTCGAACTGGACGAAGTAGACCACCAGTAGGAAGAACAACGAGACCCAGAAGAAGATGTCCAAGACGAACTCTTGCCGCGTCTTGGGCGTCAGGTCCCGCGTTCCCATCTCGGAGGTGGTCTGTGTCTGTTCGTCCTCCATGCTCTGCTCCTCTAACCTCTCATCCCTCTATCATCCCATTGCTAGGGTTTGGGTCGCCCAGCGCCGCGGCGCTGGGCGACCCGTTGAGCAACCGTTCTCGCGCTTTCGCCGAAGCGCCTCCTACTGGCTGGCCTCCCAGTCGCGAATGAAGGCCTCGCGGTCGAAGTTCTCCTCCCAATCGCGGATGCCCTCGATGCCGTAGGTGATGCCCGCCTCGTCCCACGCGCGGCGGATGCCCGGGTGGAACGACGACTGCGGGTTCCACGTGTGCGCCAGGCGCTCCTTCCACGTCTGCGAGATGAACGGGTAGTAGTCGTCCGCCAGGTCGATGTGCTCGGCGATGGAACGCCCGATGTGGTAGATGGCCGCCTCGCTCGACGCGGGGCTGGTCATGAAGTTCACCGTAATCGACCCGGTGCACCACTCCTCTTCAGCCCGCACCATGTCGTAGTCCACGTTCGCCGCGCGGCTCAAGTCGCCCCTGTACAACTTCACCGGCGGGAGCAGGCCGTTTGCCGTCCATGCCGGGTTCTCGGCGCGCGCCTTCTCGATCACGTCTAGCGGCGTGTCCACGTTGAAGAGCGAGCCCGTGAGCGTCGCCACCTGGTTCACGGCGGCTGTGGCCGAGGACAGCGGGTGGCCCGCGAAGATGATGCCGTTGCCCGACACGTCCACGTCGCGGTCTTGGAGCATCTCGGTGCCGGGCTTCGCACCGCCGATGATCTCCTCAAACTGGCCGCGGATGCCCGCCGCCTCCGTCAACAGGATGGCCACGGGCAGCACCGTGTTGCCCGGTTGGCCCATCAGGACGCGCTTGCCCACGAAGTCGTACACCGACCGTATCTCCGGGTCGAGCGTGTACCAGTTCATGCACGCCGCCGGGTAGGACATCCAGATGTTCTGCGGGCGCGGGTCAACCGTCAGCCCGCCCGTGAAGTTCATGTTCTGCTCCACGGCCTGCTGCGGCGTAATCCCCAGGTCTTCCGCCGTGTCCCACAGCGGCACGTGGTCCTCGTTCAAACGGAAAATCATCCCAGGGCTCTCGACGCCGTCCGCGTCGTACTCCTGCCGGTTGCGCAGGATGAAGTCCATCGCCTCCTGCTCCGTTGCGTCCTGCGGCGTCAGCGTGATTTTGCCGCCCGTGCCGCGGTCGATCATCTCGCGCCAACCCTCGATGAAGACGCCGTAGCCGGTCTGCTGAGCGAGGATGCGGAAGTTGGCCGTCGGAATCTCGTCGTCGCCCATGCTGTCGTCCGGCATCATCGCGGCGGTCGAAGTCGGTGTCGCCGTCGGCGCGGGGGTGGGCGTGGGCGTCGGGTCTTCGCCGCCGCACGCCGCAAGCAACAGCGCAAAGGCCGCCGCTGCCGCCAGCCATGCCCAAGTCTTCTTCATTTCGTTCCTCCCACCGACGAAAACGCCCGAAAGGAGCGGGCGGCTCCGCCTTAAGTGCGCGCATTGTAGTCAAACCGCCCCGCGTGTCAATCAATAACCGCGCATCTGTCCGTCGCCCGCGCGCAACTTCACGCCAACGCGGACGTTGCGCCGCACGGAACTCGCAACCCCCTCCGACGGTTGACACGCCAACCGCCCGCCGATACCGTCCCACATGCAGCTTCCCTGTTGCTTACAGAGCACCGGGGCGGCCACTCTTACGGAGCGAGGGAACGCTAAGCTATGCCCGTCGTCCTAGGACTCGCCATCTCCCACTCACCCACTCTGTACCGCGACCGCAGCCGGTGGGCGGAGACGTACGCGCGCCTGAGGCGCGAAGTGCCCCAGCCCAACCGCGCGCAGACGGAGACGCCCGAAACGCTCGACGACTACGAGGCGCGCGTCCAGGCAGGGTTCGCCGCCTTGCGCGACCGTCTGGCCGAGGCCAAGACCGACGCGGTCGTCATCCTCTCCTCCGACAAGGGGCGCGTCTTCAGCCCGACACAAACGCCGCAGATCGACGTCTACGTGGGCGACGAGATCTGGGGAGCGACGCACGACCCGGCCATCGGCGAAACGCCCGCCGACGGCCAGCGCGTAACCCTTGCCTGTCACACCGGAGTCTCCGCCTGGTTGGCGGACGAGCTCACGGAGGAGGGGTTCGACGTCAACATCAATCGCTTCTTCAAGCCGCTGGGCGCGCCCGAGGACGGAGCGGGGCACGCACTTACCGACCCGGCGCGAACGCTCGTGCCCGCCGACGTGCCCATCGTGCCTATGTTCATCAATGCGCACCGCCGCCCCGCGGTAAGCGGCCACCGCATGCCGCCGTTGGGCCAGGCTATCGCCCGCGTGCTCGACGAGCGCGATGAGCGCATCGCACTGCTGGCCTCCGGCGGACTCAGCGGCGACCCGCAGGGCTATCTGGCCGGGTGGGTGGACGAAAGCCTCGACGCCTGGGTGCTCTCGCGGCTGCGCCGTGGCAGAGCCGCCCAACTCGGTTCCATCTGGGACTTGGACTCCGACACGGTGCGCGGCGCCACCGCCGAGATACGCAATTGGATCGCCGTGGGCGCCGCGATGGAGTCGCTCGGCGCCAAGGCGAACGTCGTGGACTACATCCGCTTCCACCACGCGACGGTAGGCACGGCCTTCGCCTACTGGCAGCTCTAACGCACTGGCAATCCGCGCCCGCATCGGGTATGCTTCACGGGCGCATCATCCGCAAGGGACAAGGCGAAACGCAGCGCACGCACGAAGGAGGAAATCATGCCGATCCGAATGGGCTTCTGTTCCTCGCACGCCCCCAGCCTCTTCTTCAACACCTACGAGGGCTGGGAGCGCATGCACCACCGCCTGAACGACGGTCACCCGCAGCCGCCCGAGACGGAATTGGAGAACGAGGAGGAGATCGCCCGGCGCATGCCCAAGATCCGCCAGGCCTTCGCCACCCTCAAGGAGGAGTTGACCAAGTTCCAGCCGGACGTCATCGTGGCGGTCATCGGCGACCAGCGCGAGATGTTCGACGGCTCCAACATCCCCAACATCGCCGTCTACACCGGCGGCGACACGTGGACGGTGCACAACACGGGGCTGATGGACGAAGACCCCATGCCCAGCCCCTACGACGAGAAATTCCGCTACCCGGTGAAGGTCGATCAGGACCTGGCCAAGAAGATCCTCAACGGCCTGGTGGCCGACGGCTTCGACGCCGCAATCATCGAACAGATGGACGCCCAGTCGCAGCCCGACCGCGGCGTTCCCCACGGCTGGGGCAACCCCGCCATCCACATCCTGCCCGACATGGGCATCCCGATGGTGCTCGTGCTGGTCAACGTGGACGACGGGCCGCCCGTCATCATGAACGGCAAGCGTTGCCTCGAGCTCGGGCGCGCAATCGCCCGCATCTGCGAAGACTCGCCCAAGCGCATCGCCATCTACGGCTCCGGCGGGATGTCCCACGACCCGCGCGGCCCGCGCTCCGGCTGGGTCGACGAGCCCCTCGACCACTGGTTCCTGGAGCAGTTGGAGAACGGCACGGCCCAGAACCTGGAGGCGATGTTCTCCTTCCGCTCCGAGAACTTCGTCGGCGGCACCGGGGAGCTCCGGTGCTGGACCGTCGTCGCCGGAGCGGTGGACGAGGTCAAGCCCGGCCACAAGGCCACGACCGTGGACTACATCCCCGCCCGCAAGGTTACGACCGGCTCCGGCTGGGCCTACTGGCCGCCCATCGAAGACCCCTCTCCCGTCGCCGCTGGGTAGCAGCCGCCGATATGTTCAACGCAAAGAGGGGCGGGTCGATCGACCCGCCCCTCTTCATATTCTCGCTCGCCCCGGCGTACATCGGGAAAAGGCGCACCCACCCTCTATTCACTCTGAGGGAACTCGAAGGGCGAACCTAACGCTACTCCGCTGTGCCCCAGCCGCCGCCGCCAGGCGTAGAGACGCTGAACACGTCGCCCGGGCCTACGTCCAGCGTGGCCTTGGCCGCCATGCGCTCCGCCTTGCCGTCGGCGCGGCGCAGCTCGTTCTCGCCCGGCGCGCCAGGACCGCCTCCCGCCAGACCGTAGGGGCCGGATTCGCGGCGCTCCGAGATCACCGTCAGCTTGGCGGGCGAGAGGAATTCCAATTCGCGCACGATGCCGTCTCCGCCCGGGTGGAGTCCCGCGCCGCCCGAACCACGCCGCACAGCGTAGCGGCGCAGGCGCAGCGGGAAGGCGAACTCCATCGCCTCGATCGGCGTGTTCAAGGTGTTCGTCATATGCGAGTGAACCGCCGCCGCCCCTGCGCGCGCCGGGCCGCCGCCCATGCCGCCCGCAGTGGTCTCGTAGTAGGTAAAGGCGCGGCCGGTGCGCGGGTCGCGCCCGCCCACCAGCACGTTGTTCATCGTCCCTTGGCTCGCTGCGGGCGTGCGGTCGGGAAGCGCCTGGGCGAGGCAGCCGAACAGCACGTCGGTGATGCGCTGGGAGGTCTCCACGTTACCGCCGCTCACCGCATGGGGCGGGTTGGCGTTCACCAGCGAACCGGACGGCGCGTCCACCCCCACCGCGCGACGCACGCCGTCGTTCTGCGGCATATCCCCGCCGACGACGCAACGCACGGCGTAGAGCGCCGCCGATTCGGTTACGGCCAACGGCGTGTTCACGCAGCCTTCCGTCTCCCCCGCCGTGCCCGTGAAGTCGAAGGTTACGTGTCCCCCGGCGATGCGCGCCGTGCAAACAATGGGCTTGGCCTCGCCGCTCAGGCCGTCGTCGTCCATCGCGTCCTCGAAGCGATAGGAACCTTCGGGCGCCGCGCGGAGGGCGGCGCGCGTGAGCGCCTCGGCGTAGTCCAGCAGCGCGGCCATATGCTCGTGCACGACGGGCAAGCCGTAGCGGCGCACGAGCGCCTCGAGGCGGCGCTGCCCCGTCCGCACCGCTGCGAGTTGTGCCGAGAAGTCGCCCAGGCGCTCTTCGGGCGTGCGGGTGTTGCGGCAGATGAGCGCCATGAGCGCGTCGTTCATCACGCCCCGCTCAATGAGGAGCAGCGGCGGAATGATGACGCCCTCCTGCACCAACTCGGTCGCGACGGGCAGCGACCCCGGCGCCATGCCGCCGATGTCCGCGTGATGGCCGCGGTTGGCTACGTAGCCCGCCAGCGCCCCGTCCACGTGCACTGGCGCCACTAGCGACACGTCGGGCAAATGGGTGCCGCCCAGGTAGGGATCGTTCAGAATCGCCACGTCCCCCTCGTTCAGCCCGAGGTGATCGAGGGCGGCGCGCACGGAGGCGGTCATAGCGCCGAGGTGAACGGGAATGTGGGCGGCCTGCGCCACCATCACGCCCTCGGCGTCGAACACGGCGCAGGAGTAGTCGCGACGCTCCTTCATATTCGCCGAGTAGGCGGTGCGGCCTAGGGTGACGCCCATCTCGTCGGCGACCGACCCCAGCAGGTTGCGCCACAGTTCGAGGGAGACGGGGGTGACGGCCATCAGCGTCCTTCCTTGCGCGTAAGGATGATGTTGTCCAATTCGTCCACCTCCGCCGCCCAGCCGGGCGGCGCGACGGTCGTCGAATCCATCTGCGCCACCAGCGCCGGGCCTTCGAAGGCGTGGCCGGGCGCGAGGTCTTCCCGCACGTAGACCGGCGTTTCGCGCCAGCCGCCGTCGAACCACGCGCGCGCCGTGCGGCGCGGCTGCGGCGCGCCCCCGACGCGGGGGCGGCGCTCAAACGCAAGCGGTTCCGCCACGACCACGGCGCGCAGGCGGGCGTTAACCACCTCCACGGGCGCGTTCGGGTTGCTGTAGCCGAACCGCCGCTCGTGCGCGGTGTGGAACGCCTCCGCCACCGCCGCCAGCAACCCCTCCGCGTGCTCAACTTCGGGGCGCTCCAGTGCGAGCTCGTAGGACTGGCCGACGTACCGCGCGTCCATTCGCCGCTCGACGCGCACGGACGCCGGGTCGATTCCCTCTGCCGCGAATTCGCTCCTGCCCTGCGCCTCCATGGCAGCGAATGCGTCCTCCATCTTCGGAGCGTCGCCGGCTTGGCGCGCCATCACGGTGCGCGAGTAGTCGCGCACCGTGTCGCCCGCCGCCGCGCCCAGCGCCGACAACACGCCAGGGTGCCTGGCGACGAACACGGCGCCGATGTCCAGCGCCTGGGCGAGTTCGCACGCGTGCTGCGGCCCCGCGCCGCCGAAGGCGACGAGGGTGAAGTCGCGCGGATCGAAGCCCCGCTCAAGGCTCACTGCGCGCATCGCCCGCTCCATCACCGCGTTGGCTACGCGGATTACACCCGCCGCGGCCTCCTCGCGGCTCATCCGCCCCGCGGCGGCGAGGCCGTCGATGGCCGCCTGCGCGCGGGCTACGTCGAGCCGGGCGCGGCCCCCGAGGAAGTCGTCGGGCGACATGCGCCCCAGCACCAAGTTCGCGTCCGTAACCGTCGGCTCTACCCCTACGCCGTAGCAGGCAGGGCCGGGGTCGGCGCCCGCCGACTCCGGGCCGACGCGCAGGGCGCCGCCCTGATCGAGGCGCGCGATGGAGCCGCCCCCCGCGCCGACTGTCTCGATGTCGATAGCCGGGACGCCGATGGGCAGGCCGCCCACGCTGTGGCCGGTGGATATCTGCGCCTCGCCGGGGCAGAGCGACACGTCCGTCGACGTGCCTCCCATATCCAAGGTCATAACCTGCCGATGCCCGGCGGCGCCGGTCACCAGCCGCGCGCCGATGACGCCGCCTGCCGGCCCGCTGAGGATGGTGCGCACCGGATGCGCCCGCGTCAGTCCGACGGGCGCGCTGCCTCCCGACGACTGCATGATGGTCACCTTGCGCCCTGCGCCCTCTTCCAGCCGCCGCAGATAGCCGTCCATGACCGGGCCGACGTAGGCGTTCACCGTAACGGTGCTGGTGCGTTCGTACTCGCGGAACTCCGGCAGCACGTCCGACGACAGCGACACGAAGAGGCCGTCCTGCCGCGCGAGAGCGTCGCCGAGCATCCGCTCGTGCTCCGGGCCCAGGAAGGAGAAGAGGAGGCTCACGGCCACGGCCTCGACGCCGAGGCCGTGCACTTCGCGCGCAACGCGCTCCGCCTCGGCTTCCGTCAGCGCGAGCGCCGGCGCGCCGTCCGCGCCGACCCGCTCCGCCGCGCCCAGGCGCAGCTCGGCGGGCGCGAGAGGCACGGGCGCCTCGTACTCCAGCGCATAGAGGTCGGTGCGCGCCTGGCGGCCTATCTGCAGCAGGTCTTCGAACCCGGCCGTCGTAACGACCGCCGTGCGTGCGCCGCGCCGTTGCAGCAGGGCGTTGGTGGCGACCGTCGTCCCGTGCACCACCTCCGCGTCGGGCGGCGTCTCCAGCGCGCGGATGCCCTCCACCGACGCGAGCGACGGGTCGGACGGCGTGGAGCGCGTCTTGAAGACGGCGATACGGCCCTCGCGCACCAGCACGAAGTCGGTGAAGGTGCCCCCCGTGTCGATGCCCAGCAGCGTCCGCGCCATCGACGCCTAGTCCGCCAGGTCCCGGTGGGTCAGCAGGAAGTCCATCAGCGCAGCGTTGAACTCGTGCGGGCGTTCCATATTCGACAGGTGCCCGGCCTTCTCAATCACCACGAACTCCGACCCGGCGATGCGCTCGTGCATCTGGCGCCCGATCTCCGGCGTCGTGAGGCGGTCGTCTTCGCCGAAAATGAGCAGCGTCGGGACGGCAATGGTGGACAGGTCGAAGGTGAGCGGTTGATTTTCGAACGCGGTGACGGTCTTGATGTAGGACTCCTTATGGAGGTTGGCCATGCTCTCCACCAGGCGGTCGAACGCCTCGCGCGACGACTGCTTGCCGATGAGCGTGTCCGCCACGGGCGGCGCCATTTCGCGCGGCGACTTGCCCTCGAGCAGCGGCTTGACGCGCAGGTCTACGAAGCGCTTGCGCTGCTCCGGCGTCTGCTCTCGTCCCGACCACATCGTGTCCACGAGCGTGAGCGTCGCCACGCGGTCGGCGTAGAGGCCGTAGAACTCCTGCGCGATGCGCCCGCCCATCGACAACCCCACCACGTGCGCCTTGCGCGCGCCGTAGTGGTCGAGCACGCGGGCGAGGTCGTGGCCGTAGTCGGCATAGACCAACGGCCCCTCGTAGTCGTCCGACATGCCATAGCCACGCGCGTCCCACGACATAGCGGTGAAATGCTCAGCGACGGTGGGGAGTTGGTCGTGCCAGTTGGTGCGGTTCCCTCCGATGCCGTGCAGGAAGACGACCAACGGCCCCTCTCCCATCCGGTCGACGGCGATGCGCGGGGCGCCCGGCGTCCACTCCGTCGTCCACGGCGTCTCGGGCGGTTTGGTCGGCGCGGTGCTCATGCGGCTCCTCCTTAGCGTGCGGCTAAGGATAGCAGCGCGCCTAGTGCGCGCGCAGCCACTCGTCCGTCAGCGCGACGATGCGGCTCACGTGCGGCTCTTCGTACACCTCGTAGTGGGTGAGGCCGTCCAGCCGCTCCAACGCCTTCGGCTCGCCCGCCCGTGCGTGCATCGCGGCTACGCCGTCGAAGGGCGTTACCGCGTCGTGTTCGGCGCCGATGAAGAGCGCCGCACGGGGCGCGATGCGCCGCGCCGCCTCCACCGGCTTGAACGCCATCAGGCGCGCCACCGATTGGAGCGTCAGGTCGGGCACGCGCGCGTCGCCGATGTCGCCCACCACTCTAGCCCGCACCGCCGCCGACGCCGGATCCGCCCTCGATATCTCGCCGCGGCTGATCAACTCGGAGCGTGCGCCGCGCACCACCCGCGCCGCGTCCGCCTCAATCCGCGCCTTGAACGCCGCCCAATCGGCGTCGGAGCGCCCGGCGCGCGCCATGCGCTCGCCGTCGCCGAAGCCGACCACGCTCACGACGCAGCGCACGCGCGCGTCGTCTGCGCCCGCCCGCACTACAACCCCGCCGCCGATGCTCGTGCCAAACAGCGACACGCGTTCCGGGTCGACTCCCGGCTCGGACGCTATGAAGGTAACGGCGTCGCGCGCGTCCCGCACCCACTCCATCGGGTGGAACCTGCCGCGTTCGCCGTCGCTCGCGCCGAAGCCGCGGTGGTCGAAGATGAGCGCCGCGTAGCCCATGGCGGCGAAGCGTCGCGCGATATCGGGGAAGCCGAACGCCTCCTTGCGCCCGATGGCGCCCTGACACATCACGATGGCGGGCCAGCCGCCCGGCGCGGGCGCGTCGGGCGTAAAGAGGCGCGCGGCAAGGCGCAATCCGTCGCTGTACAGGCCAACCTCGCGCTCCATCCTGCCGGGCAGGCTACGGCGCGCCTCACGGCGGGTCAAGGGCGGGGCGGACGCGCCCGCTGTCCCAAGCGATTGCCGAGCGCCGCGCCGTCGGCCACAATAGCGGCTGTGCGCGCCCTTTGGCGCGACGGGAGAGTGCGATGACCCAACGTCCCACCGGCGTCGCGTACAGCGTCACCGTCCGCTTGGAATACGCCAACGCGCCCGGCGCGCTTGGCCGCATCACGTCGGCCATCGGCCAGGGCGGCGGCGACATCGAGGCGGTGGACGTCGTCAACTCGACGCGCCAGAAGATGCGCCGTGACATCACCATCAACACCCGCGACACCCACCACTCGCAGGAACTCATCGCCGCCCTACGCAAGATACCGGGCGTGCGCCTGGTCAACTACTCCGACCCCACCTTCCTGCTGCACCTCGGCGGCAAGATTCACGTCCAGTCCAAGACGCCCTTGCGCACGCGCAACGACCTTTCCCTCGCCTATACGCCAGGCGTCGGACGCGTGAGCCGCGCCATCTACGAGCGCCCCGCCGACGTGTGGAGCCTCACTTCCAAGGGGCGCACCGTCGCCGTCGTAAGCGACGGCTCCGCCGTGCTCGGCCTCGGCAACCTGGGACCGGAGGCCGCCCTGCCCGTGCTGGAGGGCAAAGTGATGCTCTTCCGTGAGTTGGCCGGAGTGGACGCTTGGCCCATCGCCCTCGCCACGCAGGAGCCGGACGAGATTGTCGAGACGGTCAAGCGCATCGCGCCGGGGTTCGGCGGCGTCAACCTGGAGGACATCTCTGCTCCTCGCTGCTTCGACATAGAAGCTCGCCTGGCCAAGGAGTTGGACATCCCCGTCTTCCATGACGACCAGCACGGCACCGCCGTTGTCGTGCTCGCCGGGCTGTACAACGCGGAGCGGCTGACGGGCAAGTCGCTGGCCGATATGCGCATCGTGATGGTCGGGCTAGGCGCAGGCGGAGTGGGCACGGCGCAGCTGCTGACTGCGGCGGGAGCACGGCGCATCATCGGCTTCGACAAGACGGGCGCTATTCACCGCAGTCAAGACTACGGCGCGAACTCCGGCCATCAGTGGGTCGCCGCCAACACCAACCCTGAGGGCTACGACGGCGGCTTGGAGGGAGCGCTTGAGGGAGCGGACGTGTTCATCGGCCTATCGGGGCCGGGCATCCTTCCGCCGGAGGCCGCCGCCAAGATGGCGGGCGACGCGGTCATCTTCGCGTTGGCGAATCCCGACCCGGAGCTGTTCCCCGACAGCGCACCGCCCAACGTGCGCGTGATGGCCACGGGCAGATCGGACTTCCCAAATCAGATAAACAACGCGCTGTGCTTTCCCGGCTTCTTCAAGGGGTTGCTGGACGTGCAAGCACGGGGAGTGAACCGCGAAATGGAGATGGAGGCGGCCAAGGCGATTGCCTCTTGCGTACCGGCGCGTCAATTGAACGAGGAGTACATCGTTCCTAACCTATTCAACCGTTCGGTCGCCACTGCTGTCGCTAAGGCCGTGGCGGAAGCAGCGCGCAAGACAGGTCTCGCGCGGCGAACGGGCAGGCGCGCGGGCATGCCGTCTTTCGCCGTCCACCGCTGAGGAACGGCTCTTATTCGCAAAGGGAAGCAGCCCCGGCGCACTCGGCCTTCAATCAGGCCGAGGCCGCGGAGCCTTTGCTAATACGCAGCGAGCAGCCCGGCGACCCCGCGAGGGACGGCCGGGCTGCTCGCACGGCGCTGCTAGCGGATGCGCGCCGTGCGCGTGTTGCAGACGGGGCAGGTGCCCCGCTCCATCGTGCGGCCGTTCTTCGTCGGCGTCGGGTCGGTCGCCACGTTGCTGGGCGTCGTCGCCGCCTTGCACTTGACGCAGTAGTGCTCGTTTGCCTCCATCGTTCTCTCCTGCCTCCCGCTTGGACTTCGGGCGCGCGTATAGTAGCCGCCCGCGCACGGGAATCACCCTATCTAGCGCGCAGGTTAGGACGAATCTGCGCGAAGCTACCCGGCCGCCTGCGCTTCTGCAAGCGCCGCTTGGCGCTCCTCTTCGGGCGCTTCGCCTCGCGCCATGCGGTTGCACATCTCGATGAAGTCGTAGGGGTCAACGTCGGGGCGGAACAGCAACGTCGGTTTGTTCGCGCCGTGCCGCGCCTCGAACTCCGTACCGTGCAGCACCATGCTCTTGTCCTGATCGTTGAACCGGCCTTTCTGCATGGGTCGCGCCCACAGGTGGTACCACAACTTAGTAAACACCCGACTCAACGGGTTCTTCGGCCAATGGGCGCTCACCTGGAAATAACGGTAGTGGCCCGCGTCCATAGCGATGTACCACTCGTAGTACAGGCCGCCGTGCATAGGGAAGTTCGGGATGCGCAGCAGCCCCGGCAGGCGCGTGCCCGACTGGCGAATCTTGCCCGCCACCGTCTTGTGGAAGCCGCGTCCCAAGAAGCGCCACGGGCGTTGAGGCGGCCACGAGCCGAGCCCTTCGAACTCCACCACTCCGGCGCGCGCCGCGCCCGATTGCTGGTTGGACATCAGATAGACGCCGTCGTCCGGGTCGAGCTTCAGTTGGTTGTGCACCTGGCGCACGCCGCTGATGCCGAACTGCTTGTGGAACAACCGCCCGACGGCGTCGCGGTGCAGCATCATCGCGTGGTTGCCCAGGCCTCCCTCGGCGTGGTAGCGCCAGTTGCCCTTGACCACCTTCCATCGGTAATGGACGAGCGTGTCATCGCGCAGCAACAGGCGCGGCGCGTCCTCCTCCAACGGCACGGGGGCGCCGCGCCCCATCCACACCCACACGATGCCCTTGCGCTCCTGCGTCGGGAACATCCGCAGGCGAATCTTGCCAACCACCGGCGAATCGGGGCCGTCCGTCAGCGCCGCCACGCACGTGCCGTTGGACTCCAGGTCGAACGTCCATCCGTGGAAGCGGCACGCAATGGCCGCGACGCCGGGGAACTCCATCTTGCCCAGGGACATGCGCGCGCCGCGATGGGGGCACTCGTCGATCATCGCGTAGACCTTGCCCTGCGAGCGGACGGCGGCAAGCGGCTCCCCGCATATCCACAGGCGGACAGGGCGCTTGCCCACCTCCCGCGAGCCGCACAGGGGATACCAGTAGTTCTTGAAGCCAGTTACCGCGCGGTCGTAGGGCGTCTCGCGCCGCTCGTGCCACGCTCCCCGATTCGTAGTCTGCACGTCCTGAACCATAGAACTCCTCCTCACCGTAGCGAGAGCATTAGCGTAGAGCGCCGCCGGTCGATGTCAAGCCTATAGCGCCGCGCCGCCGTCCGTTAGACTGCGCCCAACACCCTCGCGGAGAAACACCATGGAAGACGCCAAACGGCGTGCCCAAGAGAAGCTCGACCGCATGCACCGCGCCCGCGGCTACCTCATCCCTGTCCACAAGATTATGGTGCAGGCCGACCCCGACTGGGCCGACCGCTACGACGACCTCGTCCATCAGACCTACCTGCGCCAAGGCGCGTTGGACCGAAAGACCAAGGAATTGCTCCAGTTCGTCGTTCTCGCCGCCCTGCGCAGCGACGTAGACCACATCGCCGAACACGCGCGCTTGGCCATCGAGCACGGCGCCACCCCCGGCGAGGCGCTCGAGGCGTTGGAGTGCGTGCTGATGCCGATGGGCGCGCTTGGCTTCAACGCCGGACTGAAGGCGTGGGCTAAGGTGGCCGGCGTAGAGGAGCTGCAACCCTCCGCCGACGCGGGCGCGCCGGAACGCACCACCGACTGAACCACGTCGCTACGCAATCCCACGAATCAAGGAGGCGGCTATGGCCAACCTGAGAGGCGTCCACTTCATGCTCCCCACGCCCTTCCACGACGATGGCGCGCTCGACCTCGACTCTATCGACGCGCTGATCGACTGCGCCGCCCAGTCCCACTGCGCTGGCGTCGTCTGCCTGGGCGTGATGGGCGAGGCTGCGCGACTGACCGATGCCGAGCGCACCCTAGTAACCGAGCGCGTCGTGCGCCAGGCCGCAGGCCGGCTCGCCGTAACCGTCGGCGCGACAGGCTCCGGAACGGACGCGGCGACGCAACGCGTCCGCGAGGCGACCGAATTGGGCGCCGACGCGCTGATGGTCTCGCCGCCGCCTATCCCCAAGCAGAACCTAGACGCAGTCTCGGCGTACTTCCACGCCGTCGCGGACGCCTCGCCCCTCGACCTGGTCGTGCAGGACTATCCCGCGCAGAGCGGCGTGTTTATGCCCTCGGCCTTCATCGCCCGCCTCACGGAGGAGTTACCGACCGCCCATTGGCTCAAGTTGGAGGACCCGCCCACGCCGCCTAAGGTGAGCGCCGTCCGCGCTCTCGCGGGCGATCGCCTGGGCGTCTTCGGCGGCCTGGGCGGCGTCTTCCTGTTGGAGGAACTGGCCCGCGGCGCCTGCGGCGCGATGACCGGATTCGCCTACCCCGAGGCGCTGGTGGCGACGCAGCGTCTGGTGGACGCGGGCGACGCGGACGCGGCAGCCGAGCACTTCTTCCGCTGGCTGCCCCTCATCCGCTACGAGGCGCAAGAGGGCATCACACTCTCCATCCGCAAGGAGATATTGCAGCGTCGTGGCATCCTCGCCTCGGCCAAGGTGCGCCACCCCGGCGCGCCCATCGACGCGGCGACGCGCGCGGAGATGCACGCGCTCGTCGACCGCATCGCGGGCAAGGACTAATCGCACCTCCCCGATAAGCTGCTGATATTGCCTGCTCCACACCACCCCCGACGGATGATCGAGTGACGCTGCTGGTGTGGCTGGGCGCGGCGTTCGTCCTCGGTTTGTGGACGAGCCGCTGGTGGGAACACGGCCCCGGCGCCGCGCTGTTGCTGGCGCTGACTGCCGCCGCATGCGGACTGCTCGCCCGCTCCTTCGGCGTGCGCGGCGCTTTGGCCGGGCTGATGCTAGCCGCCGCCTTGCTAGGCGCGGCGCGCGGCGGCCCCGAGGCGTTGTCGCCCACGGGCGACCTCGCTTTCTCCCACGGCGTCCGCGCCGTCGTGTCGGGCGAAGTTGCGGCTATGCCGGAGGCGCACGGGCCGCGCATCCGCATCGTCGTGGACGCCGCCTCGGTCAGCGCCGGACGCACGGAGTGGCAGGCGGAGGGGCGGTTCGTGGCGTGGCTGGAGGAGGCGCCGCCGCCTATGCCCGGCCGCGCCTACCCATTCATCGCGCGCGGCGACCGCGTCTTTCTGCGCGGGACACTGGAGGCGCCCGAGGCATTCGAGGGCTTCGACTACCCCGAGCACCTAGCCAGCCAAGACATCGGCTCGGTAATGACCGGCGCGGAAGTCGTGGAGCATGAACCCCGCTCCGCGCCGTGGCTCTCCATGCACACGCTGGACGGAGCGCGGGCGCGGTTGGCCTTAGCGGCGCGGGAAGCCGTGCCCGCGCCCGCCGGAGCATTGGCGGCGGCGCTAGCCTTCGGCGTTCGCGGCGGCATGCCGCCCGACGTTACGGACGCCTTCCGCCAATCGGGAACTGCGCACGTGCTAGCCATATCGGGGCTGCACGTGGGGTTGGTGCTGGCGGCGAGCCTCACGGCCGCGGCGGCGGCAGTTGGGCGGAGGCGGCAACTCTACCTGCTCGCCCCCCTACTGATGACGTGGGGCTACGTCGCGCTTGCGGGCGCACCCGTGTCGGCGTTGCGGGCGGCCATTATGGCCTCGGCGGTGCTGCTGGCCTACGCGGCGGGGCGGACGCCGCGCCCGCTGACCGCGTTGGCGCTCGCGGCGGCGATGATGCTTGTCTACGACCCCGCGATGCTGTGGAACCGATCGTTCCAACTCAGCTTCGCGGCAATGGCGGGGGTGCTGTTCGTAGGACTGCCCGCGTGGGAGGCAGCGCAGACACGTTGGCCCATCCTCGCGCCGGGGCGCGACACCCCGTGGACGCGGCGGTTGCTCCGCTGGGCGGCGGCGGCGCTGCTCGTGTCGGCAGGGGCGACGGCCGGTGCGCTCCCGCTCGTCGCCTTCAACTTCGGAAGGGTCGCCGTGCTGGGCTGGGCGGCCACGCTGCTGATGCTCCCCGCGCTGCCCGTGCTCATCATCGGAGGGATGCTGACCGGCGCGCTGGCGCTCCTCTGGGCGCCGCTCGGATGGAGCGCCGCGTGGCTCCCTGCGGCTGCCGGATGGTGGACGTTGCTCGTTGCGCGGGCGTTCAACGCCGTGCCCGGCGCGTCCCTTTCCGTCGGCGCCGTCGAGGCGGCGTGGGTTTGGGGCTACTACGCGGCGCTCGCCGCGCTGCTCGCCTTATCACGGCGCAGCGCATGGCTGCCGAGCGCCCGCCGCATCACAGCGACCGCGTGGCGAGGGCCAAGGCAGAGCCGGAGCGCGCTCGCGCTGGTTCTTGTCGCGGCGCTCCTCGCCGTCGCGCCGTGGACGATAGGCGCGGCGCGCGGCGACAACCTGCTTCACGTTCGCTTCCTCGACGTAGGGCAAGGCGACGCCGCCCTGGTGACCTTCCCCTCGGGCGCGTCGCTGCTCATCGACGGCGGGCCGGACCCGCGCGTGCTCGAAGCGCTCGTGGACGGCGCACTGCCTGGGCGCAAGCCGTCCATCGACGTCGCCGTCATCACCCACGGCGACGCCGACCATCGCAACGGCGTGATGGGACTAGCGCGGCGCGGGAGCGTCGGACAATTCATCGCGCCGCCGCCTGTCCCCGGTGAAGAGGAAGCGTGGCGCGCGGAGCTACAGAGCCTAGGCGCGCGGGTGTCGGCCTTGACGATGGGAGCGGAGATAACGCTGCCCGACGGAGCGCACATGCAGGTGCTGCACCCGCCCCTCCCGCTCATGCTCGGCACCCAATCCGACGTGAACAACAACAGCATCGTGCTGCGGCTCGTCTACGGCGAGGCGAGCGTGCTCTTCGCCGCCGACATCGAGCGCGTGGCCGAGGGGCTACTGGTGGAGTCGGGCGCGCCGCTGCGCAGCGACGTGCTAAAGGCGCCGCACCAGGGCAGCAGAACCTCCACCTCACCGGAGTTTCTAGCCGCCGTCGATCCCGCCATAGCCGTCATATCCGCCGGCCAGGCCAACCCCTTCGGCCACCCCGCCCCGGAGGTGGTCACCGCGCTGGAGCGTCAAACGGGCCCCGCCCACCTCTTCATAACGGCGCGGGACGGCACGATCGAACTGGCGACCGACGGCCTAGACTGGTGGATCGTAGAGGGCGGCGGGCGGTGACCGCCGGACAGCCCATGCTCGTTTGCCCTGAGGGGAATCGAAGGATGAATCGCGGGGGCGCGGCATCACTCACTTGCCACTAGGGAATTCCTTGTCTTGCCCTACCCCGCCGCTATGGCTACGATTCCGGCTCCGAACGCTAGAGTAGGCGGCGCTCTATACCCACCTTCATTGGCATCGATCTTGCTTGGGCCGCCCACAACGAGAGCGGCATCTGTCGGCTAGAGGGCGAGACAGCCGCAGATATCCACTGCACTCGTCTCGGGGCGGCCGTCTTTGACACGGAGAGGCTCGCCAATGAGGTCGCGACGTTGGCAGGGTCAATCGTCGCCGCAATCGACGCTCCCGTCCTCTACACCCCGGAGCGATGGGCCGAGCGCGAAGTCGCCCGCCGCTTTGGTCGATACAAGGCGGCCCCGCACCAGGCGCACGCGGCTGTAGCCAAGGGCTACACGGCAGGGATTAACCTGGGCAAAGCACTAGAAGCGCGCGGCTTCACCTGCAACCCCGCCGCTCTCCTGGAAGGCGAACGCGATGGCCGAACTGCTGTCGAGGTCTACCCGCACACTATCCACCTGCGCCTCTTCGGCCTCTCGGAGCGCCTGCCCTACAAGCAGAAGCGGGGTCGCCGAGTCGCCTTTCGACGGGAGGTGATGCAGCAGTATCAGGAGCATCTGCGAGCCCTCGCAGGACACGAGGCGCCGGGTATCCTCGAGCACCCCGACGTGCGGCACGCCCTTGCCCCTGTCGCCGCCGCAAGTGCGAGGGGCAAGGCTTTCAAGCGCCTCGAAGACACGTTGGACGGCCTCACCTGCGCCCTGGCTGCGTGGCTCCTGTGGAAGGAACCGGAGCGGTGGGAGATGATTGGCGACTTGAACGGCTACATAGTCGCGCCGCGCGGACGGCTAGCCGGGGGCGCTTGGCGGCGCCCCCGGCCCCCCTACCCTGCTCCTACCAGTCCCCCTTCAGGAAGTTGAGCACGTGCGCGTTGTACTCGGCGGGTTTCTCGAAGGGCGACCAGTGGCCGGTGTCCTTGAGGACGACGAGGCGCGAGTTGCGGACGAGGTTGAGGCAGTTGATGCCGATCTCGAAGTGGCACGTCCTGTCGTTGCGGCCCCAGATGATCAGCGTCGGCGCCTCGATGTCCATCGCTTCGCGGCTGTGGTCGTAAGGGAGGCTCGTGGAGTTGGCCCGCGCCTCCACCAGGTCTTGCCGCCCTGTGTGCTGGTGGATGAGGTAGTCCACCAGGTCGTCGGTGATGAGCGACTTGTCGATGATGTGCATGTCGAGGTAGCGGCGGAAGTTCTCCCGCGTCGGGTTCGTGCTCGCCTCCCGCGACGCGATGATGCCCTCCTCCGGCTTGTTCACCATCAGGTACTCGTTGGGGTAGCCGCCGCTGGTGCCGATGTGCCCGCCGCCCCAGATGAGCTTGTTGATGCGCTCCTTGAACATATAGGCGAAGGTGAGCGCCGACTGCCCGCCCTGCGAGTTGCCGAGGATGTGGGCGCGCTCGATGCCCAGCTCGTCCATCAGCGCCGCCGCCATCTTCGCCTGCACCTTGTGCATCGGCTCCTCGTACAGGATCGGCCCCGTCTTAGCGTAGTTGGGCAGGTCCATCGCGATGCACCGGAAGTGCTGCGACAACTCGGGGAAGTTCTTGTGGAAGGTTACCCACGCCGTCGTCCCCGGCCCGTAGGAGTGCAGCATCACCAGCGGGTCGCCCGACCCGATGTCGTGGTAGTGGATGGTCGTCCCGTATGCCTGCACCGTCCTGCTGGTGCCCTCTTCCGTCAGCGCCGCCGTCGTGCTCATAGCCATGCCTCCTTGCTCCGCGTGCGTTGCCAAGAGCCTACCCTCTCGCGCCCCCCGCGTGAAGCCGCCGCCGTCAATGCGCCGTTGTCCGCCGAACCGCGCGTCGCCCAGCACGCGGGCGCTCCCCGCGCGCCTATGCTAGGCTGACGGCATGGAGCAGGACTACGAGCGCATCAGCGTCCGCCCTATAGCGGGGTCGCTCGGCGCGGAGATCGGCGGCGCCTACATCGGCGAGGGCCTCGACGCCCAGGCCGTCGCCGAGATACGGCGCGCGCTGCTGCGCCACAACGTCGTCTTCCTGCGCAACCAGCACGTCACCTCCGCCCAGTATCTCGACTTCGCAACCCAGTTCGGCGAAGTCAGCGAGTACCCGTTCCTCGAGGGGCTGCCCGACTACCCCGGCATCACGCCCGTCATCAAGCAAGAGAACGAGACGGTCAACTTCGGCGGCATCTGGCACACCGACACCAGCTACCTCGAGCGCCCGCCGATGGGGACGATGCTCCTAGCGCGCGAGGTTCCGCCGTTCGGCGGCGACACCCTCTTCGCCAACGCCTACGCCGCCTACGATGCCCTCTCCGACGGCATGAAGCGCCTGCTGAGCGGCCTGCGCGCCGTCGCTACCTCCGCCAAGGCCGACACCTCGCGGACGCGCGAAGACCTGATCCGCGACTTCGGCCGCAAGGAGGCGCGCCCCGAGTACACGGCAGAGCACCCCGTGGTGCGCACGCACCCGGAGACGGGGCGCAAGGCGCTGTACGTGAACATCGCCCACACCGCGCGCTTCGCCGATATGACGGAGGAGGAGAGCGCACCGCTGCTGCGCTACCTGCACGAGCACCAGGTGCGCCCCGAGTTCACCTGCCGCTTCCGCTGGGAGCCGGGCTCGCTAGCCTTCTGGGACAACCGCTGCACGCTCCATAACCCCGTCAACGACTACAACGGCTACCGCCGTGAGATGCACCGCATAACGCTGCGGGGGGATAGGCCGAGTTAGCGAGGAGTGAGGCGGGACTAGGACGTTGGTTCGGTGCGGTTTATCCAATATTCTAGGCGGTCGAGGAAGTAGGGTTCATAGTCGTCGTCGACATAGTCAACGCTCCAAAGGCCAGACTTACGCACCGCCGGTTTGGGACTGTGGCATCCGAGCCAGGCTTTCGATGGCTTGTCAATGGCACAGTCTTGGTAGTTGCTCAAGAGTGCCGTAGGCTCGATTTCAATGCAGGCGCGAGCACTTGAGGGATCGACCTTCACCCACAAGAA
Organism: uncultured Dehalococcoidia bacterium; assembly: GCA_964560025.1. Taxonomy (GTDB): domain Bacteria; phylum Chloroflexota; class Dehalococcoidia; order Lucifugimonadales; family Australimonadaceae; genus JAGWBE01. Next base: position 22,512 of record CAZLKC010000001.1, read on the forward strand.
TGGCATTTGGCCGATGTATTCGCTGATATTCCGCTCGCTCTCCTCGCGAGGACCGTATCGTTCGACCATAGCCTCGCCAATACGCTCGCGAAAGGCCGAGGAACCTCTGTCTCTATGGTGTTGGCGCAACCGATTTATAAGCTTACCGGTCTTAACAGTTCCCACCCTAACTACCCGTAACTCTGTGCTTCTCGCCCTCGTCTCACCCTCCTCGAAGAAGAAGTAGACTCCTTGGTCAGGCAAGCCCTTCTCCCAGTTGCCGTCTTGCAAACACCTGGGGTCGCCGATGCGCGTGCGGAGGAAGGCAAGGAGGCTGTAGAAGCGGTCGATGTCGGCCTGGCGACGGTCAGGCATGACAGTACTCCCCTCAGTGGACGACAGCGCGGCTTAGTCCCACCGCGTTTGCGGCTTCTCCTCCAACTGGCCGTCCACGTACAGGTCCACCTTGCCCTGCGGGAAGCAGAGGTGGTTGGCGATGGGGGCGCAGGCGGGCGTGGGGTAGCGGTAGAACCAGGCGAGGTTCTCCACCGTCTCGCCGCCGGCGGTTACGTCGTAGTAGTGCGCCTCGCCCTTGTAGGGGCACTGGGTTACGTGGTCGCTGGGCGAGAGGACGCCGGGCGCCACGTCCGACTTGGGGATGTAGAAGCGGCGCGGCAGGCCCGTCTCCGTGAGCAGCACGGCGCGGGCGGTGTCGGCGAGCGTCTCGCCGTTGAGCACCACCTGCACGCGGCGCGAGGTGGGGAAGGCGTCCACCCGCTTGTACGGGTCTTTGGCGTGGACGAACACCTCCTCGTCCTCCTCGTACCACGCGTCCATCTTGTTCCAGTAGAAGGCGACGTAGTCGCGGGTATCGACCATGCCTTCCAGCGGCTCGGGGTAGCTCCAGACCGCGTTGACCTCTTCGCGTTCGCCGACCTTGACGCTCCAGTACCGAGCGTCTCCCTTGATCGGTCAGTGGGTGCTGCGGTCGGTCGCCTCCATCAAGTCCATGCGCACGTCGCTCATCGGGAAGTAGTAGACGGGCAGGTGCTTCGTCTCGTGCATCAGCAGCACGGCGTCGCTGTCGGCGATGGTCTCGCCGCCGAACAGGACGCGGATGCGGCGGTTGACCGGCTCCATAAAGGCGCGGTGCTCGTTGACCTCGGCGGAGCCGGTCTTATGGGCTTGGAAGGTCTGGGTCATGGTCGTCTCCTTTCGCCCGGCGCTGAACTCGACGCGCCCAGCGTACCACCCGCGCAGGGGCGTGTCGACCGCCGCGCGACCACATCCGCGCTCCGCTCGCCTTCCCGCTTCCCATTCGCCTTGAGGGGAATCGAAAGGCGAACCGCCGCGCCCGGCGCCCCAGGTTGGCCTATCCGCCCCGGCAAGCATATAGTGCCTCATGCACCCCAACGCAGAGCGAGGCAGCACTATGGAATACCGGCAACTTGCGGACACCGACCTCCACGTCTCCGTCGTCGGGCTCGGCGGCAACGTCTACGGCCCCCCGCGTCTCGACCAGGAGCAGACCGTCGCCAACATCGACCGCGCCCTTGAGCTGGGCGTGAACTTCCTCGACACGGCCATCGGCTACGGGGAGGGCCACAGCGAGACCTTCATCGGCAACGCCCTCAAGGGACGGCGGGACAAGATGATCATCGCCACCAAGTTCGCCATGCGGAACCGCAAGGAGGGGGTGAGCGTCCGCCAGCACATCCTCGACTCCTGCGACGAGAGCCTGGCCAAACTGCAGACCGACCACGTCGACCTCTACCAGATCCACCAACCCGACCCGACCATCCCGGAGGAGGAGATCCTCGAGCCGCTGGCGCAACTGGTGGAGCAGGGCAAGGCGCGCTACCTGGGCGAGAGCAACTACGGCGCCTGGCGCCACGCGGTGACGAACGCCGCCGCCGACCGCAACGGCTGGCCCCGTATGGTCTCCGCGCAGAACCACTACAACATCCTGCGCCGCCACGTGGAATTGGAGATTCTGCCCTACTGCCGCCGCTACAACATCGCCTTCCTTCCCTACTTCCCCCTCGGCGGCGGCTTCCTGACGGGCAAGTACCAGCCCGGCCAGGCGCCCCCGCCCGGCTCGCGCGGCGCCGAGGGCAGCGGCATCATCGCCAAGACGCGCAACGAGCGGAACGAGGCCATCCTCGCCCAGTTGGAGGCGTTCTGCGCCGAGCGGGGGCGGAACGTGCTCGAACTGGCCTTCGGCTGGCTCCTCGCGCAGCAGGCCATCCCCAGCGTCATCGCCGGAACGAGCAGCCCCGCGCAGATCGAGGCCAACGTGAACGCCGCCGCGTGGACGCTGACGGACGACGAAGTGGCGGAGGTGAACCGCATCGCCGCGTGGGACGGCACCGGCGAGGTGGTGGACGGCTCGGCGGGCGGCGTCGGCGCGCGCGCAGGCCTCGCCGCCAACCAGAGCGCGAGGAACTAGCGCGCCGCAGCGCGCCCCTGCTTATGCCCGGCCCTCTCCACGGCGTCAAGGTGCTCGACCTGAGCCGGATCCTGTCCGGCCCCTTCTGCACCATGCTGTTGGCCGACATGGGCGCCGATGTGGTGAAGGTGGAGCGACCGCCTGGCGGAGACCTCGCGCGGCGGCTCGGCCCCACCGTCGGCGCGGAGGACACCTCCTACTTCGTGAGTGTGAACCGGGGCAAGCGCAGCGTTGCGCTGGACGTGTTCGACTCCGCCGGGCGCGGCGACTTCCTGCGCCTCGTTCCCCACGCCGACGTGCTGGTGGAGAACTACACGCCTGGCGCTATGGCGAGGGCGGGGCTGGACTACGCCTCGCTCGCGCCGCTGAATCCGCGCCTCGTCTACGCCTCCATCTCCGGATTCGGGCAGGAAGGCCCCTACGCCCAACTCCCCGCCCTCGACGCCATCGTTCAAGGAATGGGCGGGCTGATGAGCGTTACGGGGGAACCCGGGGGTGAACCGCTGCGCCCCGGCGTGTCCCTGGGCGACAGCTTGGCCGGCCTCTTCGCCGCCCTCTCCATTGCCGCCGCGCTGCATCAGCGCAACGCCACCGGCGAAGGCCAATACCTCGACGTCTCTATGCTGGACGGCCAGGTTACGCTGATGGAGAACCCCATCGGGCGCTACTTCGCCACGGGCGCAGTCCCCGAGCCCATCGGCTCGCGCCACGCCGCCGCCGCGCCGTTCCAGACCTTCCGCACCGCCGATGGCTACGTGGTGGTCGCGCTGCTCTCCGACGACCCGGCGCTGTGGCGGCGCTTCGCCGAGGCGCTCGAACGCCCCGGCCTAGCCGACGACGCGCGGTTCGCCACCAACCGCCTGCGCGTGGAGCACCGCCCCGAACTGGAAAAGATCTTGGACGCCGCCTTCTTGGAGCGCCCCACTGCCGAGTGGCTGGAACGCCTGCGCGCGGCCGGCGTGCCCGTCGGCCCCGTCACCAACGTGGCGGAACTGGCGCGCGACCCTCAGGTTACGGCTCGGGGAATGATCGTGGACATTCCCCATAGCGAGCTCGGCTCTTGGCCGGTGGCCAACACGCCTTTCCGCTTCTCTCGCGCCGAGACCGGCCCTGCCGGCGCCTCCCCCAGGCTCGGCGAGCACACCCGCGAGGTATTCGCCGACTGGCTAGGAGAGTACGGTTAGCGAGCAGCCGCACTCCCCGTTCCGCAACGCGCCCTTCTCCTCCGTTCCACGCCCCTTCCGCGCCGCGCGCTTCTTCTACGGCTGGGTGGTCGTGGCGGTCATCGCGCTCTCGCGCATCGCCTCCACCACGCAGCAGAACCAGGTGCTGAGCGTCCTGCTCAAACCGGTGACCACCGAGTTCGGCTGGACGCGCTCCACTTTCATCGGCGCCTCCGCCATCGGCACCATCCTCGGCGGGTTAGCGGCAGTCGTGGTCGGCCCGCTGATCGACCGGTTTGGGCCGCGCTGGGTGATGTTCATCGGCTTCTTTGCTATGGGCGGGCTGATGATCGCTATGGGCTCCATCCATAGCCTGTGGCAGTTCTACGCCATCCTCATCAGCACGCGCCTCATCCTCCAAGGCGCGCTGAACCTGAGCAACAACGTGGTGATTCCCAAGTGGTTCATCAACCGACGCGGGCGCGCGTCCGCCCTGGCGGCGATGGGCCAACGCGTCGGCGCGGGCGCTATGCCTCTGGTCACCGAGCGGCTCGTGGGCGGCCTCGGTTGGCGCTCCGCCATCGTCTCCCTCGGCCTCATCACCTGGGGGTTGACGCTGGCGCCGACAGGCGCCTACTTGCGGCGGCGGCCGGAGGACGTGGGCCTGACGCCCGACGGCGACCTGCGCACGCTGCCCACCGGCGCGCAGCCCGGGGAGCGGCGGACGGAGGCGGCGCCGGAGCGCTCCTTCACGCTGCGGCAGACGCTGCGGACGCGCGCTTTCTACATCTTGCTGGTGGTCGTGAGCCTCAGCACCTTCACCAACGCGGGCATCAACTTCAATATGTTCCCGCTGCTGACCGACCGGGGGCTGAGCGACCTCCAGGCGGTCACCGTCGTCAGCCTCTGGTCATACGTCGGCATCCCGACGACGTTGATGTGGGGAGCGCTGGCCGACCGCTTCTCCTCGCGTTTGCTGCTGGCCGCCGTGCTCTTCGGCATGGGCGCGGGCATGGCGCTGCTCACGCTGGTGCAGGACTTCGCGCTCGCTCTCGTCTTCGCCCTCGTCCATGGCCTCTTCTTCTCCGGCTCGCTGCTGCTTTCCAACCTCATCTTCGCCAACTACTTCGGGCGCGCCTCCTTCGGCGTCATCCGCGGCTTCGTAACCCCCTTCCAGATGTTCAGCAATGCGCTCGGCCCGCTCACCGCCACGCTCGTCTTCGACACGCGCGGCGACTACGCCCTCATCGTGGGAGCGTGGGCGGTGCTGCTGCCTGTCCTGGGCATAGCCACCCTGTTCGCGTCTCCCGTGCGCCGCCCCAGTGACCCGCCGGAGCGCTAGCATCCGCAGCGCGGCGGCGCTATAACCAGGCTATGCCTCCCCCGCCCCGCTTCGGCCTCATCCTGCCCAATCGCGACGTCGCTATGGGCTTGACGGAGCCCGCCGACCTGCTCGCATTGGCGGAGTACGCCGAGGCGAGCGGCGCGTTCAGACATGTGTGGGTGGGCGACTCGCTGATGGCCAAGCCGCGCCTCGAATCGCTCACGCTCCTTGCGGCCATCGCGGCGCGGACGAGCGCCGTGCGCCTGGGCGTGGCGTGCATGGCGAGCCTGCCCTCCCGCGACCCGTTCTTGCTCGCCCATCAGTGGGCGAGCCTTGACCGCCTGTCGGGCGGACGCATCATCCTCCAGGCCTGCATCGGCGACCCGCCCGACGCGCCGGGCGCGCGCGCCGAGTACGCCAATATGGGCATCCTCCCCGGGGAACGCGGAGACCGCCTTGAGGAAAACGTCCGCGTGATGCGCCGCCTGTGGGCCGAGCCGTCCGTTACCTTCCGGGGCCGCTTCCACGCCTACGATGACGCCCGCGTAGAGCCCAAGCCCATGCAATCGCCGCCGCCCGTCTGGGTCGCCAGCAGGCCGCGCTCGCTCGGCGGCGCCCCCAAGGATGCCGAACGCTCCCTGCGGCGCGTCGCGCGGCTGGGCGACGGCTGGGTCACGACGGCCAAGAGCGCGGACGACTTCGCCTTGTTCCGCGAACGCATCCACCGCTACGCCGCCGAGTACGGGCGCGACTTCGCGTCCCTGCCCCACTGCCACTACTACGCCCTCGCCATCGGCGCCGACCGCGAAGCGGCGTTGGAGCAGACCAAGGCATATATGGACCGCTACTACGGCATCGACCATTCCCGCGCCTACATCGAAGGCTCCACCGCGCTGGGCAACCCCGCGCAGTGCCGCGACGCGATAGCGGCCTACGCCGACGCGGGCGCGACCGACGTGCTGCTGCGCTTCCCTCCGGTGGAGACGCGCGCGCAGATAGACCGCTTCGTCAACGAAGTGCTGCCCCTCTTCTAGCCCGCCCCTCTGCCCGACGCCAGGCCCTCCTTGTAGGAGCGACCTGCCCATCGCCCGAGCGTCCTCTCCCGTCTTGTGCCGTGTTGTAGGGACAGGCTTGAAACCTGTCCCTACGGCGGACGCGGGTTTGCCCTCAGTGGTAAAGTGCCCCAATCTTCCGCAGGAGGCCGCTCCTATGGTTGCCACCAAGAAGTACAGCATCATCGACACCGAGACCGGCGCCCTCGACCGCCGCATCTTCGTCGACGAGGCCATCTACCAAGAGGAACTCGAGAAGATCTTCGGCCGCGCGTGGCAGATGATCGGCCACGTCTCCCTGGTCCCCAAGCCCAACGACTTCTTCCACACCTACATGGGCGAAGACCCCGTCATTCTGACACGGGACAACACCGGCCAGCTCCACGCCTTCCTCAACATGTGCCGCCACCGGGGCAACCGCATCGTGCGGGCGGACGAGGGCAACGCCAAGAACTTCATGTGCACCTACCACGGCTGGACGTTCTCGAACGACGGACGCCTCGAGCACGTGCCCGGCGTAACGGAGGCGTACTACGACGACCTGCCCGTTGACGAGCTGAGCCTGATCGAGGCGAAGGTGGACACCTACGCGGGCATCGTGTTCGCGACGTGGGATCACGAGGCGCCGAGCCTCGAGGCGTACCTGGGCGACGCGCGGTGGTACTTGGACACCGTGTTCAACCGCCGCGACGGCGGCACCGTCGCCGTCGGCCCGATGAAGTGGCTGGAGCCGTGCAACTGGAAGACGCCCGTCGACAACTGCTCCGACAATTACCACGTGCCGATCAGCCACGCCTCCAGCATGATCGCGCAGGAAAAGGTGCAAGGGCGCGGACGCGTAACCCAGGAGCGCCAACTCTCCACCAGCAACTTCAGCCATATGTTCGTCAACGGCCACGCGCTCACGACGCAGGAGTTGGACGACGAGGACGAGGACTCGCCCCGCTATTTCCACGGCGTAACGCAGGAGAACGTCCAGCAGTTCCGCGACTGGCAGCGCGAGGCGTTGGAGCACGTAGAGGAGCGCCTGGGCGCCTACCGCGCCCGCAAGCTGAACCTCACCAACCACAGCCTCTTCCCCAACGGCGTGCTCGGCCTGCGCCTCGCCCTGCCGCGCGGCCCGCTGATGACCGAGTTCTGGCACTTCGTGGTCTACGAGGCGGACGCGCCGGAGGTCATCGCCACGGCGCTGCGCACGGGGCACGGCAACAACAACGGGGCGGCGGGCCTGTTCGAGCAGGACGACATCGACAACTGGCGGCAGGTCAGCCTCTCCGCCATCAGCCCCATCGCCCGCAAGCACGCCCAAGACCTCTCGATGGGCGTAGGCCGCGTCAATCACGGCAGCAACCTCCCCGGCGAGGTGTCGGAGCGCTACATTTCCGAGAACAACCAGCGCAACTTCTATCGCCGCTGGGAAGAGTTCATGAACGCGGAGAGTTGGGCGGACATCCCTCTCGACCCCATCACGGCGGAGTTCGAGGGCACGGCGACCCTGCACGGCTAGCGGAGCGTTCCCATCCCGTTCGCCCTGAGGGCACTCGAAGGGCGCACAGGCTCCGTTGCTGGCTGCGCGCACCCAATGCGAAGGCCCTGCCGACGCGTGTCGGCAGGGCCCGGCAGACCCTCTCCTCGTGGCGCGATGTAGAGAGGGTCGAGAGGAGAGAACTGGGAGCCGCCGCTGCCGCGGGGGGAGACGCGGCCCTCGGTTAGGAGGGAACGCGGGCTAGGCTCCCGGCATATTCGGTTGTAGCGCTGCCTGCCCCTGGGCCTGTCCGGAGGACGAGGCCCAGGGGACAGCGCTCGAATCACTGCCGCGCGGTCGGAGGCAACTCCCGCGCGGCTTCAGGCAGCCGGTTGCTAGACCTGCCCGCGCTGACCTGCCCTGAGGAAGGGAGGCAGGTCGAGGTCGCTCTCTTCGCCCAGCGCGTCGCGCAAGAACTCGGAGATGGCGTCGCCGGGCATGGCGCCCGTTTCGACGGCCGGCAGGCCGGTGGCGATGATGGTCACGCGCACCTCGTTCTCCATCTTGAGATCGGGCACCATGCCGAAGATGATGTTGGCCTCCGGGTCGACGACGCGGCCGATGACGTTGGCCGCCTCTTGCACCTCGCGCAAGGTGAGGTCGAGGCCGCCGGTGATGTTGAAGAGCACGCCGCGCGCGCCCTCGATGTTGACGTCGAGCATGGGGCTGTTGATGGCGTTCTTGGCGGCCTGCACCGCGCGGTTCTCGCCCATCGCCGTCCCGATGGCCATCCACGCCGGACCGGCGCCGCTCATGATCGTCTTCACGTCGGCGAAGTCCAGATTGATCTCGCCCGGAACGGTCACCAACTCGGCGATGGACTGCACGCCTTGGCGCAGCACGTCGTCCGCCACCTTGAAGGCCTGGTCGGCGGTCAGCTCGGCCTCGGCCATGTGGGTAAGGCGGTCGTTGGGAATCATCAGCAGGGTGTCCACCTTGTCCTTCAGCAGGGCGAGGCCGTCCTCTGCGTTCTTGGCGCGCTTGCGCCCTTCGAAGCCGAAGGGCTTGGTGACGACGGCAATGGTGAGGGCGCCGGTGTCGCGGGCGACCTCGGCCATGACGGACGCCGCGCCGGTGCCCGTGCCGCCGCCCATGCCGGACGCGATGAACACCATGTCGGCGCCGCGCACCGCCTCGTACAACTCTTCCCGTGACTCCTCCGCAGCGGCGCGGCCGATCTCCGGGTCGCCGCCGACACCGAGCCCTCGTGTGAGTTTGTCCCCGATCCGGATCTTAACGGGCACGTCCATCCGCAGCAGGTGCTGGGTGTCGGTGTTGACCGCGAGGTACTCGACGCCAGGCACTCGCTCCTTGTACATGCGGTTGACGGCGTTGCAGCCGCCGCCGCCCACGCCGATAACCTTCACTTGCGCCATGCCGTCCGCCGGCAGCGGGTTGCTCGTTCCCATCGACTCCATCATTTCGTTCTCCTTTCGGGTCGGATAGACCGTAACGCGTGGTTTGTACTTGGCCGCCCCGAGCGCCGGGGCGATGGCTCTACGCCCGCGCCTCCGCAGGCCCGCGGAACATCAAACGCGCCATCCAGTTCCGCAGACGCTGCTGGACCGACGGCGAGACGGTGACGTCTAGGGCGACCGCGCCGGCGTGTCGGCGGCGGATGCCCCACAGCAACAGACCTACTCCTGTTGCAAACTTGCTGTCTTCGAGCTCGGGTGGTATGCCGAGCGTGGCGGAGGGCGCGCCGATGCGCACGGGGCAGCGCCCGTAGTCCGAGGCCACCTCCGCCAGGCCGTGTAGATTGGAGCAGCCGCCGGTGAAGACGATGCCGCCCATCGGCACGCGATTGAACCCCGCCTCGTTTACCTTGGCCAGCACCATCTGCACCAGCTCGACGGCACGGGCGTGCAGCAGGCGGTTGACCCGATCGAGAGACACGGTGCGCGGTTGACCCCCGTCGACGCCTTGCAGTTCCACCTTGCGCCAGTGGTCGCCGTTTCCCACCAGCGCCGAGCCGTACTTCACCTTGGCCTCTTCGGCCATCGTGGGCGCGAGGCCCATGCCTATGGCGATGTCGTTGGTGAACTGATGGCCCGCGATGGGCAGCGCGGAGGTGTACCGGACAGCGCCCTCGCGGTAGATGGCGATGTCGCTGGTGCCGCCGCCGATGTCGACCAGCACTACGCCGCCCTGGCGTTCGTCGCCGGTGAGCACCGCCTCCGCGCTGGCGAGGTGCTCTAGAATCATCCCGCGCACCTTCACTCCGGCCTCGCGAACCGTGCGCGCCACGTTGTCCAACTGGGCGCTCTCGCCGACCACTACGTGGGAGTCGACGCTGAGGCTGCGGCGCGCGGAGAGGCCGACGGGGTTGCGGACGCCGGGCGTGCCGTCCACGAGATAGGCGCGGGGGATGACGTGGACGACGCGGTGGCGGTCGTCGAGGCCGCCGCCTGCGACGGCGGATTCCAGCACGCGGTCGACGTCCGCCTCGGTGACGGCGTCCGTGCGGTCTTGGAAGTCGAGGCTCGAGGCGGCGTTCGTGCAGGTGAGGTGCGCGCCGGTGATGCCGACGAAGGCGGGAGGCAGGCGCTTGCCCAGCATCTGCGCCGCGTCCCGCACCGACTCGCGGATGGAGCCGGTCAACTCCTCCGCGCCGACCACCAGGCCCTTGCGCATGCCCATCGAGGAGGCGTAGCCAATGGCCACCACCTCCATCGCGCCGGACGGCGAGACCTTGGCGACGAGCGTCGCCACCTTGGTCGTGCCAACGTCGATGGCGGCGTAGAACTTCTCCTTACCCGGCATGCACCTTCTCCGCCACGCGCAGCCTTGCGCTCCGGCTGCGGCGGTTACGTCCCGCCTCTTCGGCGGAGGGTCTGATCACCTTGCGGTTGACCGCCTCGAGGCGCTCGTGGGCGCGCACGAATTCCTTGACCATCCGGTCCTCCAGGGAGTGATAGGCGATGGTTACGAGCCTCCCGCTGTCGGCGAGGATGTCCGCCGCGCCGCGCAGACCCGCCTCCAGCGCGGCGAGTTCGCCGTTGACGGCGATGCGGAGCGCCTGGAAGGTACGGGTCGCGGGGTGGGTTCGTCCGCGCCCGTAGCCCGCCGATCGGCGCACCACGTCGGCCAAGCGGACGGCGTCGGCGATGGGGCGCGCGGCGACGATGCCGCGCGCGATGCGCCGCGAGCGCGGCTCCTCGCCGTACTTCCACAGCAGGTCGGCCAACTCCTGCTCGCCAAGGCCGTTCACCAGGTCGGCAGCCGTGCGCTCCTCGTCCGGCGCGAAGCGCATGTCCAGCGGACCGGGGCGCCGGAAGGAGAAGCCGCGCTCCTCGCCGTCGAGCTGACGGGAGGAGAGGCCCAGGTCGAACAGGACGCCGTGGGCCGGGGCGAAGCCCTCGGTCGTGGCGACGCACGCGACGCGGGCGAAGTTGGAGCGCACCATGCGGACGCGGCGGCCAAAGACGGCTAGGCGGTCTCCCGACGCGGCTAGCGCGTCGGGGTCGGCGTCGAGCGCGAGCACTCGGCCGGTCGGAGCCGACGCCGCGAGGATTGCCGCCGTGTGGCCGCCGTCGCCTAGGGTGCAGTCGACGAAGGCGCCGCCCGCGCGTGCGCGCAGGCCTTCGACCGCCTCTGCCGGCATGACTGGGTCATGGCGCCTGGCCGTTTGCATGGGCTGCCTCGGCTGCGAAATGGGCGGGAGTCCGAGCGAGGCTCCTGCCCAAGCCAAAGGCAAACCTAACCATCGTTTGAGAAAAAGACACTTGGCCAGTCAAGCGGATTTCAACGACTTTGGCCGCCGAGAGGCGAGCGCCGCCGCCGTCCAGGGGCATTCTCTGCTGCAGAGAAGACGCGAGCTCTGTGCTTTGGTCTAGCACGAGTCCAAGACTTGTACGAAACTTCGGCGCGGAGCCGCCGGGGCGCGCTAGGCCGCCGGGAGGGCGCGCGGGCGCGGGTCGATGGGCACGGCGGAGGCAAGGCCGACGACCTGCTCGAAGAGCGCGGCGGCGGAGAGGAGCAGGTCCTCCCTGCCGCGCGGCGCCATCAGCTGGACGCCGACGGGCAGGCCCTCTTTGGTGAAGCCGACGGGGACGGCGGCGACGGGGCAGCCGGTGAGCACCAGCGCCGAGCACATCACCAGCCACGAGATGTAGTCGTCGAAGTGGACGCCGTCCACGTCGGTGACGTAGCGCAGTTCGGCGTCGAAGGGCGGGACGATGACCGTCGGGGCGACGAGCAGGTCGTAGGTCTGGAAGAATTCGACGGCGCGGTAGAAGAAGGCGGCGCGGGCGCGCTCGGCCTTGGCCACGTCCTCCGCCGTCTGCTTGCGGCCAGCCTCCACGTTCCAGTGGATCTCCGGCTTGATCAGATCGCCGTGCTCTGCGATGACCGGGCCGAGGTTGGCGAGGAACTGGTGGGCGCGGAGGACGTGGAAGACGTCGTTGGCGTCGGTGAAGTCCATCGTGGTCTCGTCGACGTGCGCGCCGAGGGCCTCGAAGCGGCCCACGGCGGCGGCACAGACCTCGCGCACCTGGGCCTGGACGGGCGATATGCCGAGGTCGGGGGTGTAGGCGACGCGGCGGGGCGCGACGGGGTTGTCGACGGCGTCCAGGTAGGGGCGCTCGGGCGCGGGCATACTCAGCGGGTCGGCCTCGCTGAATCCGGCCATCGCGTCGAGGAAGAGGGCGGCGTCGCCGACCGTTCGCCCCATCGGGCCGTCGACGGAGAGCGTGCCGAAAGGATTGTCCTTGGGCCCGGAGGGGACGCGGCCGGGAGAGGGGCGCAGGCCGACGACGCCACAGAAGGATGCAGGGATGCGGAGCGAGCCGCCCAGGTCGCTGCCCGTCGCCAGCCAGACCTGGCCCGCGGCGAGCGCCGCCGCCGCGCCGCCGGAGGAGCCGCCGGAGGTCATACGGGTGTCCCAGGGGTTGCGGGTGCGTCCGAACACGTCGTTGAAGGTGGTGGCGCCCGCGCCGAACTCAGGCGTGTTCGACTTAGCAAGCACGATTGCGCCCTTGCGCTCGAGAGCATCCACGAGCAAGTCCGAGCGCTGAGGCACGCTGTCGGCGAAGGCGCGCGAGCCTTTGGTGCTGCGCACGCCGGCTACGTCCTTCAGATCCTTGACGGCGATGGGCAGGCCGTAGAGGTAGCCGCGCGGCGGGTCGGCGGGCGTCTCGAGGGCGGCGGCGTGGGCACGGGCGCGCTCGGCGGCGAGGGTGGGCAGCGCGTTGATGGCGCCGTCCGTCTCGGCGATACGCTCCAGCGCGGCGTCGATCAACTCCGACGGCGAGACGCGCTTGTCGCGGAGCGCGGCGACGGCTTGGCGCGCGGTCATCTTCACGAGGTTGTTCATTGCTCTACCCTATCTCTCCGATCGGCGGTGTTGCTGCGTTTTCCCGTCCCAGAGCGTCCCTTTTCGTCCCATTTACGACGGAGGCGAGGGAGACGAAGTGGGACAAAATGGGACGGAGCCAGGGTGGTTCGGGACGATTCGGGACGCGAGTCGGACGATTTGGGACAGGGGGCCGGGCTTGGCTCTGCCCGTGCGGAGCGGCCGGAGGAGAGGAGCGTTCGGGCGACCATAGGGGGATTGTACCGTATGGATGCTCGTTTGGGCAACGGACAGATGTCATAGGGGCGACTGGCGGCGAGGGCGCCCTTCGAGTTCCCTCAGGGCGAGCGGGAGGAGGAGCTACGGGCGCGGTCGGTTGCGGGGTGGTCAGGGCGAGCGGGAGGAGGAGGGTGGGAAGAGAGCGCGGCGCCCATAGCATTGCTAGGCAGCGCGGGGTTAGAATGGCGCGAACTCACAGGGAGCGCCGACATGACAGCCATCACCCGCCTGCTGCCTCGCCGCATCCGCATCTTCCTCATCGTCGCCGCCGTGTTGGCGGTCGCGGGCTTCTACGCCGGGCCGCTCTTCTCCCCCGCGCGTGCGGCGGGAGTGGACGGGGAGACGCAGTACATCCTGAACACCTTCTCCTTCCTGGTGTGGGGGGCGCTGGTGATGTGGATGTGCGCGGGGTTCACGATGCTGGAGGCGGGGTCGGTGCGGACGAAGAACGCCTCGATGATCTGTATGAAGAACATCGGGCTGTACTCCATCGCCGGGATCGCCTTCTTCGTCATCGGCTACAACCTGATGTACGTGGACGTGAGCACGGGCGGCGTCATCGGCGCGTTCCGGTTCCTCTACGGGCCGGGCGAGGCGGAGCGGGCGCTGGTGGGCGGCGACGGCGGCGCGGTCGGCGAGGTGGTGAAGGCGGGCTACTCCACGATGTCCGACTGGTTCTTCCAGATGGTGTTCGTGGCGACGACCGCGTCCATCGTGTCGGGCGCGATCGCCGAGCGGGTGAAGATGTGGTCGTTCTTCCTGTTCACGCTGCTGCTGACGGCGTTCATCTACCCCATCGTGGGCGCGTGGACGTGGGGCGGCGGCTGGCTGGCGGAGATGGGCTTCCAGGACTTCGCGGGCTCCACCATCGTCCACAGCACGGGCGGCTGGGCGGCGCTTGCGGGCATCATGATTCTTGGCCCGCGCCTCGGCAAGTTCCGGCGCGATGGCTCGGTGCGGCCCACGCCTCCTTCCAACGTGGTGCTGGTTACCCTCGGCGTGTTCATCCTGTGGTTCGGATGGTTCGGGTTCAACGGCGGCTCGCAGTTGGCGCTGGGCAGCGCGCTCGACGTTACGGCGATGAGCCACGTGCTGGTGAACACGAACCTCGCAGCGGGCGCGGGCGTCATCGCCGCGATGGTCGTCTCCCGCCCGCTGCTGGGGCGGATGGACCTGTTCGCGACGCTGAACGGCGCCATCGCGGGGTTGGTGTCCATCACGGCGGGGCCGGACTTCGTCGACCACTATTGGGCGATCATCATCGGCGCCATCGGCGGCCTCATCTGCACGCTCGGCATCAAACTGATGGAGCGGGCGAAGTTGGACGACGTGGTCGGCGCGGTGCCCGCGCACCTGTTCGCGGGCATCTGGGGCACGCTGGCGGTGAGCATCGTGGCGGGCGGCAACTTCGGCGTGCAGTTGCTGGGCGTGGTCGCTATCGGCGCGTTCGTGTTCGCAGTCTCCTACGCGGTCTGGCGCGTGCTGGCGCTGACGCTGGGTCTGCGCGTGGACGCGAACGTGGAGCGCCTAGGCCAAGACAGCGCCGAACTGCGCATCGAGGCCTACCCCGAGTTCGTGCTGATGCCCGAGCAGGATGACGAGCGGGAGTAGGGGGCGACCCCTACCCCACCGCCTCTTTGAAGCGGCGCAGGGCGTCTATGTGGTCGTCGGGGGTGGTTAGGCCGGCGTTCATCGTGTTGAGGGCTGCGTAGTCGGCGGATAGTTCGGCCCATGTTTCTAGGGCGCGGGCGGCTTGGTCGATGGCGTTGGCGCTCTCTAGGGGGACGCGGCCATCGATGCCGACGGAGGCGGGGTCGCGCCCCTCTTCGCGCGCTATCTCGCGGAAGCGGGCTACGTCGGCGGGGGCGGCGCCGTCGGCGCGCTGGTTGAGGATCCAGCCGTCGGCGAGGCGGGCGATGCGGCGGAGGACGCGGTCGTCGTCGCCCATACCGCTGGCGCCGCCCATCCACAGGGGGATGGGGCGCTGAACGGGCAGCGGATTGATTCCCGCCTCGGGGACGGAGTGCCAGCGGCCTTGGAACGCGACCGACTCCTGCGTCCAGAGCAGGCGCAGCACCGCTATCTGCTCCTCGTAGCGGCGGCCTCGGGTGTGGAAATCCTGGCCTAGCGCCTCGTACTCGACGGCGTTCCAGCCGACGCCGACGCCGAGGCGCAGGCGTCCGCCGCTGAGCACGTCGAGCGCGGCGGCCTGCTTGGCGACGAGGGCGGTCTGACGCTGAGGGAGGATGACGACGCCGGTGGCGAGTTCGATACGCTCGGTTACTCCGGCGAGGTAGGAGAAGAGGACGAAGGGTTCGTGGAAGGCGTGTTCGAGGCGGTAGCCGCCGCGCCAGTCGGGGCGGTTGGCCGTGTCGGCGCCGAGGACGTGGTCGTAGGCGAGGATGTAGTCGTAGCCAAGCGATTCGGCAGCCTGGGCGAACGCCTTGATAGCGCCGGGGTCGGCGCCGATCTCGGTTTGGGGGAAGACGGCTCCCAATTTCATACGGCGGCTCTCCTTTAGAGCAGGATGCGCGAGAGGAACTCGGGACGCCCCGCGACGCCCGCGTCGAGCGCGAACACGCGCCCGCCCGCCGCGCCGTTGTCCTCCTCCGCGTCGGTGGGGCGGCCTGCGGTGGTGAAGTACATCGTGGCGCAGTCGGCGCCGCCGAATACGACGCTGGAGACCTTGCGCGCGGGGAAGTCGATACGCTGCACGGGGCGCCCGTCGGGGGCGTAGCGGATGCACGACCAGCCGTTCCAGCGCGCGCACCAGACGTAGCCGTCGGCGTCCACGGTCATGCCGTCGGGGTCGCCGTCGTCGCCGGTGGTGTCGGCGAAGAGGCGGCGGTTGGCGATGGCGCCGGTGGCGCGGTCGTAGTCGAAGAGGTCGATGCGCTGGGTGGGCGTGTCTATGTAGTAGAGACCGTCGAGGGCGGGCGTGAAGCCGAGGCCGTTGGAGATGGTGATTCCCTCGACGAGTTTGACGATGGAGCCGTCGAGGTCGAGGCGGTAGAGCGCGCCGCGCGGGCCGCGCTCGAAGGGCATCGTGCCGCAGAAGACGCGCCCCTCCGGGTCGGCGATGACGTCGTTGAAGCGCGCCTCCGCCTCGTCGGGCAGCGATTCGTGGACGGCGCGGAGGCTGCCGTCGGCGCCGAGGACGGCGATCTTGCCGTGCGCCATAAAGAGCAGCAGCGAGCCGTCGGCCTGGAAGGTGAAGCCGCCGACGGTCTCGCCCTCGAACACCGTCTCCGGCGCGCCGGACGCGCCGAGGCGGTAGACGGCCTGGCCGGTGATGTCCGTCCAGTAGAGGCGCTGCTCGACGGGATGCCACAGCGGGTTCTCGCCGAGGCGGTAGGGGTGATCGACGACGACGCGCGGCTCCATCGCTACACCTCTATCTCAATCTCCGCCTCAATCTCGACGGGGATGCCGACGGGGAGGGAGTTCATGCCGACGGCGGAGCGGGCGTGCGCGCCGCGCTCGGCGCCCCACAATTCGATGATGAGGTCGGAGAAGCCGTTGATGACGCTGGGCGTCTGCACGAAGTCGGGCGCGCAGTTGACCATGCCGAGCACCTTCAGCCACGCCGACACGCGGTCGAGGTCGCCGAGGGCGCGCTGGATGCTGCCGAGCATCGCCAGGGCGGTGAGGCGCGCGGCCTCGTAGCCCTGCTCGACGGTGAGGTCGACGCCCAACTTGCCCGTCATCGCGACGCTGCCGTCGGCGTTCTGCGGGCTGTGCCCCGACACGTAGGCGCGATCGCCTCGGATGCGCACGGGGGCGAAGGGTAGCTTCATGCCGAGGGGCGGCTGCAACGCCGCGGGCAGGGTCAGCCCCATCGCTTCCAACTTCGCCTCGATCTGCGCCATAGGTCGCCTCCTGCGGGGAACCGTATCGTTTCGGGGGGCGGCTGGCAAACGGGGCGCGCCCTCCGTTCACCCTTCGATTCCCCTCAAGGCGAGCGGAGCGGCGGGGGCGGCGGTTGCCGTCGGAGGCGCTGCGCCGTAGAGTGCGGGGCAATTCACTCCGCGAGGTTGCGCTATGCGACGACCGAACCCCTTGAAGACGCTGTTCAGCGAAGGCCGACCCGCGCTCGGCGGCTGGGTGTCCCTGGAGGGGACGCTGAAGACGGAGCTGTTCGCGCGCACGGGGTTCGACTGGCTGCTGATCGACCTCCAGCACGGGGCGCTGACGTTGGAGTCGGCGCGCCCGCTGATCCCGGTCATCGAGGCGGCGGGGCCGGCGCCGCTGGTGCGCGTGCCGTGGAACGAGCCGTCCGTCATCATGCGCGCGCTGGACGCGGGGGCGTACGGGGTGATCGTGCCGCTGGTGAACTCGCGGGCGGAGGCGGAGGCTGCGGTGGCGGCGACGCGCTACCCGCCGGAGGGCGGGCGCAGCAGCGGGCCGTGGCGCGCGGGCTACAGCGGCATACGCGACTATGTATCGTGGGCGAACGACGAGATCGTGTGCATGGTGATGATCGAGACGCGGGAGGCGGTGGAGCAGGTGGAGGAGATCGTGTCCGTGCCTGGGGTGCACGGCGTGTACGTCGGCCCGAGCGACCTATCGCTCGCCTACGGGCTGACGCCCGCGCCCGACCAGGAGGACGCGGCGTGGAACGCGGCGATCGACCGCATCTTGGCGGCGTGCCGCGCGCACGGGGTTACGGCGGGGATAGCGGGCAACGCGCAGGTCGCGGAGAAGCGCTACCGCCAGGGCTTCCGCTTCCTGGAGGTGAGCCGCGACAGCGTGGCTATCCAATCGGGCGCCAAGGCGCACCTCGACCACATCCGCGCCGCGATCGGCGCACAGGACGGCTAGGCGCGTCCGCTCTCTACGCCTCGCTCAATGGGGCGACGCTGAACACCACGCTGAAGGGGCGGCAGTAGATGACGACCGACTTGTAGTCGGCGGCGTCGGCGGGCGCGTCGTAGTTCTGATTGCCCACGTTGCCCTTGAGCCTAGCCAGTTCCACGTAGCCTTGCTCCTTCACCTGCGCCGACGATTCGGGGGCGGGGTGCATGCTGAGGAGCACGCGCAGGTCGGGGCCGTTGGTTACGCTGAACTCCTCGAAGCGCAGCACGAGCGCGCCGTCCGGCAAGCGGTAGAGCGTCGCGGTTCCGCTGCCCTTGTGGAAGTTGTCGGCGTCGCGGAACTCGCCGCGCAGCAGCGCGACGGCGGCGCCCTGCTCCCCCGGCATAGCCTCCGAGGCGCGTTCCTCCACTTGGGAGCGCGCCTCCATGATCGCCTCCGCATCCTCCGGCGTTACGGGCATCCGGGCGTATGGGTCGGCTCCGCCGCCCATACGGTCGATGATGGCGTCCGTTTCGGCGCCGGGGGCGCCGCGAGTCATCTCGCGCACTTCGCCGGGAGACAGGGTCATCCCCTCGATCTGCGCATTGGCGGCGAGAGGGAATTCCTCGTCCACCACCCTATCGAGGAAGAGGGGCGAGGCGAGCCACCAAGCCAGCCAAGCGCCGACGGCGAGGAACAGGACAAAGGCGGCAAGCACCGCCCGCCCCTTGCCCGTAGTGAACAACCGGCGGAGCAGGGTGTGCATGTTTGCCTTTTTTCGTCGGGCGGACGCCGCGCGTTACGGAGGGAAGCGCGGCGCCGGGGGCGGCGCCGCGCTAGGGGCTACCAGCGCCGGGGCCGTTCCTCGCGAGGGCGGGCCTGGTTGACGGTGATGGTCCTGCCGCTGAGGTCGGTGCCGTTCAGGGCAGCGATAGCGGCCTGGGCCTCGTCGTCGTTGGGCATCTCGACGAAGCCGAAGCCGCGCGAGCGCTGCGACTCGCGGTCGATGATGACGGTTGCGGACGCGACCTCGCCGTAGGCCGAAAAGGCGCGGCCGAGCTCGTCGTCTCTGGTGGAGTAGGAAAGGTTGCCAACGTAGATGTTCATGCGGCGCTCCTCGTTGATTCTCCTGTGGTCTCGCCAAGCGCCGTTCCGAAGCGGAGCGAACCGACTGGACTGGCCTCAGAGTCGAAGCCTAGTATCGCACCCCGTCGGCAAGAACGCAACCCGCCTACCCGACGGGAGGTTCGCTCTTGGCGGAGGGCGCGTCCGCCGCTCCCGCGCCAGGCGCGAGGCCGGCGAGGCTTTCGGGCAACACGAGCTTGCGGACGGGGTAGTTGATCTCGATGCCCTCGTGGGCGAAGCGCGCGTGGAGGCGCTTGATGAGGTCGTTGGTGACGATGAAGGAGCTGATCCTATCCCGCGCCTGGAGGAACACCCAGAAGTTCACGTTGGAGTCGCCGAAAGAGTCGAAGCCGAACCACGGCTCCATCTCCCGCACCGCCTCCGAATTAGTGGAGACGACCTGCTTGCACACGTCCAGCGCCGTCTCTTCCACGAGTTGCAGGTCGCTGGAGTAGCTGACGCCGCAAGTTACGATGACGTTGAGCGCGGGCTCCGGCCCCTGGTAATTGATGATGACGGTGTCGGCCATTACCGAGTTGGGGATGATGACGAGCGTGTTCAGCCACGTGCGTATCTTGGTGGTGCGCCAGCCGACGTTCACCACGTAGCCGCTCGGCCCGCCCTGCAATTCGATGTAGTCGCCCGGCCTGATGGCCTGGTCGGACATAACGTAGGTGCCCGCGAAGAAGTTCGAGAGCGTGGGCTGCAGCGCCAGGGCGACGGCCAAGCCTGTTATGCCTAGTCCGCCGAGCAGCAGGCCGGGCGAATAGCCGAGCAGCTCCATAATCAGCAGCAGCGCGCCGCCGTAGACCAGCAAGCTCAGCACGCGCCTGACGAGCGGCAGCACCTGGTCGTCGAAGGTGGTGGCCGTCCGGTGGGCCAAGTGGGTCATGTACCAGTCGATGGCCGCGCGGGTCGACCGGGCGACCGCCTGCGCGCCGATCAGAATCGCAGCGATGGCGTAGGCGCGCTCGACCTCCGTGTCCCAGCGGTCGAGTTGCCCCGCGACCTGCGCGCCGATGAAGGCGCCGGAGACGACGATGAAGAGCGCGAGCGGCGTGCGCGCCGCCCGGAGCACGGGGCCGCCGACGCCGTAGATAGTGCCCTGATCGAAGCGGTTCGCCACGACGCGCACGAGGTAGAAGGCGAGGAACGCGAGGGGGATGGAGGCGACGAAGACCGCGCCGCCGAAGTATTCGCTAGTCTTGAGCTCCTCCCACCACATAGGCGCGCATACTACCTAAGCAGCCCTGTCCGCGCCCATGCCGCACGCCTGCGGACAGCGGCGCATCTCCGGCGTGACCGCTAGCAGCAACCGGCGTGGTGGTCGGTCGTCATCTCCATCGGCATAGCGGCGGGAGCGCGCGTGGGAGCGGCGCGGCGCATCAGGATGAACAATCCGACGGTCAGCGCGAACAGCGCCGCCGCACTGAGGCCCAGCGACCAGTCGATGCCGATGGCGGCGCCCAGGAAGCCGACGCTGAACCCGCTGCCCATACGCAACCCGTTCAACGACATGCTGAACACGCCGATAGTGCGCCCGCGCTCGGCAGGCGGCGCCTCCAACTGCACGATGGTCGTCGCCATAGAAGTGAAACCGATCTGGAGCACCCCGGCCACGAACAGCGCGACCAGCGCGAACGAGTAGTGCGGGGCGGCGGCGAAGAAGGCCATCGCAATCGCCCACAGCGAGCCGAGCACGATCGCCGTCCGCGCTCGAGGCTCGAACGCCGCCACGCTCTCCATCACCACGCCGCCGATCACCGCGCCCGCCGCGCTCGCCGCCAGCAACACTGCGTAGAGGAAGCCCGTGTCGCTAGGCAGGAAGTTGGTGGCGAACTCCGGCATATGCGCCTGGTAGGCGTTGCCCACGAGGAAGGACGACAAGCCGCCCAGCGCGATCATCGACAGCACCACCCGGTTCTTGGCCGCCGTACGGATGGCGGCGGCGTAGGCGGCCAGGCCGAACCGCACCGGTGCGCGCCGAACCTCGCCCATGTGCAAGTGTCCTGTGTAGGGGCGCAGCAGGCACCACAGGATCATCGGCAGGTAGATGAGCGCGTTGACGAATATGCCCATCGCCGGCCCGAGGCTCAGCAGCAGCGCGCTGCCCACCACCGGGCCGAGGAAGATGCCCAGCTGCCTGGAGGTGGAGGTGATGCGCACGCCGCTCTGCAACTGCTGCGCGCCCACAATATCGTGAATCATCAACTGGCTCGCGGGCTGGAACAGCGCGCCCGCCAAGCCGTGCAGCGTGAGCAGCACCACCGCGTGCCACATCTCGAGCGATTCGGTGAGGAAGAGCGCGCCCCACGCGACGGAGACGGCCATAAAGAGCAGCATGGAGGCGATGGTCAGCTTGCGGTTGTCGAAGCGGTCGGCCAGCGCCCCGGTGTAGACGCTGAACAGCAGCACGGGCGCCCAGTGGCTGATGACGGCGTATCCGGCGAGGATGCGCGAGTCGAAGAGTTCGAACAGCACCCAATAGGAGATGACGTGCTCGATGTTGTCCGCCATCATCCACAGCGTCCCCGCCGCCGTGTAGGAGCGGAAGTCGGGGACGCGGAGCGCGGCGAAGGCGACCTTGCTCTGGGCGGGCCTCTCCATTCGCCAAAGTCTACCCTCTAGGGTCTGCGCCTTGCGTTGGCGTGGCAAGGACAGGTTTGAAACCTGTCTCTACCGGAAGCGGAATGGGAAAGGCGGCGGGGTAAGACGCGCTGAGCGGCTAGTAGCGGGAGACGTGCGCCTCCGTCATGCGGCCCGTGACCAGGTAGATGACGCGCTCGGCGACGTTGGTGGCGCGGTCGGCGACGCGCTCGAGGTTGTGCGCCGTCCACAGCAGATAGGTCGCGCGCTCAATGGTCTTGGGGTCTTGGAGCATAAAGACGAGCAGCTCGCGGTAGACCTGGTCGTAGAGTTGGTCAACCTGGTCGTCCTCCTCGCAGACGTTCTGAGCGCCTTCCACGTCGCGGTTCACGAGGGCGTCGAGGCTGCGGCGCAGCATCGCGGTTGCGATGTCGGCCATGCGCGGGATGTCCACCAGCGGCTTGAGGGGGGGCTGCTCGCCCATCATCAGGCTTATCTTGCCGATGCCCTCGGCGTAGTCGCCCATCCGCTCTAGTTCGACGGCGATCTGGAGGAAGGAGACGAGACGGCGGAGGTCGCCGGCGAGAGGCTGCTGGCGGGCGATGAGGTCGATGCACCGCTCCTCGATGTCGAAGCGCTTGGCGTCGATGAGGTTGTCGTCCAGGACGACCTGCTCGGACGCGGCCAGGTCGCGCAGGCGGAGGGCGTCGATGGAGCGGCCGATGGCCTTCTCGGTCATACTGCCGAGCATCAGCAGGTCGTTCTGGAGATCGACCAGTTCCTGGTCGAATTCGGCCCTGCGGGCGGCGGGCTTGCGCATCTGCTTGGCCTCCTAGCCGAACCGTCCGGTGATGTACGCCTCGGTGCGTTCGTCGGCGGGGTTCGTGAATATCTGGTGGGTGTCCCCTGTCTCCACCAGGTAACCGGCGCGGTCTTCGTCCATATTCAGAAAGGCGGTCTTGTCGGAGACGCGCGCGGCTTGCTGCATGTTATGCGTAACGACCACCACCGTATAGTCGCGGATGAGTTCGCGCATCAGGCTCTCGATTTCGAGCGTGGCGATGGGGTCGAGGGCGGAGGCGGGTTCGTCCATCAGGATGATCTCCGGCTCGACGGCAAGCGCGCGGGCGATGCAGAGGCGCTGCTGCTGGCCGCCGGAGAGGGCGAATCCGCTCTCGTTGAGACGGTCTTTCACGTCGTCCCACAGCGCGGCGCCGCGCAGGGAGCGCTCGACCGCCTCGTCGTAGTCGCCGCGGTAGCCGTTGATGCGCAGGCCGAAGGCGACGTTGTCGTACATCGACTTGGGGAAGGGGTTGGGCTTCTGGAAGACCATCCCGATGCGGTAGCGCACCTCCGTCGGGTCGATGGCGGGGTGGTAGAGGTTCTCGTCGTTGAAGAGCACCTCGCCCTCGACGCGCGCGCCGGGGACCAGGTCGTTCATCCGGTTGAAGCAGCGAATCAAGGTGCTCTTGCCGCAACCCGACGGCCCGATGAGCGCGGTGACCTTGTTGCGGGGAATGTCGAAGGACACGTCCTTCAGCGCGCGGAAGGCGCCGTAGTACACGTTCAGGTTGCGCACCTTGAGGGCGGTGTCGACGCCGGTTGCCTCGGCGGGGTCGGCGGTGGTCATTCCTCGGACCTCCTCTGCGTCCTGTTCCTGATGTAGACGGCGACGGCGTTCATAGAGAGCAGCACCACGAGCAGCACGATGATTCCGGCGGCGGCGATGCCGCGGAAGCCATCCTGCGGGCGCGAGACCCAATTGAATATCTGGATCGGCATCACCGTGAACTTGTCCAGCGGGTCTGTGGGCACGAAGGTGAGGAAGACCAAGGCGCTGATGGCGATCATCGGCGCCGCCTCGCCCACGGCGCGCGAGAGCGCGAGAATCGTGCCTGTCATAATGCCGGGTATCGACTGCGGAACCACGATCTCTTTGACGGTCTGGAATTTGGTCGCGCCCAGGGCATAGGCCGCCTCGCGATGCGAGCTCGGCACCGCACGAATCGCTTCGCGGGAGGCGATGATGACCACCGGGAGCACGAGCAGCGACATCGTGAGCGCCCCCGCCAGCACCGACCGCCCCATCGCCAGCAGCTGCACGAACACCGCCAGGCCCAGCAGTCCGTAGACGATGGACGGCACGCCCGCGAGGTTCGAGATGTTCACCTCGATGATGCGCGTCAGCCAGTTCTTGGGCGCGTACTCTTCGAGATAGACCGCTGCGCCGACGCCGACGGGAACGGTGAAGGCGCCCGTGAGGCCGATGATCCAGATGGAGCCGAAGATGGCGGAGCGCATGCCCGCTTGCTCGGGGAAGCGGGAGGGATAGTCGGTGATGAAGTGGAGGCTGAGCCACGGCGCGCCCTGGTAGAGCACCCGCAAAACGAGAATCACCAGCCCGGCGAGGCCGACAACGATGGCGAGCATGAAGAGCGCGAACCAGACGCGCCCCCACGCCTTGCGGCGGTCCAGGTTGGGACGGAACCGCGATGCCCAGTCAGCCGCAGCCATGCCCGCCTAGTACTCCTCTCGCACCCGGCGCACCACCAGGTGGCCCAGGATGTTCATCAGCAACGTGAGCAGGAAGAGCAGCAGTCCGACGGCGAAGATGGTCTGGAACTCCAACGAGCCGTGCGGCGCCTCGCCCAGCGCCAACTGCACGATGTAGGCCGTCATCGTTTGGATGCTCTCCAGCGGATTGACGGTGAGGCGGGGCGTCGCTCCCGCCGCGATGGTCACGAGCATCGTCTCGCCGATGGCGCGGGAGAAGGCGAGGATGAAGGACGCGACGATGCCGGACACTGCAGCGGGCACGACGACGCGCAGCGCCACCTCGATGCGCGTCGCGCCCAGGGCGTAGGCGGCCTGGCGCAGCGAACGCGGCACCGCCACCATCGCGTCCTCGCTCAGCGACGACACCATCGGGATGATCATCACGCCCATCACGATTCCGGCGCTGAGGGCATTGAACACCAGCAGATCGCGGAACATCGGCAGCGGGATGTTCTGCAACTGCGGCGTGACGAAGGTCAGCGCGAAGTAGCCGTAGACCACCGTCGGAACTCCGGCCAGCACCTCCAAGATCGGCTTGAGCGTGCGGCGCACGCGGTCGGGCGCGTATTCCGACAGGTAGATGGCGATTCCCAGGCCGCATGGGACGGCAACGGCCAGCGCCAGGAAGGCGACCAGCAGCGTCCCAGACACCAGGGGCAGCACGCCGTAGGAGCGGGGCTTGAGGATGGGCGACCAGCGCGTGCCCGTCAGGAACTCCCAGATGGAGACCTCGCGGAAGAAGCCCAACGACTCGATGAGGAGGCTGAGGACGATGCCGACGGTGGTGATGATCGAGACGAGGGCGCAAAGGAAGAAAACGAGGTGGACGACGCGCCCCGTGGCCGAGCCGCGCGAGGAGGCGCTCCTGCCCGACCGCAGCAGGCTAGCGCCGTGGCTAGGCTCTCTGTCCCACGATCGCGCCCGCAACACTGTCGCCCTTTCGTCCTTCCGCAAGGCGGGGTTCCGCTGCGGCCTGCGCCGCGCGTCTCCGCCCTGCGCCGCGCAGCCTATCGGCCTGGCGCTAATGGGCGAACGGGCTGGCGCTAACGAACGGCTATCGAAACATTAACGGAGCGCTAAGGGCGTCTCATTCGCCCTGCGGGGAAATCGAGGGGCGCGCGCCTAGCCCGCAGGGACGGCGAATTCGAACACCGTTCCCGCTCCCGGCCGGCTCCGCACGCTGATGGCGCCGCCGTGCGCCTCGACGATGTGCTTGGCGATGGCGAGGCCAAGCCCCGTGCCTCCGGCGCTGTGCGCGCGGTCAACCTTGTAGAAGCGCTCGAACACGTGAGGCAAGTGCTCCGGCTCGATGCCGACGCCGGTGTCCTCGACCGCGACGCGCACGTCTCCGCCGTCGTCCCACGCGCGCAAGGCGACGCTGCCCCCCTCGGGCGTGAACTTGAGCGCGTTGTCCACCAGGTTGAGCAGCGCTTGGCGGATCTTCTCCGAATCCGCCGACATCGCAGGCGTGCGCTCCTCCACTTGGACGTCGAGGCTCACCTGCTGCGCTCGCGCTCGGGAGAGCACGGTGTCGCGCACGTCGCTCAACAGCGCCGCCGCGTCCACCGGACGCTTGACGTAGGAGACTTGGCCGCTCTGCAGCCGCGAGAGCTCCAGCATCTCCTCCACAAGCGCGTTCATCCGGTCGGTCTCGCGGTGGATGCGGCCCAGGAAATCGAGCTGGACGCGCTCCTCCAGCCCGCCGTACTCCAGCGTCTCCGTCATGGCCTTGATGGCGGCGATGGGGTTGCGCAGTTGGTGGGAGAGGTTGCTGACGAACTCGCGGCGCGTCGTCTCCACCTGGTGCGCCTGGGTGAGGTCGCGCAGGAGCAGCAGGACGGCGCCGCTGCCCTCTTCAAGGGGCATCGCCACGGCGGAGACGCTGGCGCGCCCGTCGAGCAGTTGCATCTCCGCCGCGCGCCGCGCGGTATGGGAACGGCACGCCGTCGCAAGCAACTGCAAGTCGTGATCGCGGAGCAGCGCCTCTCCGGAGGCGACGCCTGCTTGATCGATGCCGAGCAGGGCGCACGCGGGGGCGTTGGCTAGCGTGACGCGGTTGGCCCCATCGACCACCAGCGCGCCGTCGGACACTCCTTCGATAAGCGCCGTGCTGCGCAGGCGTTCGGCCTCCAACGCGGCGGTCAGCACGCGGTGGCGCTCGGCGACGCGGTTGAGCGCGGCGCGCAGGCGGCGCGTCTCGTCCTGTCCGGCGGAGGCGCCGCCCGCGAGGCGTTCGGCGGAGGCGGCCGCAATGCGGAGCGACGCCATCGTCCTATCGGTGATGCGGCCAACGAGCCAGAGGCCGACGCCCATAGCCAGCGCCCACGCCACGACCGTCGCGGCGATGGGCGCCCACTCCCTAGCCGCCGCACTCACGGCGAAGACGGCCAGCGCCAAGGCGGTGACCATCACGGCATAGGTCAAAGAGAGGCGGCGGTCGAGCGAGGCGGGGAGCTTCACCTGGCGGACCTCCTTATCCGTCGAAGCGGTAGCCTACGCCCCGCAGCGTAACGATGCGCGTGGGTTGGGCGGGGTTGTCCTCTATCTTCTCGCGCAGCCAGCGGACGTGCACGTCGACGGTGCGTTCGTCGCCGACGTAGTTGTGTCCCCAGAGCAAGGAGAGAATCTGCTCGCGGGTGTAGGCGCGGCCGGGGTTGCTCACCAGCAGCGCCAGCAGGTCGAACTCGCGGGGGCGCACTGCGATGGGCGCGCCCGCCTTCCGCACGGCGTGCGCGGCGCGGTCCACCTCCAGGTCGCCCGCGCGCAGTATCTCGGCGGGGTTCGCTTCGGCGTTCACCTCGTGCGGGCGGCGGAGCAGCGCGCGCACGCGCGCGATCAGTTCGCGCATGCCCACGGGCTTGGTTACGTAGTCGTCGGCGCCGAGCTCGAGGCCGACCACCTTGTCGATCTCCTCGCCCTTGGCGGTGAGCATCAGGATGGGGACGTTGGAGCGCCTGCGCAGCGCGCGGCACACCTCCAGCCCGTCCAGTTGGGGCAGCATAAGGTCGAGCACGACCACGTCGGGGCGCATGCTCAGCGCGGCCTCCAGGCCCGCTTCGCCGTCGGCGGCGGTGCGCGCGTCGAACCCCTCCCGCTCGAGGTTGTGGCGGATGGTGTCGCGCAGGTTCTCTTCGTCTTCTATGACAAGGACGGTTCGCGCCACAGCGTCCCTCCGCGCAAGTCTATCCCGCGGAGGCGGGCCGCTCCATCAGCGACCACGCCTTCTGAACGCCGCCTTGAAGTTTGGCGACGAGGTCGGCGGGCTTCTCGCGGTGGACGGCGTCCATATAGGTGCGCTTCCACACGCCGCCGAGCGCTCCGGCGTTCCAAGGGCACACTTGCAGACAGATGCCGCACGCCTCGTAGGAGGCCCAATAGGGCGCGCACTTCTCCGTCTCCACGACCCACTTCATCACGCCGCGCACGTCCTGCTTCTCGGGCGCGATGGCGTCGCCCGGGCAGAACTGCGTGCACATTTGACACTTGGAGCAGAAGTCGTCTACGCCCTCGTCGCGCGGCGCGTCCACGGCCATCGGCAGGTCGGTGGTCACCACGGCGAGGCGGAACATCGAGCCGAGGCGGCGGTTGATAAGCGAGCCGTGCTTGCCCAACTCGCCGAGACCGGCGGCGTAGGCGTGCGGAATCATCGCCAATTGCTCGCCCCGCAAGGTGTGGGCGCGCGCGGGGTAGCCCAGGGCGCGGATGCGCTCGGCGAGGGCGACGGCGGTGCGCGACGCCTGGTCGTACACGCGCAGCCACTCCCAGTTCGTCTCCCACGGAACGTCCTTGATGGTCTCGTAGTCCATCTCGAACGCCATAACCACTGCGTAGCGGTGCTCCACCACCTCGCCCTCGTACACGTAGTACGGGTCGACGAGCGTAACGCCCGCCTCGTCCGCGCCCAACTCCACGGCGTCGGCCTTGACGGTCTCCGCCGCCTCGCGCTCGTCGGCGAAGCGGACGCGCGCGGAGGCGGCCTCGCCGTCCTGGAACGGGACGCGCGCGCTGATGGAGGCGGAGTAGTAGTCCTCGGCGGGTTGGCGCCGGTGCGAGAAGGTGTAGCCCAGCTTCCAGCAGGTCTGCAGGGGGCCGACGTAGCGGAGCTTGTCGCCGCTCCACTCGGGGAGCACTGGCCGTTCCATAGCCGCTAGCGTAACGCCTCGCCGCGCTCCGCGCTAGGAGTCATCGGGCGCTTGGCGCTGCTGTTTCGTGCGCGAACGCCGGCGCTTGGCGTCGAGGCGGCGCTCGACCGACTGGGGCGTGGGCGCCGTTGGCACGCGGCGGCGGGGGCGCTCCGCCGCGCGGCGGATGAGGCTCACCAGGCGCGCCAGCGCGTCGGCGCGGTTCGCGTCCTGGCTGCGGAAGCGGCGCGCGGTGATGACGACGACGCCAGCCGCGTTCATCCTGCGCCCGGCGACGCCCCGCAGACGGCGCCGCACCTCGTCCGGCAGCGAGGGCGAGTTGGCCGCGTCGAAGCGCAACTGCGCCGCCGTGGAGACGCTGTTCACGTTCTGGCCGCCGGGCCCGGGCGAGCGGATGAAGTGAAACTCCAACTCGTACTCCGCGATGGCGATGGACGGAGTTACGCGAATCATGCTCTGCCTGCCCTCCGCCGGGCGTGCCGCACCGCAAGCGCCGCGAGAAGGGCGGGCGCCGCCAGCAGCAGCACGCCCCCGAGCACGACCCCAACCACAGGGTCGAACGGCAGGAAGCGGTCAACCTGGTGCAGTATCCAATCGAGCAGGGTCGGATCGACCGGCTCGCTGTGGTGGAGCGCGGGCGGGCGCACGGACTAGGCCTCCGCGGCGGCGGGCACGACGCCGACGTAGCGGGCGGAGGTCAGCCGCTCCTGCACGAGGGACGCGGTTACGCCCGCGACGGCGAGCGTCGCCGCCGCCCCGGCGAAGGCGGGCGTGTAGGAGCCGAGCACGTCGAAGGAGACTCCCGCCAGAAAGACCGCCGCCGCTCCGCCGAACTGGTGCGCCATCGTCAGGATGCCCACGATGGTGCCCATATTCTTCACGCCGTAGATCTCCGACGCCAAGGCGGAGGTCAACGGCACGGTGGCCAGCCACGATATGCCCGCGACGGCGGCGAACGCCCAGATGCCGACGCCCGCGGGCAGGAACGCCAGCAGCAGAAACCCCACGCCGCGCGTCCAGTAGATGGCGGTCAGGATGTTCTTGCGCGGCATACGGTCGGAGAGCCAGCCCGCGCCGATAACGCCCATCAGGTTCATCGCGCTCAGCAGACCGAAGGCCAAGGCCGCCGTGCTCGCCGAGATGCCCTCGTTCTCCGCGTACGGCACGAAGTGCGTCGCCACCATCGCGGTCGTGATGCCGCACACGACGTAGCTCATCCCCAGCAGCCACAGCGGTGCAGAACGGAAGCACTGCGGCCAATGCTCCGCCGTCAGCGGGCCGAGGCGCGGCGGCCCGGCGCGCCCCGCCTCCTCCGCGGTCTCTCCGTCGGGCTGCAACCCCAGTTGCCACGGGTCGTTCCTAACCACCACCAGCAGCAGCGGCAGCCCGATGAGCAGCATCACCGCCGCCACGATGCCCCACGTGAGCCGCCAGTCGGTCAGCAGGAGCAGGTAGGCGAGGAAGGGAACGCCCAGGATGCCGCCGAAGGAGCCTCCCGCAGCCAGAATGCCCATGGCCGTGCCGCGCTTGCGCCGGAACCACCGCGCGATGACGGTGGTCGAGGGCGTGAACATCACGCCGCCCACGGCGAAAGAGATGACGGCGGCGTGGATGAAGCCCAGCACCCAGATGTTGGGCGAAACGCTGAGGATGACCGTCCCCACGCCCAGGACCAGCAGGCTCGTGCCCATCGTAACGCGGCCGCCGTAGCGATCGGTCAGCCGCCCGACCACCGGCTGCGCAAGGCCGTTGATCACCCACCCCACGGAGGAGATGGCGGAGATGGTGGCGACGGAGACGCCGAACTCCTTCGACCACGGATTGACGAACAGCCCAAACGCCTGCCGCGACCCGATGGCCGTCATCGAGACAAAGAAGATCGCCGCGACGACGTACCAGCCATAGAAGGAGGGCAGCCGGAGAAAGCGCATAGGCGGGATTGTAGCGCGGCGCGGGGGAGGGCGCGCCGGGGGCCTCAACTCCTGCCGGCGTGTATCATCTTTGGCGCATGCATAGCAGGGAAGTCATTGCAAGGTTGCTGCGCGAGGGGTGGAGACTCCGCAATGTCAGCGGGAGCCATCAGCAGTTCACGCAGCCCGGCGGGCCGGGGCGCATCACGGTGCAGCACCCTCGGGACGACATCCCCATAGGCACGTTGCGCAGCATCTACCGCCAAGCGGGTTGGGACTGGAAGGAGCGCTGATGCGATACGCCATCGTGGTGCATAAGGACGCGCAGAGCGCCTATGGGGTGACGGCGCCCGACCTGCCGGGGTGCTTCTCCGGGGGCGACACGTTGGACGAGGCCTTCGAGCACGCTCGGGAGGCCATCCTCTGCCACGTCGAAGGTCTGCTTACGGACGGAGAGCCTCTGCCCGAGAAGCGCCCGCTCGAGGAGCACCAGGCCAACGAGGACTACCGGGGCGGCGTCTGTTGGGGCTACGTGGACGTCGACCTCGCGGCCATCCGCAGCGACGAGGAGCAGGCGCGCCTCACGCGATAGTTTGGCGGCGCGTTGGCGCCCCCAAGGGGATTCGAACCCCTGATCTCCACCTTGAAAGGGTGGCGTCCTAGGCCTCTAGACGATGGGGGCCGCTCCGCTATTGTCGCACATCGCGGCGGCGCGCTCACGCGGGGACGGGCGCGAGATGGCGCGCCCCTCCGCCTCACGGGTAGAGCGCCAGCTGCTCCAGGCCCGTCTCCTCCGGCAGACCGAACATCAGGTTCATGTTCTGCACGGCCTGGCCCGCGGCCCCCTTCACCAGGTTGTCGAGCGCCGCGAACACCATCAAGCGCCCTGTGCGTTGATCGACCGTGGGATAGACGATGCAGTGGTTGTTGCCCCACGTCTGCTTCGTCTGAGGCGAGGCGCCGACGACGCGCACGAACGGATCGTCGCGGTAGAAGTCGCGGTAGAGCGCTTGCACCTCCGCCCTCGCTTGCTCGGGGGAGGCGAAGGCGCCGTCGGCGAAGTCGGCGTAGACGCTGTCGAGGATGCCGCGCGTCATCGGGATGAGGTGGGGGATGAAGATGACCTCCGGCTCGTAGCCAGGGCGCAGGCAGCGCAACTCCTGCGTAATCTCCGGCAGGTGGCGGTGGCCGTCGACGCCGTAGGCGAACACGTTCTCGTTCACCTCGCTGAAGTGCGTCGTCAGGCTGAGGCCCCTGCCCGCGCCCGAGACGCCCGACTTCGCGTCCACGATGACGCGCTCCGTGATAAGCCCCGCCTTGACTACCGGAGCGAGCGCGAGGAGCGCGCCCGTGGGGTAGCAGCCAGGGTTGGCCACCAGGGACGCGCCCGCAACGCCCTCGCGGTCGAGCTCCGTCAGTCCGTAGACCGACATCTCCAATAGGTCGGGCGCAGGATGGTCGGCGCCGTACCAGTCGCGGTAGACCGCCGGGTCATGCAGGCGGAAGTCGGCGCTGATGTCGATCACCTTCACGCCGTCGCGCACGAACGGAACGCACGCCTCGGCGGAGGCGACCTGCGGCAGCGCCGAGAAGACCACGTCGACGCTGGCGCCGATCTCCGGCTCGATGGTCAGCCCCAGGTCGTCGAGGTGGGGGTAGACATCGGCGAGCGGCTGACCCGCCGCCGACCTGCCCGTTACGCTCACCAGGTCGGCCTCGGGGTGGCGGTGGAGGATGCGCGCGAGTTCGACGCCCGCGTAGCCGGTTACGTTGACGATGCCTATCTTCATACGCGCGCACGCTCCGCGTGGAATGGCTGCACAACCGCCTCGGCTAGCGCCGCCGTCTGCTCGAACGCCTCGCTCGGCGGGCAGGCGGGGCTGAGCACGAACTTGGTGATGCCCGCGTCGACGTACTCGCCGATGCGGGCGGTTATCTGCTCCGCCGTGCCAAGCAGGTTCAGCGCCTCGAGGCTCACGTCCGTCCGGCGGCGCAGCAGATGGCGCTCCACCTTGTCCATCGGAACGGCGCCGCGCTCGACGATATAGGCGCCCAACTGCACGCCATAGTGGTCGTCCGGGATGGCGCGCCCCGCCGCCTCGGCGTAGGCATTGATGCGCGCGATTCCCGCCGCGCAGTCCTCCGGCAGCACCTGCGAGGGCAGCCAGCCGTCGCCCAAGCGCCCCGTGCGGCGGAACGCTGGCTCCGTCCTGCCGCCGATCCAGACGGGGATGAACCCGCGCGGCGGCCGGGGCGCGACGCCCGCGTCGGCGACGCGCTGATAGTCGCCCTCGAAGGTTACGCGCTCTTCGGCCCAGAGGCGGCGCATCAGGCGGATCGCCTCGTCGAGGCGCGAGCCGCGCTCGCGCTTGCGCACGCCCATCGCGTCGTACTCCAGTGTCGACTCCTGCCCCACGCCCACGCCGACGGAGGCGACGCGCCCGCCGGACAGGTGGTCGATGGTGGCGAGGGCGCGAGCGGCGGCTACGGGGCTGCGCATCGACATCAGCAGCACGCCCGTGCCGAACTTGAGGCGCTCGGTGCGCGCAGCCGCCATCGCCATCGCCGCGAGCGGATCGACCACCCACGCAGGGCCGACGATACGGTCGGTGAACCACACCGAGTCCCACCCTTGCGCCTCCAGCGCGTCGAGGTAGCGCAGAAATGCCTCGCGCCCCTCGCGCGCCATCGGCGACGGGGAGCCTATGCCGATGCGGATAGCCATCGCCCGGGATTATCGCACGCCGGGGCTTGCGCGCGCGCCCTGAATGCAAGAGCGCCCCGCCCCGGTTGCCGGGGCGAGGCGCCCGTTCATCACTCCCCTCTGCGGAGGGGAGCCGCACCTGCTGCGCCCTCGCTAGCCCCTGCCGAGAGGTCCAGCGAGCATAAGCGCCGGCGACCGCCTTCGACCGCGGCGGTCCCTACCGGCGGGCAGCGGGTGACGCAGCAGTGCGGGTTCGTTTCGGTAACACTACTGGATCACCCCCTTTCTGCGGCCTATCGCCGCAAGCCCCATACTAGCGCCCCAACGCACGCCTGCCAAGTGGTCTCGCAGACAACCCCGCCGCGCCATCCGCGCCTAGCGCCCCGCCCCCGGTGCGGTACACTTCCCCCGCCGCCGTTCAGAGGGCAGGATTCGGGGCGGGGCAGTTCCAGAATCCAGGCTGACATCTGCTACTAGACACGAGTTGGGCGACTGGCGCTATGATGCGCGCCACCGGCGGCCTGATGCCCGGCCGACTCACAAGGCAGTGGCTGTGGCATGCAGACCTCGTCGTGTAAGGAGGCGCGCGTTGAGAGCGGTCGACCTATTCTGTGGTGTCGGCGGGCTGAGCGCCGGCTTGTCGCGAGTCGGCATGGAGGTCGCCGCCGCCTACGACAACTGGCCCGCAGCGGTCGCCACATACCGCCGCAACCTCGGCGACCACGCAACCGAGCTAGACCTGCTGGACGTAGACGCTGCAATCCGCGAGATTCGGGCCTACTCGCCCGATCTGGTCGCCGGCGGCCCGCCTTGCCAGGACTTCTCCACCGCAGGCAAACGGATTGAGGGAGACAAGGCGAACCTTACGGTTGCTTTCGGGCGCATCATCGCCTCCATAGTTCCGCAGTTCATCCTGATGGAGAACGTGCCGCAGGCGCGGTCAAGCGCCGCATATCAATCCACTCGAGAGATGTTGGAGAGCATCGGATATCAATTCTGTGAGCGAACCCTAAACGCCAGTTACTGTAGCGTTCCGCAGATTCGGAAACGATTCTTTGCTTTCGGCTGGCGGGACGAGAGCGTCCGTACGGGTGAGCGCTTTGCGGAATGGATAGATAATCGGCAAGCCGTAACGCCAATGACTGTGAAGGATTACCTGGGCGACGACATCGATATTGACTTCTATTACCGGCACCCGCGGAATTACTCTCGACGCTCGGTCTTTACTGTCCATGAGCCTTCCCCGACCATACGCGGCGTGAACCGGCCGGTGCCTCCGGATTACAAGGGGAATCACTTGGACAGTGCGCCCCCTGCGTTAGTACGTCCGCTCACGTCTTGGGAACGGAGCCGCATCCAGACTTTCCCGCCTGATTGGAAATGGGGAGCAAGCAATGACAGAAATGCCGACGTTGAGTTGCTGATTGGCAACGCTGTTCCTGTGAATCTCGCAGCATTCGTTGGGATGGGGGTAGTCCATGCCGCAAGCTAGCACGCCTACCCTCTATGGAATCAGCAAGGACAACTCCAGCCGACACGGATCAGAATTATGGGGGAAGAATCAGTTCAATTCCACATTCCCTCTCGCGCTGTGCTTGCTGATGAGGGATGAGGGAGTCGGCCCTGTCGCCATCATCTCGAAAGGCGGCGAGGTCTGCGCGGAGGAGAATGTGTGGGGCATGGATGCTGTGGTTGGCAAAGCTGAGG
Organism: uncultured Dehalococcoidia bacterium; assembly: GCA_964560025.1. Taxonomy (GTDB): domain Bacteria; phylum Chloroflexota; class Dehalococcoidia; order Lucifugimonadales; family Australimonadaceae; genus JAGWBE01. The sequence continues at coordinate 57,100 of CAZLKC010000001.1, forward strand.
AGGTGCCTTACTATCACTTTGAGAAGGAGTTCATGCCCTATATCCCATTCTCTCGCAACGTAACTGACCAGATTGACTTGGTGGTTGCCGTTAGCGGCATACATTCAATACCGATAGAAGTGAAGTTAACCGTCGTTCCTGATAGCACGACCAGTTCACGCGAAGACAGCGAATGGGCGCCCGAATTGGTCATGCGCCCTGTTAGTTCTGCGCATGCGATGATGGGTGTCGCTAGCAGGCTACGCGCACCAGAAAACGCAGCGACTAAAGGTGCCGTCATTGACATCCTTCGCCGCGCCTACAATGCTATCCCCAGTGATGTTGGTTGGACGAATCAATCTGAGATCAAGCAAAGTGCGAATCGTTTGCGCGAGGCCCTGAGTGGCGCCCTGCTGTTGACAGAACCTCTACAGCAGCCCTTTCTTATGCAACCGATATGGAAAACGGAAGGGCAATCGTTGGTTTTGCGTGAAAATTGTTTCGACGTATTTGTATGGTCAGATGTAGCGATGATGATGTTGCCCATAAAGCACAGTGGAGAAAGCGCATCAGTCTCGCGCCAATTGCGAGAGGTCGCCCGGCATGTTCGCGCGTTGTACGACCTGCTGGTCACTGGCGACTTTGACTATCAAGGGATTTACAAGGGGATGTCGCTGGGGCTGCAAACAGACAAAGCATTCGCAATGTCGGGGATGGCCACTCTCCCTTACATGAGACACGCCAGGCTAATAAGGCCTCATTACGGCAGAGACACGCTCCAAAGGCTGGTTCTGAACGGCGGGGAATCGCAGTTGAAGCCCGAGCGGCGATTCGATGCGGCAGTGCTAGGCCAGATGACGGAGAGGAGAACACAGCATGGGTAGTCGGTCAGGTGGGCGTTCGCACTACATCCTTCATCCGACCTCCCTCCCCATCCTTGACCTCCGCACCCTGAGCGACGCGCAACTAGCGACGGCGGAGCGCATCTTCGACGAGTTCCGCGACAAGGAGTTCAAGCCCGCCTACCTAGCCGACGCCGACCCCAACCGCGCCCTGCTCGACCGCCGCGTGCTCTGCGACCTGCTCGACTTCGACGAGGCCACCTACCAGGCCGTCCGCCGCCTCGCCGCCAAATGGTGCGCCGAGCCCTCCGTCCACGGCGGCAAAGCACGCCCCCGCGGCTCCGACCTGGTGGTGTAGCCCATCGGGCCACAGGAGCCCGCATGGAAGGAGCGCAAGGCGATGGACAAGGTGCTGCGCCGGACGGCGACCGTGCTCCCCGGCGGCAAGGTGGAGATCGCCACCCCCGAGCTGGAGCCGGGGCAGCTGGTGGAAGTCGAGGTGCGCTGCGAGGAACGCACGGAGCGGCGGTCGGCGGCGGACATCCTCGCGGAGGCGCCCGGCCATCTCCTGTTCAAGACGGCGGAGGAAGTGCGGGAGTACCTGGCCGAAGAGAAGGCTTCGTGGAAGTGCTGACGCTTCCACGCTCCGGCTCGGTCTATCTCTACGCCAACAGCCTTATCTACAGTGTGGAGCGAGTGGAGCCCTATCGTACGCTGCTCGATCCGATGTGGGAGCAGGCGCGAGAAGGGGACTTCACCATCGTGAGCAGCGAAGCGGTGGTGCTGGAAGCGTTGGTCAAGCCTCTGCGTGAAGGCAACAGGGTTGCCGAGAGACTGTTCCGGTCGCTCTTCGCTTCGAGCGACGTGAAGCTGATTCCGGCCACGCGCTTGCACTGGGAGGAGGCAGCCCGCCTGCGCGCCGAAACGGGACTGCAAGCGTCCGACGCGCTTCACGCGGCGACGGCCAGACAAGCCGGGTGCGCCCTCTTCATCACCAACGACGCCGACTTCCGCCGCATCCAAGATTTGCCCATCGCCATCCTAGACGACCTCGTAAGCGACGAAAGCCAGGAGTAGGGGCGGAGGAGCGGCCGGGCTCAAGCCCCTTTACACCGTCCGCCTATTGCCAAAACAGAACGCCCGTACGATAATGTCTTCTATGGCCGCTCGCTCGCACTCCTCTGCATCCCGACTTCAGGCCCTTACCCGGAGCCTTCCGATTTCCAGCACGAACTACCGAAATCTCCCTCGAATTGACCGCTTTTTCCCTGAATCCTCTTCCCATTTCTCCGATCCTTTTACGGCTAAATCGGACGAAATGGGACGCTTTGGGAAGGCAAATCGCCAAGACCCTCTCCCATCGCCCTTCCCCGTTCGCCCTGAGGGAACTCGAAGGGGCGCCCTACCCTACCCGCGCCGCCGCCGCGACCGCCCGGCGTTCGCCGCGCTATCGCCTGCGATGCCGGGGAGCGGTGGCTGTCGCTCGACGGGCGTGGTTGCCCAGCGGCGCACTTCGTCATAGGCGCCGCGGAGCACGCGGCGGAGGCGCCCTCGGCGCGGGCCGCAATCACCGTGGTAGAGACCGCGAATCACGCGGCGGCGCACGAAACGCTGACCGCACGCGTCGCACACCAAGCCCGTCGCGGCGGCAGCGCGCGGCGCAGCGTTGGCGGGGGGATGCGGCGAGGTGGCGCGCACGTCCACGCCGAGCCGCCCGCACCACTCGCGCCACCGCGCGCCGTGGGGCGGTTCCTTGCGCCCATTGCCCGTCTGCGCGTAGACGGCGATGTGCGCCAGTTCGTGGCGCAGCGTCGCCGCCGCCTGCTCCTCGCCCAACCAGGCGGACATGCGGATGGTCGGCGGGCTGCTGAAGGCGCGGCCAAGCGAGCGGCGCATCCGCTGCGACCACTCGAGGCGCGGCACGGCCAACCCGTGCTCGGCGCAGAGGCGGTCGAGCAGGGCGGCGACGGCGGCGGCGTAGGGCGGCGCCGTCATAGCGGCTTGGGCGCCAACTCCGGAGTTGGCGCGGCGGCGCCCGGGCGCGCGGTCAATCCCTTGGCCTCCAGGCCGGGGCGCTCTACGCAGCGCTCGGCCAGGACGCACGCGCCGCACAAGGGGCGCTGCGCCTTGCAGACGCGGCGCCCATGCGTGATGAGGTAGACGTGGGCGGGGAAGACGCGCTCCGGCTCGATGGCCTTCTCGAGGATATCGTGCGCCGCGTCGGCGCTCACCTTGGCGCCGATGAGGCCGAGGCGCCGCGCGACGCGGTGGATGTGGGTGTCGACGGCGAACGCGGGGCGCCCTAGCGAGAAGCTGAGCACGACCGCCGCCGTCTTGGGGCCGACGCCGGGCAGCGAGCGCAGCCACTCCTTCGCCTCCGCGAGGGGCGCCTCGGCGAGGAAGGCGATGTCGAAGCCGCCCGTCCGCTCGCGCACGGCGGCGAGCACGGCCTGGATGCGGGGCGCCTTCTGCGCGGCGAGGCCGCCGTGACGGATAGCGTCCTCCACCACGTCCGTCGGCGCGGCGAGCACCTGCTCCCACGTGGGGAGGCGCGCGCGCAGCGATTCGTAGGCGCGCCCGGCGTTCAGGTCGGACGTGTGCTGCGAGAGAATCGTCCACACCAGTTCGTCGATGGGGGGCAAGCGGGGGCGGTGCTCCACCTCGCCGTAGTAGGCGGCCAGCACCGGATAGACCTCGCGCAGCGCGTAGGGCGCCGCGCGGCGCCGCGCGCGAGGCTTAGCCGAGGCCATCGAGCCCCGCCAGGTGGGCAGCGTCGTTGTGCGATTCGAGCGTCCAACGCGCGCCTTCCACGTTGATGACCGTCAGCGCCGCGCACGGTGTGGTGAGGACAGGATCGGTGTGGCGCGCGTCGGGTAGGCCGAGGGCGATGGAGACGGCGGTGCGCACGGGGGAATCGTGCGTTACGGCGAGCACGTCGCCCGCGCCGTTCGCGCCCGCGTCCTCCACGAATCGCAGAACGCGCGCGCGGAGGCCGCCCAGACTCTCGCCACCGGGGAAGGTGGTGCGGTCGGGCGTGGCGCGCCACGCCTCCCACACGCGGGGGTAGGCGGCCTTGAAGTCGTCCAAGCGCGCCCCGGCAAGGTGGCCGTAGTCGAGGTCGCGCAGCAGGAAGTGCAGCGAGACGGGCAATCCCAGCGCGCCCGCGACGATGGAGGCGGTTTGGCGCGTGCGCGGGTACGGGCTGGCGTACACCGCGTCGAACGCGCAGCCAGCGAGGCGCGCGGCGAGGGCGCACGCCTGCGCCACGCCGAGCCTATCGAGGTTGCCGCCGCCCTGCACGCGCCCCTCGACGTTCCAGGTGGTGCGGCCATGGCGGACGAAGTGGAAGCGGGGCACGGCGCCTATGGTAGCGTAGTCATACGGCGGCGAGCGCGAGCCGCGAAGGCGCGCCCACTCCTCCGCTCCGGACGCTCGATGACCGAACGGCAACTGCACCTCATAGGCTGGGCGATCTTCCTGGGGTGCTCGGGGCTGTTCATCGTGCAGAGCGTGCGGGCGCGCGACCCGTGGGGGCTGGCGGCGAGCGTCTTCTTCGCCGTGGGGTGCATCATCTTCCTAGCCGCGATGCGCAGCGGCGCGTCGAAGGGGTGAGAGCGCGGCGGGCGCCCGACTACAGGTAGTGGCGGGCGGTCTCGCCGTAACGTTCCTCGTACCGTGTCCGCGCCGCGTCGAAGGCGGCGGCGACCTCCGGGTCGGGCAGCGAGCCGGTGCTCATAATGAAGGCGTCCTCGCCGTTGTCGGCGTAGTAGCGGCGGCGCAGGCCCACCTGCTTGAACCCGTACTTCTCGTAGAGTGCGATGGCGGGGCTGTTGGAGACACGCACCTCAAGAGTGAGCACCTGGGCGTCGCGGCGCATGGCCATCTCCACAGCGCCGATGAGGAGCAGTTCGCCGACGCCCTGGCGACGGAAACCCTCGCGGACGGCGATGGAGACGATGTGCGCCTCGCCCGCCATATACCACTGGCCGACGTAGCCGAGCAGCAGCGCCTCCTCTTTGCCGGGCTGCGGCTCCTGACGGCGGCGCCTGAGCCAGTCGAGCAGGTTGCGCTTGGGCGGGCGCACGGGCAGCAGCACGCGCTCGTCCTGATGGACGCAGACGCTGTACTCGGCTTGGCGGTTGCGCATCTCCCTGCGGTAGGAGGTGCCGGGCCACAGCGTGGGGAACGCCTCGCGCTCAATCGCGCCCACCTGATCGACGTCGTCCCACGTCATCGGGCGCAGCCCGTAGGGCAGCGTTCGTTGTCCGCGCGCCATGGCCGGGCAGTCTACCAAAGCGGGCGGCGCAGTAATGCGGCGCTCACTCCAGCGGCGGGCTGAGGCGCACGCCCAGCGCCTGCTCCGCCCAGTGCGCGGCGGCCAACAGCCCTTCCTCGCCGAATCGCGCGCCGACGAACTGCACCGACAACGGCAGGCCGTTGGCGGCGAGGCCGATGGGCAGGGCGATGCTGGGGAGGCCGGTGAATGACCAGGGGCTTTGGAAGCGGGTGTCGCCCGTGTTGGAGAGTTCGCGCGGGGCGGGGCTGCTGGCCGTGGGCATCATCAGCGCGTCGCAGTCGGCGAGGACGGCGAGGGCGCGGTCGCGCATCACGGCGCGGTAGTTCTCGGCGCGGACGAACTCGACCGAGGTGTACGCGTATCCCGCGTCGAGGTACTCGCGGGTGCGCGGGAGGTAGTCGTCCTCGTGGCCGCGGTAGAGCGGCTCGTGCCACTCCGCCATCTCCGACTGCTGCACGGTGCGGTGCGCCGTGTAGCCGTAGGCGAAGTCGATGCCCGGGTCGGCATCGCGCACGTCGGCGCCGGCGGCGGCCAGCTGCTGCGCCGCAGCCTCCACCGCGCCGCGCGTCTCCGCGTCCGCCTCGTCGAGGAAGTAGCCGCGGAGCAGCGCCAAGCGCGGCGGGCGGGCGGCGTCGAGCGCGGCGGGGAAGTCGGGCACGGACAGGTCGGCGGAGCCAGAGTCGTTGGGGTCGTGCCCGGCCATCACCTGGAGCATCACGGCGGCGTCGCGCACGCTGCGGACGAGCAGGCCGACGTGGTCGCAGCTCCACGACATCGGGATAACGCCGGTGCGCCCGATGCGCCCGAAGGCGGGCTTGAAGCCGACGACGCCGTTGTAGGCGGCGGGACGCAGGACGGAGCCGACGGTCTGCGTGCCCAACGCGGCGGGGACGGTGCGCGCCGCCACGGCGACGCCGGAGCCGGTGCTGGAGCCTGCGGGCGTGTGCGCCGCGTTCCACGGGTTCTTGCTGCGCGCGGGGTGGCCGTCCGCGAACTCGGTCGTGACCGTCTTGCCCAGCAGGATCGCCCCGGCGCGGTCGAGCATCGTAACCACGTGCGCGTCCGCGTCGGGGACGCGGCCTGCGTACACCTTGGAGCCTGCCTCGGTGGGAATGCCCGCCGTGTCGATGATGTCCTTCACGCCGTAGGGGACGCCGTGCGCCTTGCTGCGTGCGCCCGTCCGCGCTATCTCCGCCTCCGCCGCGCGAGCCGCGGCGAGTGCGCGCTCGCCGATGACCGTCTCCCACGCCTCGAGGCGCGGGTCGAGGGCGTCGATGCGGGCGAGCAGCACCTCGACCAGTTCGACGGGCGATATCTGGCGGGCGGCGATGCGCTCGCCCGCTTCGGCGACGCCGAGTTCGTGCAGGTCAGTCATATCTTCTCCTTGCGTGCCTCACGAGGCGTGGACTATGTCGCCGAGGTGGCCGGTCTCGTTCCATGCATAGAGCGCCATCGGGCCGCGCTCATCGCTGAGCACGGAGATGCTTGCGGAGCCGAGTCCCCGCAAGCGCCAATAGTAGCCCGGTTCGAAGCCGAGCAGCAGTATGGCGAGAACGCGCAGCGTGCCGCCGTGCCCCGCCACGAGCACGCTGCCCTGCCAGCCGGAGGCGCGCTCGAGGAACTCGCGCTGCCGCGCGAAGGCGTCGTGCAGGCTCTCGCCCCCCTCCGGCGCTAGGGCGAGGTCGCGGTCCATTCCCGCAAACCGCGCCGAGATGCGCGGGTGCGTGGAGTCGATCTCCTCCTGCGTTTTGCCCTCCAACAGGCCGAACGAGAGCTCGCGCAGCGCCGCGTCCAGGCGCAGGGGCGGCGGCGCGGGGTTGCGCGCGAGGATGGTCTCCGCCGTCTCCCGCGCGCGGACAAGGTCGGAGGCGTAGGCGGCGGCGAACGAGACGTGGGCGAGGCGCTCGGCGGCGCGGCGCGCCTGCTCGCGCCCCGCGTCCGACATCGGCACGTCGCTATGGCCCTGGACGCGCCCGACGCGGTTCCACTCCGTCTCGCCATGCCGAACGAGGAACCAGCGGGTCATAGGGAGACGCTCCAGTGGGTGGGGTGGGAGGCAGTGGGGTGCGGGGGCATAGGAGGGAGGCTCCGGTGGGGGTAGGGTGAGGCCGGGGGCAGTGTATACCGGGCGAGGGGAAAGGAGGGAGCCGGGGGTAGCGACCATAGAAAGCGAGGCACCTTCATCCCACGCGGTCTTTGGCTGCCTGCGTCATCTCGTAGCGAACTGGCTTGCCGCCAGGGTTTCCGATTTCTAGTCCGTAGCCTTGAAGAATCGGCCACAGTTTGTTTTTGAATTCTGTGCCGAAAGTGGCGCTGGAAGCCTTTGCTAATGCATGCTCAGGCCATCTTCGTTTTATAATTTTCTGGCAATCAGTGCTCTTGAAAGAACCCTCTGGAATTTCCTGCAAAATCGCTCGGGCAACCGCCTCCAACGAATTCGCTGAAGAATTCGTTGTCTTGGGCATTGCTCGAGGTCGCTTCGAAGCAGCAGGCTTTGCTGGGCCAGGTTCGTCATCGATTGGGAAGTTGACTACATGCAGCATCTCTGGCGGTACGAACTGATTGACGGTGGCCGACAGCGTCCCCTCACGGTCGGTCACGACCCACGAGAATGGGACTTTGCCATTCGCCGATGTGATGCCCGATTCGTCGCGAATGGCGGCGTACAGGGATATGAAGTCACTGTCGTCGCTGAACACGACGACATGTGTGATTCGTCCGCGAACCAAGTCGGCCATGGCCTGAGCGGCGATGGCGATGTCCGCCGAATTCTTGGACTTGGACGCGCTGAAGTGTTGAACTCCACTAACCGTAAGGCACAGATGGGGAAAC
>CAZLKC010000001.1:65059-66932 GCA_964560025.1 uncultured Dehalococcoidia bacterium
TCCATGCCTCCACTTGGTCGGCTTGGACATGAATGGCGAGGCGCGTCGGGCGTGGGAATTTTTCCGGCCAGTTTTCAATCAAGGTCTCGACAAGCACTTGGCCTTTGCCTTGCAGGTTCTCCGTATCGACGTAGAGGCCAGCGGACGTGGGTCTCGCCTCCGCGTCGGCACAGGGAAGGATGTCTTGGTGGGACAAGTCTCGCCCTCCACGATTGAGGTGCTCCTCGCGGGAGCGCCGTAGACCCCACCCTACCCTATCACCGCGCCTGGCCGCGTTGCCGCTTGGCTGCCCCGCCTGGATTCGAACCAGGGTCAACAGATCCAAAGTCTGTTGTGCTACCTCTGCACCACGGGGCAACGGCCTTCCCATTGTACCTGCGAGACTCTCACCGCGTCGCCAGCGCCTATCCCGTGCGCGGCGGCGGCTCCGGCGTTCACCTCCAGCACGTAGCGCACGGGCGCCGGCGAGCGGTAAAGCGTCAGCTCCGCCTCGGGCGTTCCGGGCGGCGCGGGCGGGGCGTTGCGCTCCACCCCCATCACGCGCAGCAGGCCATCCGCCGTCTGCTCCACCCACACGATGTCGAGCGGGAAGCGCATCTCGCGCATCACGAACGCGGCCTCGCGCGCCTCGCCCAGGTCGAACCACATCGCCGCGCCCGGCGCCAGCGCCTCCCTGCCTGACAGGCCGCGGCGGCGCGCCTCGGGCGTATCGGCCACTTCCGCCTCGAAGCACGCGCCGCCCGCCTCGACGACCACTAGGGGGAGCGTAGGCGTCGGGGGCGGTGTGGGCGCGAGCGTCGCCGTTGCCGTTGCCGTGGGTATGGGCGTAGGCATCGCGGTCGCGGTCGGCGTGGGCATCGGCGCGGGGGCGGCGCAAGCGGCGGTGAAGAGCAGGGCGGCGGCCAATGCGAGTGCGGTCTTGGGCGGGCGGCGCAAGGCGCGCTAGGACGGCTCGGCCGGCCAGAGGGCAGCCTGATTGTCGGCGAGGCGGTCGGGGTAGGCGAGGCCCAGGTGCTCGTAGCCCCGGCGGGTTGCGACGCGCCCGCGCGGGGTGCGGGAGAGGAAGCCGAGCTGCATGAGGAAGGGTTCGTACACGTCCATAATGGTGTCCGACTCCTCGCCTACGGAGGCGGCGATGGTCTCCAGTCCGACGGGGCCGCCGTCGAACTTCTCGGCGATGGCGCCGAGGACGCGGCGGTCGATCTCGTCGAGGCCGAGGGCGTCGACCTCCAGCAGGTCGAGCGCCTGCTCGGCGATGGCGCCGTCGATCCGCCCTTCGGCGCGCACCTGGGCGTAGTCGCGGACGCGGCGCAGCAGGCGGTTGGCGACGCGGGGCGTGCCGCGCGAGCGGCTGGCGATGGAGTTCGCGCCGTCGTCGTCGACATCGACCTTCAGGATGCGGGCGGAGCGGCGGACGATGCGCTCCATATCGTCGGCGCCGTAGTAGTCGAGGCGGTAGACGGAGCCGAAGCGGTCGCGCAGCGGGGCGCTGAGCATGGCGTAGCGGGTGGTGGCGCCGATGAGGGTGAAGGGCTCGACGCGCAGGTTCATGCTCTGCGCACTCAATCCCCTGCCCATCACCCACGAGAGGGAGAAGTCCTCCAGAGCGGGGTAGAGGATCTCCTCCGCCGCGCGAGGGAGGCGGTGCACTTCGTCCACGAACAGGATGTCGCGCGTCTGGAGTTGGGTGAGGAGGGACGCGACGTCGCCCGCGCGCTCGATGGCGGGGCCGGTGGTTACGCGGATGCTGGCGCCCATCTCGGCGGCGACGATGTGGGCGAGGGTGGTCTTACCCAGACCGGGCGGGCCGTAGAAGAGGAGGTGGTCGAGGGGCTCGCCGCGCCGCTTGGCCGCGTCCATAGCGATGCCCAGG
>CAZLKC010000001.1:66942-237961 GCA_964560025.1 uncultured Dehalococcoidia bacterium
TGGGGCGCAGGCCGCTCTCGGCGGCGTCATCCCCCTGGGCGCTGCCTGCGACGAGGCGGTCGGTCATAGCGCGAGCCATTCTAGGGCACGGCGGGCGCGCGTGGGGCGTTGCGCCGCTGCGCTATAGTGGCCGTCGTGGACGAGCGACTGGAACGCTGGCGCAGGGAGCGCTACGAGCCCGCCGTCGCGCGGCAGCCGGAGCGGTTGGCGCGGTTCGTCACGGAGTCGGGGTTGACCGTCGAGCCGGTGTACGGGCCGGGGCACGCGGCCGGCGCGCCCTCGGAGTATCCGGGCGAGTTCCCGTTCACGCGGGGGGCGCATCCGACGATGCACCGGGGGCGACTGTGGACGATGCGCCAGTACGCGGGCTACTCCACGCCGGAGGAGACGAACGAGCGGTTCCGTTACCTGCTCGCCCAGGGGCAGACGGGGCTGTCAGTCGCGTTCGACCTGCCGACGCAGACGGGGTACGACTCCGACCACGAGGCGGCGGAGGGCGAGGTGGGGAAGGTGGGGACGCCAGTGTGCAGCCTCGCCGATATGGAGGCGCTGCTGCGGGGGATACCCCTCGACCGGGTGAGCACGTCGATGACCATCAACGCGACGGCGCCGGTGCTGCTGGCGCTGTACGCGGCGGTCGCGCGCAAGCAGGGCGCGCCCCTCGAGCGCCTGAGCGGCACCGTGCAGAACGACGTACTGAAGGAGTACATCGCGCGCGGGACCTACGTCTACCCGCCCGGGCCGTCGCTACGGCTGGCGACCAACCTGGCGGCGTTCTGCGCCGAGCGGATGCCGCGCTGGAACCCCATCAGCGTCAGCGGCTACCACATGCGCGAGGCGGGGGCGACGGCGGTGCAGGAGGTCGCCTTCACGCTCGCCAACGCGATCGCCTACGTCGAGGCGGCGGCCTCGGCGGGGATGGACGCGGCGCAGTTCGCCGAGCGCGCGTCCTTCTTCTTCGCGGCGCACAACCACCTGTTCGAAGAGGCGGCCAAGTTCCGCGCCGCCCGCCGCCTGTGGGCGTCCATCGTGCGCGAGCGATTCGGCGTTGCGGACGACCGCGCGTGCATGCTGCGCTTCCACGCGCAGACGGCGGGCGTTACGCTCACGGCGCAGCAGCCGGAGGTCAACAGCGTGCGCACCGCCGTCCAGGCGCTCGCGGCGGTGCTGGGCGGCGCGCAGTCGCTCCACGTCAACGCACGGGACGAGGCGCTCGGCCTGCCGACGGAGGAGTCGGCGGCGTTGGCGCTGCGCACGCAGCAGGTGCTCGCGCACGAGTCGGGCGTCGCCGACGCCGCCGATCCGCTGGGCGGCTCCTACTTCGTCGAGCATCTGACGGACGAGATAGAGGCTCGGGCGCGGGCATATGTAGAACGCATCGACGCGCTCGGCGGCGCGGTGGCGGCCATCGAGGCGGGCTTTCAGCAGGGAGAGATCGCGGAGGCGGCGTACCGCCACTTTCAGGCGGTGGAGTCGGGCGAGCGGCCTATCGTGGGCGTGAACCTCTACGCGGAAGAGGAGGCGCCCCCGCCGCCATTGACGCGCCTCGACCCGGCGCGCGCGGAGGGGCAGGTCGCCCGCGTGCGCCAGGTGCGCCGCGAGCGGGACGAGGCGCAGGCGCAGGCGGCGCTTGCGCGTCTGGTGGAGGCGGCGCACGGCGGCGAGAATACGATGCCGCCCATCCTCGAGTGCGTGGAGGCCTACGCGACGCTAGGCGAGGTCAGCGACGCGCTGCGCTCCGTCTTCGGCGCGCACGAGGCGCGGGGGTAGGGGCGCGGGGCGCTCGCCCTCCGAATTCCCTCAGGGCGGACGGGGGGACTTCCGTCGAGTGGGGAGTAGGCGGGATAGGAGAGCTAGGACGTGGCGGGGGTGCTGTAAGTGAACGCGAGCGCTGCCTGCCGGGTCGTAGCGAAGCGCCTCCGCTACCGCGGCTAGAGCCGCACGGCGGTTTCGGCGCAGCATCTCCGCGCTCGCCAGGCGGCGCAGCAAGCGGGCGCGAGCGCGCGGGCGGCGCTCCAGTTCGGCGGCGTACCTCGCCATATGCATGCGGATGAACGCAGCGGCGGCGGCGAGGCTTTGCGGGGCGGCGTCGGCCATGCGCGCGTGTTGGTGGCGGTAGTGCGCCACGGCGACGACCTCGGGCAGGACGGCGGCCTTGTAGCGCTCGGCGATGCGGCAGATGAAGTCGGCGTCGTCGTAGCGGGAGAGGCGCTCGTCGAACCCGCCCACCTCCCGCGCCGCCGACGCGCGCACCAGCAGCACGATGGTCGGCCCCGGCACGTCCAATGCGAGCGCATCCTCGAAGATATCCCCTTCGATAGTGTTGCGGTAGGTTGGCGTTAGGCGGCCTGTCGCGTCGTCCACGCTGTCCATCCACCCGTAGACCAGGCCCACGTCGGCGGGGGAGACGTCGAGCAATCGCACTTGGCCTTCCAGCTTGGCTGGGCGCCACTCATCGTCGTCGTCGAGGAAGGAGATGTACTCGCCTCGCGCATTGGCGACTCCCGTGTTGATGCCGGCGGACTGCCCCCTGTTCGTATCGTGGCGGAACGCGCGGACGCGAGGGTCTGCGAATCCCGCGATGACCGCCGGAGTGTCGTCGGTCGAGTAGTCGTCCACGATGAGCAACTCGAAGTCGCTGTAGGTCTGCGCCAGCACGCTGTTCACGGCACGAGGCAGCAACGCGGCGCGGTTGTGCGTCGGGATGATGACGCTGACCTTGGGCGATTCGTCCATCGGATATCCCCTACCCTCTCCGCAGCAGCGCCCGCCGCGTGGCCTTCGCGCGCTCGCGGTAGCGGGAGAGCGGCGTGGCGTAGAACGCGAACACCCGCGCCAGGCGCAGCAGGTGGCGGATGTTGGCCGGAGTGAGCGGATGGCGCCTGAACGCGGTCAGCGTCCACTGCACCGACTCCGCTGCGCGCCCTCGCTCCATTGCCAGCACCGCACGCGTGCGCAGGATGGAGGCGAGCGTCTTAGGCCGCCGCTCCAACTCCGCCGCGAATGTCTCCATGTGGAGCGCGAAGCGCCTATCGGCGCTCTCTCGTTGCGTGTCGGATATCCGGGCGGCGCCGTGGTTCTCGTGGTAGCGAACTACCACTTTGTGCAATGCCACGGCGCCGTGCTTCGAGAGGAGACTGCACATGAAGTAGGCGTCTTTCCCCATCGCCAAGCGCTCGTCGTAGCCGCCGACTTCCCGCGCCGCGTCTGTTCGCACAAGCAGGGCCGAGGTGGGCGCGATGGTCCTGGCCTCGAGGGCGTACTCGAACGCCTCCGCACCTTCGAGCGCTAGGCGGCGGCCCGGTCGAACCTCGCCGCTGGCATCGTCGATCATCTCTAACCAGCCGTACACGAGGGCTACTTCCGACGGCGCAGCGTCAAGCGCGGCCACGCGGTCGGCCAGGCTGTCGGGTGTGAATTCGTCGTCGTCGTCGAGGAACGCGACGAACTCGCCGCGCGCGTTGGCGAGACCCGTGTTGACGGCAGCGGACTGTCCCCGGTTCGTGTCGTGACGCAACGGGTGGACGCGCGGATCCGCAAAGCCCGCGATGACCGCCGGGGTGCCGTCCGTAGAGCAATCGTCCACGACGAGCAGCTCGAAGTCGGCATAGGTCTGCGCCAGCACGCTGCCCACCGCTCGTGGCAGCAGCACAGCGCGGTTGTAGGTCGGGATGATGACGCTCACTTTCGGCGAATCGCCCATCGCGCCGCCCTACGTCTTCCGCAGTCCGATTCTGCGCTGCGCTGCTTTCAACGGCTCCCGCAATCGCCACAGCGGCGTTACATAGAAGACGAAGAACTTGGCGAGGCGCAGTAGGTGCAGGAGATTCACTCCATAAAACGGACGCATCCTGTAGGAACGCAGCGTCCACCGCAGAGCCGACCCCGGCTCACGGCGCTGCATTGCGCGCAACGCCTTCATTTGCGAGAGGTGCGCGGGGGCTATCCGGCGCAAGTAGTCAAGGATGTGGGGGCGGCGTTCGATCTCTTCGGCGAATTGGCGCATGTGTATCGTGCGATATTCGTCTATGAGATGCAGGTTGTCCCAATCGGTAACCTGTGGATGGCCGTGCTGTTCGTGGCTGAGCGCCACCACCTTGCGGAGGGCGACGACCCTGTGCTTCGAGAGGATGGAGCAGAGGAACAATCCGTCACACCCCATCGTCAGGCGCTCATCGAATCCGCCAATCTCCTGAGCCGCCGATGCCCGGAACATCATCACCTGTATGCCCGCGAACGCCTTCGCCTTAAGCGAGAATTCAAACGCCTCTTCACCCTCCAGCGCGAAACGGTGGCCCGTCCTCCTCAGGCCTGCGGCATCGTTCACTCTGTCCATATAGCCGTACACCAGAGCCACCTCCGGCGGCGCCGATTCGAACACAGCCATACGGTCGGCTAGGCTGTTTGGCGTAAGCTCGTCGTCATCCTCCAGCAAGGCGATGAACTCGCCCCGCGCGTTGGCGATGCCCGTGTTGACCCCGGCGGACAGCCCCCGATTCGTCTCGTGTCGGAAGTAGCGGACACGCGGGTCGGCGAACCCCGCGGCCACGGCCGGGGTATCGTCCGCCGAGCAATCGTCCACAATCAGCACCTCGAAGTCGCCGCGGCTCTGCGCCAGCACGCTCTCCACGGCGCGCGGCAGCAGCGCGGCGCGGTTGTAGGTCGGGATGATGACGCTGACCGTGGGCGTGTCGCTCATAGGCGCATGCTACTCCTTACGTAAGCGTAACGCTCGCTGGACGGCCCTGGCGCGGTAGCGGTAGCGGGAGAGTGGCGTAGCGTAGAAGATAAACAGCCTGACCAGGCGCAGGGCATAGCGGATATTCGCGGGAGTGAACGGGTGCTGCTTGACTGCGGCCAAGTATAGCCGCAACGAATTCGCCACGAGGCGGCGCTCCATCGCATCTACCGAGCGCCGTATCAGAAGCAATGCAAAGATTCTCGGGCGTCGTTTCAAGTCTTCGGAAAAGCGTCGTTTGAATGTCTCGATGTATTCGTCTTTTGCCTTTTTTCTTGCCTCACTTGGATCACCCATAGCCGGGTAGCCGTGCTGTTCATAGGTTTGCACAACCACTTTAGGTAAAGCGATTATCCGATATTTCGAGAGCATGCTAGTGAGGAAGTAGTGGTCATTTCCAATCGAAATGTGCTCATCGTAACCGCCGATGTCCCTAGCGGCGGACGTTCGAAAGAAGAAGGTAACGGTGTGCGACAGAATGCTGTCTGTGAGTTGATATTCGAAGGCCTCCGCGTCCACTAGCGTCGGGCGAACGTGCGGCCTGGCTTCGCCCGTAGCGGAATTGACTATGTCTATCCACCCGTAGACCAGCCCGACCTCCGGCGGGGCGGATTCGAGCGCCGCCAAGCGGTCGGCGAGGCTGTCGGGAGTAAGAGCACAGTCGTCGTCAAGAAGGGCGGCGAACTCGCTGCGGGCATTGGCGAGGCCCGTGTTGATGGCGGCGGATTGCCCCCGATTGGGGTTGTGGCGAAAGGGACGAATACGCGAGTCGGTGAATCTGGCGATAACCTGTGGGGTGTCGTCGGCGGAGCCGTCGTCCACGATGAGGAGCTCGAAGTCTTGGAACGACTGGGCGAGGACGCTGTTGACGGCGCGAGGCAGCAGCGCGGCGCGGTTGTAGGTGGAGATGATGACGCTGACTTTAGGGGCGGGTTCGGGGGTGGTCATAGGACTTCGGCAGGGGCGCACCGTGAGGCAGGGCTTGTATGAGGCACTGCGATGCTACCACGCGCCCAGCCGCCCTATACCGGTTGGTCGGAGACGTGGGAGGAGTTGACGGTGATGCGCGCGCCGCCGGGGTCGTCGATGGTGAAGGAGTCGTGGATGCGGCCTCGGCTGATGTCCGACGGCGTGAAGCCGCGCGCCGCCAGGCCTGCGTGCGCTGCATCCACGTCGTCCACCATCAGGTCGAAGGGCGCGTCCGACGGCGCCGCCTCCGCGTCGGCGGAGAGGACGAGGTGCGTGCCGCCGCGCAACTCGAAGATGGCGACGGCGTCGCCGCGGAAGACGGGGCGCATGCCCAGCTCCCGCATGAACGCCTCCGACTCGGCTAGCGCGCGCGTGCGCATGCTCACGTGGCCGACCCACACCGGCGGCCTAGCGTCCTGCTGCGTGTCCGTGCTCATCGCTCTCTCCCTACCTGCGCGGCGCGCTCGGATTCGTCTGGTGCCGAAGGCCGGAGTCGAACCGGCACGGGGTCGCCCCCAACGGTTTTTGAGACCGTCGCGTCTGCCATTCCGCCACTTCGGCGCACGCGGCCATTATCCCACACACGGCGCGCTGCGGCATAATGCGCGCATGACCAACGCCGCCGACCTCACTGCCCCCGGCGCCACGCCCGTGCGCCTGCAGGGCGGGCCGTTCGCCTTCACGGAGGGGCCGGCGTGGGACAACGCGGGCGCGCTCTACTTCTCCGACGGGTTC
Organism: uncultured Dehalococcoidia bacterium; assembly: GCA_964560025.1. Classification (GTDB taxonomy): domain Bacteria; phylum Chloroflexota; class Dehalococcoidia; order Lucifugimonadales; family Australimonadaceae; genus JAGWBE01. The sequence continues at coordinate 73,385 of CAZLKC010000001.1, forward strand.
GTGAACCGCGCCCACCGCTACGCCGACGGCGAGTGCGCCCTCTTCCGCGAGGGGACGCGCGGCGGCAACGGCATGGCGTTCGCTCACGACGGCCGCTTGCTGGTGTGCGAGGGCGGAGGCAACCGCCTTTCGGCGGTGGACACGGCCACGCTCGCCGTCGAGACGCTCGCCGATTCTTACGGCGGCCTGCCGCTGAATGCGCCGAACGACCTCGTGCTCGACCGCGCGGGGGGCGTCTACTTCACCGACCCCTACTTTCCGGCGACGGGGCAGCGCCCCATCCAAGACGCGGAGGCGGTGTACTACCTGCCGCCAGGCGGCGGGGCGCTAACGCGGGTGTGGAGCGGCGACATCAAGCCGAACGGCGTCGTGCTGACGGCGGACGAGCGGACGTTGCTCGTGGCCGATTCGTTCGGCAAGCACGTGTGGGCGGTGGAGTTGTCGGCGCCAGGCGCGGCGGCGCGCGTCTATCCGTGGGGAGAGCTGGCCGTGCCGCCCACCGCCTACGTCGCCGGGCCGGGTGGCGCGCCCATGTTGCTGGAGGGGTACCCGGAGGCGACGCTGGCGGACGGCATGGCGTTGGACGCGGGGGGGCGGCTCTACGTGGCGGCGCAGCAGGGCGTGCAAGTGTTGGACGCGCAGGGGGCGCTGCTGGGCGTGCTCGCCTTCCCCGAGCAGCCCGCCAACTGCTGCTTCGGCGGCGAGAGCCTCACGACGCTGTTCGTGACGGCGCAACGCTCCGTCTACGCGCTGGAGATGCGGACACAGGGGCTGCGGCTGCCCTTGTCGTGAGGACGAGCGAGGGCGCGGTTCAGGGGAGGCTGGAGCGGAAGACGGGATTCGAACCCGCGACCCTCACCTTGGCAAGGTGATGCTCTACCACTGAGCCACTTCCGCCCGCTGCGCTGGTGCCGAGGCCCAGACTCGAACTGGGGACACCAGCATTTTCAGTGCTGTGCTCTACCAACTGAGCTACCTCGGCCTAAGGGACATGGTACGGAAGCCGCCCTAGGAGCGTCAACCGCAGGGCGGGGCGGCTTGGCGCGCGGGAGCGCGGGTCAGCCGACGCCGGGGCCGGCCACCCGCTTCTTGGTTTCGAGGCTCACGAAGGTCTCCGTGTGGCGCACGCCCTTGACCGTCCCCGCTTTGTGATGCAGGAAGGAGGCGAGCGCCTCGGAGCTGGGCAGGTTCACCCAGATGAACACATCGTAGCTGCCGGTGGTGATGGCGACGTGCTCCGTCTCCGGCAGTTCGGCCATCTCCTGCGCCACCGCCTCTACTCGCGACGGATCGACTTGCAGGCCGATGAAGGCGGAGGTGTGCAGCCCCAGTTGCTCCGGCTCCGCGATGGCGGTAACGCGGATGACGCGCTCTTGCAGCAGATGCGCGAGGCGCCGGCGCACCGTGCCCTCGCTGACGCCTAGGCCGCGCGCCATCTGCGCGTGCGACGCCCGACCGTCCACCTGGAGTGTCTCGACGATGCGGCGGTCCAAATCGTCCATGCGGCGCTCGCTCTACTACGCGGGGAATGACCGGAAGGATGCCCGGCAATCCGATGCTACGCAGAATCCCCGCCCCGGTCAACTTGGCCGCCGTAGACCGCCTTGGACGCGCGGGCGCTAACAGCGCGGCGGCGCCGATTCGCCGCCTGCGGGCGAGCGAGGGAGAAGGGCGGGCTAGCGGCGAGCGTCGTTGCGGGGCTGGAAGATGGAGCCTGGGCCGGGCAGACCGGCGGGGATGGAACGCCCCGTGCGTCGCGGGTCGCCGAAGGGGCGGCGCGCGAGCAGGCCGAGCGCCGCGCCCGCCGCGCCGAGGAAGGCAACGCGCTTCAAGAATCCGCGCCGGTCGGCGGCAGGGGAGTTGGCGGCGGGCGTGTCCACGGGCGCTATTGTAGCGGACAGGCGCCGCATTGCAACCCGCTGGACAGACCGTTGCGCGGGGGGCAAGCGTCGCATGGAAGGGGCGGCCATACGTGTTGACGCTCGGCGCAGGCGTGTTTTAAGGTTCTCCGCAGGTTCGCGGGCGCAGGTCGCCGCGCGGCCTGCTATGAGCCTGCGGCTCCCTACTCGGAAGACAGCGACTTGAGCACCGACCCCACCTTCATTACCGCCCTCGACTGGCAAAAGGTCGGCGGGCTGCTGCTCACCCTCTGGTGGATTCTCGCCGCCGTGATGGGCCTCGCCGGGTCGCTGCTGCTGGCGCACGGGATGGTTCCGTCCCTCGCGGGGACGCGGGACATCCCGGCGGGCGCGGCGCGGATGCTCCGCCCGCCGCTGTACCTCTCCGCGGCGTTCTTCCTCGCGCTGCTAGTCTTCAGCGTGGTGGTATTCGTCGACCGGCTGCCCATCCTCGGCGATATCTTCGACAAGGGGCTGGCGTAGCCGCGCGCCGATGAACCCGAACCTCGCCATCAAGATTGCCGTCCCCCTCGTGGGCCTCAGCGTCGCGCTCGTCGCCCTTGCCGTCGGATGGTTCTTCATCTCCGCCTGGTGGAGCCAGCCCCCGGCCATCTTGGGGTTCAGCGAGGGGCCGGAGCAGCCGGTGGCCTTCCCGCACACCGTGCACGTGCAGCAGGCGGGGCTAGACTGCCAGTTTTGCCACCGGACGGTGAGCACGGACGAGGCGGCGACGGTTCCGGCGGTGGAGCAGTGCCTCTTCTGCCACGACTTCGGCAAGATCGACGGCACGCTGTCGTCCGACCCCAACGCGGCGGCGGAGATTCAGAAGGTGCGCGACGCCTTCTACGGCTCCGAATCGCGGGACGCGGGCGCCATCGACTGGGCGCGCGTCCACCGATTGCCCGACCACGTCCAGTTCGTTCACCAACCCCACATCGCGGCTGGCGTGTCCTGCTCCACTTGCCACGGTGACGTCGCCTCGATGGAGGTGGTGCAGCAGGTGCGGAATCTGAAGATGCGCGACTGCGTAGACTGCCACCGCGACTGGAACGCGCCCACCGATTGCGTTACGTGCCACTACTAGGGAGATGCTGACTTGGCGCTGACACGCAGACAGTTCTTGAAGTGGGCGGGCGCGACCGGCGTCGGCGCCGTCGTCTTCAACGGGTGCAGCGTGCCGGACGAGGAGATCAGCGTCCAAAGCCCGCTCGAGTTGCCCGAGGACCTGGTTACGGGGCGCGACAACTACTACGCCACCGTGTCCCCGGCCGACGGGGAGGGCCTGCTGGTGCGGGTGATGGAGGGGCGCGCCAAGAAGGTGGAAGGCAACCCCGACTACCCCGTCAACGGCGGCAAGCACGGCGTGCGGACGGAGGGGCTGCTCCAGGCGCTCTACCACCCCGACCGCATCGCGCAGCCCCTCACGCGCATCGCGCCCAAAGTCGGCCCCTTCCGCCGCATGGGCTGGCCCGAGGGACTGGAAACGCTCAAAGCGGCGCTGGAGGCCGCCGACCCGGGCAGTGTCCTCATCGTTACGCCGCCTTTGCGCGGCGCGCTCGCCCATGTGGTGCGCTCGTTCGCCAACGCCTACGGCGCGCGCACGGCGGGCTTCGAGCCGCTCGGCCAGGCGCCGTTGCGCCGCGCGGTCGCCGATGTGTTCGGCCAGCAGGCGCTGCCCGATTTCGACATTTCCCGCGCGAACTACATCATCTCGTTCGGCGCCGACTTCCTGGGCACGTGGGTCGCGCCCACGCGCTTTATGCGCGGTTACGGCGAGTTCCGTCAAGGACATCGCGAGCGAGGCCGCCTCGTGCAGGTCGAGACGCGCATGTCGCCCACCGCCGCCGTGGCGGATGAGTGGGTCTACGTGAATCCGGGAACGGAAGGCCACCTGGCCATGGCCATGGCCTACGTCATCATCGAGGACGGCGTGCCGCCGGGCGGCACCGACCGCGCCTACACGGGCGGCGGCGGACTCGGCCAGATCGCTGACTATCGCCCCGGCGCCGTCGCGGGGGCGGTGGGGCTGCCCGCCGAGCGCATCGTGGAGTTGGCGCGCGCCTTCGCCGACCCGTCCCACTCTCCGGCGTTGGCCATCGGCGGCGGCTCGGCGGGCGCCTACTCCAACGGCGCAGCCAACCTCCGCGCCGTCTACGCGCTCAACCATCTGGTGGGCGCGGCCAATCGCCCCGGCGGCGTCATCTACAACCCCGCGCCGGAGGGCGACCGCGTGGACGCGCTCTCTCTGCGCGAGTGGAAGGACGAATTGGAGCGGATGCGGTCGGGCGAGGTGAAGATGGCGCTCATCAAGGACGCCAACCTGCTCTACGCCTTGCCGGCCGAGTTGGACGCCACGGGCGCCCTGCGCAACGTGGAGACGGTGTTCAGCTTCTCGGCTTTCCTGGACGAGACGGCCGCCGCCGCCGACGTCATCCTGCCCGGCCACACGCCGCTGGAGGAGTGGGGCAGCGACTCGCCCGAGCCCGGCCCCGGCTACCGCACGACGGGCTATCAGCAGCCGGTGGTGCGGCGCTTCCGCGACACGATGGCCTTCGGCGACGTGCTGCTGCAGATGGGCGCGCAGTTGGGCATCGAGGGGATGCCGGGCGCGACGATGCGCGAGACGGTTCGCGCCGAGGCGCGCGCCGCGCACAAGACGGGGCGCGGTTCCGTGCGCGCGGCCACGTTCGAGGAGTTCTGGAAGCGCGCACTGGAACGCGGCGGCTGGTGGGACGCCTCCGCCGTCACCCGCTCCGCGAGCCGTGTGCGCCAGGTGACGAGATCGGTGGCGGCGCCCGCCTTCTTCGGCGACGCGCGCCGCTACCCTTTCCACCTCGTCCCCTTCGAGGCCAACGCCCTGGGCGTGGGGCAGCTGTCCCACGTGCCGTGGCTCCAGTCGATGCCCGACCCGATGACCACGGTCGCGTGGTCGAGCTGGGTGGAGTTGAACCCGCAGACGGCGAAGCGGATGGACATCGCGCAGCAGGACGTGGTGCTGGTGGAGGCGTCGAACGGGCGCTTCATCCGCGTCCCTGTCTACCTGAACCCGGCGACGCCGCCGGACGTGGCCGCCGTGCCCTTTGGGCAGGGCCACGCCCAATTCACCTCCTTCGCCGCCGGGCGCGGGGCCAATCTCTTCGATATCCTCTCGTCCGGCGAGGAGCGGGACACAGGAGCGCTGGCGTGGGCAGGGACGAGGGTTCGCGTAACCAAGACGAACCAGCGCGCCAAGTTGCCTTCCCTTGAGGGCCCCGACCCGGCCGTGCAGTTGGACGACCAGCCCATCATCTACATCCAGCGCGCGAACGGCGACTCCGGCGCGGCGCACTAGCAGGAAGGCAAGCATGGTTACGACGCCCGACCTCGACAGAGACTTGGCCAAGCGCCCGCCGAACCGCAGCTGGGGCATGGTGGTCGACCTCGACCGCTGCACGGGCTGCCAGGCGTGCGTCATCGCCTGCGCCGCCGAGAACAACATCCCCATCAACGAGGAGAGCCACTACCACGAGGGGCGCGTGATGTCGTGGATCCGGGTGGAGCGCTACTGGGAGGGCGAGTTCCCGAACGTGAAGGCGCGGTTCATCCCGTTGATGTGCCAGCACTGCGAGAACGCCCCCTGCGAGCCGGTCTGCCCCGTCTTCGCCACCTACCACAACAACGAGGGGCTGAACGTCCAGGTCTACAACCGCTGCGTGGGGACGCGCTACTGCGCCAACAACTGCCCTTACCACGCCCGCTCCTTCAACTACTGGGAGCCGGTGTGGCCGGAAGACCTGCGCCACCAGCTCAACCCCGACGTAACCGTCCGCTCGCGCGGAGTGATGGAAAAGTGCACGATGTGCGTGCAGCGCATCCGCCGCGCCACCAGGGGGCGCGACGACGTGCCGGACGGCGAGTTCGCTCCCGCCTGCGTCCAGGCCTGCCCGACGCAGACGCTCACCTTCGGCGACCTGAATGACAAATCGAGCCGCGTGTACGAACTCTCGCACGACGAACGCAACTACACGGTGCTCAAGAGCCTGGGCACCGCTCCGAACGTGACCTATCTCAAGAAGGTCGAGGACTGATGCACGGCGACGGCCACCACGAGCCGATACCGGAGCCGCCGAGCCACCGCGAGGTGGCGCTGGACGCGCTCGCCAAGCACCAGCAGGTTACGCCCGCCTACTGGCGATGGGTTCTGCTGTTGGGGGCACTGAGCTTGCTCGGCGTCGTCGGCTTCGTCATCCGCGCGGGCGACGGGTTCGACGAGATAAAGCCGTGGGGCTACCACGTGGGCACGATGGCGTTCATCTTCAGCACCTTCACCGCCGCGCCCATCGTCTCCGCCGGCCTGCGGCTGACCAAGGCGCACTTCAGGCGCCCCATCACCCGCATCGCCGAACTGCACGCGCTCTCCGGCCTCATCGTGCTGCTGATGCTTATCCCCGCGCTGCGCGCGCTGCCGACCCTCATCGGCCGGCCGGACATCTGGTTCGACTTCGGCCTGGGTTCGCCTGACTCGTGGGAGCTCGTGGCGATGGCGGCGATGCTACTCGCGGGCGTGCTGCTGCTGTGGGTTGTGGCGCTGCCCGACTTGGCCGCCGTGCGCGACCACATGCCGCCTTCGGCGCGGCAGCGGCTGGCCTCGATGCTGTCCTTGGGATGGGTGGGCAACCTGCGCGCGTGGCGCGTCCACTATATGGGGTCGCTGGTGCTGGGCGGGAGCTTCCTGCTGCTCTACCCGCTGATACAGACGCTCTTCTCATCCGACTTCCACCTCAGCCTCGTGCCGGGGCTGAAGGACGCGATCTTCCCAGCGACGATGACGCTGGTGGGGATGCAAGGCGCGGTGGCGACGACCATCGTGGCGATGTTCATCGTTAGGCGGTTCGGCGGATACGAGCAGTACATCGGGGTGGACCAGTTCTGGGCGCTGTCCAAGCCGCTGTTGGCCTTCTCGCTGCTGTGGTTCTACTTCTGGTGGGCCAGCTTCCTCACTTTCTGGTACGGGCGCACCCCGGCGGAGGTGAGCATCCTCCAACTGCTGTTCCTGGGGCCTTACAAGTTCGTCTTCATGGCGTCGCTGATTCTGAATTTCCTCGGCCCACTGCTGGCGCTGATGTGGAACCCGGTGCGGCGCAGTGTGTGGGGGCCGACCATCGTGAGCGTGGGCATCCTCATCGGCACGTGGCTGAACTCGATGCGCATCTATGCCTCGGCGGCGTCGGTGCGGAGCGAGGAGGTGTTCGGGCACTACCTGGAGACGGTGCCGCCCATGCAATGGCCCGACCTGGCGGATGTGATGCTGTCGGTAGGGGCAATCTCGGCGTCGGCGCTGGTCTTCCTGCTTGCGGCGAAGATCGTGCCGGTCATATCAATCTGGGAGGTTGGCGAAGGCCTTCGCCTGGTGAAGGTGCGCCGGTACTATCACCGGTGGGTACGCGTCATCGCCAAGTCGCACTAGGCCGGAGCCAAGCATGTACTACCGCAGAACGGTCAGCGACGCGCAGATCAACCGCGAATTGCTCGACAACGTGTTGAACACCAACACGCGCTGGGTCGTGCTCGCCCTGTTGACCGGGGCCATCGTCGCGGTCGCCCTCGTCGCCGCCGGACTGCTCATCAACCGCGGCCTCGGCCTCACCGGCCTCAACCGCCCCGTCTTCTGGGGATTCTTCATCACCAACTTCGTCTTCTGGGTCGGCATCAGCCACGCGGGGGTGATGATCTCCGCCATCCTGCGCCTGAGCCAAGCCGAATGGAGGCGACCGATGGTGCGCGCGGCGGAGACGATGACCGTCTTCGCCCTGATGACCTCGCTGCTTATGCCCGTCATCCACGCGGGCAGGCCATGGCGCATCTTCTACTGGGTGATGCCCTATGATCTCTCCCGCGGCATCTGGCCAGACGTGCGCTCGCCGCTGGTGTGGGACCCCACCGCCATCACGACCTACCTGACGAGCAGCATGTTGTTCGTGTTCACGGCGTTGATCCCCGACTTCGCGGTAATCCGCGACCGATCCACGGGTTGGCGCAGGACGGTCTACGGGGTGCTGGCTATGGGCTGGCACGGCAACCCGCGCCAGTGGAAACTCCAGGGCATCGCGGGCATCCTGCTCTCGGCGCTCATCCTGCCGGTGTTCGTCTCCGTGCACTCCATCGTGTCGTGGGACTTCGGCGTGAGCCTCGTGCCTTCGTGGCACGTGACCATCTTCGCGCCTTACTTCGTCATCGGCGCAGTGCTCTCCGGCGTGTCGGCGGTGGTGACGCTGATGATTATCATGCGCCGCCTGTTCAAACTGGACAACTACATCTGGGAGGAGCACATCGACGGCCTCGCACGCCTGCTCGTGGTGGTGGCCATCGGGTGGCACTTCTTCTTCTGGTTGGAATTCGTGTTCGCGCTGTGGCTGGTGGAGGATCAGGAGATAGTGGTGTGGCATCTGCGGCTGTTCGAGCCGCCGTGGAGTTGGTTCTTCCTCGCCTTCTACGTCAACTCGTTCCTGATACCGGTGCCGTTATGGATGATGCGGCGGGTGAGGCGCAGCTTCAACTGGATGCTGTGGACGAGCCTGCTGGTCAACATCGGCATGTTCTTCGAGCGGCTGATCATCATCGTGCCGGCGCTGATGCGGAAGGGTCCGATTCCCTTCCAGTACGGCACCTACCGACCCAGCGCGGTCGAGATCACCATTGTGGCGGGCACGTTCTTCCTGGTCGGGTTCCTGATGCTGATGTTCAGCAAGTTCTTCCCACTGATACCGCTGTGGGAGGAGAAGGAAGGCCAGCACCTCAGCGATTCGGTGAAGGTGGGCCGGGTGACGGTTCCCGGCCTGGTGAAGGAGTAAGGGCATGGCGGAGACGAAGCTACTAGGGTTGTTCGAAGACCCGCAGGGGGCGGCGGATGCGCTGTCGGCGCTGCGGGAAGAGGGCTTCCCGCACGAGGACATCGACATCTACTCGGGCAGCCCCTTCCCGGAGGGAACGTTCGGGGAGTACGAGGCGCCTCACCGCCTCTACATGTTCCCGCTGGTCGGGGCGATGGTCGGCTTCGCGGTGGGCTTGCTCCTGACCGCCGCGACGCAGATCTCCTATCCCATTGTCACTGGCGGCAAGCCGCTGCTGAGCATCCCGCCGATGACCGTCATCATGTACGAGCTGACTATGCTCCACGCCATCATCTTCACGGTGCTCGGCATCCTGTTCGAATCGAGGCTGCCTAAGCGCAGGCTCGGCGTGTACGACACGCGCATCACCGAGGGGTACATCGGCCTCATCGTCGCCTGCCCCCAGGAGCGCTCCGCCGCCGCCGAGTCGACGATGCGGCGGTTGGGCGCGGAAGACGTGAAGCAGGAGGCCTAGCGCGTGAAGCGGCTGCGCGGCATACGGCTCCTCGGCCTGCTCGCCCTCCTGGCAGCGGCGCTGACTGCGGCCGCCTGCGAGCCGGGCGAGCCCGCGCGCTCGACGGGCGCCTACCAGATTGACATCTTCCAGGAGATGCACTACACCCAGTCCTTCAAGCCGCAGGAGCCGCCGCGCTTCCTGCCGCCCGAAGGCTCCATCCCCATCACCGGGGGCAAGTTGGCGCTGCCGGAGGACAACGCCGCTATCGACGCGCTGCCCAACGCCACCGTGCGCAACGCCGCCACGCTCAACCGCGCCGCACGCCTCTACAACGTCAACTGCGCTTCCTGCCACGGCGCAAGCGGGGGAGGCGACGGCTACGTAGGTCTGCGGTTCGCCGAGTACGGCGCGGTTCAGCCCCCGGCGCTCGTCGACGACCGCATCGCCAACCTGGCCGCCGGCCGCGCCTACGCCTCCATCACGAACGGCTTCGGCTTCATGCCGCCCTTCGGCAATCTCCTGAGCGACGAGGAGCGCTGGGCGTTGGTGCACCTGCTCTTCATCTCCGACGCCGAGCGCGCCGCGCTCCTGGCCGACCCCGCGAACCAGCCCACCGGCGGCGGCTAGGCCGCCTTGGCGCGCCACCGCGAACCGCCGGCCTGGGCCGTCAGGCGGCTTGGCCGCGTCGCCGCGCTCGCCGCCGGGATACTTGCGCTCTTCGTCGCCGTGACGCCAACCGCGCTGGCGCAGGAGGGCGCCGCGCTGCCGCCCAATATCGAGGAGGAGGCGCTGCGACTGGACAAGCAGTTGATGTGCCCTATCTGCCCCGGCGAGACGCTCAACCAATCGCAGACCGCCCTGGCCAAGCAGATGCGCGCCGCCATTCGCCAACGCCTCCTCGCCGGAGAGAGCGAGCAGGAAGTGAAGGACTACTTCGTGTCCGTCTATGGCGAATCGGTGCTGGCCGAGCCGCCCAGGCGCGGCTTTGGGCTGGCCGCGTGGCTCGTTCCCGCCGCAGCGGCCATTGCAGGCCTGGGAGTGCTTGTGTTCGTTCTGCGGTCGATGCGGCGCTCCAGCGCGCGTCACGTGGCGGCGCCTGCCGCGCCGCCAGACCCGGCGTTGGCGGACTACTTGCGCGCCGTGGACGCGGAGTTGGGTATGGGCGGAGGCAGAGCGCGAGATGGAGGCAAGGCGGACGGTGGCTAGCCTCGGCACGGCGACCCTCATCATCGCGCTGGCGTTGTCGGTCTACGGCGCCGCCGCGTCCTTCGCCGGAGCGAAGCAGCGCAACGGCGCGCTGGCGCTGAGCGGGCGGCGGGCGACTTACGCGCTGGCGCTCGCCTTGGGCGTGGGCGTGCTGGCGCTGATCACCGCCTTCCTGCGCAACGAATTCGCCATACGCTACGTCGCCGATCATTCCAACCTGGCGATGCCGCGCGTCTACACGTGGGTCGCCTTCTACGCGGGGAACGAGGGGTCGCTGCTGTTCGTCGCCTTCGCGCTCGCGCTGATGTCCTCGCTGGCGATGGCCTACGCTCCGCGCAGGCTTGGCGCGCAATTGCCCTACGCCAACGGCGTGTTGATGATCATCTCCCTCTTCTTCACAGCGGTGATGCTCTTTCTGGCCAACCCGTTCGTGGAGACGGCGGCCGTTCCGATAGACGGCCAGGGCATCAACCCGCTGCTGACGCATCCGGGGATGTTCGCGCACCCGCCGCTGATTATGACGGGCCTCGTCTCCATCGCCGTCCCGTTCGCGTTCGGGATGGGGGCGTTGCTATCGGGGCGCGTGGACGACGCGTGGGTGGACGCGGGGCGCGTGTGGGGTTTGGCGGCGTGGGCGCTGCTGGCCATCGGCCTGCTGCTGGGCGCGTGGTGGGCGTACACGATCCTGGGGTGGGGCGGCTACTGGGCGTGGGACCCGGTGGAGAATGCCGCCTTTATGCCGTGGCTGGGGCTGACGGCGTTCATCCACTCGATAATGGTGCAGAAGCGGCGGGGGATGTTCCGCATGTGGAACATCGCTCTCATCAACACGGCCTTCACGCTTGGCGCGTTCGGCGTCTTCATCAACCGGGGCGGCCCGGTGCCCTCAGTGCACTCCTTCGGCGCGTCCACCTTGGGCTGGGTGTTCCTCATCTTCCTGGGCGTGTCCGCCGTGCTGTCCTTCGGCCTCTTCTTCTACCGCCTCGCCGACCTGCGCAGCAGCGGCAGGCTGGAATCGACGCTGTCGCGGGAGGCGGCGTTCCTGATCAACAACCTGTTGCTGCTGGCCGTCGCCTTCATCACGATGTGGGGCGTCGTCTTCCCGCTCATCTCAGAGTTGATCGTCGGCGAGACGGTGACCGTCGCCGAACCCTTCTACAACAAGGTGAACGGCCCGCTGCTGCTGGCGCTCGTGCTCCTGATGGGCGTCGGCCCGCTGCTCCCCTGGCGGCGCGCGACGTGGGAATCGGTGCGGCGGGCGCTAGCCGTGCCCGCCGCCGTGGCGGCGGTCGTGTGCGTGGCGCTGGCGCTCTTCGGCGTCGTCAATCCCATCGCGCTACTCGCCTTCACGGTCAGCGCGCTGGCGGCGGCGTCCGTGCTGCAAGAGTGGGTGCGCGGGACGCTGGCGCGGCGCCGAGCGACGGGCGCGGCCTACCCCGCCGCCTTTGCGCAGTTGATAGCGGCGAACCGCCCACGCTACGGCGGCTACGTCGTCCACCTTGCTGTGGTGATGCTCGCCTTCGGCATCATCGGCTCACAGTTCTACAACCTCGAGCGCGACGTAATCCTCGGCCCCGGCGACCGCGCGATGATCGGCGAGTACGAGGTCGAGTTCGCGGGCAGCTCTGCCACCCCCTTCCCCGACCGGACGGAGCGGACGGCGACCATCAACCTCTACCTTGACGGGGAGCCGGTGAAGACCATCGTGGCATGGCAGGGACTCTACCCCTCCTTCCGCGTACTCTCCACCAGGGCGGCCATCCACTCCACCCCCAAGGAGGATGTCTATGTCCTGTTCAGCGAGCTCCAACCAGACGGCGAGAGCGCTGTTTTCCGCCTGCTGCTGAACCCGCTGGTGTGGTGGATGTGGGTCGCGGGGCCGTTCGTGGTGCTGGGAACGCTGATAGCGCTGTGGCCCGCGCACCGCCGCGCGACGGCGACAGCGCCCTCTTCGCGCGAAGGACAAGCCCTGCCAGGCCCATCTCAGCCCGTCGTATGACCATCCTCATCGGCGCCCTCTTGCTCCTCGCCGTGCTGGCGATCGTCCTCTATCCACTGCTGACACGCAGCCGCCAAGACGACCTGGAGGAAGCGGCGCTCCAGGCCGCCGAGCGCCTGCGCCGCGCCCGCGAGCGCGTCTACGAGGAGATTCGCACGCTCCAGCAGGAGCACTTCATGGGCGAGTCGAGCGAGGAGGAGCTCCGCGCGCAGCTGGACGCCCTCCGCGCGCAGGCGGCGAGGCTGATGCAGCGCGAGCGCGAGGCGGAGGCGTCTATCGAGGAGATCCGCAAGCGCGTGGAGCGCGACCTGGACGGCGGAGAGGAGGCGTGAGGCGAGCGCTTGCCCTGGCCCTCTGCGCTGCGCTCCTATCAGCGGTCTCCGCCCTGCCCGCCGGGGCGCAGGAGACGGCGGACATCATGGGCAGCGTGCGCAACGGCACGCCCGGCGCCGACTTCGACCCCGCCGACGTGCGCCTCTCCCTCAACGTGCTGGAGGGCGTCGTATCCATCTCCGAGACCACTACCGCGCCCGACGCGGAGGGGCGGTTCGTCTTCGGCGGCGCGCCCGTGGGGCCTGGGCGCGTCTACTTCGTATCCGCCGAGTACGGCGGCGCCGCCTACTCAGCGTCGCTGCGGACGGAGGAGTTAGGCGCGCCCGTGGAGATCACCGTCTACGAGCCGACCTCCTCGACGGACGCGCTGCGCGTCGAGAGCCATTCGGTCATCGTCACCGGCGTCGACGCCAACGAGCGGTTCATCGAGGTGTTCGAGCGCGCGCACGTAGCGAACGACAGCGGGCGCACGCTCGTCCCCGACCTCAACGCCCAGGGTCCCGCGATGCTCTCCTTCCTGCGGTTCGCCCTGCCGCCAGGCGCTTCTCACCTCGACGTGCGCTCCGACCTGGTGGGCGGCGACGTGCTGACTGTCGATCGCGGCTTCGCGCTGAGCATCCCCGTGCCGCCCACGCCCGAAGAAGCGCCGCACCGCTTCGAATTCGTCTACCGCCTGCCCTATGACGGCGCGTCGGTGGACTTGGGGCGCACGATGCGCTTCGGCGCAGGCTCCTTCCGGTTCGTCGTCCCGGGGAGCGTGGGGGTAGGCGCGTCCACCGAACTGACCGACCTGGGAGCGACGGAGTTCGAAGGCGGCCAACTCCAACTGCTCGAAGGGGCGGCCATCCCGCGCGACAGCTTCCTGCCCCTGTCCGTCGACGGACTGCCTCAGCCTACGCTGTGGAGCCGCATAGAGAGCCGGGGCGGGGAGTGGTTCCTGCGCTACGGCGTCCCGGGCGCGACCGCGCTCGCGCTGGCGGCGGCGCTCGCGTTCGCGCTCCAGAGACGGCGCGCTCCCGCCGCTCGACTGAGCCGCGAGGCGCTGCTCGCATGGGCGGCGGCGCTGCGGGAGCGGCGCGGACGCATCTCGCGGCGGCGCTACGACGCCGAACGCGACGAAATCAGGCGCGGCCTCATCGCGTTGGAGGCCGCCTCGCTGGGGAAGGAAGAGGCGCAGCCCGACGCGTGAGCGCCGTTCGGCGGTACGCCGCTCCATTGCGCAGCAGTTCGTATCTACGTATCCTGGAGTGATGGACGTGAAGAGCGGGGCGGCGGCGGTGCGCGCCTCGGAACTGCGCAAGCGCTTCAACGGGAGCGCGGCGGTGGACGGCGCCTCCTTCGAAGTGGAGGAGGGCGGCATCCTGGCGCTGCTCGGCCCCAGCGGGTGCGGCAAGACCACGGCGCTGCGCCTCGTCGCCGGGTTCGAGACGCCGGACGGCGGGAGCGTCGAGGTGGGGGGCAAAGTGGTGGCGGGCAACGGCAAATGGACGCCTCCGGAGCGCCGCCGCGTGGGGATGGTGTTCCAAGACTACGCGCTCTTCCCGCATATGACGGTGCGCCAGAACGTGGCCTTCGGGTTGGATGGCGTGCGCTCGCGGTTGCCCTGGCGCGCGGCAGGGCTGGGCGATGGACGGCAGGCGCGCCGCGTCGACGAGGTGTTGGAGATGGTCGGCCTGGCGCACGCGAGCGGCAAGATGCCCCACGAATTGTCGGGCGGCGAACAGCAACGCGTCGCCCTGGCCCGCGCCATCGCGCCCAACCCGCCCGTGGCGCTGTTGGACGAGCCCTTCTCCAACCTCGACGCGGGCCTGCGCGTGCGCGTGCGCTCGGAGGTGAGGGATATTCTGCGCGAGGCGGGCTGCGCCGCCATCTGGGTTACGCACGACCAGGAGGAGGCGTTTGCGGCGGCGGACAGGGTGGGCGTGATGCTGGCCGGGCGCGTCCGGCAGATAGGCCCGCCGGCGGAGGTCTACGCCTCGCCGCAGACGCTCGAGGTGGCCGCCTTCCTGGGCGACGCCAACATCGTAGAGGGCGAAGCGGACGGCGCGTTCGTTACGACCGCGTTGGGGCGCTTGCCGACGCGCAGCCCCGCGAGCGGCCGGGTGAGAGCGGTGGTGCGCCCCGAGTCCATCCGCATCGAGCCGAAGGAGGCGGGCCTCACGGCCGCGCACGTGGCTGACCGCGAGTTCTACGGCCACCACCAGGTGGTGCTGCTGGACGGGCCGGGCGGTATGCGCCTGCGCGCGCGGATGGGCCCCGCCGTGCCCATCGTCCCCGGCGAGGACGTGTCCATCGCCGTTACGGGAATCGTCGCCGTCTTCCCCGGCGGCTAGGCGAAGAGGTCGGGCTCGGGCGGCTTGTAGATGCGCAGCGCGACGACGATGACCGGGATGACGATGAGCCAGACGGCCAGCACCACCAGCAGCGAGGCGAGGTAGCTCATCGGGCCGACGCGCGCCGCGTGGGAGACCATCCCCCAGAACATCATCCACACCCACGCGCTGAAGAAGAACAGCGCCGCGACGCGCAGCAGCCGCCAGACGATCCTGCCAAGCACGTCCCAAGCCACGATGCGCAGATAGGTCACTCGGCTCGCCTCCGTTCGGTGGTCTCGCCCAGGGCGCGGTGAGGCTAGTGCGCGGCAGCGGGAGTGTCAACCGCTATTCCTTATCCGTCGTTCCAGCGGAGGCGGGAATGGCGGAAATGGGAACGGCGCGGGGACGAGTGGGATAGACTGACTCCCCCGAGGAGCCTTTGCAGAACCGCTTCACGCCGCGCCGCCTCTATTATGGCTGGGTCATCGTCGCCGTTATGGCCGTGGCGGGCGGCTGGACACTCTCGATGGGCGTCGCCAACTTCGGCTTCTTCATCAACCCTATGCGGGAGGACTTGGGGTTCGACCGCACCGTGTTCGGGTGGGCGTCGTCGGCGCGGACAGCGGGCGCGGCGCTCGGCGGCATCTTCATCGGCAGGCTGATCGACCGCCATGGCGCACGCGTGCTGCTGGCGCTGTTCGGCGGCGGGGGCGCGCTGCTCATCGCCGCACTGGCCTACGTAACCACGGAGTGGCACTTGGTGGCCGTCTACGCCATCGTCGGCCTGCTGGGCATGCAGGGCGGCGCGAACATCTACACCGGCCCCGTCGTCTCCAAGTGGTTCGTCCGCAATCGCGCCCGCGCCATGTCGATGACCTACCTCGGCCTGCCTGTGGCGCTCATCGCCGCCTTTCCGCTCACGCAGCAGTTGATCGAGGCGTTCGGGTGGCGCACGGCGTGGGCGGTCATCGGCCTCATCGGCGTCGCGCTCATCGTCCCCGCATCGCTCCTCTTCCTGCGCCGCCAGCCCGGCGACCTGGGCATGGGCGTGGACGGCGGCGCTCCGGAGGCGCCGGAGGAGAGCGGCGCGGCGCCGTCCGAGGAGGCGGGGGAGCGGTCATGGACGCGCGGCGAGGCGCTGCGCTCGATGACCTTCTGGCGGCTGACGCTGGCGTTCGGCCTGCATATGGCGGGGCAGCAGTCGGTGTCGCTCTTCCGCTTTCCGCACTACGAGGATCAGGGCGTGAGCGCGACGCTCATCGGCTACGCCGCGTCGCTGGAGGGCGTGGCGTCCATCGCGTCTGCCTTCACGGTCGCGTTCGTCGCGGGGCGCTTGGGCCTGCAATGGACGGCGGCGGTTGGATTCGCGCTGATGATCGCGTCGCACGTCTTCACCATCATCGCGTCCAACGGCGTGGAGGTAGCGGCAGCGGTGGCGCTGTTCGGCCTGGCGGTTACCTACCTGGTCGTCGCGCAGAACCTCATTTACCCCGCCTTCTTCGGCAGGCGGCACATCGGCGCTATCCGAGGCGTATCGCTCGCCGTGTCGATGGGCTTGGGCGCCGTCTCCGCGCCCCTCACCGGCTACGTCGCCGACATCACCGGCGACTTCGCGCCGATCTGGTGGGGCGCGGTAGGCGTGCTAGCCCTCAGCGGCGTCCTAATAGCCACGACGAAAGCGCCCGCGCCAAAGCGCGATTCCCGCCTACCGGAGAGCGTTGCATAAGCGTGCCTCTCCCTCGTGCCTTATGTCGTCGGGGCGGGTTTTGCAGTTGCAAAGCGCCACGCTTCAAGGGGTGCTCCAACCAGACACTATTAAGGCAACTGAGTGAAGACTGCTTCTAGCCCACCCCCTCCCCTCTCCCGCTCCCTCTCCCCCACCCCTATCGTCGGCGACATCGCGTTTGCGGAGGGGCCGGCGTTCGACTGGCGGGGCGACCTGTACTTCGTGAACTACCGGCGCTTGGGGACTATCGGGCGGCTGCCCGCCGACGGGGGCGAGGCGGAGGTGTGGATAGAGACGGGCGGGCAGGCGAACGGGTTGAAGTGCGATTCGGCGGGGCGCATCGTGTGCGCCGACTTCGGCGCCAAGCGCGTAACGCGGTTCCACACGGCCACGCGCGCTATGGAGGTGCTGACCGATTCCTACTGCGGCGAGGCGTACCTCGGGCCGAACGACCTGTGCCTCGACCGGGCGGGCAACGTCTACTTCTCCGACCCGGCGGGCAGTTCGGCGGAGTCGCCCGTCGGCGCGGTCTACCGCATCGCCATGGACGCGGCGGGGCGTCCCGGCGGCGTGCGGCGCGTCGCGGAGGGTCTCGCCTTCCCCAACGGCCTCGCCGTCCACCCCGACGGGCGGCGCTTGTTTGTCGCCGAGACGGGGACGAACAGCCTGCTCGCCTACGATCTGCTGCCCGATGGCGGACTTGCGAACAGGCGGACGGCGTTGGAGTTCGCCACGCCGAGCCTCGACGGGGTGGTATTCGACGAGCACGCGCGCCTGTGGGTCGCCCGCTGGGCGAACGGCACGGTGGACGCGGTGGACGTTGACGGGGGGCGCGTGCTCGCCTCCTACCCGGTGGGCGACCGCGCGACGAATCTGTGCTGGCGGGGCAAGGCTCTCTACGTAACGGTGGCGGGCTTGAACGCTGTCGTGCGGCTGGACGTAGGCGTGCGCGGCTATGACCCGGCGGGATAGGCGCGCGGGGGCGTGTTGCGGGAAACGCGCCGCTTGCCGATAATGGCGGCGCCGCGCCCGCAGGCCGAACGGCGCGGCTGAAACGCAGGAGGCCCAACCCGTGCATCCCTTCCAGTACCTAGCGCCAACGTCGGTGGCGGAGGCCGTAGACGCGCTGGCGCGTTACGGCGACCGCGCGCGAGCGCTCGCTGGCGGCACCGACGTGCTCGTGCAGACTCGAACCGGCCGCTTCAACCTCGACGCCGTCGTGGACGTGAAGCGCGTGCCCGAGGTGACGGCGCTGACGCTCGGCGAGGACAGCCTGAGCATCGGCGCGGCGGTTCCCTGCTACCGCATCTACGAGGACGCGGAGATAGCGGCGCTGTACCCGGGCATCATCGACGCGGCGTCGCTGATAGGCGGCATCCAGATACAGTCGCGCGCCAGCCTCGGCGGCAACCTATGCAACGCCTCACCCAGCGCGGACGGCATCTGCCCGCTCATCGTGCACTACGGGCAGGCGCACAGCGCGGGGCCGAACGGGCGGCGCTCCACGCCGGTCGAGGAGTTCTGCCTCGCGCCGGGGCAAACGGTGCTCGAACCGGGCGAATTCCTCGTCAGCATCGAACTGCCGCGTCCGGCGGCGGGATTCGGCGCGGCCTACCAGCGCTTCATCCCGCGCAACGAGATGGACATCGCCGTCGTGGGCGTCGGCAGTTCGCTCACGCTGAACGCGGCGGGCGACCGGATCGAATCGGCGCGCGTGGCGCTGGCCGCCGTCGGCCCCACGCCCATCCTCGCGCTCGAGGCGGGCGAGTCGCTCGTCGGCAAGCAGCCGGGCCTCGACGCCTTCCGCGAGGCGGGCGAACTGGCGGCGAACGCGGCGCGCCCCATCAGCGACATGCGCGGCGACGTCGCATTCCGCAAGGAACTGGTGCGCGTGCTCACGCGGCGCACCCTCACTACCGCATTGGAGCGTGCCCAACTATGACCACGGCGCCGGCCTCCCAGAAGATCATCCTGAACACGACCGTCAACGGACAGGAGCACCAGTTGCTCGTCGCGCCCTATCACAGCCTGTTGGAGGCGCTGCGCGAGGCGGCGGGCCTAACGGGCGTGAAGGAGGGGTGCAACGACGGCAACTGCGGCGCGTGCACGGTGTCGCTCGACGGGCGCATCGTCGACTCGTGCCTCGTCCTCGCCGCGGAGGCGGAGGGCAAGCAGGTGCAGACGGTGGAAGGAATCGCGCCGGACGGCCAGACGCTTCACCCGCTGCAACAGGCGTTCTTGGAGGAGGCGGCGCTCCAGTGCGGCATCTGCACGCCGGGTTTCCTGGTGGCGGCCAAGGCGCTGCTCGACCGCGAGCCGGACGCCGACGAAGACCGCATCCGCCTGTGGCTGGCGGGCAACCTATGCCGCTGCACGGGCTACGACAAGATCATCCGCGCCGTCCAAAAGGCGCAGGGCTAGACGCCGCCCATCACCTTCACCCCAGGAGCAGACGACCTATGACCACCATCGAGCAGCCCAAAGAGTACAAGGTCATCGGCACGCGGCCCATCAGGCACGACGGGCTGGACAAGGTCATCGGCAAGGCGCAGTACGGCGCCGACCTGAAGCTCCCCGGCATGATCTGGGGCGCCCTGGCGCGCAGCCCCTACGCCCACGCGCGCATCAAGCGCATCGACACCTCCAAGGCGGAGCAGGCGCCGGGCGTGATGGCCGTCATCACCGGCGCAGACATGCCCGTGGCCGAGGCCATCGAGATTGAGACGGGCGAAGATGTCACCAACCTCGCCCACGCCAGCGACAAACTCATGGCGCGCGACAAGGTGGTCTACAAGGGGCACCCGGTGGCCGCCGTCGCCGCCGCCGACCAGAACGCCGCCGTCGAAGCGGCGCGCCTCATCGAGGTGGAGTACGAGGTGCTGCAACCCGTGCTGACGGTGGACGAGGCCATGGCGCCCGGCGCGCCCCTGGTGCACGAGGACTACCCCGGCAAAGACCTGGGCGAGGAGACGCGCAACACCAACGTCGCCGACCACTTCCGCCACGAGACGGGCGACGTGGCGGCGGGGTTCGCGGAGGCGTCGGTGGTCGTGGAGCGCGAGTTCGAGTTGACGATGGTGCACCAGGGCTACATCGAGCCCCACAACGCCACCGCCATCTGGAAGTCGGACGGCAAGATCGAGATATGGACATCCACGCAAGGCGCGTTCGGCGTGCGCAACTCCGTCGCGCCCATCCTGCGCGTGCCGGACACGGACATCCGCGTAACGCCGCTGGAGATCGGCGGCGGGTTCGGCGGCAAGATCCCCATCTACCTCGAACCCATCTGCGCGATGCTCTCCAAGAAGGCGGGGCGTCCCGTCAAGATCGTGATGGACCGCAAGTCGGTGTTCGAGGCGACCGGCCCGACGCCCGGCGGGCGTATCCGCGTGAAGATGGGCGCAAACGACAAGGGCGACATCACCGCCGCCGAGGTTGACCTCTACTACGAGGCGGGCGCCTACCCCGGCTCGCCCGTCGGCGCGGGCGCGATGTGCGCCCTTGCCTGCTACCGCGTCACCAACGCGCGCGTCGACGGCTACGACGTGCTCGTCAACAAGCCTAAGACCGCCGCCTACCGCGCCCCCGGCGCGACCCAAGCCGCCTACGCCGTCGAGTCGGTGGTGGACGAGATATGCCAGGCGCTCGGCATCGACCCGCTCGACTTCCGCCTGCACAACGCGACGCGCGAAGGCGACCGCCGCGCCGACGGCCCCGTCTATCCGCGCATCGGCAACCTCGAGCAACTCCAAGCGCTCAAGGACTCACCCCACTACCGCACGCCCCTCGAGCGCGAGGGCGCGGACGGCAAGCTGCGCGGGCGCGGCGTCGCCAACGGCTTCTGGTTCAACGGCGGCATGCAGTCCTGCGTAACCATCAACGTCAACAGCGACGGCGAGGTCGGCCTCGTCGAAGGCTCCGTCGACATCGGCGGCACCCGCGCCTCCATCGCCATGCAAGCCGCCGAGGTGCTCGGCCTCAAGGCGGAGGAGGTGCACCCCGTCGTCGTGGACACCGACAGCGTCGGCTACACCGATATGACCGGCGGCAGCCGCACCACGAACGCCACCGGCTACGCCGCGTACCTCGCCGCGCAGAACGTCATCGCCGGAATGAAGGAGCGCGCCGCCATCCTCTGGGAGAGCAACGCGGACGACGTGGAGTTCGAGGACGGCGTCTTTTCCAGCAAGCACGACTCGGAGCTCAAGATCACCTTCAAGGAACTGGCCGCCAAGCTCACCGAGACCGGCGGGCCTCTCGCCGCCAGCGGCTCCATCCGCCAGCGCGGCAGCGGCGGCGGTTTCGGCGCCCACCTCGTGGATGTGGAGATTGACCCCGAAACGGGCAAGGTGGACGTGATCCGCTACACCGCCGCGCAGGACGTGGGCAAGGCCATCCATCCCTCCTACGTGGAAGGGCAGATACAGGGCGGCGCCGCGCAGGGCATCGGCTGGGCGCTCAACGAGGAGTACTTCTGGAGCGACCAGGGCGTGATGGAGAACTCCACCTTCCTCGACTACCGCATGCCGACGGCGCTCGACCTGCCGATGATCGACACGATTGTCGTCGAGGTGCCGAACCCCACCCACCCCTTCGGCGTGCGCGGCGTCGGCGAGACGCCCATCGTCGCCCCCGTCGGCGCGGTCGCCAACGCGATCCACGACGCGGTGGGCGTGCGCCTCACCCAAGCGCCGATGAAGCCGCAGCGCGTCCTCGCCGCCATCAAGGAGAAGAACGGTAACGGCGCGTAACCGCATGCCGACCCTCTTCATTCCCATCCATTTGCGCAAGTTCACCGGCGGCGCGGAGCGCGTGGAGGTCGAGGGCGTGACGCTCCGCCGCGCGCTCGCTCAATTGACCGAACTCTACCCGGCTTTGGTGGCCGAAATCGTCCAGGGCGACCGCATCCGCCCTGGCCTCGCCGCAGTGGTGGACGGCGAACAGACGGTGGAGGGGCTGCGCGCGCCCCTCAAGCCCGCCTCCGAGGTCCACTTTCTGCGTCCCATCTCCGGGGGCTGATGCTGCGCCTATGAGACTCGCCGCCCGCATGTCGCGCTTGGGAACGGAGACGGCGTTCGAGGCGCTTGCGCGCGCCAGGGCGCTCGAGGCGCAGGGCCGCAGCATCATTCACCTCGGCATCGGCGAGCCCGACTTCGACACGCCGGAGCACGTCCGCGACGCGGCCAAGCAGGCGCTCGACCAGGGCCACACGCACTACACGCCGTCGCCCGGCGTTATGGAGGTGCGCGAGGCCATTGCGCGCCATCAGACGCTGCGCCAGGGCTACGAAGTCTCGCCCGGCAGCGTCATCGTAACCCCCGGCGGTAAGCCCGTTATGTTCTTCACCATCCTCGCCCTCGCCGAACCGGGCGACGAGGTCATCTATCCCAACCCCGGCTTCCCCATCTACGAATCGATGATCCGCTTCGCCGGGGCGGCGCCTGTGGCGTGGCCGCTGCGCGAAGAGAACGATTTCGCCGCCGACGTGGACGAACTGCGCTCGCTGATCTCGCCGCGCACCAAACTCATCATCGTCAACTCGCCCAACAACCCTTGCGGCAGCGTGATTCCTCCCGACGGCCTGCGCCGCATCGCCGAGATAGCGAACGAGGCGGACGCGGTCGTGCTGAGCGACGAGATCTACAAAGACTTCTACTTCGAGGGCGAGCACGTCTCCATCACCGGCTTCCCTGGGATGCGCGAGCGCAGCGTCATCCTGGACGGCCTCTCCAAGTCCTACGCAATGACGGGCTGGCGTCTCGGCTACGGCGTCTTCCCCGATCCGCTGGTGGAGCCGGTGTCGCGCCTGATGACCAACAGCGTCTCCTGCACGGCGGCGTTCACGCAGATGGCCGCCATCACCGCGCTCGAGGCGCCGCAAGACGGCGTGCGGGTGATGGTGGAGGAGTTCGCGGAGCGCCGCGACATCATCGTCGACGGCCTCAACGCGCTGCCCGGCGTGCGCTGCCTCACGCCCAAGGGCGCGTTCTACGCCTTCCCCAACGTCGAGGGCACGGGCTTATCGAGCCAGGAGTTCGAGCGCACGATGCTGAACGACGCGGGCGTCTCGCTGCTCTCCGGCACGGCGTTCGGCGAACTGGGCCAGGGCTACGTCCGCATCTCCTTCGCCAACTCCGCCCCCAATCTCCGCGAAGCGCTAGCGCGTATGGAGCGAGTGTTGGCGGGGTAGCGGAGAGGGGGCGCCTCTCCGTTCGCCCTTCGAGTTCCCTCAGGGCGAACGGATAAGGGCGCGGGCTATACTTGAGGGCAGAGGGCGATTGGCTATGGGAACCTTCACGAGCGCGATACGGGTAACGGGCATGGACGGCCTGCGCTCCGCCGACGTTGAGGCGGTGGTGGACACGGGCGCGGCCTGCACGACGCTGCCCGGCCGCCTGCTGGGCGAGTTGGGCGTCGCGCCTATGGGCAATCGTCGTTTCCTGCTAGCCGACGGCCGCCGCACCGATATGGACTACGGCCGGGCTTGGGTGACCATTGATGGCGAGAGCGAGGTAACTATCGTAGTCTTCGGCGAGGACAAGGCACCTGCCTTGCTAGGCGCATACACGTTGGAGGGCCTGGCCCTGGCCGGCCCCGTGGCGCGACGCCTCGTCCCGACCAACCTGATTATGTACTAGGCACCCAGGGATACAGGCCTCGCGCCTGCCCTATTCCGTCCGCCGCGCTCGGGGCACGCCTCGGCGCACCTTGCCGTCGGGCGTGAAGAGGTCGGGCCATTGGGCGCGGAGGGCGTCGGCCTCGGCGCGCGTCTTGCGGGCGACGCCGGGGAACGACGTGAGGCGGTCGTAGGGGCGGCAGGCGTCGATGACCATGCGGTTGTTGTAGTAGCGCCCCGCTTCGCCTCCGTAAGACATCGGGTCGAGCGACGTGCTCCACATCTTGCGCAGTACGTCGACATCCTCCGTAACCTCCGTGCGCGTGCAGAGCGCCCACAGCACCTCGTTCGTGTCGGTGGGGTCGATGTCGTCGTCCACGACGATGACGAAGCGATTGGCGTAGGCGCCCGCGTGGACGGAGGTCGCCGCGTGGCCCACCTGCTTGGCGTGGCCGGGGTAGAGCTGAGTTACGGCGACGACGTTGAGCAGGCGTCCGCCGCCCGCCTCGTGCGACCACGCGCCGACGATGCCGGGGATGCCCGCGCGCTCCAACTCGTTCCATAGCAGTGCGGCGCGCATCGGGCTGCGGAAGTAGGTGTTGTCGTTCGGCGGCTTGCCGGGGAGACAGCCGAGCACGATGGGGTCGTTGCGCCACAGCACGGACGAGACGTTGATGACGGGCATCTCCCGCTCGCCGCCCGCGTAGTAGCCCGTCCACTCACCGAACGGCCCTTCCGCATGCGTCTCACCGATAGGAATCTCGCCCTCGATGACCAACTCCGACGTTGCGGGGACGGGCAAGCCCGTCTCCGGCGCCGCGATAACCTCGAGCGCCTCTCCGCGCACGCCGCCCGCGACGGCGTACTCGTCCACGCCGTAGTCCACCTCGATGCCGCCGAGCACCAGCAGCAGCGGGTCGTGGCCGAACGAGACGGCCACCGGGCACGCCTCGCCGCGCGCCCAATACTTGTCGCGGATGAGCCGTCCGTGCTTGCCCGGCGAGATCATGATGCCCAGCGTCTTCTCGTCGTGCACTTGCACGCGATAGGTTCCCGCGTTCACCCAGCCGGTGTCCGGGTCCTTCGTCAGCACGATGCAGCCGGTGCCCAGGAAGCGCCCGCCGTCGTCCGTGTGCCACAACGGAGCGGGGAATTGGGTAACGTCGACGCGCTCCCCCACGGCGCGGTTCTCCAACACCGGGCCGTCCTCCACCAGCACGGGCGGGAGAGGCTCCATCCGTTGGATCCTGTCGCGCCACTCGCGGACGAACTCCTGCCGCGTCAGGTGCGTGGGCAGTCCGAGCGTGAGCAGCACGCGGGGCAGCGAGGTCAGCACATTGGCGGCGAGACGATGCCCGTCCGCGTGTCCCTTGATGCGCTCGAAGAGCAGCGCGGGGTTCTCCATCTCCCACTGGAACAGATCGACGATGCCGCCCAACTCGAGGTGCGGGTCGGCGCCCTCGACGCGGGTCAGTTCGCCCAGCGCCTCGACTCGCCCCAGCCACTCGCGCAGGTCTCCCACGGCCATAGCGCCTACTCCGTTCCCAACTCGGCGGCGATGCGCCGGGTGAACTCCTGCCGCGTCTCCTCCGCTTTGCGCTTGACGGCGGAGTTGCCTAGCGTCGCCATACGCCCCGTCAGCGCGAAGTCGAGGCCATACTTGACCAGCGTTCCGCCGCTGGCCGCCTCTTCCAATTCAAGGGAGAGGCGATTGAGCTTGAGTCGGTTGCCCATCCGGTCTTGGCCGCCCCCCGACACCACCACCCGCTCCATCTCCACCGCCTCCTCGACGGCGAGGTCGAGGTCGAAGGCGACCTTGAACGGGCCGACGCGCTGGACGACGCGGGCGCGGTAGGCGTCCGGCCCGGCCGATTCGATCGACTCGCAGCCCGGCAGGCAGCGGGCGACGCGCGGCAGGTCCCAGAAGAGGCGCCACACTTCGCTCGGCGGCGCGCCCACGCTGAATTCGTCGCTCATCTGCATGCCCTACCCCTTCCCTTTCCCAGGCGCATTAATCACGCCCTCGGCGAACCGCAGCAGGTACTCCTTGCGCGCCTCGAGGCCCTTCGGCAGGTTGTAGAAAGTCACGTTCACGAAGTCTATGCCTTGCTCGGCCAACGCGCCGAACCCCTCTAAGCAGTCCTGCGCATTGCCCGTAACCGCCCAGTCCTCGACATTGGACTCCTCGCCGATGTTGATGCGCACCATCGTGTCCTCCTGCATGTCCCACGTGCGGTACATACGGTAGGACGCCTCGGCGGCCTCGGCGGCCTGCTCGGCCGCGATGCGCTTGTCGTCCGCGAACGCCACGCCGCGCGAGATAGTCAGGCGACCTGGACTGGCGTTGTGCGCCGCGCGTTCGTCGCGGTAGGCCACGGCGAGCGCGGGCACGTCGGCGAACCCTATTTGCGGTGCGAGGTAGCAGGCGTCGGCGATGCGCGCCGCCCGCCTGACGGCGCCGCCGCTCTGGCACGCGATCCAGATGGGCGGGTGCGGCTTCTGCACCGGTGTGAAGCCCATCCGCGCGCCCTCCAACCGCCAGTGCTCGCCTGCGTGATCGACCGCCTCCCCCTGCCACAAGCGCTTCATCGCCTCGATCGACTCGGTCAGACGCGGGGCGCGCTCCTTGCGCGTCGCCCCCACCACGGCCAGTTCCGCCTCGCGGTAGCCGATGCCCACGCCGAAGATGACGCGCCCCTTGGAGAGCTGGTCAAGCGTCGCCACCTCCTCGGCGGCCAGCACCGGGTTGTACAGCGGCAGCAGCACGATGCCCGTCAGCAGGTTCATCTCGCCCGTCTCGGGAACGAGACGGGCGAGCGTCTGGAAGGGCTGCGGCCACACGGTGGGGTGCGAGATCCAGTGCTGCGGCATCGTTACGGTCGAGAATCCCGCGTCGCGCGCAACGTGGCATATCTCCAC
Organism: uncultured Dehalococcoidia bacterium; assembly: GCA_964560025.1. Taxonomy (GTDB): domain Bacteria; phylum Chloroflexota; class Dehalococcoidia; order Lucifugimonadales; family Australimonadaceae; genus JAGWBE01. Next base: position 99,723 of record CAZLKC010000001.1, read on the forward strand.
CAGGTCGTCGAACTGCTCGTGGAGAGGCCGCGCGCGGTCGGTGAGGAAGGAGCGGAGGTAGAGGCCGTACTGCATAGATAGAGCGCCTGCGCTAGGTAGGGGTTGGTGGTCAGGCTATCACGAACGGGCGCCCGCCTTGTAGCGGCGGGGCGCGCCGCCTAGCATAGCGCCCGCCAATCACTTGAAAGCGAATCGCCCGTGAGACCCTTCAGCCTCCACGAACCAACCTCTGCCGCGGAGGCGTCCGCCGTGCTGCTGGAGCGCGGCGATTCGGCGCGCCTCTACGCGGGCGGCACCGAGTTGCTGCTGGCGATGAAGGGCGGCTTCCTGCCCTGCGACCACCTGGTGAACGTGAAGACCATCCCCGGCATGGACGCTATCGCGCTCGACGGCAGCGCCCTGGTCATCGGCGCGGCGGCCACGCACGCGGCCATCGAGCGAGCGCCTATCGTGCGCGAGCGCTTCCCGCTCGTCGCGCAGGTCGAACGCCGCGTCGCCAACGTGCGCGTCCGCAACGTCGGCACGCTCGCGGGCAACCTCTGTTTCGCCGAACCGCACTCCGACCCTGCCGCGCTGCTGCTGCTCTACGACGCGGAGGCGGCAGTCGAGAGCGCGTCCGCCAAACGGCGCATCCCCATCGCCGACCTGCAGACCGCGCCGTACGAAGCGGCGCTCGAACCCTGCGAAATAATGACCGCCGTCCGCATCCCGCCGCTGCCCGAAGGCGCGCAGGCGGCCTACCTGAAGTTCGGCATCCACCACCGGCCCACCGTCGGCGTCGGCGCGATGCTGCGCGTCGTGGACGGCGTGGTCGCCGAGGCGCGCCTATCGCTGGGCAGCGTCCCGCCGGTGGCGCGGCGCCTCCCCGAGGCTGAGACGTTGCTGCTCGGCGAGCGCGCCAATTGCCTAGACGTAGACTCCCCCGCCGCGAGAGCCGCCGCCGACGCAGCGTCGGCGCGGGCGGACGCGGTGGACGACCTCCACGGCAGCGCGGAGTACAAGCGCCACCTGGTGCGCGTGTTCGTGCGCCGCGCCATAGCGCAGGCGGCGGCATGAGCAACGCAACGACCCGGATCCGTGTCGCCTTCGAGGTCAACGGACGCTCCGTCGAGGCGGACGTCGAGCCACGCGCGTTCCTCATCGACCTGCTGCGCGACGAGTTTGGGCTGACGAGCGTCAAGCGCTCCTGCGACGTGCAGGTGTGCGGCGCGTGCGCCGTGCTGCTGGACGGGCAGCCGGTGAGTTCCTGCACGCTTCCCGCGTTCGAGACGCGCGGGCGCAGTGTGCTGACGGCGGAGGGCCTGGCGGACGAACCGCTGGGCGAGGCACTCGCCCGCGCGTTCGCACAGCATGCCGCATTCCAATGCGGCTTCTGCACGCCCGGCCTGCTGCTCACCGCCAAGGCGCTGCTTGACGCCATCCCCACGCCTTCTCCCGACGAGGTTGCCGAACACCTGGAGGGCAACCTATGCCGCTGCACCGGCTACAAGAAGATCGTCGAGGCCGTCTTGGCCGCTGCGGAGACCGCCCGATGAGCGGGCCCTTCTTCCACACGGTGGGCCAGGCCGTCCCGCGCGTCGACGCGGAGGAGAAGACGTCGGGCCGCGCCAAGTACACGACCGACCTCGCGCTGCCCGGCATGGCCTACGCCAAGCTCGCCCTCAGCCCCTTGCCCCACGCGCGCATCGTGAGCATCGACGCCTCCCGCGCCCGCGTCCTCCCCGGCGTCTACGCCGTCCTCACCGCCGCCGACCTCACCGGGATGGAGACGCACTACGGCTCCGACCGCAAAGACCGCCCCATCGTAGCGATGGGCAAGGTGCGCTTCGAAGGCGAACCTATCGCGGCGGTGGCCGCCGCCGACCTGTCCACCGCCGAAGCCGCCGTCGAGCTCATCGAGGCGGAGTACGAGGAGTTGCCGCCGGTCATCGGCCTCGACGCGGCGCTCGCCGCGAGCGGAGAGCCTGTGCAGGAGAGCAACGTCTGCCACCGCTACGAGGTGGCGTGGGGCGACGCGGCGCGCGCTATGGCGAAGTGCGACCACGTGTTCGAGGACACATTCACCTTCCCGATGGTCTACCACTACGCGATGGAGCCGCACGCAGTCGTCGCCGACTACCAGCCCGACCGTCTCAGCGTCTGGTCGTCGGCGCAGCACCCTTTCCTGGTGCGCGCGGAGTTGGCGCGCGTCTTCCGCAAGCGCCTCGACCAGGTGCGCGTGGTGGTTCCCTACGTGGGCGGCGGCTACGGCAGCAAGTCCTACACCAAGATAGAGCCGCTCGCCGCCGCGCTCAGCCGCCTCGCCGCGCGCCCCGTGCGCCTTGCGCTGTCGGTGGAGGAGGCGATGAAGACCGTGCGCCGCCACGGCACGCGCGCCACGATCCGCACCGGCGTGCGCGCCGACGGAACGTTCGTCGCGCGCGAGTGCCGCGTCGAACTCGACACCGGCGCCTACACCGACAACGGCGTGCGCGTAACCGAACGCGCCGCCGACCGCCTCCCCGGCCCCTACCGCTTCGAGCACCTGCGCAGCGAGGCCGTCGGCCTCTTCACCAACACCACGCCGGCCGGGTCGTTCCGCTCCATCGGCGGCCCGCAAGGCGCGTGGGCGTGCGAATCGCACACCGACAACATCGCCCACACGCTTGGCATAGACCCCCTCGAATTGCGCTTGAAGAACCTCGCTCGTCCGGGCGAGGAGTTGCTGCGCGGGTGCCGCCCCCTCGAGGCCGACCTGGCCGCGCCGCTTGCGGAGACGGCGCGCGAGTTCGGCTGGCACGACTACAAGCCCGCCCCGGCGACGCCCCACCTCAAGCGTGGCGTCGGCATGGCCTGCGCTGTCGCCAACGCGGGCGCGAGCCCCATCTCCGGCGCGTTCGTCCGCCTCCATGCGGACGGCAGCGCCACCGTGCACGTGGGCACGACGGAGATCGGCCAAGGCTCCCGCTCCGCCTTGGCGCAGATTGCCGCCGAGGAGCTGCGGTTGCCCCTGGGTAGCGTGCGCGTCATCGCGTCCGACACGGACGCAGTTCCCTACGACCGCTCCACCGGCGCGAGCCGTTCCACTACGCTCGCGGGCCTCGCCGTCCATGACGCGGCGGCGGACGCGCGGGCGCAGGCGGCGGACGCGGCGGCGCGCTACTTCGAGACGTTCGCGGAGCAGGTGACGCTCGCGGAGGGCGCCGCCTCGTTCGGGGGCGAGAGCGTCTCCTACGGCGCGCTCATCGCGCAGGTGTTCGGCGGCGCGGGAGGCGAGATCGTCGGGCGCAGCGCCATCACGCCCAACCATCCCTCCGGCAAACTGGCCGAGGATCCGGTCTTCTGGGAGGTGAGCATGGGCTTCGCCGAGGTGGAGGTGGACACCGAGACGGGGCGCGTGCGCGTCCTGCGCTACACCTCCGTCGCCGACCCCGGCAAGGCGATCAACCCCGCGCAAGTGGAAGGCCAGGACGAGGGCGCGGCGATGCAAGGCGTCGGCCACACGCTATTCGAGGAGATGCGCTACGAGGAAGGGCAGTTGATGAACCCGAACCTGATCGACTACCGCGTGCCTACGTTCGGGGACCTGCCGGACGAATTCCACACGGTGCTGTTGGAGCGCGGCGACGGGCCCGGCCCCTACGGCGCCAAGGGCGTCGGCGAGGGGGGAATCGTCGCCGTAGCCCCGGCGGTCGCCAACGCGCTCTTCAACGCAACCGGCGCGCGCGTCCGCGACCTGCCTCTCACCCCGGAGCGGGTGTGGCGCGCGCTGAGGGAGGCCGCCGATGCGTAGGATCATCCTCGCTATCACCGGCTCGTCCGCGCCTATCTACGGCGTCGCGGCGCTCGAGGCGTTGCGCGCGAGCGAGGGCGTGGAGACGCACCTGGTGGTGTCGGAGGGCGCGCGGGAGTCGCTCCGCCACGAGGCGCCGGAGTGGACGCCGGAGCGCCTGGCGGCGCTGGCGGACGTCTCCTACGCGCCGAACGACATGGCGGCGGCAATATCGAGCGGCTCCTTCAAGACGGACGGCATGCTGATCGCGCCCTGCTCGATGAAGACGCTGGCCGCCGTCGCCAACGGCTACTCCGGCGACCTCATCGCCCGCGCCGCCGACGTGTGCCTCAAGGAGCGCCGCCGCCTCGTGCTGCTGCCGCGCGAGACGCCCCTCAACCGCGCGCACCTGGTCAATATGCTTGCGGTCAACGATATGGGCGGGGTGCTGCTCCCCCCCGTGCCCGCCTTCTACGGACGCCCCGAATCCATCCGCGACCTGGTCGACCACGCCATCGGCAAGGCGCTCGACCTGCTCGGCGTTCCCCACGCGCTGTTCCGACGGTGGGGCGGGGGATAAGCGCGATGTCCCGCTCCGTCGGCGTCACGCTGCCTGAGCCGCTGCTCGCGGCGTTGGCCGCTCCCGCAGCCGCTGAGCGCGCCGCGGTAGCGCTGACCGTAGACGCGGCGGGGCGCCCCCACCCGGCGCTGCTGACCTACGACTCCGTGCGCCCGCAAGGCGACGGCGCGCTGCGCGTGGAATTCGCGGATGAGAGCGCATCCGCCGCCAACCTGCGCGCCAACGGGGTGCTCACGCTCGCCTTCGTGGACGAGGCGATGGCCTACTACGTCAAGTGCGGCGGCGCGGTGATTGACGGGGGCGCCGCGCGCATGGCGCGCTTCCTGCTGCGCGTGGATGAGGTGCTCGCCGACGCTCCGGCGGCGCACGAGGTTGGCGCTTCCATCCGAACAGGGATAACCTTTCACGGCGGCGCTTAGCCCGCTCCCTGTCTATGCGCAACTTCGAATACGCCCAACCCGCCACCGCCAGCGAGGCAAGCCGCCTGCTTGCCGGCAGCGACGACGCCATGGCGCTCGGCGGCGGCACCGCCGCGGTGGTGCTGCTCCACCTAGGCCTGCTGCGCCCGGGCCTGGTCGTCGACCTGGGCGGCGCGGCGGAACTCCACGGCGTGGAGCGACGCAACGGGGGCATGCGCGTCGGCGCGCTGACCACCATCCGCGCGCTGGAGACCTCCACCGCGATTGGCGCTGCCTATCCGATCCTGGCCGAGGCCGCGTCGCAGGTGGGCAGCGTGCGCGTCCGCAACGCCGCCACCGTCGGCGGCGCTGTCGCCTACGGCGAGCCGCAGACCGACGTTCCTAGCGCCCTCATCGCCCTTGGCGCGCAGATCGAGGCGCAGCACGGCGATGAGCGGCGCTCGCTGCCTCTGGCCGACTTCTTCCACGGCCCCTACGAGACCGACCTGGCGCACGGCGAAATCGTGAGCGCCCTATCGCTTCCCGCGCCTCAAGCGCGCACGGGCGGCTGCCACGTCAAGTTCACCATCGGCTCGATGGAGCACAAGCCTGTGGCCAATGCCTCCGCCGTCGTAACGCTGGACGCGGACGGCGCGTGCCGCGAAGCGCGCGTCGTCGTCGGCGCCGTCGGGCCCACGCCGCTAGTAGCGAAGCGGGCTGCTCACGCACTGCTGGGCGCGCCCATCGGCGAGGCCGCCGCGCAAGAGGCGGCGCGCATAGCAAGCGAGGACGCCGAGCCCATCGACGACCTGCGCGGCTCCGCGTGGTACAAGCGCCGCATCGTCCGCGTGCTCGTCGAGCGGGCGCTGCGCCGCGCAGCAGAGCGGGCGGCGGCATGAGGGTCGTCGGCAGTTCGCCCCCCACGCTCGAGGCGGAGGACAAGGTCGCCGGGCGCACGCGCTACCTGCCCGACGAGGTAATCCCGGGGATGGCGCACGCCAAGGTGCTGCGCAGCCCCTACGCCCACGCGCTCCTCGTCTCCATCGACGCGTCGCAAGCGCGCGCCCTGCCCGGCGTGGTCTGCGTGCTGACGCGCGACGAGGTGCTGGCCGACCCGCGCGTCGAGAACCTCTACGGCTACGTGTTCAGGGACGCGCCGCTGGTCGCCATCGATCGCGTGCGCTACCAGGGCGACATCGTCGCGGTGGTCGTCGCCGAGGACGCGCACACGGCGGAAGAGGCGCTCGAACTCATCGACGTTGAATACGAGGAGCTGCCGCGCCTGCTGGACGCAGAGGACGCGATGCGTCCGGACGCGCCCCTCATCCACGAGCATATGTATCCCATCGCGTCGGAACTGCGCCCCATCGAGGGGACGAACGTCTGCCACCGCTCGACTTTGGAGACGGGCGACGTGGAGCAGGGGTTCGCGGAGGCGGACGCGGTGTTCGAGGACGTGTACGAGGCGCCGCCCGTCCAGCACTGCGCGCTGGAACTGCACGCCGTGGTAGCCGACGTGCGCGACGACACGACGACCGTCTGGACGAACTGCCAGGCGCCGTTCCCCTTGAAGGCGGAGTTGGAGCGCATCTTCAAGCGCCCGGCGCGCGTCATCGTCTCCTATGTCGGCGGCGGGTTCGGCAGCAAGAGCCGCGACCGCATCGAGTCGGTCGTCGCAGCGGCGTCCAACTTAGCCAAGCGCCCGGTGCGGCTCGTGCTCACGCAGGAGGAGACCTTCCTCGCCGGGTACATCCGCCCCGCGTTCAAGTGCTGGATCAAGACGGGCGTAACGCGCGAGGGAATCATCACCGCGCGCTCCTACCGCTTCATCACCGACGTAGGCGCCTACGCCATCACCGGCGCGCGCAGCGCCAACAACACCGTCAAGGTGGCCACCGGCCCCTACCGCATCCCCAACGCCTTCGTCGAGTGCTTCGCCGTCTACACCAACAAGCCTCCCTCCGCGCCTTATCGCGGCCTGCCCACCACCCAGCACACGATGGCCTACGAAACGCAGTTCGACCGCATCGCCGACGAACTCGGCGTCGACCGCGTCGAGATACGCAAGCGCAACCTGCTGAAGGACGGCGACGTCCACGTAACGGGCGACCTCATCCGCTCCTCGCACGTGGCCGAGTGCCTAGACGGCGCGGTGGAGGCGCTGAGCGGCCCCGCGCCCGCCAACGACGAGCGGACGCTGCGAGGGCGCGGCTTCGGCTGCACCATCAAGTACACGCTCACGCCGCCTCAGCCCTCTGTCGAATCGGAAGCCGCCGTCGAGTTGGGCGCGGACGGGCGCTTCGAGGTGCGCGTCGCCACCGTCAACATCGGCCAAGGCTCCGACACTACGATGGCGCAGATAGCGGCGGAGGCGCTGGGCGTCGGCTTGGAGCGCGTGCGCGTCGTCCACAGCGACACCGCCCTCGTGCCGCCCGACAGCAGCACCACCGCCAGCCGCTCCACCTACCATATGGGCAACGCCGTGCTGGACGCCGCCTCGCGGCTGCGCGCCGAGGTGCTGGAGGTCGCGGCGGGGCTCTTGGAGGAGGAGCCGGACGCGCTCCGCCTCGACGGCGGCGGGGTGCGCCTCGCGTCCGCCCCCGAGCGGCGCGTCGCGCTCGACGAACTGGTCGCCGCCAACGGCGCGCCCCTTGTCCAATACGGCCAATGCGAGGTCGGCGGCGAGTATGTGGACGAGCAGGGCAAGCGCTACCCCGTCGCCTCCACCTTCTGGACGTTCGCGGCGGCGGGCGCCGAGGTTGCGGTGTCGCGGGAGACGGGGCAGATCACGCTGTCGAGGGTCTCCTGCGCCGTGAACGTCGGCAAGGCGGTCAACCCCGTCTCCGTCCACAAGCAGATCGAGGGCGGCCTGGGCATGGAGCTCGGCCCCACGCTGTTCGAGCGCCTCGTGTGGGACGGCGACGGCCAACTGCTCACCTCCTCGCTGCTCGACTACCCGCTGCCCACGATGTCCACGATGCCGCGCTACGAGACGGCGCTAGTGGAGCCCGGCTTCCCCGGCGGCCCCTACGGCGCCAAGGGGATGGGCGAGGTCGGCTCCGTCGTCCTGCCCGCCGCCGTGCTCAACGCCGTCTACGACGCCACCGGCGTCCGTTTCCACAGCGTCCCGCTCCACCCCGAGGCCGTCCTGCGCGCGCTGGAAGAGGCGGGAGAGGCGGCCGATGGCTAGCGCCCCCCTACGCGTCGAACTCGCCGTCAACGGCGCGGCGCACAGCGTTACCGCGCAGCCGCGCGAGACGCTGCTCGACGTGCTGCGCGAGCGCCTTGGCCTCACCGGCGCCAAGAGCTACTGCCACTCGGGAGCGTGCGGCGCATGCACGGTGCTGCTGGACGGCGAAGCCGTATCCGCGTGCAGCACCCTTATCGGCCAGGTCCGCGGCCGGGCGGTTACGACCGTCGAGGGGCTATCCGAAGACGGCGGCCTGCATCCGATACAGCAGGCGTTCATCGACCACTGGGGCTTCCAGTGCGGCTACTGCACGCCGGGCATGCTTCTGCTCGCCAAGTCGCTGCTGGACGCGAACCCCACCCCGACGGACGAGCAGATAGTGGAGCATATGAGCGGCAACATCTGCCGCTGCACCGGCTACGCAGGCATCCTCGAATCGGTGCGCGCCGCCGCCCAAACGCTAGCGAGCGAGCGCCGCTAGCCTGAGGCCGCGGCGACGCGCCCCTGCGTGCGCTCGGCGTAGGCCTCGATCTCGCGCAGCACCTCCGCTAGGGGGAGCACGTCGGCGTACTTCTCGTGCATGTCGAACAGGTTGATGGCGTGCGGCGCCTCGTCGCGGTCGAACACGCACTCCTCCGCCACGATCATCCGGTAGCGGTAGCTGCATCCGTCCACCACCGTCGCGCGGACGCAGCCGCTCGTCGTCTCTCCCGCCACGATGACCGTGTCCACGCCCTCCTTGACGAAGTGGCTGACCAACGGCGTGCCGAAGAAGGCGCTGGGCGCCGTCTTGTAGAGCACCGCCTCGCCGGGGAGGGGCGCGACTTCGTCGATGATGTCGTACATACGGCGCTCGCGGTCGGCGCGCCCCTCGTCCACGTGCTTGGGCGCGGGGCGGCCGCCCCTGTTGGCGTAGCGCCAGTCCTTCACGCCCGACGACTGCTCCGAGAGGCCGGTGACGTAGGCGACGGGGACGCCCGCGCCGCGCGCCGCCGCGAGGAGTTGCTGCACGTGCGGCAGCGCCTCCCAACCCGCCAGGCCGCAGCTGCCCGGCCAGCGCTTCACCGCCTCGAGCAGCGGCTCCGGCTCGTCGCCGAACACCCAGCGGTACATATCCACCAGCAGCAACCCAGGCTTCGCTCCAAAGCCGACCGGCGGCTGCATCAGCGACGCCGCCCGCGCGCGGTCTTGCTCCGACAGGTAACGCTCCCATATCCGCTCGGCCATCTCGCGCCCTCCCAACGTAGTGCGCCCCAACGCTAGCACACCCGGCGGGCACGCGGGGCTGCGCCTACGGCAGCGCCGCCAGCTGCCGCAGGTAGGCCCATAGGCCGCTCTGCGCCTGCGTGCGCGCCGCGCCTAGGCCCTCCACGTGCGCCTCGGCGGCTTGGAAGTGCGGTTGGCGGCTGCGCGAGCGGGAGGACTCGACCCAGTCGTCCACCTCTTCCGGCGACAAGCGGGGGTGGTCCGGTCCGGCGGCGCAGCGCGCCCACCAGTTCATCCGCGCCTGCTCCTCCAACTCCAGCATGCTCACCACCGCCTCCTCCAGCGACGCGCCGACGGTTACCGCGCCGTGGCCGCGCAGCAGCGCCGCCCGCGCCCCGCCGAGCGTCTCCGCCACCGCCACGCCGTCCGCCTCCGACACGATGAGGCGCGGATGCGGATAGACGGGCAGCGGGTCGCGCACCAACACGTTCCCCTCGTTGCACATCGGCGCGATGCCGCCGCCCAGCACGCTCAGTAGCGTCGCGTAGCGCAGATGCACGTGCACGACCGCCTGCGCGTCGGGTCGCGCGCGCAGGATGCACGCGTGCAGCATCACCTCGCTCACTTGCGATACGCCCGGCGGCGCTTCGACCAGCGTCCCGTCCAACGCGCAGACGACCATATCCTCCGCGCGCATCACCGCCAGCGCGTCCACCGCGTAGCCCCGCCCCTTGGTGACGAACCGCTCCGGCTCGCCCGGCAACCGCAAAGAGGCGTGCCCAAGCGAAGCGAGCACGCCCGCCGCCAACCCCGTCTGCGCGAGGATGCGGTTCGCCTCCGCCGTCTGCTCCTTCGCGTCGTCCAGGCTGCTCATCGGCGGCTCCTTCATCGGGCAGGGCGGCCTCACGCCTGGCTTTCGTCTCTGATGAGGTCGTCCAGGGCGACGATGGGCAATTCTTGGACACGGCGGAAGTCGGCGTCATTGGTGATGAAGAGAGCGCACCCGGCTTGCTTGGCGGTTGCCGCGTGGAGCGCGTCGGGCGTCTCTAGCCCCGTCTCGGCGCGAAGTCGGGCCGCCTCTTCAACTATCGCGTACGAAACGCCAATTAGTGTAACGACCTCAGAGCTGAATATCTCGTGGTATTGCTTTTCAATATCCGTGTTGCTGTCTCGGAGCGGTTTTACTAGTGTTTCGATCACAATGACGGGACTGCTTACGATTATGAGATTTCCAGTCTGCGCTTGCTCCCACATCGGCTCCAGCAGCGCTCGATAAGGCTTGATGCGTTCAACGCTGTAGATGAGACTGCTGGCGTCGAGATAGATTAGTCCACTGGACGGAAGCGTCAGCGCCCCCACGATGCCTTCTCTCCCGCTAGATACTCCCGCACCTCTTCGGCGGTCTGAAAGAGGCGGCGCTCGGGGCCGCTGTTGAGGATGTCAAGGATGGAGCGCTTCTCCGAAGGTGAGCGTTCCCACGAAGCCTTCTCTTCGGCCAAGTACTCCCGCACTTCCTCGGCTGTCTTGAAGAGGCGGTGGCCCGGCGCCTCCGCGAGGATGTCAACGACGGAGCGCTTCTCCGAGGGCGCGGGACAGTGCACCTCCACTTCCACCGACTGCCCCGGCTCCAGCTCGGGGCAGACAATCTCCACTTTGCCGCCGGGGAGGACGGTCGCCGTTTGGCGCAGCACTTTCTCCATAATTGCGGTCCTCGTTTCGGCTGTGCGCTGCGCCTAGTCTACACCAGCGTGAGGCGGGGATAGGGCGGCTGCGGCGGCCCTGCGCCCGTCTGCGGTACAGTGCCTCAGACGGGCAACCTACGCTGGCTCACGACTCGGCGGGAGGGCAAGCCGTCGCAAGGAGGAGGTCATCATGCCGCACGAAGCATTCATCGAAGCAGCCATCGCCGAGGCGCTCGCTTCCAAGGCGGACGGCGGGCAGCCGTTCGGCGCGGTGCTGGTCAAGGACGGCGAGGTCGTGGCGCGCGGGCGCAACCGCGTGAACCAGGACGGCGACCCCACCTCGCACGCCGAGCTGAACCTGCTGCGCGACTTCTGCTCGTCGCGGCGCCAGGCCGACCTGCGCAGCTACGCCGTCTACGCCAGTTTCGAGCCGTGCGCGATGTGCGCCGCCGCCATCGCGTGGGCGGGCGTGTCCCTCGTCGCCTACGGCGCCGACGCCGGCGACCTGCCCTCCGCCTACCCGCGCCGCGCCAACCCGCTCTCTTGCGCCGAGGTGCTGGAGCGGTTCGGCAGCGAGGCGGTCGTCGCGCCGCACGTGCTCCGCGCGCAAGCCGCCGCCGTGTTCGGGGACGGCTAGCGGCGCATTCCCTATACTGCCCTCCGGCGATTACAACGCGTCGGGAGGGCAAGCGTGCCATTCATTTCCACGAGCGGGCTGACCGAACAGGCCACCGAGAAGACCATCGAGATCGACGGCGTGCCCGTGGTCTACCACGACGTAGGCGAGGGGCCGCCCGCGCTCTTCCTCCATTCGCACGGCCCCGGCACGACCGCGTGGATCACGTGGCACAAGGTGGTGGACGAGTTCGCCAAGCACTTCCGCTGCATCCTCTACGATATGCCCAACTTCACGAAGACGGGGCCGATGGTCTACGAGGACGGCAGCCACGCCGTCCAGGCGCGCGTCGGCGCGCAGTTGCTGGACGCGCTGGGCATCGAACGCTGTCCGTGGGTCGGCAACTCGCAGGGCGGCCAATCCGCCCTCAGCGCTGCCATTCGCCACCCCGAGCGCGTCTCGAAGTTCGTCCTGGGCGGCAGCCACATCGCCACCGGCGGCGACATCTACTTCCTCGCCACGCGCCCCGACGAGGCGGGCTACTTCACCGAATTGGCTCGGCGCGACCCGACGCGGGAGCATATGCGCCTCTACCTCTCGCGGCACATCTACAACCCGGCGCTGATTACGGACGAGTTAGTGGACTATGTGCGCGACCACTACGTCTCGCGTCCCGACCTGATAGAAGCGCGCAACGCCTCCAAGAGCGTGCCGCACGACTACCGCCCGCAGGTTCCGAGCGTGCGCGCGCCCGCGATGCTGGTGCATGGCCGCCACGACAAGATGGTGCCGCTGGAGATCAGCATCACGCTGGTGGGCTTGCTGCCGGACGCGCGGTTGCTCGTATTCAACGACACGGCGCACTGGACGCCCTTCGAGAATCCCAGGGAGTACGCGCGGCACGTCCTGCCCTTCCTGCTCGACGGCTAGCGGCGCATGGCCCAGGCGCCGACGGCATCGGGGTGGCGGCGCGGCCGCCAGATGGGGCTGCAATGGCTCTTCGACATCGCAGGCCCCTTCCACATCAGCGGCGCGGTCGTCCTGCTGCCTTTCATCCAGGACGACTACGCCATCTCCACCGCCGCCGTCGCGTGGGCCGTCGTCGTCTACTTCCTCTCCAGCGCCGTCTTCACCCTCCCCGCCGCCTACCTTGGCAACGCCGCCGGGCGCAAGAAACTCGTACTCATCGGCGTCGCCATCGACATGCTCTCGCAGTTCGCCCTCTTCCTCGCGCCTCCCTTCTGGCTGTTCGTGCTGGTGCGCATGGCAGGCGGGGCAGGGAATGCGATGGTCGTCCCGAACCTCAACCCCATCACCATCGGCGTGTTTCCTCGCCAGCGGCGCGGGCGCGCTATCGGCTACATCATGCTTGGCCTCGGATTCGGCATCGTCCTCAGCACCGTCGTCGCCGGCGTGATTGCCGACGCCGCCGGGTGGCGCTACCTGTTCCTGCTCACGGGCGTTATGTACACGGCGCTGTTCGCAGGCGTGGCGCTCTTCTCGCGCGAATCGGAGGCGCCGAGCTCGCTGCCGGGCGCCCTCAAGCGCATGGACTATTCCGGCATGGTGTTGCTCACGGCGCTGCTGGTGTGCCTCACCGTCGGCGTGCAGCGCCTGGGCAGCTCGCTGACCGACCCGTTGGGGTGGTCGCTCGGCGGCGTGGCTATCCCGCTCGCGGCGGTGTTCGTCTACGCCGAGCGCCGAGCCGCCCGCCCCTTGGCGCCGCTCGACCTGTTTGCGCAGAAGGGATTCTCCGCCGCCGTGGGCCAGCTCTTCACAATGACGATCATGCGCTCCGCCCACGCCTTCCTCCTGCCTTTCTACCTCATCCAAGGCCTGGGCTGGAGCGGGTCGCTCGCGGGCAGCATCCAGATTGCCTTGAACGCGGGGCAGCCGGTGTTCGGCCCCATTGTCGGGGCGCTGGCGGACAGGACGGGCGCGCGCGTCTTCATCCTGCTTGCGCAGGCGCTGATGGCGGGAGGCACCATCGCGCTGATGTCGCTCGGCGCGGCGCCCGGCCCCGTGCTCGTGGCGCTCTCACTCGGCCTCATCGGCGCATCCCTCGGCGTCTTCAGGCCGCCCAACCTGAAAGTCATCTACGACGCGGTGCCGCCCGAGCGGATGAGCCTCGCCCCTGGCGTGCAGGTGCTGACCGCGCACACCAGCAACGCCATCGGCTCGTCGTTCGTCGCCGTCATGCTCGCCTTCTTCCTGAGCAGCGGCGCGGCCAACGCCGCCGCCTACCGGAATTCCCTGCTGGTGATGCTCGCCGGGTTTCTCATCGTCAACGGCGCGATATGGGTGTTTGTTCGCGGCGGACGCGCGGCGGCGCGCGCTGAACGCGACGCAAGGGCAAGATAGACTACGCGTATGGAGGCCTCCCCGCACGACCGCTCCAAGCGAGAGGCCAAGCTGCGCGCCATCGCCGACACCGCCCGGCATCAGTTCCCGACTGCGGACATCGAGGTGATGCTCGCGGAGATTGACGCGGGGCGGCGGCTGAGCTCCGCGTTCGAGGCGCATCGCGAACAGGGGTGACGCCCGCCCTTGCGTGTGGCGCGCCGCCCGTTGACACTGCGCTTCGCGGCGCATCTGCGCCCTAGGAGCGCGCCATGCAGACCATCAAGCCCGATATGGGCGACCTCCCCTACGTCATCGGCCCCTACAAGGAGCCTATCGCCTCCGTTAGCCCCGGCGAGACCTTCCGCGTCGAGACGCTCGACGCTTTCGCTGACCGCGTCGACTCGCCCGACGCCGACCTCGCCAAGATCGTCCGCGTCCCTTACGTCAACCCCTGCACCGGCCCCATCTACGTCGAGGGCGCGGAGCCCGGCGACACGCTCACCGTGCGCGTCGACGACATCGTCCTGCCGCGCGACTACGCCGTCAGCGCCATCATCCCCGACTTCGGCGGCGTGTGCGGCACCGTGCTCACCCGCGTCCTGAACGCGCCGTTGGAGCAGCGCCTGCTGCTGCACCCCATCACGAGCGAGGGCATCGTCCACGACCCCAGCCTCAATATCCCGCCCATCCCCATCGAAGCGTTCTACGGCACCATCGGCACGGCGCCCGCCGTCGAGGCCGTCTCCACGCTCTCCGCCGGGTTCCACGGCGGCAACCTCGACGCCGCCGACGTTTGCCCCGGCAACGTCGTGATGCTGCCAGTGCAAGTCCCCGGCGCGCTGCTGTTCATCGGCGACGGCCACGCCGCCCAGGGCGACGCGGAGATATGCGGCGTGGCCGCCGAGACGCCGACCATCGGCACGCTCACCGTTGGCCTAGTCAAAGGGCGCGCCATCGCCACGCCTCGCATCGAAAACGACGAGTTCATCATGTCCGTCGGCAGCGCGCGCCCCTTGGAGGACGCGGCGCGCGTCGCTTTCTACGACCTGGTCACCTGGGTCGAGGCGGACTACGGCGTCGACCGCTTCGCCGCCTACCAACTCGCCTCGCAAGTGGCCAAGGTGCGCCTCGCCAACGTGGTGGACGTGCTCTACTCCATCGTCGCCAAGTTCCCCAAGCGCTACCTCCCGCCCGCGTAGGCGAGGCATAACCAACCCTTAGCGCCTGCCTAACGCCCCCTTCCCATCGGGGCGCTACGCTGCATGCGCAACCCGTACTTGCGGGAAGGCGCTATGGAGCGGGCTCCCATCAGAATCATCGCCCACCGAGGCGCAAGCGCGTGCGCCCCTGAGAACACGCTCGCCGCGTTCGACGCCGCCGTCCGTATGGGGGTCCACGAGGTCGAGGCCGACGCGCGCCTCTCTGCCGACGGCCACCCGGTGCTGATCCACGACGCCGCGTTGGAGCGCACGACGAACGGCGCGGGACTCGTCCGCCACACCTCTCTCTCCGACCTCGCGAGCCTCGACGCGGGTTCGTGGTGGGCGCCGCTGCCCGACAAGCTCGCCCCCTTTGCCGGACAACCGCCGCTCGGCGGATTCGAGGGCGAGGCCGTGCCTGCGCTGCGCGACCTGTTCAATGCCTTCGGCGACGCGCCGGTCTACCACGTAGACCTCAAAGACGACGGCCCAGCCCTCGCGCGCCGCGTCGCCGGCACGGCAGCCGCCGTCGGCCTCTCCTCCAACGTCATCGTAACCGGCCACAGCCTCGCCGCTCTCGAAGAGGCGCGCCGCATCGAGAGCCGCATCCGCATCGGATGGACGATGACCCGCGCGGGAGGGACGCTCGACTCCGACCATGTCCGCCTCGCCGCCGAACGCTGCGTCACCGAGGTGGTGATGAACGCGGCGGAGGCGCCGCGCTGGCTCGTGCGCTACGCGCGCCGCCAGGGCTTGCACGTTCGTCTGTTCGGGTTGGCGGACGGCGACGCGGTGGCGGAGGCCGTGCACGCCGGCGCGTCCGCCCTCACGCTGGACTATCCCAGCGCCGCCGCCGTGGAGCGCATCGGCGCGCGCGCCGAGTTCGAACCCCTGCCTTCGCGGTTGGGGTTGGCGGCGTGACGGAGCTGCTGCTCGCGGCGGAGCTGAGCGCTACGGGCGTCGGCTCCGTTCTCCACGTCAACGACAAGGGCGGCTCCTTCGGCGGCACGGAGCAGTACATCGCCAGCGTCGCCGCGGGGTTGGCCGAGGCGGGCATCGCCAATCACCTCGCCTACGGCGAACTCAGCGGCCCAACGGCGCCGCATCTCTCCCACTTCCGCATCGACGGCCTCGCCTCCCGCACGCCCGATCCGCACGCGCCCGCGCAGTTGGCCGACCTCGTGCGGCGGACGCGCCCCGATCTGGTCTACGTGCACAACGTCTTCGACCACCGCATCATCGAGGCGCTCGACCCGCCCGGCCGCCGCAACCTGCTCGTCTGGTACGTCCACGACCACTACCTCACCTGCTTGGCCGAACTCCGCACTATCCGCTCCGGCGGCGCTCACGCAGAGTGCGAACTACCCCTGTCGAGCGGCTGCCTCGCGCATATGGCCGTCGGCGGCTGCTGGCGGCGCGGCGGCGAGACGGCGCTGCCCCACCTGTCCGCGCGGGAGGCGCTGCTCCGATCGGCGCGGCGCGCCGACGCGCTGGTCGTCGTCAGCGCCTATATGCGGCGCAGCCTCGAGTCGCAGCCCTCGCTGCGAAACTCCCCCGTCTACACGCTGCCCCGCCACATCGAAGCGCCGCCCCCCGGCGCGACGCCTGACGGCGAGCGGGGACGCAGCATCCTGTTCGCCGGGCGCATCGCGCCGATGAAGGGATTGCACCTCGCCATCGACGCAGCGGCGCAGGCCGGCGGCGCCAAGCTGCTGGTCGCGGGACCCGTAGAGGACGAGGGCTACTGGCGGCGGTGCACGGCGCAAGCCGAGGAGGCGCGGCGGCGCGACCCGTCGTTCGCTATGGCCTATCTGGGCCACCTGAGCGTGCGGGAGCTGAGCGGGTTGTACGCCCGCGCAGCGGTGACCGTCGTCCCCTCCATCTGGGCCGAGCCGCTGGGCGTCGTCCCCGCCGAGGCGGTGACGCGCGGCTCGGCGGTGGCGGCATTCGACCGGGGCGGCCTTTCCACGTGGTTCGAAGGGGGCGCAACGGGGCTGCTGGTGGAGCCGGGCGACGCGGACGCGCTCGCGCGCGCCATCCGCACGCTGCTCGACGACGACGCGCTGCGCCGCCAGGCCGTCGAACGGGGCGCGCGGCTGGTGCGCAAGCGCTACTCGACCGCCGCGCACCTCGAGGCGCTGGGGCACGTCTGCCTCGCCGCGAGGGCGAACCGCGCAGCGCCTGTGCCTACGCCGTAAAGGAACCCGTCCCTTTGACGGCGCTTTCCGTAGAGACGCTGCTTAACCGCGCCTTAAAGTCGCCGCGCGTCCTCCGTTAACAGCCGCCTCGTAACCTCTCGGCGTACCCATCGGTTGGAGTGATACCCGCATGAACCTGACGAACTCGTTCCTCAACCCGCGCCGCCTGGCGCTCGTCGCACTCGTAGCCATGGCCGCCGTGCTCGCCGCGTGCGGCAGCGACCCGACGCCCACGCCCAGGCCGACGGCGACGCCCACGCCCTCCTCGGGCGGCGGGCAGCCCGCCGCTCCCACGGCCACGCCCGTGCCGACGGCGACGCCCGTCCCCAGCCTCTCGGGCAGCATCGAGGTGGACGGCTCGTCCACCGTCTTCCCCGTTACCGAGGCCGTCGCCGAGGAGTTCCGCAAGGTTCACCCGCGCGTCCAGGTCAACGTCGCCGTCTCCGGCACCGGCGGTGGCTTCAAGCGCTTCACCGTCGGCGAGACCGACATCTCCAACGCCTCCCGGCCCATCAAGTCGTCCGAGGCGGACGCTGCCGCCGCCAACGGCATCGAGTACGTCGAACTGCGCGTCGGCACCGACGGCCTCTCCGTTATGGTCAACCCGCAGAACGACTTCGTCGACTGCTTGACCGTCGAAGAGTTGAAGATGATCTGGGAGCCCGGCTCCACCATCGACAACTGGAACGAGGTGCGGAGCAGCTTCCCCGACGCGCGCATCCGTCTGTACGGGCCTGACACCGACTCCGGCACGTTCGACTACTTCACCGAAGAGATCAACGGCGAGGCGCAGGCCTCCCGCTCCGACTACACCGCCAGCGCCGACGACAACGTGCTCGTCCAAGGCATCAGCGGCGACCGCAACGCCCTCGGCTACTTCGGCTACGCCTACTACCAGGAGAACGCCGACAAGTTGCGCGCCATCGCCGTCGACAACGGCGACGGATGCGTCGCGCCCGAGCCCGCCACCATCGAGAACGGCTCCTACACGCCGCTCTCTCGCCCGCTGTTCATCTACGTGAACCTTGCCTCACTCGAGCGGCCGGAGATGCTCGCCTTCGTGGACTTCTACATGCAGCACGGCGCGGCGCTGGCCGCCGAGGTAGGCTACGTCCCCGCCGATGCCGCCACCTACAACAACAATCTCCGCCTCATCCGCGGCGAGATTGCGGCACTTCCCACTCCCACTCCCGCGCCGAGGCCAACCGCGACGCCCGTTCCCAGCCTCTCGGGCAGCATCGAAGTGGACGGCTCGTCCACCGTCTTCCCCGTTACCGAGGCCGTCGCCGAGGAGTTCCGCAAGGTTCACCCGCGCGTCCAGGTCAACGTCGCCGTCTCCGGCACCGGCGGTGGCTTCAAGCGCTTCACCGTCGGCGAGACCGACATCTCCAACGCCTCCCGGCCCATCAAGTCGTCCGAGGCGGACGCTGCCGCCGCCAACGGCATCGAGTACGTCGAACTGCGCGTCGGCACCGACGGCCTCTCCGTTATGGTCAACCCGCAGAACGACTTCGTCGACTGCTTGACCGTCGAAGAGTTGAAGATGATCTGGGAGCCCGGCTCCACCATCGACAACTGGAACGAGGTGCGGAGCAGCTTCCCCGACGCGCGCATCCGTCTGTACGGGCCTGACACCGACTCCGGCACGTTCGACTACTTCACCGAAGAGATCAACGGCGAGGCGCAGGCCTCCCGCTCCGACTACACCGCCAGCGCCGACGACAACGTGCTCGTCCAAGGCATCAGCGGCGACCGCAACGCCCTCGGCTACTTCGGCTACGCCTACTACCAGGAGAACGCCGACAAGTTGCGCGCCATCGCCGTCGACAACGGCGACGGATGCGTCGCGCCCGAGCCCGCCACCATCGAGAACGGCTCCTACACGCCGCTCTCCCGCCCGCTGTTCATCTACGTGAACCTTGCTTCTATGGCGCGTCCCGAGATGCGCGCGTTCGTGGACTTCTACATGGAGCACGGCGCGGCGCTGACCGCTGAGGTAGGCTACGTCGCCGCCGACGCCGCCACCTACGCAGCCAACAGGAGGGAAGCGGGCCTCTAACCTCAACGAGAACGCAGCGGCTAGTCCGCTGCCTCTCCCAACAGCCGGCCGCGGTCCACCCACTCTCCTCCCACCGGGCCGCGGTCGGCTGACCTTTACCCCCCCACAGCCGTCTATGCGAACACCGACCCTGCTGCGCGCCTGCATCGCCGAGACCGCCGGAACCTACCTTCTCGTCCTCTTCAGCATCGCCACCGTCGCCTCGGCCGTCCTCACTCCGTCGGGGCTGCACCTGTGGCAGGTGGCGTCCATCACCGGATTCGGCGTCGCGCTGGCGATCTACGTAACCGCCGCCGCCTCCGGCGCGCACCTGAACCCCGCCGTCAGCCTCGCCTTCGCCCTGCGCCGCCCGCGCGACTTTCCGCCGCGCCGCCTGCCCGCCTACTGGGCGGCGCAGTTGGTCGGCGCCGTCCTGGCGGGCGCGACGCTCTACGCCGTCTACGGCGCGCTCATACGCCGCTTCGAGACCGCCAACGGCATCACGCGCGGCGAGCCGGAGAGCGCCCTCTCCGCCATGGTGTTCGGACAGTACTTCCCCGACCCTGGGATGTTCGGCGCGGGCGCTGACGCCACCTTCTCCATCTCGCCTTGGGCCGCCGCGGGCGTCGAGGCGTTCGGAACGGTCATCCTCGTGCTGGTCATCTTCGCCCTGGTGGACGCGCGCAACACGAGCCTCGCCGCCAAGTCGCTCGCCCCCTTCTTCATCGGCTTCACCGTAGCGGTGCTCATCGCCCTCTTCGCACCGCTCACCCAAGCGGGCTGGAACCCCGCCCGCGACTTCGGCCCGCGCCTGATCACCCTGTTCGCCGGGTGGGGCGCCGTCGCCATCCCCGGCCCCTCTAACGGCTTCTGGGTCTACACCGTCGGGCCGATGATCGGCGCGCCCATCGGCGCTCTGCTCTACGACATCCTCATACGTCCCGCCTTGCCCCAACGCGGCGGCAGCGGCAACGCCGACGGAGACGCTCTATGACCGCTCCCTACGTCCTCTTCCTCTGCGTCCACAACGCGGGGCGCAGCCAGATGGCCCGCGCCCTCTTCGACCGCGCGGCCATCGAGCGCGGCCTCGCCGTGCGCGCCCACTCCGCCGGGACGCAGCCCGCCGGGCGCGTCCATCCTGTCGTCGAGGAGGCCATGCGCGAACTCGGCGAAGACCTCTCCGCCGCCGCGCCCCAGTTGATGACCAATGCGATGGTCGAGCAGGCCGTCCGCGTCATCACGATGGGCTGCGCCGTAGACGCGGAAGCATGCCCCGCCATAGCCCTCCGCGACGTTGAAGACTGGGGCCTCCCCGACCCCAAAGGCCAACCCCTAGCCGACGTGCGCCGCATCCGCGACGACATCGCCGCGCGCGTCAACGCCCTGCTCGACGCTCTAGCGCGTTAGCGCAAGGCCGGGCCGCGCCAATCCCCGCTTGACTTGCCCCCACCCCCGGCGCATAGTGGTTCCCGAGCGAGCTAGGAGACCGCCGTGGCAACCATAGAAGAACGGGTGAGCCGTATGGGAGGCGCCTACGAGCACTTCGCCTCCAAAGCGGACGTGCAGGAGGTGAAGACCGAGCTCGCCATCTTCAAGAGCGAGGTGCTGGTGTCCTTCACAGAGGTGCGCCAGGCCATCAGCCTCCTCGTCGCCGAGGAGGCCGCGCTCAAGAGCGACGTGGCCGAGTTCAAGGCCGAAGTCAGGAGCGACATCGCCCAACTCAAGGCCGAGGTCGCCGAGATTAAGAACAGCGTCGCCACGCTCGTGAACGCTGTGTCCGCAATCCAGGAGCTCCTTTCCCGCCCGCGCCAGGCCGGGTTCCAGCCTCCCCAGTCCGGCTGAGGCGCGCGCGCGAGGCGCCCACCCACACTCCTCAGGAGGCCCCTTATGCCCCAAACCATCTGGACTGCGCTCCTGGGCGCCGAGGTTCGGTTCGTGCAGGGCGCGAAGTACCGCACGCGCATCGTCGAGGCGGGGACGGAGCACGACACGACGCTCGTCATGGCGCATGGCGGCGGCGGCCACCTCGAAACCTTCGCTTACAACGTTATGCCCCTCGCCGAGCACTTCCACGTCATCGGCATGGAGATGGTCTGCCACGGCCTCTCCAGCGTCCCCGACGTGGTGGGCGACTTCAACGCCCTGGTGTCGGAGCAGGTGCTCGACGTGATGGACGCGCTCGGCCTCGACAAGGTGTGGGTCCACGGCGAGGCGGGCGGCGGCTCCGGCATCACGCCGTTGGTGATGGAGCATCCGGAACGCCTGCACGGCGTCATCTTCGAATCGGGCATCGCCGTCAACCTTAAGGAGGGAACCTACGCGCCGCCTGCCCCGCCCGTCGGCGGCATGACGATGCGCGACCGCACGCTCCAACTGCTCGACAACCCGACGTGGGAGGGCATCCACGCGCGGTTGCTGATGGTGATGCACCGCGACCACCCCGAGCGCGTTACGGACGAACTGGTGGACGTACGCCTAGCCCACTATTCCCGCCCTTCGACGAACGAGGGGCAGCGCAAGTACTACTCGCGCCCCAACGCGGCGGCGCACAACTACACCGAGGAGCAGATAGCGACCATCCGCCTCCCGGTGCTGGTGCTGTGGTGCGACGGCAACAGCGGCCTCGGCCCCGACGCGGGCGAGCGCGTGGCGAGCATCATCCCCAACGCCCAATTCATGCTGATGCCCGAGACCGGCTGGTGGGCGCACTGGGAGAAGCCCGGCCTCTTCAACGATGCCGTAACCCGCTTCATCAAAGGCGAGCGCGTAGCCTAGGCGCGGCGGCCCAGTCCTTCGTAGGGGCGACCGGCAGGTCGCCCCTTTCCCCCGCTCGCCCTCCTCCCCCGTTCGCCCTGAGGGAACTCGAAGGGCGGACGCCCCTGGGCTACTCCGACACGTCCATCTTGATGAGCGGCAGGGGCCCGCGCTTCTCCGCAGGCGGCACGTACGGCCAGTACTTGGCCAGCGCGCCCGCGTCCACTCCCCAGTCGGTGCCGGTGACGAGGCGCGCGTAGTCGGAGCACATCCACGCCACCACGTGGCCGTAGTCGGTCGGCGTCGGCAGTTCGCCCAACGGCGACATCGCCACGAAGTCCGCCGTTCCGCCCGTGCGGAATTCCTCGACGGGCTGCCCGCCCGCGTTCTCACGCGGCGATTGGCCGGGCAGGGGCGGAAAGCCCATCGGCCCGCGCACGCCCGCCGCCTCCCGCGCCCGCAGGATGTCCGGATTGTCCACCTGTGTCGCAGTGGGCGTGAAGCTGTTGATGCGGATGCCGTAGGGCGCGAGGTCCATCGCCGCCGCGCGCACGAACTGGATGATGCCGCCCTTGCTGGAGCAGTAGCCCACGCTGTTCGCGCGCCCCTGCCAGCCCGCCGTCGAGATGATGCAGATGATGCTCCCCTTGATCCCCTTCTCCACCATGTGCCGCCCCACCCACTTCGTATTGAAGAAGTTCCCCGACAGGTTGACCGCGATCTGCCGCGTCCACCGCTCCGCCTCGAACTCCAGCACGCTCGCGCCGCCGTCGATCCCCGCGCAGTTGATGAGGATGTCGATGTGGCCCCACTCGTCCACGACGCGCTGCACGTACGCCTTCACCTCCTCCTCGTTCGACACGTCGCCGGGGATGCTTAGCGCCTCGACGCCGTTGCGCTCGAGGCGCTCGACGGTGGCCTGCGCCACCTCGGGGCGAACGTCGTTGCACGCCACCTTCGCCCCGTACTTGCCCAGCATCAGCGCCAGCCCGCTCCCGATGTTCGGGCCTACCCCCGTAACCAGCGCAACCTTGCCGTTCAGGTTCACGTCCATATGCGCGCACTCCTCGCCTCGTCTGTAGTGGCGCGCAGGGTAGCAGACGCGGCGCCCCTTTTGGCCGCCGGGGAGGGCAGGCGGCGCGCCCACACCGTACAATGCGCCTATGTCCGACCTCCAACGCCCGCCCGCGTCGCTCATCGTCCGCCTCCGCGCCGTCGGCAGCGCCACCGCCTCCACCGAACTGCGCGCTATTGGCGTCCGCGATTCCCACATCCTCGGCCCCGCCTCCATCACGCCAGGCATCGCCGTCGCCGGGCCTGCCGTCACCTTGCAGTTCATGCCCAAGCGCGAAGACCTGCACCCTGAGGTCGACGTGTACGCCGACCCCGAATCGCAACTCCACCGCCACGCCCTCTACGCCGCGCAGGCGGGCGACGTGGTGGTCGTGGACGCGCGCGGCGATATGTCCAGCGGCGTCTTCGGCGAGATGATGCTCACCTACTTCCGGCGCAAGGGCGGCGCGGGTGTCGTCGTGGACGGCAGCATCCGCGACGTTGCCTATGCCAAGCAACTCGGCCTCGGCGTATGGGTGCGCGGCGCGACGCCCAACTTCCACGTCCAGACCAACATCGTCCCATTCGCGGTCAACGTCCCCGTCGCGTGCGGCGGGCGCTTCGTGGCGCCGGGCGACGTCATCGTGGCGGACGACGACGGCGCGGTGGTCGTGCCCGCCGCGATGGCCGCCGACGTCGCCGACCGCGCCGAGGCGCACGCCGGGTGGGAGGAGTTCAGCCGTGAGCGCCTCGAGCAGGGCGGCGACCTCCGCAAGTACTACCCCATCCGCGCCGACGCCCAAGCCGAGTACGAGGCGTGGCGGGCGCGGCGCAGCGAAGAACCCGGCGGTTAGGAGCATCTCTATGGAGTACGCGCGCCTCGGCCCCACCGGCCTCAACGTCTCCCGCGTCTGCCTCGGCGCGGCGCTCTTCGGCCTCGCCCCGCTGGAGGAGGACGCCCCCGCCCTCGTCAACCGCGCCCTCGACCTGGGAATCAACTTCTTCGACGTGGCCAACTCCTACGGCAACCGCCCCAGCTTCGACCGCCCCGGCCTTCCCACGCACGACCAGCGCAAGTCGGCAGAGGAGATCATCGGCGCGATCCTGCGCCCCCGCCGCGCCGAGGTGGTGCTCGCCTCCAAGTTGGGCGAACCTATCTACGACGGCCCCAACGGGCGCGGCCTCAGCCGCGTCCACGTTATGCGCGCCGCCGAGGACTCGCTCCGCCGCCTCGGCACCGACTACATCGACCTTTACTACGCGCACCACCCCGACCCCAACACGCCCATCGACGAAACGCTCCGCGCGATGGAGGACCTCATCCGCGCGGGCAAGGTGCGCTACTTCGCCCTCTCCAACTACGCCGGCTGGCAGACCGCCGAGGCCGTCCTGACGGCGCGGGCGCTCGGCGGCGCGGCAGCGCCCGTCTGCAACCAGGTGCGCTACAGCCTCGCCTCTCGCGCCGTCGAGCGCGAGGTTGTCCCCGCCTGCGAGCGCTTCGGCCTCAGCGTGCTGCCGTACAGTCCGTTGGGCGGCGGCCTACTCAGCGGCGCGGCCAACACGCGCCGCCCCATCGCGGGCGTTCAGCGCTGGCGCGGCGGCGGCCCCGGCTACACGCCCGACCAGGTGGCCGTCGCCGAGCGGATGGACGCCCTCGGCGCCGAGTGGGGCCATCACCCCACGCGCCTCGCCCTCGCGTGGCTGCTCGCCAAGCCCGCCGTCGCAAGCGTCGTCATCGGCGCGAGCCGCATCGCCTCCTTGGAGGAGAGCGTCGGAGCGGCCGACGTGCGCCTCGCCCTTGAGCAACTGGAGACGCTGGACGACGTAGGCGCGGAACTGACCGCGTAAGCGTCCAACACACCGCCGGAGGCGCTACCCCGCGCAGCGGCGGATAGCATAGACTGCGCATCGTGGAACTTTTCCCTCTCCTCGAAGCGCGCCAGCTCACCAAGCACTATGGCGCCACCATCGCGCTCGAGTCGGCTTCCTTCCAGATACGCGAGGGGATAACGGGACTGCTAGGCCCCAATGGCGCGGGTAAGAGCACCACCTTCAAACTCTTCCTCGGCCTCACCAGGCCCACCTCCGGCAGCGCGTGGGTGGCGGGCGAGGAGCCGTACAGCAACGTCGAGAACCGCGCCCGCCTCGGCTACATGCCTGAGTACGAAGCGCTGCCCGCCAGCGTAACCGCCTCCGAGTTCCTGATGCATATGGCTCAGGTGAGCGGCCTGCCCCCGTCGCAGGCGCGAACGCGCGCGGCGGACATCCTGCGCCACGTCGGCCTCGACGAGGAGCGCTACCGTCCGATGGGCGAGTACTCCACCGGTATGAAGCAGCGCGTCAAACTCGCCCAAGCCCTCGTCCACGACCCTATCCTCGTCCTCCTCGACGAACCCACCGCCGGGCTCGACCCGGGCGGGCGCGTCGAGATGCTCGACCTCATACGCCGCACCGGGCGCGACTTCGGCATCAGCATCGTCCTCTCAACCCACCTGATGGGCGACATCGAGCGCACCGCCGATCGCATCGTCGTCCTCGAAGGCGGCCATGTCACGGAAGAGGGCGAGGTGGCCGGGTTCACGCAGGAGACGGAAGACCTGCAGATCGAGGTGGACGACAAGCGCGAAGAGGTGCTGGCCGCGCTGTCGGCCAGGCGCGTGAACGCGCGCGAAGCAGGCGCACTGATGGTGGTCGAGAACGCGGACGACGCCGCCTACGACGCTATCCGCGACGCGCTCGCCGAGACGGGCGCGCGTCTGCGCCGCCTCTCCCCGCGCCGCCGCTCCCTCACCGAGATATTCCAGGACGAAGCGTAGCCGTGCAGCCCCAAGGCGAACTCTTCGACATCGGCTATCAGCGCTACGACGGCCCCCGCGAGGGCCGCCCCCGCGCGCGCCGCACCATCTTCGAGGACGGCATGCGCACCATCCTCGGCGTCGGGCGCGGGGGCCGCGCCAAGATTCTCCCCGCGCTGCTCTTCCTCTCCGCCATCATCCCCGCCCTCGTCTTCGTGCTCATCCTCTCTTTCGCCGGGCCCGGCGCGGACTTCCTGCCCGGCCCCGCCGACTACTACTCGGTCATCTCTTTCCTCATGCTCATCTTCGCCGCCATCTCAGCCCCCGAACTGCTTGTCTCCGATCGGCGCAACAACGTCATCTACCTCTACCTCGTGCGCCCTCTCACCGTGAACGACTACCTGCTCGGGCGCTTCCTCGCCTTCTTCGTCCTCGTAACCGCGCTCGCCTACTCCGGCCAGATCATCCTCCAAGTCGGCATCATCCTCACTGCGGCCGACCCCGTGCAGCACCTCCAAGACGAATGGACGGACATCCCGCGCTTCGTGGTCGCAGGGCTGGTGGTGGCGCTGTTCATCACGGCGCTGCCGATGGCCGCCGCCGCCTTCACCAACCGCCGCGCCTACGCCGCCGTCATCGTCATCGGCCTCTTCTTCATCTCTTCAGGCGTCGCCGATACCCTCACCTCCTCCATCCCTACCTGCACGACGAGCGAAGTGCGCGACGAGGCGGGCAATGTCGTGGAGGTGGAGACGGTCTGTGAGTCGGAGGGATCCATAACGGGCGACGCCGCCAAGTGGTACTCGCTCATCAACCTGTCCGAGGCGCCCCTGCGCATCAACAATATGATCTTCGACATCGAGATTACCGGTGACGAAGGCTCGCCCTCCGCCATCGCCGGGGAGGAGCTGCCCGCCATCGTGCCCATCGCCGTCTATCTCTTCTTCACGGCGGGGCCGTTGGGGCTGCTGTGGCTGCGCTACCGGAGGATCCGCGCATGACCGCGAGCAACGGCGCAACCATCGAGGTCAAGGGCGTCTCCAAGTGGTTCGGCAGCGTCGTCGCCGTCAACGACGTCTCCCTCAGCGTCTCCCCCGGGGTAACCGGCCTCCTCGGGCCCAACGGCGCGGGCAAGACCACGCTGCTGCATATGATTGCCGGTCTCTCTGCCGCGTCCAAGGGCGAGGTGCGCGTGCTCGGCGAGCCGGTGCGCAGCAACCACCGCATCTACGCGCGCCTCGGCGTGATGTCCGAGCACGAGGCCGTCTACGGCTTCCTCACCGGCCGCCAGTTCGTCGAATTCTCCGCCCGCTTGCAGGGCGTGAAGAACGTCCGCGCCAATACCGACTGGGCTATCGGCGCGGTGAACCTGCTTCCCGCCCAAGACCGCGCCTTGAACACCTACTCGCGCGGCATGCGCCAGCGCATGCGCCTCGCCGCCGCCCTCGTCCACGACCCCGCGGTGCTCATCCTCGACGAACCCCTCAACGGCACCGACCCGCGCCAGCGCATCGAGTTCCAAGACCTGATGCGCCGCGAGGGGCAGCAGGGCCGCACCATCCTGATTTCGTCGCACATCCTCGAGGAGGTGGAGACGCTGGCCGATTCCATCCTGCTCATTGTGAGCGGCAAGCTGGCCGCCGCGGGCGACTTCCGCGCCATCCGCGAGAAGCTGGAGGAGCGCCCCTTCCAAGTGCGCGTCCTCACCGGGGACACGCGCGCCGTCGCCGCCGCCCTTATGGCGCTCCCCGCCGTCGACTCCGTCGCCGTCGAGCCGGACGGCGCGCTCATCGTCCTCAGCCGCGACATCGGCGCGCTCCAACGCTCCATCCCGCGCCTCGCCCAGCAAGCAGGCGCGCGCCTCTACAGCGTCGAGCCTCTCGACGAATCCCTCGACAGCGTATTCAGCTACGTGGTGCGCCGATGAACCACGCTCTCCACAGCATGTCCGGCTGCGAGGCGCCCCGATGATGGCGACGATGCTCCGCTTCTCGCTCAACCAGATGGTGGACAGACGCCGCATCGCCCTCGTGAGCATCCTCGCCCTCATCCCCGTCGGTCTGATGTTCATCATCAGCCAGCGGGTGGAGGCCGGAGACTCCCTCGACCCGAGTCCCATCCTCGACGGCCTCGTCATCGCCGGAGTGCTGCCGCTGATCGTCATGGCGCTCGCCACCTCCGCCTTCGGCAACGAACTCGAAGACCGCACGCTCAACAACCTCGTGCTCAAGCCCGTTAGCCGCGTCCTCATCGTGCTGCCCAAGATGGCCGCGTCGATGATCGTAGCCGTTCCCATCGTCCTGCTAGCCGGAGTCGCCGTTACGGCGTTGGCGCTGGGCGCGGGCGGCGCAGGCGTGGACACGCGCGCTGTGCTTGCCGCGAGCGCCGCCATACTCGCGGGCGCCGTCGCCTACGCCACTCTCTTCACCTGGCTCGGCCTCGCCACTGCCCGCGCCCTGCCTCTCGCCCTCGTCTACGTCTTCCTGTGGGAGGGCATCCTCGTTTCGTTCGTGAGCGGCACGCGCTACCTCAGCATCCGCGGCTACGCCCTAGGCATCCTCTACGGCCTAGACGACCAAACCTTCGCCGCCATAGGCAACCGCGCCATAGAGCTCCCCGCAGCAGCAGCCGGCGCCGTCCTAGTAACCATCGCCTTCGCCCTCCTCACCATCCGCCGCCTCCAAAAGATGGACGTGCCGTAGGGGGCGGTGGGATAAGCGACTACGTTGTGAGTGATAGTGGGTCAAGGTTTGGAAAACGCCAGAGGCGAATCCCCTACCCCACAAACACCGACAGCGCCACCAACTGTCCGCTGTATGTCGCGCCCCCGTCATCGCGCCACACCACGACCGTGTACACGCCTGCGCGACGGAGCAGCGTGCCCGTGCTCGTCTCCAACGTGAACCCGTGCTCCGTCTCTGTCCACTCGACGTCGGCGACCACCTCATTCGGGTCTAGGTCGGTGTAGTAGTAGCCGGGCTGCGGCGGCTCCAGGATGCGCGCAACCGCTTCGATGCCGTCGCACTGGTCGGTGAACCCGCCGCCGATGCAGTAGGCGTTGAGCTTCTCTATCTCCCCCGGCCTCTTGGGCGTGGGCGGCGGGTCATAGTAGATGGACACCACCGCGCCGACGCGCACGCCCTGCTCGCGCTTGACCAGGCTCAAGCGCAGCCGTCCGTTTTCACTCAGCGAGGGCGGCTCGACCGCCTCCACCGCGCCGCCCTCGAAGTGCTGGACGAACGTCACGCGCCTGCCGTTGAACGCAATCCCGATGTTCACCGCGCGGTGGCTGGCGCGGAGGATGTTGTCGCGGTGTCCCCAATCCGCGTGCGCGTCGTCGTACATCATCAGGTAGTGCAACTCGCCGACCGCGTCGCGCACGTCGGGAACCTCGCACCTCACCCGCACGGAATCGCAGTTCCCTGCCCGCCACTCGCGGTCCGTCCAGCCCCACGTAGCGACGTTCTCCGCCGCGTAGCTTCCCCCGCCCGTCTGCGTATACACCATGTACGGCTTGCGCCCGTCCGCCCACCAATGGCCGTACGTGTCGTTGGCGATCATATCGTCCGCGTGCATTTGCGCGGCGGGGTTCGTCCCCAGCACCACCGGGGCGGCGCCGTGCGTGGCGCGGTCGCGGTTGACGAGGTCGAGTGCGAATTCGCGCAGTTCCTGCAACCGCCGCAGCGAGCCTCCGAGCGGCGTAGGCGTAGGGGCGGGCGTCACCGTTGGCGTGGGCGTCGGGGTGGGCGTAGGGGTCAGTGTCGGCGTAGCCGTAGGTACGGGTGTAGGCGATGGTGTAGGAGTCGGCGAGGGGGTGGGCGTGGGCACGGGCGTAGGCAGAGGCGCGTTGCGGCGCAGAGCCACCTCCGCGCCGTTCAGCAGGTTGAGCGGCGATTCGGCGGACTTGAACGCCCAAGCGTCGTACTCGATCCCACCGATGCTCACGAAATCGCGGATGCGCTCCCACATTGTGACGTTCACGCCTCCGCTCCCGTCGATGGCGATCAACCGCGGGTAGTGGCTCGGCTGAAGTACGGCGAGGAACCGCTCCCCTCGCGCGATAGGCCCGACGGCCAACTGTGCAGCGTCCCAGGGGTAGCGCTGCGCGAACTCGCGCACGTACTCCTCCGTAACCTGCCCGCGCGACGTGGCGAGCACCACCCAGATGCTCGGCGGCGGGATGTCCGGCGTCGGCGTAGGCGTGGGTGGAGGTGTCGGCGTAGGCGATGGCGTAGGCGTGGCCGCAGGAGGCGCAGCAGCAGGCAACGGCGTAGGCGTAGGCGCAAGGGCCGGGGTTGGCGTAAGCGTGGGCGTCGCCGTCGGCGGGGGCGCCGCTATCTGGGGGAGAGGTTGCTCCGGCAAGCCGTAGAGGTAGACGTAGGCCGCCGCTCCGCCGCCCGCGATCAGCAGCGCACCAACCAAGACGCCGAGCAGGAACATCCGCGAGCCTCGACGCTGCGGACGCGCGGCGCTCATCTGCTGCCGGCCCTCGCGCGCTTCCTGTTGACGCTCCCGCCGGTCGAGTGCTCTTGCCTTCCGCTCATGCTCCTTCTGCTCGCGCTACTCGCGCCTCTCCCGTGATTCCTGTTTGCGTTCCTCACGCGCCAGCCGCTCGCGCTCTTCGCGCTCGCGTTCTTCCCGCTCACGCCGCCCTCGCTCCCACTCCTCGCCTACTTGCTCAACCTGCTCCCATAGTTGCCGTTTGCGCTCTTCCGCTCGCTGCGCCTGCTCCGAGGCCGGTCGCTGCCAATCGTGTTCGCCCTGCGCCTCTGACGCCTGCCGCCGCCGCTCCTGCTCCCACTCGCGGTA
The DNA here is from genome assembly GCA_964560025.1 of uncultured Dehalococcoidia bacterium. Classification (GTDB taxonomy): domain Bacteria; phylum Chloroflexota; class Dehalococcoidia; order Lucifugimonadales; family Australimonadaceae; genus JAGWBE01. The sequence goes on from CAZLKC010000001.1 coordinate 130,335, forward strand.
GCGAACCAACTCCCCGTCGTAGCCGGAGCCGAAGCAATGCGGGCAGCGTAGCCACTGTCCGCCGGGGTCGTTGCCGACCTCCTGCGCGTGGACGCGCCCTCCGCCGTCGCACGTGCGGCAGACGGCGCCATCGATGACCTGCACCTGATGGCCCGAGCGTCGGTGCTCGACCAGGTGCGGCCCGCACAACGGCAGCGATTCGTGGATGCAGAATCCCGCCGCCTGCTCCGTGCAATAGGTGAGGGCGCAGCCGGCGCGGTTTGGGTTATGCGTGTGCACCGTCCACGCCGAGCGCGTGAAACTGCCCCCGCATTCGCGGCAATAGACGAGGCCGCTGCCCTCTCGGCTATCCACGGGGCGCATCTTACGTCCGCAGCGCCGCGCTAGGAGAAGGGCGCGGGAACGCTGGTGACCCCCGAGGGACTCGAACCCACAACCCGCTGATTAAGAGTCAGCTGCTCTACCATTGAGCTAGGGGGCCGCGCTCTTTCCATCGTAAGGGCGGCGAGGCGCGCGCGTCAACGCGGCGCGGGCGCCTGCGCCCCCGAAGCCTGGCAACAAACAGGCCTTGCGAAGGCAGATACCTCAAACGACGGTACGCGCCTACAGCCCCACCGCCACACGTAGGGACAGGTTTCAAACCTGTCCTTGCCCCCTCCCCCTCATTTCGTTGACCGCGCAACCACTGCGCCGTACACTGGGCGCCGCCCCCCTATGAACCACCAACAGCGCACGCCTGCCGCCATCCGCGAACGCGGAGGGCAGCGCCCGCAGTGGCGCAGCGCCTTCAGCGCCCTGCGCCACCCCAACTTCCGCCTGCTATGGACGAGCACCCTCTTCGTCAGCGGCGGCAACTGGGTGCAGCAGGTCACGCTCGGCTGGCTCGCCTTCCACCTCAGCGGCTCCGCCCTCCAGGTCTCCGTCGTGCTGGGGCTGCGCGCCATCCCCCTGCTGCTCGCCCCCGTCGCAGGGGTGCTCGCCGACCGCTTCGACCGCCGCAAGGTCTTGCTCATCGACCAAGCCTTCCTCGCCATGCTCGCCGTCGGGTTCGCCCTCGTCGTCCTCGCCGATATCGTGCAGATGTGGCACCTCTACCTCTTCTCCCTCCTCACCGGCATAGGCTGGAGCATCAACAACCCCACGCGCCAAACCCTCGTCAGCAACGCCGTCCCCCGCGAAAGCCTGATGAACGCCGTCGCGCTCAACTCAATGGCGTTCAACACCACCCGCATCTTCGGCCCCGCAGCCGGAGGCTTCCTCATCACCTTCTTCGGCCCCGGCGTCAACTTCTTGCTCCAAGCCTTCTTCTACGTCGGCGTTATGGCGCTCATCATCCCCTTCCGCGCCGAGTACGCCTCGGGCGAACGCGCCAGCCGCGACGTCTCCATCCTCCACAACCTCCGCGAGGGCTTCGCCTACGTAACCAGCGACCGCACCACCCTCACCGTCATCCTCGTCGCCCTCGTCCCCACGCTCACCATGATGTCCTCCACGATGACGCTTATGCCCGTCTACGCCGTCGAAGTCCTCGGTCAGGCGCGCGACGAAGGCAACGAACTCGGCCTGCTGCTCACCGGGGCAGGCATCGGCGGATTCCTCGGCACCCTGCTTATGGCGATGTTCAGCCAGGTGCGCGCCAAGGGGCGTCTCATCCTCGCCGCCCTCACCATCGGCGGCCTCGGCATCATCGTCTTCTCCCAACTCGACACCCTCGCCGCCGCGATGGGCGCCCTCGTCGTCGTCCAGGCCGCCCTGATGGTCAATATGACCACCAACAACACCGTCCTCCAGATGATCACGCCCGACTGGATGCGCGGGCGCGTGATGGGCGTCTATATGATGGACATCGGCATGATGCCCCTCGGCGGCGTCGTCGCCGGCCTCGTCGCCGACTCCTTCGGCGTCCAAACCGCCCTTTGGGCCAGCGCCTCCATCGGCCTAGCCGCCGTAGCCATCGTCGCCGCCCTCAACCCAGGGTTCCGCCGACTGCGCGTCTAGCGTCCCTACCCCGTCCCCAGCGCCGCCTTGAGCGCCGCTCCCAACGCCGCCCCCTGGCCCGGCAGCACCGTCCGCAGGTCGAGCAGCAGGCGGTCAGCCTCGATGCGCCCCAACACCGCTGGATCGCCCGTCCGCAGCCGCCGCGCCAGCCCCTCCGCGCCGCCGCGCGCCTCCTCTCCGCCGACGCTCACTAACCGCGTCGGCAGCGTATCGCCCGGCAGACTGCCGCCGCCAACCGTGGACAACCCCTCGACCACGCGCGCGTCGCCGCCCGCCGCCTCCGCCACTGTGCGCGCCCGCGTCTCCAACTCCTCCACGCCCGCCGCGATCATCCGCCACACCGGCAATTCGCGCTCCGCCTCCCCGCGCGCGTAGTGGAGCAACGTCGCGTGCAACGCCGCCAGCGTCATCTTGTCCGCCCGCAAAGGACGCGCCAGCGGGTGCCGCGCCAATCGCTCCACCAGCGCCGCCTTGCCCAACGCGACACCCGCCTGCGGCCCTCCCAGCAGCTTGTCGCCCGACACGAACACCAACCCCGCGCCCGCCGCTATGCTCTCCCGAGGCGTCCACTCGTGCACCAACCCGTAGGCCGCCGTATCCAGCAACGCCCCGCTGCCCAGGTCGTGCAGCAGCGGCACGCCTTGCGCCTTGGCGACCGCCGCAACCTCCCCCAACGCCGCCTCGTGCGTGAACCCCACCACGCGGAAGTTCGAGCGGTGCACGACCAGCACAGCGGCGGTATCCTCGCCGATAGCCTCGTCGTAATCACGCGCGTAGGTGCGGTTCACCGTCCCCACCTCGACCATCCGCGCCCCGCTCTGCCGCAGCACGTCCGGAATGCGGAACCCGCCCCCTATCTCGCTCGCCTCTCCCCGCGCCACCACCACCTCCCTGCCCGCCCCCAACGCCGCCATCGCCAGCAGCACCGCCCCCGCGTTGTTGTTCACCACCATCGCGTCCTCCGCCCCCGTCAACCGGCGCAGCAGCGCCGCAACCGCCCGATGCCGCGAAGACCGCTTGCCCGACTCGAGGTCGAGCTCGAGGTCGGAGTACTCAGTCGCCGCCGCGGCCGCCGCCCGCGCGCTCGCGTCGGAAAGCGGCGCCCGCCCCAGGTTCGTGTGCAGGATCACGCCCGTCGCGTTGATGACCGGCGCAGGCCAAGCCCTCCGCTCCCGCGCCAACTGCCCCGCAGCCGCAGCCGCCACCTCCCCGGCGTCCGGCGCTCCCTCGCCCGCCGCCAGCGACGCGCGAGACGCCTCCAGCGCCTCCCGCACCGCCTCCACCACGACAGCGCGGTCATAGACCGCGAGCGTCTCCGCGAGCGCCTCTTCCGTCAGCACCCGATCGACGCTCGGCAACCTGCGATACGGATTCGCCGCCACCCCGCCATTATCGCACGCCCCCGCCTACCCTATCCGCTCGCCCTGCACCCTCCCATCCGTTCGCCCTGAGAGGGTGTCCTAAGAAGGGGCAGGGTGCGCTAATCGGTATAGGCGGATATTGGTCATCGCTAGGTAGCCCCACGCCTCCGTCGTTTGCGGCAGTTCCTCGTAGTCCCTGCTCAAACGGCGGTAGCGTCCTAGCCACGCGAACGTCCGCTCGACCACCCATCGGTGCGCAGGACGTACAAGGTGGCGTTGACCACCTCGCGCCGGGGGTAGATGATGCGGCACCCTATGGGGGAAGGCGCAGGCAGCAGGGGTTCGAGCAGGCTCCATTCGGCATCGGTGAGGTCGCTGAGGTAGGCTTATCTGTCCATAGACAGGGCTTACGCCAATTGCCCTCCCGCCCCTAGCGGTTTCGCTTCCCATTTTAGACATCCTCTAAGAGGCCTGCCTGGGTGGAGATGCTGGCAAGGCGGCGTCGCAAGACGCTCGTGGTTTGTGCGTCATACCACGCGAACATCCATGCCGGATGCCAGCTACAACCGAGCGTGCAGACAGCCTGATTGTTTCAATTGAGGACAAGCAGTTTATACTTGACACCACCCCACGGCCGCACAGCAACGTCACTACTCTTCGACAACGGCCTCTTCAACCAGCTTGCCCAAGAACGTGTCAGATCCCGAGGCCATGGCTAGGCATGCCATCTTGAGCATGCTGCGTAGGTCGTCGTCCGTTAGCGCCCCTAGCTCTCCCAATTCAGACAACCCCCCCGACGCCACCATCATTCGGCGCAAGGAGGCAACACTGAAGGAGCCGAAAGCGTCACGGCAGTCGTCGTACAGTTCTGGACTATAGGCGGCTTCGGCTGGTCCTTGCGGTCCGGTGGCCCCTGTGGTCCGGCTGGCCCGGTCATGCACGCAGTGGCAAACAATAGCACGACTAAGGTAAGAGTGGCTGTGGAAATAAACTTCATGGCTACATCCTCACTTTTGCGCATTGCCTAGCCTTCTTAGGTTGTATACGTATGCTTATACTGGCATACGCATACCTCGTCAAGTCCCCTCCGTTCGCCTTGAGTGAACTCGAAGGGCGCCCCTCTGATACCCTCGCCCCGCTACACCTCTACCTCCAGGAGCGCCTTTATGCCCCGCCTGCCCGAAATCACCCAGCGCGACCAGGTGGACGACGCCGCCAAGCCCCACTTCGACTCCATCATCGCCAGCAGAGGGCGCATCGGCGCCCCTTACCAATACCTGCTGCACTCGCCCGACCAGGCCGCCCGCGTCGCCCACACCATCGGCTTCGCCCGCTTCGATGCCACGCTCGACAGGCGCGTCTCCGAGATCGCCATCTGCGCCGTCGCCCGCGAACTCGACTGCCTCTACGAGTGGGCCGCCCACGAAGACGACGCCCGCGCCGCCGGGGTTGCCGAGCAGACCATCCAAGCCATCAAGCGCGGAAGCGCACCCGACGGGATTCCCGAAGAGGACGCCTCCATCGTCCGCTACGTCCAAGCCCTCTTGCGCCCGCCCCACCGCGTCGCAGACGCCGCATTCGACGCCCTCCGCCAGCGTCTAGGCGACCGCCACATGGCCGAACTCACCGCGGTCATCGGCAGCTACGCCATGCTCGCCTGCTGCCTCAACGCCTTCGACGTGCTCACGCCCGAGGGGCGCCCCATCCTCCCTGTCTAACCCACTGCGCGCGCCAGCGCCGGGCCGATGACCTCCCCGAACGCGCGCCGCTCCTCCTCCGGCCACTGGAACGACAGGTTCGCGTACATATAGACGCGTTCAACGCCCGACGCTTGCAACTCCAGGTAGCGCCCCGCCACGTAGTCCGGGTCGCCCAGCACCGCCATCGTGTCGCCCGCCGCCGCTTGCAATTCCGGCGGTATCGCCGCGTCCGCTATCTCCTCTGCCGCCACCCAGTCGTAGGGATGGCTCGCCGACGGCGCCAACCGCTGCATCGCCGCCCACCCCTCGCGCAGCCGCTCCGCGATGGGCGCCAGGTCGTACTCGACTCCGCGCGCCGCGAGCCACTCCTGCGCGTCCGGCCGCACCAGGTTCGGCAGCAGCTTGGGCGCGTGCGTGCGGTGTGCGAGGCGGCGCGTCTCGCGGATCATCGTCCGCACCTCTAGAACCAACTCCACCTCGGCGGGATCGCGCCCCGCCCTGGCCGCTCCGTCCGCCACCCACTGCCTCGCCTGCGCCACCGACGCGGGGTCGGGCGACACGGCCAGCAGCGCGCCGTCGCACAGTTCGCCCGCGATGCCGAGCACCTTCGGGCCGCGGCCCGCAAGGAACACGGGCGGAGGCGGCCCATCGCTATGGTGCAGACGCACGTGCGGGTCGCCCCATATCCCCCACTCCCCCGCCATCGCCCGCTTAATCTCCGAGACCGCCTGCCGCGTCTCCCGCAGCGTCAGCGCCGCCCGCCCGATGGTGGACGCCGCCGCGTCGCCGCGCCCGAGCCACACCTCGAACCGCCCCGGCCCCGCCTCCTGTGCCGTCCGCGCGGCGGACGCGATGACCGACGAGTGCCTCGGCCCCGGACAGGTGAGCGCCGGATGCACGACCAGCGCGTCCGTCGCCGCCAGCGCGTGCGACGACACGACGTAGGTGTCGCGGAAGTACAACTGCGAGTCGTTGAAACCGCAGGCGTAGAACCCTGCCTCTTCGCACTTGCGCGCGAACTCCGCCATCTCCCGCACCGGATGGCTCGGCGGCGTCCGCAGGTCTACCTTCATCGCCCCTCCTCGCGCCCTATCGGCCCGGCTGCGCAGCATTCTAGCGGGCGCCTGCTATCCTGCGCCCACCCCACCCGGAGACGCCCCCGCGCTATGACCACCACCGACGAGATCATCGCCGACTACCTCGACGAGGAGTACATCATCGACACGCTGGTCGCGCTCCTCCGCACGCCGACCGACGTGCCGATGGGCGTCGACACGCTCATGGCGCCCGACGACCCGAAACTCGTCCACTTCGTCCAGGAGGTCATCCGCCCCGAACTGCTCGCCATCGGCGCCTACGGCGTCATCGAGGCGCCCCTCAACCAACTGGTCGTCCGCATGGGCGAGGGCGAATCCGACCGCGCCCTCCTCGTTATGGCCTACACCCCCAGCCAGCACTCCAACCTGATGAGCGACCCCTTCGGCGGGCGCGTGGCGATGGGCACGGCGTTCGGCTTCGACGAACCCTGCGCTTTCGGCCAGGGTGCCACACAGAACAAGTCCCACTTCGCCGCTATGCTCGGCGTGCTGAAGATGCTCGTCGAATCGGGCGCGCCACTGCGCGGCGCCCTCTACTTCGGCGTCAACAACGAGGGGCGCTCCAGCCACGCCTGCTCCGACGCCATCATCGGCGCGCTCCCGTCCAAGCCGACGCTCGGCGTGGTGCTCCAGCGCACCAACTTCCGCCTCCAACTCGGCAACCGCGGGCGCGTCGACGTCTACGTAACGGTCAAGGGCAAGGCATCCCACTCCAGCCGCCCCGACCTGGGCCTCAACGCCATTATGGGCGCCAACGAGGCCGTTAACCGCATCGCCAAGATGACCTTCTCCAAGACCCACCCCAAACTAGGCGGCCTCCACGCCGTGCCCTACCAAATCTCCTACGCGCCGCTAGCCCCGCACACGCTGCCGGACACCGCGCGCATCGTCGTCGACCGCCGCCTCCTCCCCGGCGACGACATCGACGCGGCTGTGGACGAGGTGCGCGCCGCCGTAGGCGACCTCAGCCCGTTCGAGGTTACGGTGGAGCGCGGCGTCCATATGCTGCCCGCCCTCGTGGAGCCGGACGACCCCAACGTCCAGGCCATCATCGCCGCCCACGCGAGCGTCTTCGGCCAAGAGCCGGAGCACTACTACCACCCCGGCTCCTACGACGCAGGCGGCCCCAACGCCCACGGCATACCCACCGTCCAGTACGGAACCAACGGCGCCAACACCCTCCTAGGCGAGGACTTCGTCCCCCTATCGAGCGTCGTCAACGAAGCCCGCGTCCTAGCAACGCTCGCGCTCGACTACCTGGCGTAGGCGCCGCCGCCGGCGCCGCCCCTACCCGCCGAAGATGGTCACGCCCAACGGCTTGCAACGGCCATCGTTGATGGGGCCGTTGTCGTTGGGACAGGCCGATATCCCCGCAAGGATATCCATCTCCGCGCGCAGGATGATGTGATCGCCCGCCACCGTCTCCGGCGCCTTGAACGTGAAGAGGCCGTTGGCGTCCATCTCCACGTTCATAAACATGTTGAACATGTCGTTGATGTCGTCCCCTGTCAAGCCGTAGGGCGCAAGCGCCTCCGTGATGTTCTGCTGGCAGCTGCGGTCGGGGTTGCCGTGGCCGGAGAGTTCGCCGAGGCGCGCGGTGCAGCGCCCGCCCATGTTGCCCCAGTGGTTCTTCACCGTGTCCTCCAGCACAGTCAGCATCACGTTCTCGCGGGGCGGCTTGGAGTAGAAGTGCTTGAAGGAGTGGGCGTCGCCCGTGCCCAGCATCACGTTGATCGCCCACGACTGGCCGACGTGGAACCACTCCTTGTAGTCGTGAGCGTTGTAGAACACGCAGTCGCCCACCTGGCGGTCCTCCACCAGGTACAGGCGGATGACCTGCCCCTTCTTTATCTCGAACGCCATCCCGTGCCGCGCAGGGATGATGGTGTCCAGCACAACCTCGCCGTAGCTCATCGTATGCCTCCTCACGGGGCGCCGCGCGCCGGATAGCGTGGTTCTACCACACTGCCCGCTGCGCCGCTCTCCCGTTCCCCGCCGCCAGCGCGTTGGCGCATAATATGAATGCGGCGGCGCCGAGGTGGCGGAATGGTAGACGCGGCGGACTTAAAATCCGCTGTCCCTGTGGGACGTGTGGGTTCGAAACCCTCCCTCGGCACCAACACCGCCCGCAAGGAGGCGCGCTATGGCCGTTGCGTGGGTCAAGACCGTCGAGGAGTCGGAGGCGGCAGGCGAGCTCGCCGAACTCTACGAGGAGGCGCGCCAACGGCTGGGCCGCGTCCCCCCGATGATCAAGGCGCTCAGCCTCCGCCCCAAGGTGGCCGCCGCCAAGGAGAACCTGCGGCGCAGCCTCATCGGTGACGCGTCCTCCCTTGGCGCACGCCGCGCCGACATGATCAGCGTCGTCGTGTCGGGCCTCAACCGCTGCCGCTTCTGAGGCGCCGCCCACGCCGGATCGTTGGTCCGGCGCGGCGACGCCGACGAGGAATTCTCCGTCGCCCTCTACAACGACTGGCGCAGCGCCGACCTCGCCCCCGAGGAGCGCGTGATGCTCGCCTACGTGGAGAAACTCACCTTCCATCCCGCGATGACCACGGCGGACGACCTGCAAGTGCTGCGCGACGCCGGCTTCACCGACGAGCAGATAACCGACGTCGTGATGCTGACCGGCTACCGCGCTATGCTCAACCGCCTCCACGACGGCCTCGGCCTCACCCTCGACGACCACGTGGAGCGCTCCGGCCATGCCTTCGTCGACCGCTTCCCCGGCGTGGCGGGCTAGCCGCCGCGGGCGCTAGCCCCCCGGCCGCAGCAACCGCCGAATCAGCGCGCCGCGCAGCTGCCCCCACGCGTGCTCCGCGTGCATCCGCTGGCTCATACTGACTCGCCAAGGGCTGTAGCGGTAGGTCGTGTACGCCTCGCTGATGTCGAGCACCGCCCACGCGTGCGAGGGCATGCGCCGCGCCAGCGCTCGCCCATACTCCAACGGCGTCTGGTGCGGGCGCTGCGGCGTCCCCAGCAGCACGCCCAACCGCGTCATCTTGCCGTACAGCTCCGCCGTTCGGTCGAGGTTGGAGAGGCGCCACCACGCGCGGTGGTAGACGAACGTCAACGCCGCGAACAACAATCCGGCCAACGCGAGCGCCGCCAGCAGCGTCTGCGAGAGCCCGCCCCCACCCGTCGCGGCGACGCCCACCGGCACGGACGCAGGCTGATCCTCGAGGAACGTCCCCTCGACGAAATCGGCGTCGATGCCGCCCCGCGAATCGGCGGCGCCAGCCAGCTCGCCCCCGAATTCGATCGCTTCCGGCGGCGTCGGCTCGAACTGCTGCCAGCCGAACCCGGGGAAGTACACCTCCGGCCACGCGTGGTAATGGAACTCGCGGACGACGTATTCGTTGCGGTCTTGGTCGTACTGCCCCGGCGCATAGCCCAGCACGTAGCGCGCCGGCACGCCCAGCGAGCGCATCAGCACCACCATCGCCGAGGCGTAGTAGTCGCAGTAGCCCTCCCGCGTCTCGAACAGGAAGAAGTCCACCCCGTCGCTGCCCGCCGGGGGCTGCGGCACGCCCAATTCGTAGCGGTAGTTGGCCAGCAGGTAGTCGCGCACCGCCAGGGTCTGGTCGTAAGGCGTCTCCGCGCCGCTCGCCGCCTCCGCCGCAAGGTCGCGCACCCGCTGTGGGAGCGTCTCCGGCAACTGCAAGTACGCGCCGGCGACCCAATCGGGATACGGCTCGGACGCACTCCCGCGCAACCGCGATGCACTCGCCAGCAGCACCGATCCCTCCGAGCGGTAGCGCAGATTGAGCCGCGTCTTGAAGTAGTCCAGCCCCTCGCCGTACTTCACCTGCAGCACGTCCCACGGCGTATCCGGGTTGGCCAGCGCCAGCGCCGGAGCGTCAAACCGCAGCGGATGCCCCCCGGAGAACAGGCTGTCCGTCGCCGCGTCCAACCGGAACTCGTGCCGCACCACCACCCTGTCTCCGCTCACTGCCTCCTGCGGCGCGAAGTCGATGAACTCCGCCGCGCCCGTCGACCAACCGGAGCCGGTGTAGTCCGTATAGGCGCGGACGCGCCACAACTGCGGCGGCCCGGCGACGCTGAACAGGCGCTGGTCGGACAGCTGCGGATTGCCCCGCAGCGTCGTCTCCTCTTCGTAGGTGAGCGTGGCGTAGTGGCGGCGCGAGGGCAGCGCATTGAACAGGCGGCCCAATGCCTCCTCCACGGCGTCCACGGACGATTGCGCACGCCGCGCCGCGCCGTCGAACGGCGTCCACGGGATAACCGGCAGCGTCGAGACCAGCAGCACCGCCGCCACGCCGAAGCCGAGGATGAACACCGAGTGCGAGAGCGCCAGCGACGGCGCGTACTCGATCCCCCGCTCGCGCCAAACGTGCTGCCGCCGCAGCGTCGAGGTGTGGATAAGCAGCGCGAGGCTCGCGGCCATAAAGGCGGCCAGCCACGCCGCGCCACCACCAGCCACGTTTTCAAGCACCGTAACTTGCACAAGCCCCGCCGGCACGATTAGCGGCCACGCCTGACGCCGGTGCAGCGCCAGCCCCGCCCCCCAGAATCCCAGCGCCCAGAAGAGCGCCGTCATTAAGATGGCGAACTCCACCCGCCCGGGCAGCGCCTCCTCGCTCGCGATAGCGCCAATCCACGCCGCCGCCTCCGGCGCGAGTCCCGCGAGCCTCGCCCCCAGGCTCTCTTGCGGCATCACCGCAATTGCCGAGGCGATGACGAGCGCAACGCCGCCCGCGAGCGCCGCCGCTTGCGCCCGCGCGCGTGGCCACCTGAAGTAGTCGCTGACTACTAGCAGCGCCAACGCCAGCAGCGTAACCACGACGATCGGCGCCATCCCCGGAACCCAGCGAGCGCTCTGCACCGGCCACGCCACGCTGACTAGCAGCAACCCCATGAGCAGCACGCTCATGCCCTCGCCGCTGGCGAAGCGCTGCCACAGCGAGAATTCGCGCAGACTCGCGGCTTGGGCGCTCATCCCGCCGCAACCCGCTCGATGTCGCCGATGGGCGCGTGCCCGGCGGAGGCGTAGTCCAACCGCCGCTGGATGTCGTCCCCTCGATGGATGACATACGCCTGCACGCCCGCGCCGGGCAGGCGGTAAGCGCCGCCGTGCATAGGCGGCTCGCCGCGAAAGCTCCCCGCCTCCAACAGGATCGGCACGGCGGTAACGTCGCGCGTCTGGTAGAAGGAGGCCGCCGCGGCGGCCTCGCCGGCGCTGCCTGCGGTAACCACCACGGCGGTCGTGTCGGGAAGCACCACGCCCCCCGAGCGCCTCACCGTCTCCAACAGCGGCCCCGATGCTCCCGGCTCGGCCAGAGCGAGCGCTTGCAGCACGCGCCCTAACTGCGCCGCCCCCGTGTCCGCGCTCACCTGCGTGTGCTCGCGCCCGCCTATCACCAGCCCCACCGTGCGCCCGCTGTCCAAGAAGCGGCGCGCGACGGAGGCCGCGATGGTCACCGCGTATTCCACCGTGCTCTCCGTGCCTGCCCCCGCCTGCGCCGCCTCGTACAGGTCGACGACGACCCATATCGCGTCGGATGGCCCGGCGGGCTCGCGATCGAACTCCTTGACCATCAGGCGCCCCATCCGCAACGTCGTCGGCCAGTGGACGCGGTTGGCCGCGTCGCCCGCCGAGAAGTCGCGCACTCCGGCGGCCACCGGGCTCGGCAGCAGCGTTCGCCCCGCCGCCACGCCCTCGCTCCAACCTCTGCCCGTAGGCACGTGGAAGCCGGGCAATTCCACCGTCGCCGGGTAGATCAGCGTCGCCTCTCGTTTGCCCAGCACCCGGCGGCGCTCGAACAGCCCGAACGGATCGCGCAGCGTAACCTCGACCCTGCCGTGCTCATAGAGGCCGCGCCGCTCGGCGCGCGTCCGCGTCCTCCACGTCGTCTCCTGGTACGGCCACAGGCTCAGCACGCGCCCCGGCGAGGCGAACGGCGTGGTGGCGTGACGCACTTCGATGAGCAACTTGGGCCACCAGTGCAGACTGCGGAGGCTTATCTCCTCCTCAATGTAGTCGCCGACCTGGATGTAGGCGGTGATGCGCCGCACGCGCGCGTCCAACCCGCGCGCAGCAAGCCCCGCCATCCCAAAGCCGATGAGCGGAACCGCGAACAGCGCGTAGGACAGGCGGAAGGCGATGTCGGAGCCGGTGGCCAACCCCACGCTCAGCAACAGCGCCGCCAGCGCCAACCACAGCAGCCTTCCTTTCACCTCGGTCTCCCGCGACGGCGCGCGCCGCTCAAGCCGGGCTCGCCCCCGGCACAGGAACGCTGTCCAGAATGTCCCCGATCGCATCCTCAGCCGACGCGCCCTGGATGCGCGCCGACGAGCTGAGGATCAACCGGTGCCCCAACGCCGCCGGCGCGAGCTCCTTCACGTCGTCCGGCAGCGCGTAGTCCCTGCCCTCCATCAGCGCCTTGGCCTGCGCCAATCGATAGAGCGCCAACGAACCCCGGGGCGACGCCCCTAGGTACAGGTTCGGGTGCGAGCGCGTGGCGCTCACCACCTGCACGATGTACTCGCGCACGGGCAACTCCACGTGCACGCTGCGCAGCCCGCGAAGCATCAGGTCGAAGTCGCCCGTGTCCACCACCGGCTCCAGCGTCTCGATGGGGTGTTGCTCCCGCTGCGCCTCCAGCACGTTCAGCTCGTCCGCGAAGCCGGGATAGCCCAGGTGCACGCGCACGAGGAAGCGGTCCAACTCCGTCTCCGGCAGCGGGAAGGTTCCCTCGTACTCGATGGGGTTCTGCGTGGCGAGCACGATGAATGGGTCGGGCATCCGGTGCGTAACGCCGTCCACCGTTATCTGCCGCTCCTCCATGCACTCGAGCAAGGCGGCTTGGGTCTTGGGCGAGGCGCGGTTGATCTCGTCCGCCAGCACCACCTCCGCCACGATCGGCCCCTGTCGGTACTCGAACTCGCCGCTGCGCTGATTGAAGATGGACGACCCGATGATGTCGCTCGGCAGCAGGTCGGGCGTGAACTGGATGCGCCGGAAGTCGCCGCCGATGCTCTTGGCGATGCTCCGCGCGAGCATCGTCTTGCCGACGCCCGGCACATCCTCGATGAGCAGGTGGCCGCGCGACATCAGCGCCATCACCGCCAACTGCACCTCGCGCGTCTTGCCAAAGATGACCCGCTCGAGGTTCTCCTGGAGCCGCGCCGCCACCGGCCGGGCCAAGTCCGCCGACGTCTTCTGCGAATAGACCAACCGCTCCTCCGTTGGCGGGCCGAGCCCGGCGCGCTCCCCGCGCCGGGGCGCGCACGGCGATGTTAGCCCCGCCCTCCCGGAGCGTCAAACCGCTTTCCTCTCGGCCGCCCTGAGGGCAATCGCAAGGACGAAGGCCCCCTACCCACCCCACCCTTCCGCGCCGAGCAGCGGCACGAAGCGGCAAGCGCCCAGCCATCGCACCTCCGCCCCGTCTGCCGTCTTGGTGATTCGGGCGAGGCGCTGCTCGTGCGGCGGGCCAAGGGGAATCACCAGCCGCCCGCCCTCCCTTAGCTGCGCAAGCAGCGCGGGCGGCGCCGATGGCGCCGACGCGGCCACGGCGATGGCGTCGTAGGGCGCGTCCGGCGGCCAGCCGAGCCTATCCGGCGTGTGATGAACGACCGCATTGGCGATGCGCAGCGCCGCCAATCGCTCCCGCGCCAACTCCGCCAATTGCGGCACGCGCTCAACGCTGACGACGCGGCGCGCCAACCTAGACAACACCGCCGCCTGATAGCCCGAACCCGCGCCCACGTCCAGCGCCTTGTCTCCGGGCGCTGCGTCCAGCGCGTCGAGCATCAGCGCCACCATGAGCGGCTGCGAGACGGTCTGGCCGTAGCCGATGGCGAACGCCTCGTTATCGTAGGCGCGGCGGCGCAAGCGCCGCGGCATGAACACCTCGCGCGGCGTCTCCGCCATCGCCCGCAGCACGCGCTTGTCTTTCACCTCGCGCTCGATCGCCTCGATTAGACGCTCGCGTTCTCGAGCGAGTTCCCCCGATCGCTCTTGACGCTTGCCCAAGCGTAGGCCTCCGCGCAGCCAAAAGGGCATCACGCGCCGATTGTAGCCCTATCCGCCGCCATTGATGGGCGCTAGGCGCCGCGCGCCATACATCGCTAGCGCACGGCGCGCGCCTCCGAATCGCTCAGGGCGTACGATAGGGGGATGAACGGCGGCGAGACGCAGCGCTACTATCCCGCGTTCCTCGACCTGCGCGGGCGGCGCTGCGTCGTGGTCGGCGGCGGCGCCGTCGGCGAGCGCAAGACCATCCAATTGCTCGCGGCGGGCGCCGTCGTTACGGTGGTCAGCCCCGCCGTGACTCCCGCCGTCCGCGCGTGGGCCGCCGAGGGGCGCGTCGAGTGGCGCGAGCGCCCCTACGCCCCGGGCGACCTGACCGGCGCGTTCGCCGCCATAGCGGGAACGGACGACGCGCACGCCAACGCAGCGGTGCGCGAGGAGGCGGCGCGCGAGCGCGTGCTGTTGAACGTGGTGGACGACGCGCCGTCGTGCGATTTCATCGCACCGGCTGTCGTCGAGCGCGGCGCGGTCACCATCGCCGTATCCACCGGCGGCGCAAGCCCCGCCCTCGCCCGTAAGCTGCGCGAGGCGCTCGAACGATGGCCCGCCCTCGCGTGGGCCGACGCCGCCGAGACGCTCGCCCAAGCCCGCGCCGACCTGCGCGCCGACGGCGCGAATCCGCCCACCGACGCATGGCAGGACGCGATGAGCGACGAGGTGCTGTCCCTCGTCCAAGCGGGCAAGCCCGACGAAGCCAAGGCGCTGCTCCTAGAGGCGCTGCGCGCCGCCGCGCAAGGCGCGGGCGGCTGAGGCCGACGCGATGGCGACCCCTATCCGCATCGGCACGCGCGGCAGCGCCCTAGCCCTCTTCCAAGCGCGGCAGGTGGCCGACGCCCTGCGCGCCGCCCTTCCGGAGCGCGGCTGCGAGGTGGAGAGCATCCGCAGCGCGGGCGACCAATCGCCCGACGCGCCCATCGCCTCCTTGGGAACGGGCGCCTTCACCGGCGTTCTCCAACAGGCGCTGCTCGACGGGCGCGTCGACGCCGCCGTCCACAGCCTTAAAGACCTGCCCGTCGGTCCAACGCCCGGCGTAACCACCATCCCCGTCCTCGAACGCGCCGATCCGCGCGACGCGCTCATCGACCGCCTCAACCGCAGCCTGTTCAACCTGCCGCCGCACGCGCGCGTCGGCACCAGCAGCCCCCGCCGCACGGCGCAGTTACGGCGGGGACGCGGCGACCTCGACTATCTCCCTATCAGGGGCAACGTGGACACGCGCGTGCGCAAAGTGGTCGACGGCGAGTACGACGCCGTCGTCTTGGCTGCCGCGGGCTTGCTCCGCCTCGGACTTACGGGGCGCGTAACCGAGTTCTTCTCGCCCCGCGCCGTCGCGCCCGCGCCCGGCCAGGGCGCCCTGGCCGTCCAGGTGCGCTCCGACGACGAAGAGCTGCTGGCGGCGGCGCGTCTGCTTCGCCACGAACCGACGGCGGCCGCAGTGGAGGCGGAGCGCTGGGTGCTGCGCGCGGCGGGCGCGGGATGCCTCATCCCCATCGGCGCTTACGGCGAGGTCGGCGCCGACGGCGCGCTCTCCCTGTTCGCCGCGGTCACCTCTCTCGACGGCGCGGAGGCGTACCGCGCCGAGGTGAACGGCCCCGTCGAAGACCCCGGCGTTACGGGGCGCGCCGCCTACGCCGCCCTGCTCGAACAGGGCGCGGGCGCGTTGCTCGGCGTGGAGGGCGCGCAATGACCGGCAAGGTCATCCTCGTCGGCGCAGGACCCGGCGACCCCGGCCTCATCACCCTGCGCGGCGTGCGAGCGCTCAGCCAAGCCGACCTCGTGCTCTATGACCGCCTCGCCAACCCCACCCTGCTCGCCCACGCCGCCCCGAACGCCGAGACGCGCTACGTCGGCAAGGAATCGGATGCGCCGGGCGAACGCCAAGCCGCCGTGAATCGCCTGCTCGTGGCGGAGGCCAAGCGGGGCAAGACGGTCGTGCGCCTCAAGGGCGGCGACCCGTTCGTGTTCGGGCGTGGCGGCGAGGAACTCGAGGCGCTGGCCGAGGCGGGCGTCCCGTTCGAGGTTGTCCCGGGGGTGAGTTCCGCGGTCGCCGCCCCCGCCTATGCAGGGATCCCCGTAACCCATCGCGGGCTGGCGGCGGCCTTCACCGTCGTCAGCGGCAGCGAAGACCCCGACAAGCCAGGCCCGCCCCTCGATTGGGCGGCCCTCGCCAAAACGCCCGGAACGCTCGTACTGCTTATGGGCGCACGCCGCCTCGACAAGATAGCCGCCGCCCTCATCCGCTATGGCCGCCCCGCCGACACGCCCGCCGCCGTCATCCAATGGGGCACGCTCCCCGCGCAGCGCACGGTGCGCGGCGTGCTCTCGGATATCGCGCGGCGCGCCGCCGATGCGGGCGTCGGCGCACCCGCCGTTGCGGTGATCGGCGAGGCGGCGCAACTGGGCGAGCGCCTGCGCTGGTTCGACCGCGCGCCCCTGTTCGGCCTGCGCGTCCTGGTTACGCGCCCCAGGCGGCAGATGAGCGCCCTGAGCCGCCTGCTTGCGGAGTACGGCGCCGAACCCGTGGAGGCGCCCGCCATCGAGATAGCGCCGTTGAACGACGCGGCTGAGCTGGACGCGGCGCTTGCGGCGCTCGGCTCGTTCGACTGGGTCGTCTTCACCAGCGTCAACGGCGTCGACGCGGTCTTCGAGCGCCTTGCGGCCCAGGGGCGCGACGCGCGCGCGTTCGGCGCGGCGCGGGTCGCCACCATCGGATTGGCCACCGCCGAGGCGCTGGCGCAGCGCGGCGTCGCCGCCGACTACGTGCCGCGAACCTACACAACCGCCGCCGTCGCCGACGGCCTCAGCGGCCTCGACCTGCGCGGCAAGCGCGTACTGCTGCCCCGCGCCGACATCGCCCCCGCCGCCCTCGCGGACGCGCTGCGCGAACGCGGCGCGGAGACAACGAGCATAGCCGCCTACCGCACGCTCAAGCCCGCCGACGCGGACGCGCAGATTCGGGAAGCGCTCGGCTCTGGTACGATTGGCGCAGCAGCCTTCACCAGTTCGTCCACCGTCCAACACTTGGTGGAGGCGCTCGACGGAGACGCGGAGTTGCTCGACGGAGTGATGATCGCAAGCATCGGCCCGGTAACCTCGGCGGCGGCGCGCGCGGCGGGGCTGCGCGTGGACGTAGAGGCGCCCGTGCATACCGTGCCCGGCCTGGTGGAGGCTATGGCCGCCGCCCGCGCCGCCGCTCAGGAGCCGCGATGAGCAGCCTCCTGCCCCGCAACGCGGAGACCACCGCCTCCGGCGCCGCGTTCCCGCGCGTGCGCCTGCGCCGCCTGCGCCGCTCGGCCGCTATGCGCAGGCTCGTCCGCGAGACGGCCCTCAACCCCGCTGACCTCGTTTACCCTCTTTTCGTAACCCACGGGCGCGACGTGCGCCTGCCCATCGAGCCGATGCCCGGCCAGGCGCAACTCTCCCTCGACCACCTGCTGACGGAGGCGGCGGAGGCGGCGGCGCTCGGCGTGTCGGCGGTGCTGCTCTTCGGCATCCCCGAGCACAAGGACGCGCTGGGCACGGAGGCCTACGACCCCAACGGCGTCATTCAGGAGGCCGTGGCCGCCATCAAGTCGGCCACGCCCGACCTCGTCGTCATCACCGACGTATGCCTGTGCGAGTACACTGACCACGGCCACTGTGGCGTGCTGACCGACGACGGCGTGGACAACGACGCCACGCTCGAACTGCTCGCCCAGACCGCCGTCTCCCACGCCGACGCGGGCGCCGACGTGGTCGCGCCGTCGGCGATGATGGACGGCCAGATAGACGCCATACGCCGCGCGCTCGACGACGCCGGGCACGGTCAGACCGCGACTATGGCCTACGCGTCCAAGGCCGCCTCCGCCTACTACGGCCCCTTCCGCGTCGCCGCCGAATCCGCCCCCCGCTCCGGCGACCGCCGCGCCTACCAGATGGACGGCGCGAACGCGCGCGAGGCGCTCCGCGAGTTGGAGCAGGACGCCGCCGAGGGCGCCGACATCCTGATGGTCAAGCCCGCTCTGCCCTACCTCGATGTGGTGGCGCGCGCGCGGGAGGCGTTCGCGCACCCCATCGCCGCCTACAACGTGTCGGGCGAGTACGCCATGCTCAAGGCCGCCGCCGCCAACGGTTGGCTCGACGAGCGCGCCGCGATGTTCGAGATGCTCACCGGCATCAAGCGCGCGGGCGCCGACATTGTCATCACCTATTTCGCCAAGGACGCGGCCAGAGCGCTGCGCAGCACGGGCTAGCGCAATGGAGCGCGAGCAAGCGCGCCGCCACGTCATCGACGCGCTCACGCAGCGCAACGCCAACCTCTTCGCCCCCGTTGGACGCGTGCCCGGCGTAGACCTCGCCGCGCGCGTCGGCGACGGCTCCTACGTCGAACTGCGCATCGCCGAAAGCGCCGCGCCCGGCGTCTTCAAGGCGGAGGTGCGCCGCCCCAAGCCGTCGCTCTTCGTGCTCGGCCTCGAAGAGACGGACGCGGGCGTCGAGGCGTGGGTGCTGCCTTCGGGCGCGTTCGAGCGGTTCGCCTTCGGCAACGTCCTCGAGTTGGACGAACCCGCAGACGAACCCCTGCGCGAGCGCCTCGCCATCTACCGCAACCGCTGGAGCCTCGTCGCCGACTACGCCAAGTACCGCACGACGCTGAACGACCCCGTCGCCCTGCGCGTGCAGCTGTCGCTGGGCTAGGCCGCGTAGGCGGCTTCCGCGCTCTCCCAGTTCACCAGGTTCCACCACGCCGCGACGTATGCGGGGCGCGCGTTGCGGTAGTCGATGTAGTAGGCGTGCTCCCACACGTCGCAGGTGAGCAGCGGCGTCTGGCCGTTCGTCAGCGGGCAGCCCGCGTTGCTGGTGTTCTCGATGGACACCGAGCCGTCGCTGTTCTTCACCAGCCACGTCCAGCCGGAGCCGAAGTTGCCCGCCGCGCGGGCGGAGAACTCCTTCTTGAACTCGTCGAAGGAGCCGAACGCCTTGTCGATGGCCTCGCCCAGCGCGCCGCCGGGAGCGCCGCCGCCGTTGGGCTTCATGCTGTTCCAGTAGCAGGTGTGGTTCCACACCTGGGCCGCGTTGTTGAAGATGGGCCCGGCCGGCGCGTTGACGATGATCTCCTCCAGCGAGGAGTCCGCGAACTCGGTGTCGCCGACCATGTTGTTCAGGTTGTTGACGTAGGTCTGATGGTGCTTGCCGTAGTGGAACTGGATGGTCTCGCGCGAGATGTGCGGCTCCAGCGCCTCCTCTGCGTAAGGCAACGGCGGCAACTCGTGTGGCATAGGGTTCCTCCTCAGCGGGCAGCGAGATTGGGGCGCGGCGGCGCCCGCGCGGGCGAGCCTCTCCGGCCCGCCGCGTTGCTAGGGTATCACCGCCGCCAGGCGCGTCAAGCGGAGCGCGTCCCTACCGCGCCCCGGCCATCAACCGCTCGCGCACGCCAGGCCCGGCCGCGTCGATCGCCGTCCACGCCAGGCTCAGCGCCGCGTCGTACACCGCCGCGTCCGCCGACGCCGTCGCGCACGCCGCCGCGAAGGCGGCCTGGTGGTTGACCGCGCCTTTGGAATCGATGCCCACACTGGGGTGGATGGAGGGCAGCGCCAGCGACACGTTGCCCATATCGCTCGACGCGGGGCGCTTCCACGCCTGCTCCGGCGTGATGAAGGCGCGCCCTAGTTGCTCCGCGTTGCGTTGGTACAGCGCCGACAGTTCGCCGTCGTGCTCCATGTGCGCGAACGGCTTCTTGCCGCCGTCAATCTCCAGCGTCGCCCCGGTGGCGAGCGCGCCCGCCTCGAACGCCCGCACCACCTTGCGGCGCACGTCGTCCAGGTCGTCGAGCGTCAGCGCGCGCACGCCGAATTCGCCCTTCACCAGCGCGGGGATGATGTTGAACGCTTCCCCTCCGTGGGTAACGATGCCGTGCACGCGGTCGGTGGAACGCAGCGTGGGCCGCAGCAGTCCGATGGCCGTCTGCGCGATGGTCATCGCGTCCGCCGCGTTGATGCCCTGGTCGGGCGAGGCGGAGGCGTGCGCCTCTTTGCCCCGGTAGGTGACTTCCAATCCCGTCGCCGCGATGATCGGCATCTGCGCCGCGTCGTGCGGCATGGGGTGCGCCATCATCGCGGCGTGGAGACCATCGAACGCGCCCGCCTCCAGCATCGTTATCTTGCCGCCCGACTTGATGTACTCCTCTGCGGGCGTGCCCAGCACGGTTACGGTTATCCCCGCGTTGTCGGCGACTGACGAGAGCGCGAGGGCGGCGCCGATGGACGACGCGGCGATGATATTGTGGCCGCAGGCGTGGCCGATGCCCGGCAGCGCGTCGAACTCGGCGCATATCCCGATGTGCAGCGGCCCCGAGCCGTAGGTCGCCTCGAACGCCGTCGGCAGCCCCGCTGTGCCCGTGCGCACGCCGAACCCCGCCGCGTCCAGCGCCTCGCTTAACCACGCGACGGCCTGCTCCTCTTCGTACGCGATCTCCGGGTTCGCGTGCAGGCGGTGACTGAGCGCGATCAGCCCGTCCCGCTCGCGGTCCATCCGCTCCCGCGCCGCCTCTTTCGCGTCCATCGCTCCCTCCCGCGTTCGGCTCAGCCGAGCCTATGCCAACCCCCGCCGCCGGGCAAGCGCGCTCACGCCTGCGGCGGGCGCGCCCTTCGATTGCCCTCAGCGCGAACGGACCGGCTTATCCCGCGCGCGCGGCGGCGTGCGCAGCAGCGTCCACAGCGTGTAGCCGCTGATAATCGTCCCTACGGGAACGACGATGACGTTCAGCAGCGACGCGGCTATCAGCGCCGGGCGCCCCCACTCCCTGCTCCGTATCGCGCCCCAGCCCCCGGCGGCGCCGGGCAACTGAATCACCGCCAGCATCACCAACTGCGCCCCTACCCCGTCGCCCTCAAGGGCGGCGTTGAGGCCAAGGGAGAGCGCGATCAATCCGACGAGCAGGCTGTAAGCCAGCCACGCCCAGCCGAGTACGGACGAGGGCAAGCGCTGCCAAAGCGTCGAGCGCTGCGCGGCCATGTCCCTACGCGGGAACCTCCAGCAGTTGGATGACGGCGAAGTAGGCGCCTTGCGGGTCTTGGAGGAAGGCGAACGTCCCTACCGGCACCTCCGTCGGCGGGACAACCGTCTTGGCCCCCAACCGATTCGCCTCTTTCACGATCGCGTCGCAGTCGTCAACGGCGAAGTAGACCGACCAGTTCGGCGGTATCTCGCCCCAGATGGACGGTATCTCCGGCATCCCCGCCGCGTACTCGTCGCCCACCATGAAGACGTGGTAGAAGCTCCCGTCGCCCATCGGCTCCTTTTGCACGCGCCAGCCGACCAACTCGCTGTAGAAGCGCGATGCCGCGTCGCGGTCGGAGGTGTAGAGTTCGCACCAGGTGAGCGTGTTCGCCTCCGAGAAGACCTCGGCGCCGCCGTGGCTGCGCTTCTGCCAGAGGTTCACCGCCGCGCCTGTCGGGTCTTGGATAGCGGCCATCCGCCCCGCGTCCATCACGTCGAAGGGCGGCATCAGCACCTTGCCACCCAACCCCTCGACCTTCGCCGCCGCCGCGTCCACGTCCTCCACCGTCAGGTACGCCTGCCAGAAGGAGCGCCCCACCTGCTGGCGCATGTCCGGCCCCATCTCGGCGAGGGCGCACACGCTCTTGCCGCCCTTGTCGAACATCGTGTAGACGAACCCCTCGCCGGCCGGCATGTCGGTCGCGTTCCAGCCGAACAGCGCGGTGTAGAACGCCTTGCCCCCTGCCGCGTCCGTGGTCATCACATCCGCCCACCAGAACATCCCCGCCTTGTGCTCTGTGATCTCGGCCATCCTCTACTCCTTCGCTATCGCGCTGTCGTTATCCTACCGCAAACCTGCCCGTCCTGACGCTCTCCGCCGCCCGCCGAAGCCAACCGAGGGGTGAGGGGAGGGCGACCAGCAGGTCGTCCCTACAAGATGTGGCGCGCCGCGCCTCGACCCGCCCGGCATGGCCGCCTTCTGCGTGAAATTTCGCGGAAAAGTGCACCAGAGTGCTCCATTTACGCGTGAGAGTGGGCGCCGGGGCGTCAAGGAAAGGCACGGCTGCGGGGCAAATTCGCGGCGGCTGAGGGCGGCGGCGCGCCACATTTGGGCAGTGGGCTTGGCCGCCGCATGCAAGCGGAGAAGGCCGGAGAGGGGCAGCGGGATGAGCGCGCGTGCGTCCATACTGCAAGAGTCTCATACGAACGCCGTTCGCGAAACGGGCTGATGTCATAGAGGCGGCGGGGAGGCGTTCGCCCATCGAGTTACCACAGGGCGAACGGGGGGGGCTTGCCCCGTGTCGTCGGGGCGTGTTTTACGAATCGGGGCGCCGCGCGTCGAGGTTCCCGCCGCCGCGGGAACGACGGATGGGGGGCTCGCCTCAGTACTTCGACGACTCCTCCGCGTACACGTGGTCGGGCATGTTGTAGGTGATGCCCTCCTCGTCGAACACCGACACGTCGAACAGCCCCGTCAGTTTGTTGTTCCGGCGCGCGCGGCCCTTGAATATCCTGCTCATATAGCGGTCGTAGCGGTCTTTCATACGGAACCACCACAGCACGCCGAACGTTGGGTAGCGCGGATAGCGCAGGTCGTTGGCGAGTGGGGTGCCGATGAGCGCGCGAGAGACGCGATAGACGTAGTGGGCCAACTTGCGGCGGGCGCGCGGCTCCTCTACTCCCGCGATCAGCGGAGCGGCGTTGATGAGCGAGTTCGAAAGGGCGATCGACTCCATCTGGATGGGAGGCTCGCACAGGCCGCCGACGTCGAAGAGGCGCAGCGCGTCCTCTTCGTCCGTGTACAGGATGCTCTCGGGCACGCCCATCAGGTATCCTGTGTAGCGCCACACCGCCATGAACCCCGCCCGCTCGGTTGCGTCGAATTTGGCGCCGAGGTTCTTGAGGTGCTTCAACAGCCGCGCCGAGAACGCCGTCAGCGCGTAGGCGACGTGCGCCGCGCTGATGGGCGTCCCCCACGCCGCCTCGTCCCAGTCGTCCGACTGCCTTAGCAGTCGGCGCACTATCGCGTGGATCAGGCGGATGCGAACGGACAACTTCCATCCGTCGCCTCCTCTGCCCAGGCCGCCGGGGATGAATATCTCCACCATGTGGCGGTTATTCTGGCGCAGCCGCCGCACGCCCTGGTCGCGCAGCCTGCCCGTGATGAAGAACGACTTGGCGATGTTGGTGCAGAATCCCTCCACCAGCGTTCCCCCCACCATCCCGCCCAACACCAGCCGCGAGTTGCGGTGGAACATCCGCACGCCGGGCGTGAACGCGGCGTAGTCCACCCACGCGGGCGGCTTGGCGCAGTTTTCGAAGAAGTCGAGGAGCGACTGCGGCGCGTCCCTGAGGCGCTCGTAGTCTTCGTCCATCGCCGCCTGGATGAAGCGCGCCGACGCCCCCTGCCCCAGCGCCGCCAACTCCTCCGCCAGCGCGTCCGCCTCCGGGTCGCCGACCGTCGTGTGCTCCAAGTAGAGGTCGGCAAGCCTCGGATCGACGAGGCGGGCTTTCTGATAGCCCTCTGTGTAGTCCGTTGGGATCTTCATAAGGATTTCACGAGGCGAGGGGCGTAGATGGCCCCCGGCCGCGTCTAGGCGCAGACGGAGGATGCATCGGCTCCGGCGGCGAGGCGCCGCCAGTCGACCGCTTAGTACCGGGAAGACTCCTCCGCGTAGGCGTGGTCGGGCATGTTATAGGTTATGCCTTCCTCGTCGAACACGGAAACCTCGAACAGACCGGTGAGATTATTCTTCTGGCGGGCGCGGCTCTTGAAGAGATTCTTCATCAACCGGTCGTAGTGGGTCTGCATGCGGAAGAACCACAACACCCCAATCGTCGGGTAGCGCGGATAGCGCAGCTCGTTGGCGAGCGGGGCGCCGATGAGCGCGCGCGAGACGCGGTAGACGTACTCCCTGAGCTTGCGGCGGGCCTCCGGCTCATCTATTCCCGCGACCAACGCGGCGGAGTTGACGAGCGCGTTGGCGAGGACGATCGACTCGAGCTGGACGGGTGGCTCGCACGTGCCGCCGATCTTGAAGAGGCGCAGCGCGTCCTCTTCGTCGGTGTACAGGATGCTCTCCGGTATGCCCATCAGGTATCCCGTGTAGCGCCACACCGCCATGAAGCCCGCGCGCTCCTCCGCGTTGAATCGACCGCCCAGGCCCTTGAGATGCTTCAGGAGGCGCGCGGAGAAGGCCGACAGCGCGAAGCCGGTGTGCGCCGCGCTGATCGGCGCCCCCCATGCCGCCTCGTCCCAGTCCGCCGATTCCTTCAACAAGCGCCGCGCCATCGCGTGAACAAGGCGGATGCGAACGGACAGCTTCCACCCGTCCCCTTGCCTCCTGAGCCCGCCCGGCATGAATATCTCCACCATGTGGCGGTTGTTCTGCCTCAGCCGCCGCACTCCCTGATCGCGCAGCCTGCCCGTGATGAAGAACGACTTGGCGATGTTCGTGGAGAATCCCTCCACCAATGTTCCGCCCGCCATCCCGCCCAGCACCAGCGGCGCGTTGCGGTGGAACATCCGCACCCCGGGCGTGAAGGCGTCGAAGTCGACCCAGGCGGGCGGCGTCCCGCAATGCTCGAAGAAGTCCAGCAGCGACTGCGGCGCGTCACGCAGCGCGGCGTGGTCTTCGTTCATCCCCGCCGCTATCAAGCGCTGCCCTTCCTCCTTCTCTAAGTGGGGAAGGTCCTCCGCCAGCGCGTCGGCCTCCGGGTCGCCGACGGTCGTGTGCTCGACGTAGCGCGCCGCAAGCTCCTCGTCGACCAAGCGCGCCTTCTCGTAGCCCGCGACGTAGTCGGTAGGGACGAACATCACGCCTCACGAGGGGCAGGGCTTTCTTCCGGCGCTTCGACGCGCAGGTCGGGCAGCCAGTTCAGCCACGACGGCAGATACCAGTTGCGCTTGCCCAGCACGTCCATGCTTGCCGGCACCAACACCGACCGCACCAGCGTCGCGTCCAGCAGCACCGCCACCGCCAGCCCGAACCCCATCAGCTGATTGACGATGGTCTCTCCCGTCGCGAACGCCCCGAACACCACCACCATGATGAGCGCCGCCCCCGTGATGAGCTCCGCCGTCGAGCGCAGCCCATAGGCCACCGCCTCGTTGTTGTCGCCCGTCTCGTCGTACCGCTCGCGGATGCGGCTCAGCAGGAACACGTGATAGTCCATCGATAGGCCGAATAGGATGGTGAACAGGAACAGCGGCAGCCACGCGTCGATCACCTCCGCCCTGTCGAACCCGAGCAGGTCCGCCCCTATTCCTTTCTGGAACACCAGCACCAGCAGCCCGTAGGCCGTCCCGACGGACAGCAGGTTCATGATGATCGCCTTGATGGGGATGACGATGGAGCGGAACACCATCATCAAGATGATGAAACTCAACCCCAGCACGAACAGGAACACCAGCGGCGTATAGAAGTCCACGATCCCGTAGAAGTCCGCCGTCTCCGCCGTCAGTCCTCCGACGTACACCTCCGCATCGACGCCGTCGAACGCCGCCGGGATGATCTCCTCCCGCAGCGTCGCCATATCTGCCGTCGCCGCCCTGCTGCTGGAATCGCCGGGGAAGGGCAGCGAGAGCAACGCGAGGTCGCGCGCCTGATTCACCGTCAGCGTCGCGGGCACAGGGAATATCGGCGACGCGAGCATCGCCTGGTTCAGCCGCTCGATCGCCGCCTGCACCTCCGGCGCGTCTATGTCCCCCGACACCACGATCTCCGCCGGATTGATGAGTCCCGCCGGGCTGACCTCCCCGAAGGAGAACTTCTCCTCCATAAATTCGAACGCCGTCCGCGTCCGCGAACTCTCGGGGAAGGTGGTGACATCGTTCAGACCCGTCCGCATGTCCCAGTAGAAGGACGACAGGAACAGCATCGGGACGGCGATGACTAGGATGCTGATCACCGGCCGCCGTGTAACCACCCGCGTGATGCGCTCCCAGAAACCGTGCTCCGAATGCTCCGGACTCTTGAGCGATAGCCTCGAGAGCAGGGGAACCTTCAGCCTGTCCACGTTCCGCCCCAGCAGCGCAAGCACTGCGGGCAGCAGCGTCAGCGTGGCCGCCAGCGACGCCAGCACCACCAGGATCGCCCCTAGCGCCAGTGATTGGTAGAAGGAGGACGGAACGATGAGCAAGCCGACCAGCGCCACCACCACCGTCGCCCCGCTGAACAGCACCGTCCGACCCGCCGTCGCGCCCGTCTTCACCGCTGCCTCCCTGGGCGCGCGCCCGTGCTCCATCTCCTCCTTGAAGCGCGAGACGATCAGCAGCGAGTAGTCGATGCCCACCGCTAGGCCGATCATCACCACCATCAGCGTTACGAAGAAGACCAACGGGAACTGCTGGCCGATGACCGCCACCGCGGCCAATGCCGTGACGATGGACACGATCGCCAGTCCCAACGGGAGCAGCGTGGCGACGACCGCCCCGAACAGCAGCAGCAGCACCAGCAGCGCCATCGGCACGCCGAAGCGCTCGCCGCGCTCCAAGTCGTGGGTCGCCAGTTCGTTGTTCTCGTAGGCGACGCTCGCGCCGCCGAACTGCATCACCGCGAAATCGTCCGCCGCGTCCGCCGCCTGCACCTTGTGGACAATGCCTTCGACGTTCACCACCGCGTCCTCGAACGTCCCTGCAAGCGTGTAGTGCAGCAGCGCCGTACTGCCGTCGGCGGAGGCGAGGACCGGGAGCAGCTGGTCGAGCTGCTCCTTCGTCAGGAACGGCGCGGCGTCGAGCGCCTGGTAGTAGTGGAATACCGGACTGCCGCTGACTCCCGCCTCTATTGCCTCCGGCCCCAGCGAGATGATGTCGGCGTGGACGGCCTCCACCTTCGCCCGGAACGCCGCGTCGTCCACCGTCAGCGACGGCGAACTCACCGCGACCACCTCGGCCGTTCGCTCAGGCCGCTGCATCTTCTCTTCCAGCAGCGCCGCCGCCCGCGACGACTCGTACCGTCCGCCGATGCTGAACTCGGTCGTGGTGGCGGAGTCGAGGTACTGCCCGACCAGCCCGAGCGCCACCACCACCACCACCGCCCAAACCGCGATGACCGTCCACGGCCTCCGAGCGCTGATGCGGGCAAGGACTTCGGTCAACGCCTATCTCCCCCGAAATGCGAAGCGTGCGCCTCGGCCAAGCGCACAGCATAGCACGCGAGATGCGCCACGCCACCGCTCCCGGCGCTATGCTCCCGCCAATTCACCCCGCCTCGCTCTTTCGGAAACCCATTCCCCTGTCCTTCATGCTGACGAACCCGTCCCGCGCCACCACCACGTGGTCGAGCAACTCGATGTCCAGCGTGAGCCCCGCCTGCACCAGCCCGTAGGTAACGGCCACGTCCTGCACGCTCGGCTCCGGGTCGCCGGAGGGGTGGTTATGCACGACGATGACGCCGGGGTAGTTCTGCTTCACCGCCGTGCGGAACACCTCCGCCGCGCGCACCTGCGTCGACTTCGCCGATCCCATGGACAGCCGCTCGCTCTCCATCACCCTGTTCTTCCTGTCCAACGTCAGCACGTGCAAGTGCTCCTTGTCGAGCGCCGCCATCTCCGGCATGAGCAACGCCGCCACGTCTCCCGGCGAGTTGATGGTGGGCCGCTCCTCCCCGCGCGCCATGACGAGCCGCCTGCCCAACTCCGCCGCCGCCAGCACCTGCGCCGCCTTCGCCTCGCCGAATCCGTGGATTTCGCAGAGGTCGCCATGCGTGGCGCGCGCCAAGCGATCGAGGCCGCCGAAGTGCGCCAGCAGCTTCGCCGCCATATCCAGCACGCTCTCCGACGAATTCCCCGTCCGCATCAGGATCGCCAGCAGCTCCGCGTTGGACAGGGCGGACGCGCCGCGCGAGCGCAGCCGCTCCCGAGGACGCTCGCCCTCCGGCAGGTCGCGAATCATCGGGCGGTAGTCCGGCTCGAGAAGGCGGTGGTCGGCGATGGTCATAGGGGCGCTCCGGCGGAGGGATGAGCGCATCATCTCCCAGCGCCCACGCCCCTGTCAGCGGGCGCATGTCAGTCGTGGAGCGAGCCCCATCCGTTCGTCCTTCGAGTTCGGTCAGGGCGAACGGGAGGAGGGGCCAGGGTGAACGGCGAGGAGGGCGCGCTAGGCCACGCGGCCCGCGCGCGCCAGCATCCTCGTCTGCAAGTCGTCATGCGCGCGCTCCTCCACGTCCGCGAAGTCCCACACCTCGTCGACGGGCGGCTGGCCGTTGTCCGGCTCCAGGATGGCGTAGGCCGCCTCCACCAGGTCGCGCGGCAGCGCCGTGTCCTGCCCCGTCGCCTTGGCCAAGTCCCACCCGTGCACGAAACAGTCGATGAAGTGCTCGGCGGTGAACAGTTGACCGGTGACCCCGCCCCAGAAGGGCATCACCCGCTCCATGCAGCCCGGCGTCCGCAGTGCCTCCTTCGCCGCCGCCATCGAGGCGTCATAGGCCGCCGACGGGTCGTCGCCCAGCAGGTCGTCCTGCGACGGGCCGTCGCTGTCGTCCTCGCCCCGCATCACGCCCGCGTACCACACGTTGTTGCCCACCAGGTGGTGGACGAGGTCACGCACGTTCCATTCCGTGCAGGGCGTGGCGTCGCCCCATTGGTCGTCCCGAACTGCGGCGACGAGCCGCCCTGCGATGTCCAGCGAGCGCTCGAACCAGGGGACGGGGTCGCCCTTCACTTTGCCCATGTCGTACGGCATCGATAGCCTCCTTAGCGTGCGTAGTCGCAGCGTCCGCGGCGCGCGGCGCTGCTTGGCCGAATCATCAGACGAAGACGGGGCGCCCGGAGAGGTAGTGCGCCTCCTGGCGCGGGCGCCAATACGCCATCGCCTCTTTGTTGCGGTCGATGGGCGGGCGTTGATGCAGCGGGATGAGCGGCTCGTACACCGTCGCGCCCACCTCCTCTTTGAACGTGCGCTTCGCCTCGTCCACCAGCGCCGGGGAGTGGAAGAAGTCGAGCACGGACGCGGCCAGCGCCTTGACGCCCGCCGCCGCCCCTTTGTGCGCGATGGAGGTCGCCAGCGCCGCGCCCGCCGCCCAATGGTGGTAGCCGATGTTGGGAACGTTCGACGGGAAGGACAGGCGCACCATCGGCGTAACCCATGAGATGTCGCCGCAGTCGTTCCCCGACGGGTTCTGCGTCGTTGGGCCGTCCAGCGGGATGGGCGCAGTCTTGAGTCCCTCCGCCTCCACACCCGCCTTGCGCTGAAGCGCCCGGGCGAACTCCTGCTCCTCCGCGCTCCACTCCGGCACGCCGACCAGTTCCACGTTGCGCTGCGTGGCCTCCGCCATCGTGCGGTTGCCGCGCACCGGCCACGACGCCGCGAGCAGGTGCTCCTCCGCCTCCGTGTTCGTCGCCGCAGCCGCCGCTTGCGCGCAAGCGCGGGCGCGCTCCAGCAGCGAGCGCGCCTGCTGGGCGGTCGCGCCGCGCAGATACCACCAGATGCTGGCGCGCGCGGGAATCACGTTCGGCTGATTGCCTCCGTCGGTCACCACCCTGCCCGCCCGCATCGTCGGCTCCATATGGCCCCGGTACTGCGCCATCGCCGCGTCCATCATCATCACCGCGTCCAGCGCGTCGCGGCCCCGCCACGGATACGCCCCGTGCGCCGTCTCGCCCCGGAAGACGAACTCCACCGAGATGACCGAGTACTGCATCATGCCGTACTCCGCCTTGAACTCGCGGTGGATGTGGTCGTGGAACGCCAGGTCCACGTCGTCGAACAGGCCGTCCCGCACGAAGTAGGGGCGGCTGATGATCTGCTCCTCGCCCGGCGAGCCGAACAGCTTGAGCGTGCCGCCTAGGCCGTGCTCTTCCATCGCCCGCTTGACCGCGAGGCCTGCCGCGACCATCACCGCCGCGTTCACGTTATGCCCTTCGCAGTGGCCGGGCGCTCCCTCGATGATGGGGGTGTGCTCGGCGACGCCGGGCATCTGCGAGTTGTCGGGGTTCGCGTCGTACTCCGTATGGACGGCGATGACGGGCGCGCCCGAGCCGCACGAGGCCATGAACGCCGTGGGCATGCCGGACACGCCCCTCGCCACTTCGAAGCCGTGCTCTTCGAGGATGTCGGCCATCAGGTCGGCGGAGCGGTGCTCCTGCATCCCCAACTCGCCGAAGTAGTAGATGGCGTCGCCTAGCCGCGCAATCGCCTCCGCGTTCCGGTCGACGTGCGCGAACACGCGCTGCTTGTGAGGGAACAGGCTCGTCTCCACCATCCGCCCTCCCTAACGGAATCGACCCCCGCCTCCGGGAGCGAAGGCCAACGCGGAGGCTATCACCTGCGGGCGGGGGCGCGCCCCCGGCGCAGCCCTACCCCAGCGCTACGGTGGCTCCGGCCTCCTCCAGCTTCGCCTTCACCTGCTCCGCCTCGTCCTTGGCGATGGCCTCGCGGATATTGGCGGGCGCCGACTCCACCAGGTCCTTCGCCTCCTTGAGGCCGAGGTTGGTGATCTCGCGGACGGTCTTGATGACGCCGATCTTGTTGGAGCCGAAGTCCTGGAGGACGACGTTGAACTCGCTCTGCTCCTCCTCTGCAGCCGCCTCGGCGGCGCCCGCGCCGGGCGCGGCGGCCACCGCCACGGGGGCGGCGGCGCTGACGCCGAACTCCGCCTCGAGCGCCTTCACGAGCTCGTTGAGCTCGAGGACGGACATGCCCTTGATGGCGTCAAGCATCTCGTCTTTGGTGATGGTCATTGGATCTCCTCCTCGGTTCACGCCCGGCTTGGCCGGGGCCTGTTCGATAGCGGCGCGCGTTACGCGGCCTCCGGGGCTTCGAGTTGCTCGGCGCGGCGCGCAAGCACGACGGCGAGTTGGCCGATGGTCGAGTTGAGCACGCCTGCGAGCCGCGCGACGGGGGCGTTCATCTGGCCCAGCAGCCGCGCCAGCAGCTCCTCGCGCGGCGGGACTGCCGCCAGCGCCGCCGTCTGCTCCGCCGAGTACAGCCGGCCATCCACAATGGAGTTGCGCACCTTAAGCGACGCGCGCGTCTCGCGGACGTAGCCGTCCAGCGCCTTCACCACCGACACGGGGTCGCCGTAGCCCAGGGCCATGCCCGTAACGCCGTCCAGCAGTTGCGAGTAGAGGTCGGACCCCGCCTGCTCGGCGGCCAAGAGGGCGATGCGGTTCTTGACGACGCGGAACTCGGCGCCGTTCTCCCTCAGTCTGCGGCGCAGTTGGGTCATCTGATTGACCGGCATCCCCGAGAAGTCGGCGGCGATGGCCACCGTCGCCTTGTTGAACACCTCGGCCAGTTCGGCGGCTGTCCGCCGCTTTGCGTCCGTTGGCATAGCGCCCTATCTCCGTTGCGCCGCGTGCTCGCCGCGCGCGTTGCTCTTTGCTGTCGTGCGGGGCATCAAGAAGGCCCGCCGTCTCCGGAAGACGCGGGCCGTTGCGCAGCGCCGCCTCACAGCGGCCTGTGCGTCGCCTCGGCGGGCCCTTCCCGGCTTAACCCCGTCCTTGACGGAGACCCGCTGTCTTCGGGAACGCTGTTTTCCTCTGCTCGCTAGTGTCGGGCACGCGGCGCGTGCGCGTCAACCTCCCCCGGCGTCACGTCGGCGCTAGTCCGCCTTCAACGCCATCGTCTGGGCCACGTCCATCTGGACGCCCGGCCCCATCGTGGAGCTCAGGTAGGCGGTCTTGACGAACGGCCCCTTGACCGCCGTGGGGCGCAGCGCGTTGATGGTGTCAACGATGGCCGTCATATTGTCCATCAACTGCTCCTCCTCGAAGGAGGCCTTGCCGATGGGCGCGTGGATGATGGCGGAGCGGTCCATACGCAGTTCGACGCGCCCTTTCTTCGCCTCAGCCACCGCGGCGCCCACGTCGCCGGGCTGAACGACGGTGCCGGTGCGCGGATTCGGCATCAGCCCCCGGCGCCCCAGGATGCGGCCCAACTTGCCGATCTTGCCCATCATGTCGGGCGTCGCGATGGAGACGTCGAAGTCGGTGAAGCCGCCCTCCACCCGTTCGATCAGGTCGTCCGCGCCCACCGCCTCGGCGCCCGCCTCGGCAGCCGCGCGGGCGGCGTCGGCCTGGGCGAACACGGCCACGCGCACCGGCTTGCCGACGCCGTGCGGAAGCACCGTTACGCCGCGCAGTTGCTGGTCGGCGTGGCGCGGGTCGGCGTTCGTGCGCACGTGCAGTTCCAGCGTCTCGTCGAACTTGGCGCGCGTCGTCCGCCTGGCGAGCGACACCGCCTCCGTCGGCGGATACGCCCGCCCCTTCTCGATCTCTCCGGCCGCTTGCTGGAACGCCTTGCCGTGCTTTGCCATTGCGCCTCGTCCACGCCCGCCCACTTGCCGCCGCCCGCTAGGCGCGGGACTTTGCGGCGGAGGCGGGAGAATCAGTCGTCCGCCACCTCGACGCCCATGCTGCGGGCGGCGCCTTCGATCGTCTTCATCGCGCTTTCGATAGTGGCCGCCGACAGGTCTTTCTGCTTCGTCTCCGCGATCTCGCGCAGGGCGGAGCGGGAGATAGCGCCGACCTTCTCCGTCCGCGCGTTGCCGCTGCCCTTCTCGATGCCTGCCGCCTTGCGGATCAGGTCGGACGCGGGCGGCGTCTTAGTGATGAAGGTGAAGGAGGAGTCCTCGAAGACGGTGATCTCGGCCGGGATGATGGAGCCCACCTGCCCTGCCGTGCGCGCGTTGTACTCCTTCACGAAGCCCATGATGTTGATGCCGTGCTGACCCAGCGCCGGGCCGACAGGCGGCGCGGGCGTCGCCGACCCTGCGGGCAGCTGCAGCGTAACCACGGCGCGAACCTTCCTCGCCATATGCCTACACCTTCTCCACTTGGAGGAAGTCGATCTCCACCGGCGTCTCCCTCCCGAAGAAGGAGACCAGCACGCGCACCTTGCCCTTGTCCTGATCCACCGTGTCCACCGAACCCATAAAGTCCGCGAAGGGTCCGGACGAGATGCGCACCATCTGGCCGGAGACGAGGCCGACGCGGACGCGGGGCGCCTCCTGCGTCATGCGCCTCATGATCGCCTCGACCTCGCGCTCCTCGAGCGGCACCGGCTTCGGTCGGCGCTCTTTCTCGTCCTCGGACGAGACGAACCCCGTAACTCCGGGCGTGTTGCGCACGACGAACCAGCTGTCGTCGTCCATCTTCATCTGCACGAGGATGTAGCCGGGGAACACCTTGCGCTGGACGTGCTTGCGCTTGCCGTCCTTGATCTCGATCTCTTCCTCGGTCGGCACCACCACCTGATAGATCTTGTCGCGCGCGTCCAGCGACGCGATGCGGAGTTCCAGGTTCTTCTTCACCCGGTCTTCCTGCCCCGAGTAGGTGTGCACGATGTACCAGTGGGCGAGTTGGATGGCTGCGGGCGCTTGTTCGGTCATAATCGTTCCTAGGAGAGCAGCAGTCTGTCCACGGCCTGCCCGAAGCCGAAGTCCCACAGGCCCAGGAAGACGGCCGCCGCGGCGGCGACCGCCAACACCAGGCCCGTCAGCCGCAGCGCTTCCTCGCGCGTCGGCCACGTTACCCGCGACAACTCCGTAACGATGTCGCCGATGGCGGCGAAGAAGCCTCGTCGGCGTCCGCCTCCGCCCTCTTCGAGCATGGAGCGGATGTTGCCGCGCGACTGCGCCACGGCTAGCGCACCTCCCGATGCGCCGTGTGCTTGCGGCAACGCGGGCAGTACTTGCTCAACTCCAACCGGCCCTGGTCGTTCCGGCGGTTCTTCTCCGTCCAGTACGTCCGCTCCCGGCATGCCGGGCACGCCAGGTTGATGAGGACGCGCACGTCGCCGCGCTTCTTGGCCACGCGCGCCTCCCTACTGCGTCACGCTGACAACGCGCCCTGCGCCCACGGTGCGCCCGCCCTCGCGGATAGCGAATCGCAGGCCCTCCTCCATGGCGATAGGCGTGATCAGCTTGATGCGCATCTGCGTGTTGTCGCCCGGCATCACCATCTCCACCCCTTC
This sequence comes from uncultured Dehalococcoidia bacterium, assembly GCA_964560025.1. GTDB lineage: Bacteria > Chloroflexota > Dehalococcoidia > Lucifugimonadales > Australimonadaceae > JAGWBE01. The sequence goes on from CAZLKC010000001.1 coordinate 164,432, forward strand.
GGGCAGGTTGATCTCGCCGGTTACGTCCATCGTGCGGATGTAGAACTGCGGCTTGTAGCCGTTGAAGAAGGGTGTGTGCCGCCCTCCCTCGTTCTTGCTCAGCACATAGACCTGCGCCTCCGCCTCCGTCTTCGACTTGATGGACGCCGGGGCGGCCAGCACCTGGCCGCGCTCCACCTCGGCGCGCTCCACGCCGCGCAGCAGCGTGCCCACCGCGTCGCCCGGCTCTCCCTCGTCCAGCAGTTTGTGGAACATCTCCACGCCGGTGACGACCGTCTTGCGGTCCTCGCCGAAGCCGACGATCTCCACCTCGTCGCCCGGGTGCACGACGCCGCGCTCGATGCGGCCCGTAACCACCGTGCCCCGGCCCTTGATGCTGAACACATCCTCGATCGGCATCAGGAAGGGGCGGTCGCGCGGGCGCTCCGGCACCGGGATGTAGTCGTCCACCGCCTGGATCAGCTCGCGGATGCTGCTGTACTCCTCCGCGTCCGGGTCGGTCGAGGCCGACTCCAGCGCTTGGAGCGCGCTGAGGCGGATGATGGGCGTGTCGTCGCCGGGGAACTCGTACTGGTTGAGCAGATCGCGCACCTCGAGTTCCACCAGGTCGAGCAGTTCAGGGTCGTCCATCATGTCCACCTTGTTCAAGGCGACGACGATCCGGGGCACCTCCACCTGGCGCGCCAGCAGGATGTGCTCGCGCGTCTGCGGCATCGGCCCGTCGGGCGCGCTGACCACCAGGATTGCGCCGTCCATCTGCGCGGCGCCGGTGATCATGTTCTTGATGTAGTCGGCGTGGCCCGGACAGTCCACGTGGGCGTAGTGCCGCGTGGCCGACTCGTACTCCACGTGCGCGATGGCGATGGTCACGCCGCGCGCCCGTTCCTCGGGCGCGTTGTCGATGCTGTCGAACGCCCTGAAGTAGTCGCCGCCGCTCGACATCGACATCACTTTCGTGATAGCCGCCGTGAGCGTCGTCTTGCCGTGGTCGACGTGACCGATGGTGCCCACGTTCACGTGGGGTTTGGTGCGCTCGAACTTCTGCTTCGCCATTGCTCTACTCCGAACCTCGCTGTCCGCTTGTTGTCTGGTGTGTTGTCCGCCTCGCGCAGGGCTGGAGCCCACAATCGGACTCGAACCGATGACCTCGTTCTTACCAAGAACGTGCTCTGCCGCCTGAGCTATGTGGGCTCGTTCGTCCGGTGGCCGTCCAGTCCTTCGCCCTAGGCCGTGCGGCTTCCTCTGGTGGAGGGAGTAGGATTCGAACCTACGTAGCCCTTAGGGCGTCAGATTTACAGTCTGATGGATTTAGCCGCTCTCCCATCCCTCCGCGAAACCGACTCTAGATGCTACCACAGCCCCCGCCGGGCGGCTAGGCCCGGCGAGCGCCTCTCGCGCTGCGACGCCGCGTTGGCCGTGGAGCCCGAGGCGGGACTCGAACCCACAACCTGCCGATTACAAATCGGCTGCGCTGCCGTTGCGCCACTCGGGCGTCCGACCTCGCCGCGGCGGCTCTGCGCCTCATGGCGCATCGCCCGCAACACGAAAAGAGACGGCCTACGGCCGCTCCCTTCTCCGCGAGTATAGCCCCGCCCTCGCTCACCGTCAACACGCCCGCGCTCCTTTCTCCGCCCTTCCCGCGCCCCCTGTGGCATAGTGCGCCTATGCCCGCCCCCGCCTTCCTGCCCCTATGAAACCCGGCCTCGTCTTCGTCGGCCTCTTCGCCGTGCTTATGCTGCTCTACTTCGCGGCGAGCCCTCGCATCGGCGCAGGGCCGACCTTCCTGCTCCAAGGCGCCCTCGTGGCTCTGCTGCTCGCCGCCGTCCTGCGCCTCCGCCGCTAGGCATCCCGCCCCCTTGCTATACTCGAAACCGCAATGACCGAGTTCGAAGCCGTCATCGGCCTTGAGGTGCACGCCCAGCTGCTCACCCGCAGCAAGATGTACTGCGCCTGCCCCGCCGACTACCAGCACGCGCCGCCCAACTCGCGCGTCTGCCCCGTGTGCCTCGGCCTCCCCGGCACCCTCCCGGTCATCAACCGTGAGGCGGTCCGCAAGGTCATTATGACCGGCCTCGCCCTCCACTCCGACATCGCCGCCCACACCAAGTTCGACCGCAAGAACTACCCCTACCCCGACCTGATGAAGGGCTACCAGATATCGCAGTACGACCTACCCCTCTGCTCCGGCGGCTACCTCGACGTAACCACCGACGCGGGCGCGCGGCGCGTCGGCGTCAACCGCGTCCACCTCGAGGAGGACGTCGCCAAGCTCAGCCACCACGCCGACGGCGGCGGCGATGCTTACAGCCTCGTGGACGTGAACCGAGCAGGCATGCCTCTGATGGAGATGGTGAGCGAGCCCGATATGCGCTCGGCGGAGGAGGCGCGCCAGTACCTGCTCGCGCTCCACGCCATCCTGCGCTACCTCGGCGTCTCCACCGCGCAGATGGAGGACGGCGCCTTCCGCTGCGACGCCAACGTCTCCATCCGCCCCAAGGGCGAGACCGCCCTCGGCCCCAAGGTCGAGGTCAAGAATATGAACTCCTTCCGCGCCGTCTTCCGCGCCCTCGAGTTCGAGATCGAGCGCCAAACCGCCCTCGCCGCCAAAGGCGAGCGCATCGCCCAGGAGACGCGCGGATGGGTCGAGGAGCGCGGCGAGACCGTCTCCCAGCGCTCCAAAGAGGAGGCGCACGACTACCGCTACTTCCCCGAGCCCGACCTGCCCCCTCTCCATATCGACCCCGCGTGGGTCGCGCAGATCGCCGAGACGCTCCCCGAACTCCCCGACGCCAAGCGCGCGCGCTACGCCGACGCCTACGCCCTCTCCGCCTACGACGCAGCCCTGCTCACCGCCTCCCCCGGCACGGCGGCCTACTTCGAGGCGGCGATGACCGCCTTTCCCTTCGGCGCCAAAGCCCAGGCCAAGGCGGTCGCCAACTGGATCAACACCGACCTCGCCCAACTGCTCCACGAGAACAACGCCGACGTCGCCGACTGCCCCGTCGCCCCCGCCCACCTCGCCGAGTTGGTTACGCTCATCGACGAGGGCGTCGTCGGCTCCGCCCAGGCCAAGCAGGCGCTGGCCGCGATGTACCGCACGGGCAAGGGCGCGCGCCAGGTCGTCGACGAGCTCGGCCTCGCCCAGGTGTCGGACAGCGGCGCCCTCGCCGAGGCGGTGGCGCAAGCCATCGCCGCCAACCCCCAAGCCGTCAGCGACTTCATCGCCGGGAAGGAGACCGCCGCCAAGTTCCTAGTCGGCCAAGTGATGCGCGTCACCAAGGGCAAGGCCAACCCGTCCGTAGCGGGCGACCTGGTGCTGGCCGAATTGGGCAAGCGCCGCTAGCGGGAGAGCGCGCAGGAGGACATCATGACGGTATCCGAATACCTGGACGTGCTGGCAGACCTAGGAGTAGATACGGATGCGTTGTCGGTCAACAACGGCCACATCCTGAGGATGAGGAACGGGCGGAGGGCCGCTGGCGTCTACTTCAACCGCAACAGGGACGGGGTAATCCACTTCACGCTCAACCCGAACAGTCTGGCCGTCATCGACCTGACCTTATGGGAGTGCCTCCCCGACGAGGTGATCAAGAAGGTTGACCACGGCAAGCCCAACGTCGTGCCGAAGCCCGATAGGGAGCGCCAGGCCCTCAGGCAGCTCCTGGAGTCGGCGGGCGTGCTCTATCTAGTTTTCAAAGAGGGCCTATGGGACTAACCGACTTTTTGCCGTTGTGGGTGTACGTCCTCGCAGCCGCTGTGGTGGGCTTAGCTTTGGTTTGCCGACTCCTCTCACTCATCTTTCCTGGTGCCGAGCCGCCCACGGACGAGGAACTGGAGCAAGAAGTGGCGGATTATAAAGCTCTCCTCGAGAAATGGAATAACAGAGACTAGAAGACTGTAGGCGCTCGCCGGGCGTATGGCATAATCAGTCGTGAACGCTGAGGCTACCTAAGGGAGAGCGGCATGGGCTCCTTCATCAATGCGGCGGTCATCCTGGTCGTGGGCCTGCTGGTCGCCACCATCCTGCTCCAGGTGCGCGGGCAGGGCGGCGGCCTGTTCGGCGCGGCGGGAACCACCTTCCGCACCCGGCGCGGCGTGGAGCGCACCCTCTTCCAAGCCACCATCGGCCTCGCCGTGCTGTTCGTCATCTTGGCCATCCTCAACCTGCGCCTGAGCTAGGCGCGCTATGGCCGCAGGCCCCATCGTAACCCTCACCACCGACTTCGGCGTCTCCGACGCCTTCGCCGGGACGATGAAGGGCATCATCTACTCCATCAGCCCCGGCGCCCGCGTCGTCGACGTCACCCACGACATCCCGGCGCACGACATCAAGACCGCCGCATTCATCTTCGACTCCGCCTACCACTACTTCCCGCCGGGCACGGTGCACGTGCTGGTGGTCGATCCCGACGTGGGCACGCAGCGCCGCGCCATCGTGGTCGAAAGCCCGGACGCCTACTTCGTCTGCCCCGACAACGGCCTCCTCTCCTACGCCTATATGCGCGGCGGAGGCGCCCTGCCCGACGCCGCCCCCTTCGAGACCGCCAGCGTCGGCCTGCCCCAGGGCTGGAAGGCCTACCACCTCACCAACCACCAGTATTGGCATCACCCCGTCAGCAGCACCTTCCACGGGCGCGACGTCTTCGCGCCGGTCGCGGGACATCTCACCGCCGGAGTGGCGCCCAGCGCTATGGGCGCCGCCATCGACAGCGTAACCGCCTTCGCCATCCCGCAGCCGGAGCCGCGCGGCGACCGGCTCGTGGGGCGCGTGATGCACGTAGACCGCTTCGGCAACCTCATCACCAACCTCAAGGCGAAGGACGTGTTTATGCCGGACGCGCACACCGTCATCGAACTGGCGGGCAAGCGCATGGCCGGCCTCGCCTCCTCCTACCGAGACGGCCCGCCCTACAAGGGCATCATCGGCAGCCACGGCTACCTAGAGATAGCCGCCGCCAACGCCAACGCGTCGCAGATGCTCGGCGTAGGCATAGGCGACGAGGTGTCGGTCGGGACGGAGGGGGCGTAGCGCCGTCGGCCCTGGCCGCCTCCCCCCAATCGCGAGGCAGCCAGCCGCACTAGCTTGCCTACGCGGTGCCGTCGGGTTCTTTGACGCAGGTTATGGCGCGGTCGCCCAGCGCCCAACTATCAGGGCCGGGTGAGAAGTAGTAGTCCCACGAGGCTTCGCACTTCTGGCTTGCCTGGCGCTCGAAATAGCTTTCGCCGGGATAGTCGCCTCCCGGAACGTCGAAGCGGTCGGTAATCTGCAGTTCCCAAGCTCCGGAGCAGTCCACGTGCTCGACAAGCAGGTAGTCTGTTTCAGGAACCTCATTGAAGCATGCGCCCACCTCCAGGGCCGCCAGTCTAGTCAAACGCTCCAGTTTCGCAGGGTCGGTGGCGGACAGGCCAAAGCTATCCTGGAGGCAGACCACCTCCCTATCGCCTATAGCCCAACTCTCTGGCGACGGGAATAGGTTAGATGTAAATCGCTCGCCACATCTTTCTAATGCCAAATCATCAAAATGCTCTTCCCCAGGGTAGTCGACGGAGTCGGCAACTTCGAATGTGCTAAGTATCCGGTACTGCCACTCGCCCGAACAATCCACATGCTCGACGAGGCTCCCGTCCGTTTCAGGAGCATCGTTGAAGCACTCGCCAAGCATCACGCTCCTCGTGCCGACTAGCCGATCCAGCTTTGCTTTGTCGGTGGTGGACAGGCCAAAACTCTCCTGGAGACAAACCACCTCCCTATCGCCTAGGTCCCAACTCTCTGGCGACGGGCGCAGGTAGAACGAATACCGACGGTCACATTTTTCATAGGCTTGTCGCAGGAAGTAGTTCTCTCCGGGGTAGTCGTCGACACCGACAACCTCGAAGGTGTTGAGCGCTCTGTATTGCCACTCCCCGATGCAAGGCACGATTACCACCGACTCGATGCTGACGCCCTCGGGCAGCGTGGAGTTGATGCAATCGCCTTCCTGGACTTCCGTTGAGCCGATTTCCGCGCTAATGGGCGGCGTCGGCGACGCCGAGGGAGTGGCATAGGCTTGATTGATATCGCGGATGCGCTGGGCGTCCGAGTCGCAGGCTGCGAGCAGAGCCAGCAGCCCCAGAGCCAAGGCGAGCGCCATCCACCGAGGCTTGTCCATAGGTTCGCTCACCGCGCCAGTATACGGAGCAGGGCGCAGCGGACGCCACGCCGCCGCGACAATCGGCCTATCATGCGTCGAGTTCGCCCTGCCCACAGCCCTCCTATGACCCTAGCCATCGCCTACATCCTCCTCTCCTCCGCCAGTTTCGCGCTGAACCAGGCGAGCGTGCGGCGGGGGATGGTGCGTGGCTCCGCGCTCCAGGGCGTCTACTCCAGCTCCGTCATCGGCGTCCTGTTCCTGCTGCTCGCCGCCGCCGTCTCCACCCAACTGCTGCGCGCCGGCGAGCTTAGCCCCACCGCCTACCTGCTGCTTGCGGCGGCGGGCGTCAACCACTTCATCCTCGGGCGCTACTGCAATCACCGCGCCATCGGCGCCATCGGCGCGAACCGCACCCGCGCCGTCGAAGGCGCGAACGTCCCCTTCTCCATCCTGCTCGCCGTCGTGCTCCTGAGCGAGCAGGTTACGCCGTTGATGTGGGCGGGCATCGCGCTCGTGATAGTCGGCCCCGTCATCGTCTTCCGGCGCGGCGCACCGGCGACGGCGGCACCGTCGGCGTCCGCGCAGGGCGACGCGCCCCCGGTCAAGTACGTGGAGGGCTATCTGTTCGGCGTGTTGAACGCCGCCTCGTGGAGCATCAGCCCGCTGCTTATCCGCTCCGCGCTCGAGGACACCGGGCTCGGCGTTCTCGGCTCCCTGACCGCCTACGCCGCGTCCGCCGCCGTGCTGCTCCCGCTCCTGGCGCTGCCAATGGTGCGGCGCAACCTGCGCGCCGCCGACCTGAACACCGGGCGCTGGTTCGTTGTCAGCGCCCTCAGCGTCGTAACCGCGCAGATGTTCCGCTACCTCGCCCTCAGCGTCGCGCCGGTGACCATCGTCGTGCCGATTATGCGCGCCTCCAGCGTCCTCGTGCTGCCCGTCTCCTACCTCATCAACCGGCGCTTGGAATCCTTCGAGCCGCGCGTCATCATCGGCGTGCTCCTTTCCATCGCCGGGTCGCTGCTCGTGGTGCTCTAACGCGCGCTCACGCGCCCCACTATCCCCAACACCGCCTCCGCAACGTCCGCCCCGCCGATGGGCATCAGCAGCGCGCGCTCGCCGCCTGCGTCCGACAACGCCTTTAACCGCGCCTCGCACTCCGCCGCCGTGCCCGTGATGAAGTAGTGCTCGCAGATGGCCGCCAGCAGGTCGTCGGACAACGACCCCGCCGACTCCGCAGGCTCCCGCCGAACCCCCGCGCGCTCCAAGCCCGCGTCGAATCGCCCGAGGCGCAGCCAGTTGAACGCGGCGCCGCGCATGCGTTCTTGCGCCGCCGACGCGCTCTCCGCTACGCAGACGGGGACGACGTAGGTCGTCTCGAACGGCTGCCCCGCGCGTCCGCCATCGGCGCGCCCGGCGGCGACAAGTTCGGCGGCGAGCGCCCGCGCCGGCGCGGAGACGCCCGTGAACAGCAGCGCCCCGTCCCCGACCTCGCCCGCCAGCCGCACCGCCTTTGGCCCCGACGCGGCCAGCAGCACCGGCGGGCCGGGCGGCAGCGCGTCCTCGATGCGCTCCTCCGCGCTCGCCCCGAAGGCGACCGCCTCCCCGGCGAGCAGCGCTCGTATCGTGGCGACGGCCTCACGCAAGCGTTTGCGCGAGGCGGGCGGCTGCCCCGTGCGCTCCGCCGTGCTGCCCCCCGCCCCGATGACGAGTTTGAATCGCGCCCCCGCCACCTCCTGCATCGTGCGAGCCAGCGCGGCCAGTTGGAACACGTGGCGCGTCAACACGTTCGCCACCGCCGGGTACAGGTCGATGCTCGGCGCCGCCCGCGCCGCCAGGGCGAGCGCCACGAACCCGTCGCGCCCATACTCCAGGTGGTCGGGCACGCCCACGCCCGCCGCGCCAACATCCTCGGCGCGCCGCGCGAACGCCGCCGTCTCTTCGATGCTCGCCCGCGTCGGCGCCAGCAGGTCTATCCGCACGCTCTTCCCCCTAAACCACCCGCACCGGGTGCGGCGCGGGCTGATTGAACAGGTAGCCCTTCTCGTTGAACGGCACACTGTCCGGCTGCGTATTCCCCGCCTCGTCGGTGGCCCGCGTCATAATCACGGGCTCGCCCCGCTCCGCCTCCCACGCGAACTCGAACCGCGCCCACGAACGCTCCGGCTGCCCGCCCGGCAACTCCGCGTCGCTCCAGTTGCCGCCGCCGTCCGCGCTCCACTGCACGCGGGCGATGGGCGCCGCCGGAGAGTGCGCGTAGCCGTGGATGCGCCGTTTGCCCGCCGCAACTTCCGCGGGCCAGGGCAGCGCCAGCGCGCTCTTGATCGTTTGCTCCCTGACCGGCCTCCCCTGCGCCTCGCCCTCCGGCGGATACGCGTCGCCGATGAGCACGTAGGACGTGGTGTTGTTCCGTGTCCAAAGCGGCTGCGACGAGACGACGATGCGCCCAAGCCACTTGATGCTCGCGCTGCCGACCCACCCCGGCACGAGCGCCCTTAGCGGGAACCCGTGGTCTTTCGGCAGCGTCTCGCCGTTCAGCGCGTACGCCAGCAGCGTATCCGGCGCCATCGCCTTCTCCGCAGGCAGCACGTAGCGGAACCCGCCCTCCGGCGAATCGGCGTCCAGCCCCACCAGCAGCACGCTCGCCGCGCTTGCGTGCATCCCCGCCAGCGTCAGCACGTCCCGCAGCGCGGCGCCCGTCCACTCCCCGTTGCCCACCGCCCCTGTCATCCACTGCGTCCCCGCCGCCTTGCGCCCCTGCACCACGTCGAACAGCGCACGGTGGTTTCCCGCGCATTCGAGGTATGAGATGAGCGTGCGGCTCGGCAGATTCCTCACGTCCTCGTAGGTCAACTCCAACGCCTCCGCCGCCGCGTCGCCCTCGACCGACAGCCGCCAGTCGGAGACGCTCACGTCGATGCTCGCGGAGTTGTTGCGCACGAAGAAGAGGTCGTTCGGCGTGATCAGCCCCTGCTGATTCTCGAGCCGCCCCTCCAAGTCCAAATCGCCGTGCCGGATGAACGGCGCCGGGTCATTGAACCAGGGAGACCGCGCCGCCTCCTCCGTAGCCGTCGGCTCGGGCGTGCCGCTCAGCGCCGACGGCCCTACGCACGCCGCGAGCACCGCCGCCGCGCCGCCCGCCACCAATAACCGCAGGAACTCGCGGCGGCTCATCCCCTGCGCGCTGGCGTACTCCCACAGCCCCTCCACGTCTTCCCCGCCCCCAACGGAGCCGCGCGCGTCCTCCTGCATCCCTCGCTCCCCTTGCGCTCCGCGAATACTCCCGCCGCCCCTCGCAGGGCGCTCCCCTACCACATTGCATTGTAGGGGCGGGTTCGAAGCCGGTCCCTCCATCCGTCTCCTACAAGCGCGACGCAGCCAACCGCTCAGCGTCCGATATGTAGTCCGAGGTCTCCCGGATGAGGCGCTTCGTAGCCACCGGCTCGCAGTAGTCGTGGTAGAAGCACTCGCCGTGGAGCGTCGCCTGCCGGTCGGAGTAGCGGGTGCGCAACTCCCACAACGAAGGATCGGCCCCGGCGAGGGTTTGCAGCCTGCGCCCGGCCATGGTGGACGTATCGGACTCCTGGCCGGTGCGGACAAGCACCAGCGCCTCCGTGGCGCGGACCGTAGCGCACCACACCTTCTCCGCCGCGTCCCGAATGTCGCCTGCGGCCATCCGCTCAAGCGCCGCGTCCCGCATCAGGCGCGCGTCCGCGAATATGCGCGCGGCATTGGCCTCAGTGGTAGTCATTGCCTCTTGCCCCGCAGCCAGCATACTACGACCGCTAGCTACGCCCCCTCTCCATTCCTCTAAGGGAACTCGAAAGGCGCGCCGTTGACACTCACGCAGGGGCGGGTGTACAACCCCCGCAGGTTCGGCGCGCGGCGCACGCCCGCGCGGCTTAAGGAGCGCCTTATGGCCACGCAGCAAGCAACCACCGAACGCGGATACGCGGAGTTTGTCGAGGTCACCGACAAGACCTTCCGCGTCAGTTCGCGCGTCTACACGGAGGAGGCCATCTTCCAGCGCGAGATCGCCGAGATATTCGAGAAGACGTGGGTCTACGTCGGCCACGACAGCGAGATCGCCGAGCCGGGTGACTACAAGACCGCGCAGATCGGCCGCTACCCCGTCATCCTCACCCGCGACAAGGATGGCTCCGTCCACGCCCTGTTGAACGTCTGCCGCCACCGCGCCAACGCCATCTGCCGCGAGAACTACGGCAACTCCCAGAACTTCCGCTGCCCCTACCACGCCTGGACCTACCGCAACAGCGGCGAACTCATCGGCGTCCCCGACGGCGGGCGCTACCCGCAGGGCTTCTCCACGCGCGGCCTCGGCCTCATCCGCGTCGCCAAGGTCGCCTCCTACCGCGGGTTGATCTTCGCGAGCCTCTCCGCCGACGTCCCAGAGCTCGACGAGCACCTCGCGCCGGTGAAGGAGCACGTCGACTTCTGGGCCGACCGCAGCATCGGCGGCGAGCACAAGGTGCTCCACCCCCACCGCTACGCCTACCTCGGCAACTGGAAATTCCAGTGCGAGAACGGCGTCGACGGCTACCACCCCGGCATCGTCCACGAATCCGCCTTCTCGACCTTCGGCGAATTCGGCATCGGCAACTTCGCCGCGCGCGACCTCGTCAAGCGCGGCAGCATCTCCCGAGGCTTTCCCGGCGGCCACTCCACCCTTGAGGGCGGCGCGCTCGACGGACGCGGCGTCGGACGCGGCCTCCCCCATCGCGCGGAGGAATACCAAGCACGGCTGCGCGAGGTCTACGGCGGCGACCGCGCCCAGGAAATCGTCTCCAACCGCCACACCTTCATCTTCCCCAACGTCTTTCTCTTCGACGAACTCGTGCGCGTCATCCAGCCCATCGCCCTCGAGTACACCGAGGTCTACTCGCATCCCTTCTGGCTCCACGGCGTGCCCGACGACTTCAACACCCGCCGCCTCTACGAGGGCACCCGCCAGCTCAGCACCACCGGCATGGTCAACCCCAGCGACCTCGAGATGTTCGCCGCCAATCAGACCGGCCTGCACGCCCGCATGGAATGGCTCGTGCTCGACCGCGGCATGCAGCACGAGGAGGTCGCCGCCGACGGCAAGCGCGTCGGCGCCTACTCCGACGAGGTGCCGCAGCGCTCCTTCTACCGCCACTGGGCGCAGGTGATGGCGCAGGCGGCGGGGGGCTAGGGTGGTCTCCACGGCAAGCCTCACTCGCCAAGAGGCCGAGGACTTTCTGTACGAGGAAGCGCGCCTCCTCGACGAGCGCGACTTCTTCCCCTGGCTCGACCTCTTCACCGACGACGCCATCTACTGGATACCCATCGAGGAGCACTCCGACCCGACGCGTGAGACATCGATCCTGTGGGACGACGCCCAACTCCGCGCCCTCCGCGTCCACCAACTCGCCCACGAGCGCAACTTCGCCCAGTCGCCCCCGTCCCGCACCGTCCACAGCGTGACCAACGTTCAGGTCTCCCCCGGCGACGCCGACAACGAGGCCAAGGTGCGCTGCAACCTCGTCCTCTACGAGGTGCGCTCGGGCGATCACCGCCAACTCGGCCTCGGCGACCTCCGCGCCCTCCCGGCCAAGTGCCTCTACGTTCTGCGCTACGAGGAGCGCTGGCGCATCGCCCACAAGAAGGTCGTCCTCATCAACCGCCATATGCCCCTCGTCAACCTCTCCTTCCTCATCTGAACCGGAGGCGCCGATGGACCCCCTCGTCCTGCAAAGCGAGTTCGCCATGGTCGAGATTCGCCTCGATGACTCGGCCAACGGCGTGCGCCTGCACGTCAAAGACCTCGGCTCCGACGCCGAGATCTACCTCGACCCCCTGGAGTTGGAGGCGCTGACCCGCCTCGACCACGAATTCTTCGTCCCGCTCGTCGCCCCCGCCACGCGCGAGCGCCCGCGCCCCATCGACGACGCCGGCCTCTAGCCCTCCCCGCCGCCGCGCGCCAGATCGCCCAGCCGCCGCACGTCCGCCAGCCCGTCCAACGACCGCAGCGCGTCGAGCAATTCCCGCGTCCGCGCCGCGTCCGGCCCGCAGGCCGCGTAGCCCGCGCAATCCTCGAACTTCGCCGCCAACTGCGCCTCGCTCAGCGGGCGGCTAGGGTGGCCGAGCGGCGTATCCACGCGTTCCGTCAGCACGCGCCCATCCGTAGTGCGAACCTCCACTTCCGCACGCCCCGCATAGGCATCCCCTATCTCGCAGACCGTCATGTCGGCGACGCGCAGCGCCTCCTCCTGCGCCAACCCTGCGGGCGTGAAGTCGGCCAACACCACCTGCCTGTTCACCAGCCCCTTAGCCGCGCCGTAGACGATGCTGTTGGCCGCCGACGTCGGGTTGGGCGGGCGCCTCCGCTCTTCGATAGGCTCGCACCACGGGCGCAGGCCAGGCCCCGCGCGCGCCGTAACCGACGCAATCTCCTCCGGCCGCACGCGCGCCGCGAGCGCCGTCGCCGCCTCGATGTAGCCGTGGACGTTGCCGCTGGTCGGCCACGGCTTGAACCGTGCCTCCAACAACCGCCACTCCTCGCCCAAGCCTTCCGTCAGGGCGGCTGCTTCGTACACGCCGCCGTAAAACAGGCCGTAGACGCCCGCCGCCCCCTCTAACGCCGCCACCTCCGCGCCCAAGCCTTGCTCCGCGAGCAGCGCCGCCAGCATCCCGCCCAGGTTGGCGAACCCGCCGTAGATAGCCTTGGCCGGGGGGTCGCCGTCGAACACCACCTGCATAGACCCGCCCGCCTGCATCAGCGCCGTCCCCAAGGCGCTGTGCATCGCCTCCGGCCCAAGCCCTATCGCGCGCCCCGCGCCCACCGCCGCGCCGAAGTAGCCCAGCAGTTGCCCCTCCAGAAAGCGCTCGTTGGCGTTCACACCTGCTTGCGAGAGCGCCGCCGCCAGCCGCGCCGTAACCTCCGCAGCCGCCGCCATTGCCGCGATCGCCTCCTCCCCGCTCACGCCCCCGCGCCGCTCCGCCGCCGCAAGCACCGACGGCAGCGTGCTCACACCCAGATGGCCGCCGCTCCCGCCGAGCGGGTCGTAGTTCAGCGCGTGGGCGGTGGAGCCGTTGACGAACGCGGCGGTCAACGCAGGCGCCTTCGCCCCGTACCCGATCAGGCTCGCCTCCGGCGCGCCTCCCGCGCCCCGCGCAACCGCCGCCGCCTCTGCGCAACCGTCCCCTAGCCCCGTCGCCGCCAGCGCCGTCCCCACCGTGTCCAGCGCAATGCGCTTGACCGCGTCCGCCACGCCCGGCGGCAAGTCGTCGTAGCGCAGCCCCGCCGCGAACGCGGCTACGCGGCGCGTGAGTCCCATAGCGTCTGTGGACATAGAGGAGAAGTTTGCCGCAGGAGGCGCGGCGCAGTTTGTCAGCAGGGCCGGGGCTTGTCAAAATGACGCCGACCCAACCACCGCGCGCCGACCGCACGGAGGAAGCACCGATGGAACGCTGGGACGCAGTGGCAGTCGCCGACGCCTTCCGGCGCCGGCTCGCCGAGGGCGTCCACTTCCCGCAGGAGTGGGACGGGCGGCTGACCATCGACCAAGCTTACGAGGTGCAGCTCGAGCTAATGAATCGCCGGGTGGCTGAGGGGCGCGCGCTGGCGGGGTGGAAGGTCGGCCTCACCAGCGAAGTGATGCAGCGCCAGTTCGGCGTAGACGAACCCTGCTTCGGCAACATCCTCGACGACGGCGCATTCCACTCCGGCGCCGCGTTGCCTTTCGACGAACTCATCGGCCCCGCCGTCGAGCACGAATTGTGCTTCGAGATGGCCGCCGACCTCGTCGGCCCCGGCGTTACCGACGCAGAGGCGCGGGCGGCGGCGGCCAGCGTCCGCCCCGCCATCGAAGTCCCCGAGACGCGCGGCGACTTCACGCGCCAACTCGCCCTCGCCTTCGCCGACAACGCGCAGCAAAAAGCCATCGTGCTGGGCGAGGCGCGCCCGCTCGCCGACGCGGGCGACCTGCGCGATGCGGCGGTCGCCGTTACGCTGAACGGAGCCGCCGCCGCCGAGGGGCGCGGCGACGCGGTGCTGGGCGACCCCATCCGCTCGCTCACGTGGCTCGCTAATAGGCTCGCGGACTTCGGGCAGCGCGTCTCCGCCGGTCAGTTGGTGATGGCGGGGTCGCTGACGCGCCAGTTGCGCGTGGCCAAGGGCGACCGCATAGTGGCCGACTACGGCGCGCTCGGAAAAGTTACGGTCGCATTCCCGTAGGCGCTCAGGCGCCCGACTGGATGCCGATGCGCACCCCAATCAGCCGCGCCGCCACCGCCACGCCCGTCGTCAGCAGGATGATAATCACCCCGACCACCGACGCCGCCTCCAGGTTGTAGCCAGTGAGGAAGTCCAGCTGCAACAGCGCCAAGGGGCGGTTCTGACTACTGGCCAGCAGCGCCACCCGGCTTACGTCCCGCGCCGCGAACACGAACGTAACCAGACCCACCGATATGACCGTCGGCGTCATCAACGGCAGCAGCACCCGCCGGTAGGTGTACAGCCACGAGCCGCCGCTTATCCGCGACGCCTCCTCCATGTCGTGGCCCAGTTGCAGCAGGTTTGACTTGAACATCTGCGTGCCGACGGTGATGGAGCCGAGCGTTACGATGAGAATCAGCACGAACGTCGTCGAGTGCAGCGGGCGCAGGATAGGCACGCCCAGCACCATCCATAGGAATCCCAAGCCCAAGATGATGCCCGGCAGCGCCCAGGGCAGCCACGAGAGGAAGTCGAGCGCCATCCGCAGGCGGAACTTCGTCCGCACGATCACATAGGCGACGAGCGAGAACCAGACGATGCCCAGCAACGCCGACCCGAACCCAATCATCAGCGTGCTCCGCAGCGAACCGAGGAAGAGGCTGTCGGTGAGCACCTCGCGCCAGTTGTCGAGCGTCCAAGGCTCCGGCAAGCCGCTGAAGTAGCCCCACAGTTTCATAAAGGTGCCGACGAAGAGGAAGGACGAAGGAAGAACGAGCGACAGCGTGAGGTAGGCCACAAATGCGCCGAAGAACACCCAGCGCCACTTCCCTAGGCGGAAGAGGTTGGCCTGGAACTGCCCGGTCAGTGTCTCATAGCGCCGCCGCCCCACGTACCAGTACTGAAATACCGCAAGCGGTATCAGGCCGAAGATGATGACCGACGCCAGCGCCGTCGCCGCCCCGAAGTCCACCGGCGTCCGCCGCAGGAGTTGGAATATCTTGGTGCTGAACACCTCGATGTTCCGCAGCGACCCCAGCACCTGCTCAATCTCGAACGCCTGGAACGAGATGACCAGCGCGATGAGCGTTATGACGATGATGCTCGGCATCGCCAGCGGCAGCACAATCTTGCGGAACGTGCCTATCGCGCTCTCTCCCGCCATGCGGGACGACTCCTCCAGCGCGGAGCTGATGTTGCGGAACGCGGGCGCGAGCATCACCGCCTTGAACGCGATGGAGCTGGTCATCAGGTGCACCCACACAATCCCCCACCACGAGTAGATGTCGAAGGGCGACTCGTTGATGAAGGGCAGCCGCTCCAACGTCGTGTTGATGACGCCGTAGTTGGGGTCGAGCAGCAGGATCCACCCCATCGTCACCGGCAGAGTCGGCAGGAAGAACGTAACCCACAACCCCAACTCGATCCAACTCTTGTGCGGCAGGTCGGTGCGCGCGAGCAGCCACGCCGTCGGAATCGCCACCAGCAGCGCGATGCCCTCGCGGGTAACCAACAACGTCAGCGTGTTGATGATCGCCTTGCGCATCCCCGGATTGGTGAATGCGAAGCGCCAGTTCTCCAGCGTGTACTCGGCGGGCTGCCCTGGCCGCGAGTCCTGGAAGCTATTCAGCAGGAGCAGGAAGATGGGGTACAGAACGAGCCCGGCCAGCACCAGCAGCAATAAGAGCTGGAGCGCCGTCTTCGACTCGATCCGCAGAGGTCGCGCGGGCAGCCGCGCCCGTTCGGCTAACCCGGCCATCGCGCGGCGCGCAAGGCGGCGGGGGCGCGGACGACGGACGCGGCAGCGCCCTCAACCGCAGCCGCGCCGACCGCTGCCTGCTCCTTCGGTCGCGTTCTCGCCAAGGGGCCGCCCTTCGAGCGTCCGCGGCGGCGAGGGTTAGCCCGCCGCCGCGGACGGCTTGGTATGTCGCGGCGCTGAGCGCTAGGCGCCGAGCGCGTCCAGGATGCGCGTAACCGCGTCCCGCGTCGGGTTCAGCAGTCTGGTGCTGACCTGGAACTCTTCCGTCTGGAAGTTGCGCCAGCTGCACTGGGTCGGGTCGGGGAAGCGGCCCGAGGTGCCGGGGGGCACGTCGGCGCGCGCGGAGGCCTCGCCCGAGTCGTAAGACCAGATGTACTGCGCCTCCTCGCCGAGCACCCAGTTCATCCAAATCTTGGTGGCGTTCGGGTGCGGGTTGCCGACGGGGATGGCGACGAAGCCGTTGGTGCGGCCCATCCAGCACGCGTCCTCGAACTTAGTGGGTTCGATGTTGAAGGAGGCCTCCAGGCCCGCGTCCTGGAACGCCTTGAGCCGGTGGTCGGGGAAGCCGACCGCCAACCACAGGTCGTCCGTGCGCACCATCGTGTCAATCAACTGGGCGCCGTCGCCGAAGATGCGCGCCCCGTTCTCCTCGAACAACGTGCGAAGACCCTCTTCGCCCGCGTTCTCGTAGATGAACGCCGTCTGGTAGTTGGACAGGAAGTCCGTCCTCGGGTCGGCGAACCCCAGCTTCGGCCCGTACTTGGGGTCGAGCAGCTGGTCGATCATCGTTATCTCGTCCTGCGGCAGCAGGTCGGTGCGCTGCCACGTGATGGACAACGAGAATGCGCCGAAGCTGAAGATGTACTGGTCTTGCGTGTCCAGGTAGGACTCGTCGAAGCCGCCCACCCACAACGACTCGTCGTCCAGGATGTTCGGCAGAAGCACGTTGTCGCTGATGGGCTGCAAGCCGCCCTCGTCCGCGATTTCGAAGAGGAAGTCGGTGCAGCGCGCCATCACCACGTCGTAGGAGAACGCGCCCGCGTCCCACTCCGACTGGCAGCGCGCGTCGGCCTCGCCGCCGGGCAGGCCCAGGTACTCGACCCTGATGCCTGGGAAGCGCTTCTCGAACTCATCCTTCAGGATGGCGCGGCGCAGCTCCGACTCGTGGCCGATGATGCTGACGACGCCCTCCTCCATCGCCGCCGCCAGAACCTGGTCGTACTCCGACGTCTGCGGCGTGGGCGTGGCCGTCGGCGCCGTCGGCGCGGGACGCGCCGTGGCCGTCGGCGTCGGTTGCATCGGCTCAGGGGCCGACGTTGGCGTGGGCTGCGGCGCGGGACGCGCCGTCGCCGTGGGCGTCGGCGTCGGGTCCGACCCGCAAGCGGCGAGCACGACGCTGAGCATGGCGGCAATCGCCGCCAACGCTACGGCGCGTAGCAAAGTCGATCTGGTCTTCATAGTCTGTTGGGCCTCCCTACCCTGTGCGCGTGGAGCGCGGATTACGTCCCGATGGTCTGCGGGTACATGAGCTTGAGCGTCTCCGCCCTCCAGTCCGTCTCCGACGGATACACCTTCTCGAAGGCGCGCAACTCGTAGTAGCTGGGGCCGATGCCTGCCGGGTCGGCGCCGTCGGCAACGAGCGCCACTCCTTCCATCATCTTCTTACGGACGCCGATGATGGGCAAGTCCGACTGGCCGAGGTTCTCCCGGCTGCGGTCGACGATGGGGCCGACGGCCTCCTGCACCAGGCGGTCTTGCACGTTGATGCCCTTCACTCCCGAGAAGGAGACGGTGCGCTGCGCCTCGCGGTCGAGGCCCCACTTGTTGTCCCTGTTCGGAAACGACTTGAAAGTCGTCTGATCGACGTGCGCCGGGCCGTTGCCGCTGGCGTTGTCCTCGTACCAGCGCGTCCCCTCCGACAGCGGCTCGCCGTTGATGGCGTAGACCCAGTTCCACACCATGCAGTTGTCGTCGTCGATTGGCACGTAGAAGTGCCCCGGCACCATGTGGTCGCCCGTCGTGTTCGCCCGTATCTGCGTCCACGGCATGACAAAGTGGTGCGCCATCACGTGGTTCTCGCCCTCCCGCATCTTGCACACTTCCCAGAAGCGGTGGCCGTAGTCGGTGTGCTCCACGTAGTAGCGCCCCGCCGAGGCCATCATGAAGGGCGAGCTGGGCGGCAGACCCCAACCGCTGTCCGCGCCGTCCTTGATGGCGCCGTGGAGCGCGCGCGCGTGCGCCGGGTCGATGCCCCCTTCCACCGCCTGCACCCAGTTGCACTCCTGGATCACCTTCGACACCATGCGGTGGCTCTCCGGAACCTGTGTGAACTCGAACTTCGGCTCCGGCGGGCGGTGCTCCGGCGGCCCCATATACGCCCACACGATGTCCCCCATCTCCACCGTCGGGTAGGACACGAGCTTTATCTTCTCCTTGAACTGCCCCGCCTCCGGCTCGTTCATCTGATCGACGCACCGCCCCTCCACGTCGAACTTCCAGCCGTGGTACAGGCAGCGCAGCCCGTTCTCCTCGTTCCTGCCCATCCACAGCGGCGTGCCCCGGTGCGGACACCACCACTGCACCAGCCCTACCCGCCCGCTCGTGTCGCGGAACGCCACCAGGTCCTCGCTCAGCAGCCGCACCTCCACCGGGGCGCCGTCCGCCTCCGGCAGCTCCGTCGAGAGCAGCGCCGGAATCCAGTAGCGGCGCACCGTGTCGCCCATCGGGGTGCCGGGCCCGGTGAGGCATATCAACTCGTTCGCCTCGCGCGTCAGCGGCGAGGCGGGGCCTTGCATCAGCTTCATCTGGTCTGCGGTCAAGGTCATAGCGGGTCCTCCCTGAACTGCGCTCCTAGCTGCCGTTGGTGTGCAGGCTCGCCGCGGGATGCATCAGCTTGGCGGTCTCCGCGCGCCAATCCGTGTCCTTAGGATACGCACGGCCTACGGCGCGCAGGCCGTAGTAGGCGGCGCTCGCGCCCGGCGGCGCGCCGTCGTCCGCCACGATGCGCAACGCCTCCATCAGACGGCGCCGCACGCCCAATAGCGGCATATCCGACTGGCCCAGATTCTCGCGGCTGCGGTCGACGATGCGGCCGACGCCCTCTTGCACGGCGCGGTCTTGATCGCCGTTGCTCGGCATGCCCGAAAAGCGCTCCGTCCGCTGCGCCTCGCGGCTCAGTCCCCAGTCGTCGTCGCGGTTGTGATAGGGCAGGAACGTCTCCGGGTCTACGTGTCCCGCGCCGTAGCCGCTGCTCATCTCGAGCCACTCCATCTCCGCCTCGGCCAGCGGCTCCCCCGAGAAGCAGTACTCCCAATCCCACACCATGCAGTTGTCGTCGTCGATGGGAACGTAGAAGTGCCCGGCTACGAGGTTGGGGTTGCGCGTGTGGAGGCGTATCTGCGTCCACGGCATCACGAAATGGTGCCCCATCACGTAGTTCTCGGCGCCGCTCGCGCCCACCGCCCAGAAGCGCTGGCCGTAGTCCGTCGGCTCAACGTACATCCGATATGTCTTGGGCTTCATGATCGCGTCGCCGGCGCCCAAGCCCCTGCCCGTCTCCGCGCCCGCGCTGTACGTCCTCAGGCCGCCGTGCAAAATCGGCGCGTGCGACGGGTCGATGCCTCCCTCCAGCGCTTGAAGCCAGTTGGAGCGCTGGATGACCTTGAGCACGTGGCGGTGCCCCTCCGGCACCTGCGTGAACTCGAACTTCGGCTCGGGCGGGCAGTGCTCCGGCGGCCCCATATACGCCCACACGACCCCGCCCATCTCCACCGTCGGGTAGGACACAAGCTTTATCTTCTCCTTGAACTGCCCCGCCTCCGGCTCGTTCATCTGATCGACGCAACGCCCCTCCACGTCGAACTTCCAGCCGTGATACAGGCAGCGCAGCCCGTTCTCCTCGTTCCGTCCCATCCACAGCGGCGTCCCCCGGTGCGGGCACCACCACTGCACCAATCCCACGCGCCCGCTCGTGTCGCGGAACGCCACCAAGTCCTCGCTCAGCAGGCGCACCTCCACCGGCGCGCCGTCCGTCTCCGGCAGCTCCGTTGAGAGCAGCGCCGGGATCCAGTAGCGGCGCACCACCTCCCCCATAGGCGCGCCGGGGCCTGTGCGGCAAAGCAACTCGTTCGCCTCCCGTGTCAGCGGCGAGGGCGGGCCGTCCGTCAACGCGAGCTGTTCGGCGGTGATCAACGCGCCTCGCTCCCCGTCCCTGCGAAGGTCTTGGGGTGCATCTCCTCGAGGGAGGCGCTCCGCCAGTCGATCGCCTCGTCGTAGATGCGCCCGACGGCGCGCAGGCCGTAGTAGGAGGGGCCGATTCCCGCCGGGTCGCCGCCGTCGTCCACCACGCAGACGGCCTCCATCAGCTTCTTCCGCACGCCGATGACCGGCATGTCGGCCTGGCCCAGATTCTCGCGGCTGCGGTCGATGATTGGCCCTGCGCCTTCCTGCACCGCCCGATCTTGGACGTTCACGCCCTCGATGCCGGAGAAGGAGATGGTGCGCTGCGCCTCGCGATCGAGGCCCCATTTGTTCGACTTGTTGGGGATCGAGCGGAAGGTCTCCTGATCGACGTGCCCTGGGCCGTTGCCGCTCCGCCAGTCCTCGAACTCGCGCGTGCTGTCGGGCAGCGGGTCGTCCGTGAACGAGTACACCCAGTTCCACACCATGCAGTTCTCGTCGTCGATCGGCACGTAGAAGTGCCCCGGCACGATGTGCATGATCCACGTGTGCAGCCGCAACTGCGTCCACGGCATCACGAAGTGGTGCCCGTGCACGTAGCGCTTGCCCTCCGCCGCGCCGACCGCCCAGAACTGGTGTCCGTAGTCGGTGTAATCCACGTACATTCGGTAGTGGTCGGGCGCCATGAAGGCGTTGTTCGGCTTCAACCCCGCCGTGCCCGGCGCGTCGTTCGTCAGCGCCGAGTGCAGGATGTACGCGTGCGACGGATCGATGCCGCCCTCCAGCGCCTGCACCCAGTTGCATTCCTGGATCACTTTGGACACGTGGCGGTGACTCTCCGGAACCTGCGTGAACTCGAACCTCGGCTCCGGCGGGCGGTGCTCCGGCGGCCCCATATACGTCCACACAATCCCGCCCATCTCCACCGTCGGATAGGACACGAGGTTTATCTTCTCTTTGAACTGCCCCGCCTCCGGCTCGTTCATCTGATCGACGCAGCGCCCCTCGACGTCGAACTTCCAGCCGTGGTAGAGGCACCGCAGCCCGTTTTCCTCGTTCCGCCCCATCCACAGCGGCGTTCCCCGGTGCGGGCACCACCACTGCACCAGCCCCACGCGCCCGCTCGTGTCACGGAACGCCACCAGGTCCTCGCCGAGCAGCCGCGTCTCCACCGGCTCGCCGTCCGCCTCCGGCAACTCCGTCGACAGGAACGCGGGAACCCAGTAGCGGCGCACCGTGTCGCCCATCGGCGTGCCCGGCCCCGTACGGCACAGCAACTCGTTCGCCTCTTTGGTGAGCGGCGAGGCAGGGCCGGACATCAACGCCAACTGCTCGGCGGTGAGCATTTCGTCGCTCCTATGGCAGCGGACTGCCGCCTCGCGCAAGCAGGGGAGCGGGTCAAGGCGGCGATTCCGCCGCCCTCTCGCCTACGCGTGGCGAGGAGCGAGTGTAGACCCGCGCCGCGTAGGTGTAAAGTGCGCGCGGAGAGGCTCCCCGTGTCGGATATCCCCCAAGAACCCTTCGCCGACGGACTCGACGAGCGCAACCTGCGCTTCGCCTCCGTCGCGGGCGTCCGCACTCGCTACTACGAGGGCGGTCGCGGCCAACCGCTCGCCCTCTTCCACGGCGGGCAGTACGGCCACCTCTACTCGCTGGACTCGTGGAGCCTCAACCTGCCAGGCCTCGAACGCGACTTCCGCGTCTTCGCGCCCGACAAGCTCGGCCAGGGCTTCACCGAACCGCCCGCGCGGGAGGAGGACTATACCTACGAGGGGCTCTACGACCACGCCGCCGCTTTCCTGGAGGCGATGGGCGCCGCGCCCTATCACCTCGTCGGACACTCGCGCGGCGGCCTGCTCGTGGCCGACCTCGCCCTGCGCGCGCCCCATCTAGTTCGTAAGGTCGTGCTTGTCGACTCCAACACTCTCGCCCCGACTAGCCCCTACGCGCCGCCGGGCGTCTTCTACCAGAGCCTGCCCTCCTACGCCTCCTTCCACCCGCCGAGCATGACCGGCCCGCTGACCGTCGAAAGCGTCCGCGCCGAACCGCTCGCCCAGTCCTACTCGACCGCGCACGTTACGCCCGACTTCATCGAGCGGATGTGGCGCATCGCCCAACTGCCACAGACAACGGAGGCGCGCGAGCGGATGGCCGAGGCGAACGAGCGCGTCTGGCTGCCGAGTATGAACGCCCGCAAGCGGGAGACGCTCGACACCATCGACCGCCGCGGCCTCTGCGTCCCGACGCTGCTGCTGTGGGGCGCGAACGACCTCTCCGCGCCGCTGCCCGTCTCCGGCTACCAGCTCTACGAACGCCTCGCCGCCGCGACCGCCGACCTCGAGTTCGCCGTCTTGAACCGCGCGGGGCACTACTGCTTCCGCGAGCAGCCCGCGCGCTTCAACCGCCTCGTGCGCAGCTTCCTGCTGGACTAGGCCGCGTCCGCCTACCGGGGCACCGGCTGGTGCCCCCAGATGGCCGGGGAGACGTGCCGCTGCACCACCCACGTCGAGTCGTCGATGAGGCGCGCGCCCCACCCGTACTCGATGTCGAACCCCGACGGGCTAACCATGTAGAACGAGAACATGTGGTCGTTGGTGTGGCGGCCGATGTCCAGCGCCAGCGGCGTCCCGAACTCCTTGCACCGATAGTAGGCCAACCCTACGTCGTCGATGCTGTTCACCTCGAGCATGATGTGCTGCAAGTGGCGCGGGACGTCCGCCTCCACGATGGCGATGGAGTGGTGGCGCGGGTTGCAGTGGAAGAACACCGCCTCGCCCAGCACGGGAACATCGATGTAGTCGCTCACCTTGAACCCCATCACGTCGCGGTAGAAGGCCGTCGCCTCCTTGAGGTTCTTCTGGAACAGGATCATGTGCCCCAGCCCGAGCGAACCGGTGTTGAAGCCGCTGATCGGCGTCGTTGGGTGGAAAGGGCGCTCCCAGAGGACGAGCGGGCCGCAGAATATCTCGATCGGCGCCCCGCCCGGCTCCCGCAGTTTGATCATCCGCAGCACCTTGCGGTGCCTCAACTCCTCCGGCGTCGCCTCTTCGAACGCCACGCCGTGCTTCGTCAAATGCTCCGCCATCTCGTCCAACGCCTCGACTGTCGGAACCTCCCAGCCCACGAACACCACGTCGTCCTCCCCCGTCGGTGTCAGCGCCAAGCGGTGGTGATGCTCGTCCATACGCAGGTAGACCGTGCCGTCCGCACCCTGCTCGCTCTCCTGCATGCCGAGCACGCCCGTTGTGGCGAACGTGCGCCAACGCTCGATGTCCGACACGCCCAGACCGATGTAGCCAAGTCCTGAGATGCCCATTGCGCAAGCCTCCTCTCGCCATCTCGCCCCGGCGCGCGGTGCGCGTCGGCGGAGCCGCTAGCCTATGCCGCGATTCGGCGCTATCGTAGCACTATGGCGCGTCACCATCACCACCACAGCGGCGGACACGGCCACTCCCACGGCGGCGGCGAGAGCCACGGCCACACGCATGGCGTCGTCGACCCCACCATCGCCACCACAAGCCGCGGCATCTGGGCGATTAAGTGGTCGTTCGTCGGACTCGCCGCCACCGCGATCGCCCAGATGGCCGTCGTCGTGCTGTCGGGCAGCGTGGCGCTGCTCGCCGACACCATCCACAACGTCGGCGACGCCCTCACCGCCGTCCCGCTCTGGATTGCCTTCCTGTTCGCGCGCCGCGCGCCGAGCCGCAGGTTCACCTACGGCTTCGGGCGCGTCGAGGACTTCGCCGGACTGGTCATCGTCCTCATCATCCTCTTCAGCGCCGTAACCGCCGCCTACCAATCCATCGACAGACTCATCGACCCCCAAGACATCCAACTAGTCTGGGCGGTCGCCGCCGCAGGCGCCGTCGGCTTCATCGGCAACGAGGCCGTCGCCTTATTCCGCATCCGCGTCGGACGCGAGATTAACAGCGCCGCCCTCGTCGCCGACGGCTACCACGCCCGCACCGACGGCTTCACCAGCCTCGGCGTATTCATCGGCGCTATCGTCATCTGGGCGGGCTACCCCATCGCAGACCCCATCGTCGGCCTCATCATCAGCGCCCTTATCGTCCGCATCGTCTACCAATCCGCCAAGTCCGTCTTCGCGCGAATGTTGGACGGCGTCGACCCTGAGGTGCTGGACGAGTTGGAGCACCAGGCCGCCCACGCCCCCGGCGTGCGGGGCGTCACCTACGCCCGCGCGCGCTGGCTAGGCCACCGCCTCTACGCCGAGATTCACGTAACGCCAACCGCCGACCTTTCGCTGGAGGAGGCGCACGAACTCGGCAAGCGCGTCGCCCACTCCCTCAACCACGCCATCTCCTACCTCGGCGACGCCGTCGTCCACGTAGACCCCGTGAGCCAACCCGGCATCAGCCACCACCGCATCGCCCGGCACGAACACGACCACCTCCCCGCCCACAGCCACTAGGCCGACCCTGACATTAGGCCCTTGCGCCCCTCTACGCCCCCATGCGCTAATGCGGGACACCGCTCCCACCGGAGACGCACCGTGGCAGAGAACACCATCCCCAACCGAACCCTGTTCATCGCGGACAACCTCGATGTCCTGCGCGGTATGAACAGCGCCACCATCGACCTCATCTACCTCGACCCTCCGTTCAACTCCGGCCAGGAATACAGCGCGCCAGTGGGCTCGCTTGCGGCGGGCGCGGCTTTCAAGGACGCTTGGACGTTAGACGACGTGAAGGAAGAGTGGGTGGACGAAATCGAGGAGCGGAGCCCAGCACTCCACTACGCGATCCGAGCAGCAGGGTTCACGTCGAGTTCGTCTATGCAAGGCTACCTCACCTATATGGCCGTCAGGCTGCTGGAGATGCAGCGCGTGCTCAAACCCGCAGGCAGCATCTGGTTGCACTGCGACGACACCGCGTCGCACTACCTCAAGATGCTTATGGACGCCGTATTCGGCGCGCGCAACTACCGGAATGAGGTCGCGTGGAAGCGGACAAGCGCGCACAATGACTCCCGCCGATTCGGGAGAGTATCCGATTCGCTCCTGTTCTATGGCGGCACGGACATCAACGCCAACGCTATCCGCCTGCCACTCGACGAAGGATATGTGCAGCGTTTCTATCGCCACAAGGACGACCTCGGCGCATACCGAGCGGGAGACTTGACCGCAGCGGGCATACGGAAGGGCGAGAGCGGGCAGGATTGGCGCGGGATTAATCCAACGCTAGTAGGGCGGCATTGGGCGGTTCCGATAAAGGGCGCATACGCCGATTGGATAGAGGCCAACGTCATCCCCGGCTACCAGAGCATCTCCGGTGTAATGGCAAGGCTTGACGCGCTAGATACGGCAGGCCTCATAGCATGGCCGGCAAAGAAGTCGGGAGGTGTGCCTCAAATCAAACGCTACATCGCCTCCAGCAAGGGACAGACCCCCTCCAATATTTGGGACGACATCATGCCGGTTTCGGCAAAGTCGAAAGAGTCCACGCAATACCCAACGCAGAAGCCCATCGCCTTGCTGGAGCGCATCATCAAGGCCAGCAGCAACAAGGGAGACATGGTGCTTGACCCGTTCTGCGGCTGCGCGACGACATGCGTCGCCGCCGAACGGCTGGGTCGCGAATGGATAGGCATCGACGTTTCCGAGAAAGCCTATGACCTCGTAGTCTCGCGTCTCGCGAAAGACGCTCAGGTGGGCAGCCTCGACCTCGGCCCGCAACAGCAGCAACCCATCGGTCTCTACGGGCAGGTCACTCGGCGGATGGATCTGCCGAAGCGAACCGACCTGCCCCAGGTCGCCAAAGCCAGGCGTTCGGCAAATATCAAAGGCACGCTCTACCAAGCCCAAGGCGGCAAGTGCAACGGCTGTGAGTGGAGTATGCCGCTTCACGCGCTCGCCATAGACCACGTCCACCCCAGGGCAGCCGAGGGGCCGGACGTAGACTCCAACCTGCAATTGCTCTGCCCATCCTGCAACAGCATCAAAGGCTCTCGCATCATGACCCTAGACCAACTCCGCGAGGAGACAAAGACACGCGGCACGCACGTGTCCCAGGCAAAGGAGCTATAGCGGTGAATATCCGTTTGGTAGGCATCCTAGTGGGCCTCGTGGTAGGGGGATTGATAGGAGCGTATATCGATTCCACTACCAATCCCTTTATCTCTGAGCAAACCTTCCAAGACCTCGCCGCTCGCAAGGACCTCCAAGGGTGGATTCTCGAAAGGATTTCGAGGATGCCCTTTACGTTTGCAGGAGCTATCGTAGGAGGAGGTGCGGGGTCAGGCTTGACAAAGAAGCGGTGACATCAGAAAAGGGATGACACGAAGGCTGGAATGGCCTCCTCCATCCGTCGTTCCTGCGGAGGCAGGAACCTCGACGCGAGGCGCCCCGCATCCGCAAGACCCGTCCCGACGCATGCACGCCTCCTCCTGCGCCCCCTTCTGCCATCCCCTCATTGCCAAAGTAGAACGCCCGTGCGATAATGCCTTCTATGGACACCCACTCGTCCGCCCGCGCCTCCCGGCCCCCCTTCCGAAAGTGTCCGATTTCGGCAGCAAACCTTCCGGTTTCGGCAGCAAACCTCCCGACTTTTCCCGAATGCCCTTCCGATATCTCCGACCCACTCACGCCTAAATCGGACGGAATGGGACGCTTTGGGAAGGCAAATCGCTGGAACCCTCTACCGCGCCGCCTGCCCCACCGCCTCGCGCAACCGCTCCTCCGCCGTTCCTACGTCCTTCAGCGTCTCCACCGACTGCCAGTAGCCCGTGCACCGATGCCACGCCAATCGCCCCTCCCGCGCCAACGCGGGGAACGTCTCCGTCTCGTGGTCGCCCTCTCGCGGAAAGCGCGCCAGCGCTCGCGGCGACAGCAGATAGACGCCCGCGTTGATCCAGTAGGGCAGCATCGGCTTCTCCTCGAACCCGCGCACCAACCCGTCTTCTCCCGCCTCGACGATCCCGTACTGGCTTACCAGGCGCTTGAGCAGCAGCGTCGCTTCCGCGCCTGTTCGCTCGTGCGCCTCCGCCAACTCCGGCAGCGCCTGGTCGGTGAGCACGTCGCCGTTGGTCGCCACCACGTCGCCGTCCGCCTGCGCGTACTCGAACCCCCGCCGCAGCGCGCCGCCCCTGCCCAGAGGCCGCTCCTCTTGGATGCACTCGACGCGCAGCCCTTCGACGCGCTCCGTCGCGAAGTAGTCGCGCACCGCCTCGCCCAGGTAGCCCGTCAGCAGCACGGCGCGCTCCACGCCGTTGGCGCGCAGCCACGCTAAGTGATGTTCGAGGATGGGGCGCCCGTTCAACTCCACCATCGGTTTGGGGCGGTCGTCCGTCAGCGGGCGCAGCCGCTCGCCCCTGCCTCCGGCGAGCACCAACGCCGTCTTCGGAACGCTCCCAAGCACGGCGGCAAGTCTAGAACACCCGCCCGTAGCCGCGTAAACGCCTCTCGCCTACCGCGCCCTGCGCGTTCGCGGCGCTTGCGCGCTGTGCTATGCTGTCGGCATCAAACGGGGAGAGCGCCCTCATGCCCTTCGGACTGGGTTGGCCGGAACTGACCATCATCCTCGTCATCGTGCTCATCATCTTCGGCGCGAGCAGGGTGCCGGAGGTCGGGCGCGCCATCGGCAAGGGCATCCGCGAGTTCCGAGGCGCTGTAACCAGCGTCGAGGAGGAGGCCGCGCCCAAGAGCGCCGACGCCAAGAAGGAAGGCGCGGAGACCGCCGAGAAGCGCTAGCAGCGCCTCTCCGTCCGCCGCCGCTCACGTCCGCGCGCCTGCAACCGCCGTCTCCGGCGCCGCCCCCTTTGGCCGCCGCGCCGCCGCCATCAGCACGGCGCCCGCTATCGACAGCCCCATAAAGGTGACGAACGCGGGCTCGTAGCCCCCCGTCAAGTCGAAGAACGCCCCCGCCACCGTCGGCCCCAGCGCAAGGCCAAACCCGCGCACCACGTTCACCACCCCGCTGATCGACCCCAGCCAGTCCCGCCCGTAGAACGAGGCGACCAACACTGTCGGCAGCGTCATAAAGCCGCCGACCACCATTCCGAACCCGAACGCGAAGACGAATGCCTCCGCTGCGCTGTGCACGGCCAGCAGCAGCGCTATAACCCCCGCCAGCACGCAACAGGCCGCCACCGTCAACCATTTCGGCGACACGCGGTCGGCCAACCAGCCGAACGCCACGCTCCCGGCCGCCAACCCCACCGCGAACGTGCTCACCACCGCCGCGCCGATGGTCGAATCCAGCCCGCGCTCGAGGTAGTAGGGCATCTGGTGGAACCCCACGCCCGTGGTAACCAGGCTCTCCGCGAAGATGGACGCCATAATCAGCCACAGCGCCCCGCTGCGCATCGCCTGCCTCACCGTCAACGACGACGACGCCGGGCGGCGCGTCCGCAGCCCTGCGCCCCGCTCCGCGCCGCCGTCCATCATCAGCCCCACGTCCTCCGGGCGCCGCACCAGCAAGAGCAGCGCCGGGACGATGCCCAGTCCGACGGCCAGCGCCCCGAGCGCGAACCACGCCATCCGCCAGCCCACCGTCTCGATGGCGTACTGCACGCCCAGGGGCGCCGCCATCAGCCCGATGGCCGATATCCCCAACAGCACCGCGATCGCCGTCCCTCGCCGCCGCTCGAACCAGTTCGCCACCGCCACCGGCGTCGAGAAGAGCACCAGCCCCTGCCCCGCGAATCGCACGAGCGCGTAGGCCGCCACGAACACGGCCAGCGTGCCCACGCCCGCCAGCACGAAGCATCCCGCGCCCACCAGCAGCCCGCCCAGCGCGACCACTATCCGCGGCCCGAACCTGTCCAACAGCCGCCCCACCAACGGCCCCGTCAGCGCGGTGCCGATGCTACCCATCGTCGTCGCGCCGGCGATGGCCGTAACGCTCCACCCGAACTCCTCCGTCAGCACCGGCAGGAAGAGCGTCGACACCTCGACGGCGGACGAGACGCGCGCGATATTGGCCGCGCCCGTTACGCCGACGATGACCCATCCGTAGAAGAAGGGCGTGGACAGGGCGAGGCGCCTGCCCGGCGCGGGCATGCGCATAGCGGCGCTCTAACGCCCCGGCCGGCGGCGCATCCGGCTCCCCAGCCGGGCGAGCAGAATTCCCACCTCGTACAGCACGATGATGGGCACGGCGACGAGCGTCTGGTTCACCGGGTCGAACGTCGGCGTGATGATCGCCGCCGCCACGAACGCCAGCACCACCGCGTAGCGGCGGAATCGCCCCAGCCATCGGGGCGTGACTACGCCCAGCCGGGCGAGCAGGAACATAGCGATGGGCAGTTGGAACACCACGCCCATCCAGAACATCAGCGAGGTGACCACGTTGATGTAACTGGCGACCCGTATCTCCGGGTCGACGTTGGCCGACCCGAACTCGAACAGGAAGGCGAGCGCCGGGGGCAGCAGCACGTAGTAGGCGAACGCCGCTCCCGCGCCGAACGCGACGAGCACGCCCGGGATGAGCATCGCCAGGTAGGCGCGCTCGCGCCCCGTCAGCCCCGGCGAGACGAACCGCACGGCCTGGTAGAGCACCACCGGCAGCGCGGCGGCGAACCCCGCCATCAGCGTAACTTTGAACGTTACCCCCACGGTCTCCAGCACCTCGGTCGCTATCGGCTTCTCGTCGCGCTGCCCGAACCCCGGCTCCAGCAGGAACGCCAAGATGGGGTCGCGGAACACGAACGCCGCGATGGTCGCAAGCCCCACGAAGACCGCCGCGATGATGAGCCGCCGCCGCAGTTCGTCCAGGTGCTCGCGCAGCGTCATCGCCTCAGCCACGCCGCTCCGCCTCCTCCCGCTCCCCCGGCGGCGCGTTGTTGTCGCCGGCACCGTCGCGCGCCACCGATTCGTCCGGCGCATCGGTGGGGGCATCCTCGTGCGGCGTCTCCGGCTTCACGTCCAGGTTCACCGTTGCCGCGTCCGCCGCCTCGCGCAGCACCCGCTGCGCCTCGCGCCAGTACTTCCCCATACGCCCCGCCATCTCCACCATCCGCGCAGGGCCGAGCACGATGATCGCCACGAGCAGGATGAACGCGAGTTCCAGCAGGCCGATGCCGAACAGGTCCACCCCTACGCTCCCGCCGCCCGCCGCGCCTGCTTCGCGCACGCGGGGCAGCGCATCAGCGGCGGCCACCCCGCCGCGTCCGGCCCAACCGCCGGGCGGGCGCCGATGCGCTCAAGCAGATCGAACAGTGCGCACACGGGCAGCCCCACCACGTTCAGGTAGCAGCCGCGCACCTCCGCCGCCGGGGCGAACTCCGCGTCCTGCACGCCGTACCCGCCCGCCTTGTCGAACGGCGCGCCCGACGCCACGTAGGCCGCGATCTCCGCCTCCTCGTAGTCGCGCATCGCCACGCGGGAGACGCAGTGCGCCTGTTCTTCGCGCCCCGTCGCGGCGTCCACCGCCGCCAGCGCCGTGATGACGCGATGCTCGCGGCCCCGGAGCGCGCGCAGCATCGCCGCCGCCTCTTCCGCGTCGGCGGGCTTGCCGAGCGCGCGCCCGCTCTCCCCGTCATCTCCTGACGGCGGCGCCTCAACCACCGTGTCCGCCCCGATGAAGCGCCCCTCCGCGCTGCCGGCGGAGGCGGCGCGCGCCTTGGCGAGCGCCAACTCCTGCGCGACCGCCAAAGCGTCCCCGCCCCGCGCGGCGCACGCGGCTGCGGCCGCCCCCTCGTCAACGGCGGCGGAGGCGAACTCCACGCCGCCCAGCACGCGCCGCGCGATCTCTCGCCTGCGCGGAGAGGCGGACGCGAGCACGAGGCGCGAGACGCTCGCTCCCACATCGGCGCGCCGCGATTCGTCCAACGTCAGCGTCGCCACGCACTCCACGTGGCGCGTCTGCGGGAACATATCCACCGGCTGCACGCGCTCGACACGGAAGCCTCCGTCCGTCAGCACGCGCAGGTCGCGCGCCAGCGTCTCCGGGTCGCACGACACGTAGACGACGCGGCGCGGCGCGGCCTCGATCAGCGCACGGAGCGCGTCGGGCTGGCAGCCCGCGCGCGGCGGGTCGAGCACAACCGCGTCGATAGCCGTCTCGGCGGCGAGCAGCGCCAGCGCCTCCTCCGTGCGGCCTAGCCGGAATTCGACGTTGGCGATTCCCTCGGCATTGCGCCTGGCGTCCTCCACTGCCGCCGCCGAATCCTCGATGGCGACGACGCGCCCCGCGTCCCCCGCCAGCAGCGCCGCGAACACGCCCACGCCCGCGTAGGCGTCCACCACTGTCTCCTTGCCCGTCAGCGCCAGCCCCTCGCGCACCAGGCCCGCCAAGCGCTCCGCCTGCGGCGTGTTCACCTGGAAGAAGGACGGCGACGCTATCCGGAAGAGGCGCCCGCCCAACCGCTCCTCGTAGTGCGTCTGGCCCGATTCGTACGGAACGTCCGCGTCTTGCAGCAGCGGCTGCAGCATCCACGATTCGGTGTTGACGCCCGTGCGGATGGTCAGTTGCGTCGTCTCGCCCGCCCGCCCTTGCAGCGCAGCGAGCATCTGGTTGATGCGCGGCGCCATCAGCAGGCACTCCTCAACGTCCACGTGCCGCCGCGTCTCGCGGTTCACGAACCCCAAGCGCCCCTCGCCGCGCCCCTCTCCTGCCCCGCCGCGCCTGCTCACCGTGAAGCGCGCGTGGTTGCGGTAGCCCAACTGCTGCGGACTCGCCAGCGTTGGCTCGACGCGAACGCCGCTCAGGCCGCCCACCCGTTCCAGCGCGTCGGCCACCGCCTCCCGCTTCATCTCCAACTGGCGCTCGTAGGCGACGTGCTGCCACTGACAGCCGACGCACTCGCCGAAGTAGCCGCACGGCGCGGCGACGCGATGGACGGACGGCTCGACGACCTCGACCACCCGCGCCGCGACGTGGTTGCGGCGCTCGCGCACGACCTCCGCCACCACCTCTTCGCCCGGCAGGCCGCCGAACACGAAGACCGGCTTGCCGTCGGCCTCCGCGAGCGCCTCTCCGAGCCGCCCCATCCCGGTGAGGCGCAGGCGCAACCGCCTGCCCGCCCCCTGCTGTGTCGGCGATACGACCACGCGGGGATGATAGCAGCGGGAAGGGGCGGGGGCGCGGCGGCGCGTCCGCTATCATGCCGCCGCGCTATTCTTACCGCCCTGCGCTTGCAGCGACATGGCCGAAACGAACGCTACCCTCACCGCCGCCGTCGAAACCTACTTCGGCGACCTGCGCCGCATCCGCGCGTCCGGAGGCGGAACGGGCGAGCGCTCCTACTACCCGCCGCTCGTCAATCTGCTGAAAGCCGTCGGCGCGTCCCTCCGCCCCAAGGTCGTCGCCGTCAGCGAACTCACCGAGCAGGGCGCGGGACATCCCGACATCGGCCTCTACGCCGCCAAGCAGACGCAGAAGCGGCAGCCGAACGACGCCCAACTCCCCGAGCACGGCGTGGTGGAGGTCAAGTCTGCGGACGACGACGCGTGGCTCACCGCGGAGGGCGCCCAAGTCAGCCGCTACTGGGGCAGATACCGCCTCGTGCTTGTAACCAACCTTCGCGACTTCGTGCTGGTTGGCGAAGACGCGGAGGCTAGGCCCGCCAAACTCGAAACCTTCCGCCTCGCCGGATCCGCCGCCGATTTCGCGGCGCAGTTGGAGCATCCGCGCGCCTTCGCCCGCAAGGTTGGCGCGTCCCTCGCCGAATACCTGACGCGCGCCCTCGCCCACCGCGCCGCCCTCGCCGAACCCCGCGACCTCGCCAACCTGCTTGCCTCCTACGCTCGCGACGGCCTCGCCCGCGTCGAGGCCGCCCAGAGCGCGGCGGCCAATCTGAACGCGCTCCGTTCGGCGTTGGAAGAGGCGCTCGGCGTGAAGTTCGAGGAGGAGCGCGGCGCCGCCTTCTTCCGCTCTACCCTCGTGCAGACGCTCTTCTACGGCGTCTTCTCCGCATGGGTGCTGTGGGCGCGCCAAACGCCGTCCCCACCCGGCGCGTTCGAGTGGCGCACCGCCGCATGGCATCTCCGCGCTCCCGTCCTGCGCGCCCTCTTCCAGCAACTGTCCGACCCCGGCAAACTCCAATCCCTCGGTCTCGTCGAGGTGCTCGACTGGACGGCCGCCGCCCTTGACAGGGTTGACCGCCCCGCCTTCTTCGCCAAGTTCAGCGAAGGCGAGGCCGTCCCCTACTTCTACGAACCCTTCCTCGAAGCATTCGACCTCGCCCTCCGCAAGCAACTGGGCGTCTGGTACACGCCGCCGGAGGTCGTCCGCTATATGGTCGCCCGCGTCGACCGCGCCCTCAAAGACGATCTGGGCATCGCGGACGGCCTCGCCGCCGAGAACGTCTACGTCCTCGACCCCTGCTGCGGCACCGGCACGTACATCGCCGAAACGCTCAAGCGCATCGCCGCCAACCTGCAAGCCAAGGGCCTGGGCGCGCTCACCGGCGCACAGGTCAAGAAGGCCGCGACGGAGCGCGTCTTCGGGTTCGAGATTATGCCCGCCCCCTTCGTCGCCGCCCACCTCCAGGTCGGCCTCGCCATGCAGGCGCTCGGCGCGCCCCTCTCCGGCGGCGGCGCCGAACGCGCAGGCGTGTTCCTCACCAACGCCCTCACCGGCTGGGAGCCGCGAGCCAAGAAGCCGCTGCCCTTCCCCGAACTGGAGGAGGAGCGCGACCGCTCCGACCACGTGAAGCAGAACGCGCCCGTGCTGGTCATCCTGGGCAATCCGCCCTACAACGGCGCGGCGGGCATGGCCGTCGACGAGGAACGCGAACTTTCCGACGCCTACCGCAAGGTCAAGAGCGTCCGGCCACCCGAGGGCCAGGG
Source organism: uncultured Dehalococcoidia bacterium (assembly GCA_964560025.1). Taxonomy (GTDB): domain Bacteria; phylum Chloroflexota; class Dehalococcoidia; order Lucifugimonadales; family Australimonadaceae; genus JAGWBE01. Next base: position 198,445 of record CAZLKC010000001.1, read on the forward strand.
CCTCAACGACCACTACGTCCGCTTCTTCCGCATGGCCGAGCGGCGCATCGCCGAGAAGACCGGGCGCGGCGTCGTCTGCTTCATCTCCAACTATTCGTGGCTCGACGGCCTCTCCTTCACCGGCATGCGCGAGCGCTACCTCGATGCATTCGACGCCATCCGCATCGACAATCTCAACGGCGACAAGTACAAGACGGGCAAAACCACGCCGGACGGCAAGCCCGACCCCAGCATCTTCTCCACAAAGGAAGATCCGGTCGGCATCCAGGTCGGCGCCGCCATCGCCACGCTGATACGCAAGGCCGACCACGCGCCCGCCCAGTCGGTCGCCTTCCGCAACCTCTGGGGCAAGGCCAAGTTGTCCGAGTTGACCGACACGGCGGAAGCGGAGCCGACGGCGCTGTATGATGACGTGACGCCGCCACTACTGCTTGGGCTACCCTTTATGCAGATGGCTATGAGCCAAGAATGGTCTCAATTGCCATCGCTGCCCCAACTTTTTCCATCTTACTTCCCAGGGGTAATCACTAACAGGGATAGCTTTCTTGTAGATATTGACTTGAATCGCCTGAAGGAAAGAGTTAACGATTACTTCAATTCGGAATTGAGTCACGAAGAAATAGCCAGGCGCTATCCCGTAGCATTGAAGAATACCTCTTCAGTTCGACTCAATGGTCACCAAATTCGCGAGAACCGTCTGACCCGCAGCGTTAGCGCGGAAGCATTCATCCCTTACTTATTCCGGCCATTCGATAGGCGATGGCTCTACTGGGAGAGGGATTCCGGTCTGCTGGCTCGCCCAAGTCCGGAATACAAGCCTCATGTGTTCGATGGCAATTGGGCACTGGTTTCCCAGCAGAAGCCACGCAGGGAATGGTCGCCGCCACAAGTGGCATCGGCGATAGGCTGCTATGACCTGATGGATCGCAATGTCTCTTGCTTTCCGGTATGGCTCCTTGACGAGGGTCTGGCGCTAGAGGGCGGCGAGGCTGAGGTCCGCCCTAACCTATCGCTCGCCGCGCAGCGCTACCTCGACCGCCTGGGGCTTGGGGTGGAAGACCTGTTCCACCACGCACTCGCCGTGCTGCACGACCCCGCCTACCGGCAGGCCAACGCAGGGGCGCTGCGGATGGAGTGGCCGCGCATCCCCTTGCCCGGCTGGCCTAGCGGCGACGCCCCCGGCGCCGCCGCCGAACTGGCCGCGTCCGCCGCGCGAGGCCGCGAACTGGCGGCGCTGCTGGACTCCGAGACCCCGGTCGATGGCGTAACGGCGGGCGCGCTGCGCCCGGACGCAGCGGCCATCGCGGTGCCCGCCGTGGCCGGCGGCGGCAATATGGAGGGCGCAGACTTCGCCCTCACCGCCGGATGGGGGCACGCGGGCGCGGGAGACGCGGTGATGCCGGGCCAAGGCCGCGTGCACGAGCGCGCCTACGCCGAGCAGGAGCGCGCCGCGCTAGGCGACGCGCTCCCCGCCCTGGGCGCAACCACCTACGACGTTCACCTGAACGACCGCGCCTACTGGCGCAACGTCCCCGCCGCCGTGTGGAACTACAAACTGGGCGGCTACCAGGTGCTGAAGAAGTGGCTCTCCTACCGCGAGGAGCGCGTGCTAGGCCGCCCCTTGCGCCTCGAGGAAGTCCGCCACTTCACGGACGCCGCCCGCCGCATCGCGGCCATCCTCCGCACCACCGCATCGCGCTGAGGGCGCGGGCGCGCGCCTACGCCCGTTGCAGTTCGGGGAAATAGGTGGTGTAGAAGCCCCTGTCGCGGGTGAGGAAGTCATCGGCGGTGGCGGCGGCGTGCGCGCCGATGAGGAAGTCCGTCATAATCCGCTCCCTCCGCCCTCCGGCTTGGCGGTATTCGCGCCAGCGCAGCCCCGCCTCGTAGGCGATGGCCGTGTCTATGGGCGAGAGCGCCGCGTTGATCTCGCGGAGCGCTCCGTCGAGCGCGCCCCGGTCGCCGAAAGCGGGGACCAACTCGGCGTAGACCACGTCGCACACCAGGATAGCCCCCTTGTCGTACGCCTCGCGGAGCCACGCGCTCGAACGGGGGCCGTGCGTATCGTCGGGCAGGAAGACATCGAGCAGGACGCTGGTGTCGACGGCGGTGATCACCTGCCGCGAATCTCTTCGAGGTAGGCGTCCGTACTCCCGCCCTTGGCCAAGACGGCGTACACGCGGTCTACGGGATGCTCCGCCGCCGTCCGCTTGCGGATGAGCAGGCCGTTCTGCGCCGGGGTGATCTCGACCTCGACATCCTGGTTCATCCCGAAGCGGTCTCGCAGCCGCTTGGGGATGGTGAGTTGCCCGCGCTCGGATATCTTCATGTCGCGCTCCGTATGAAAAGCGGATGCAGTAATTCATACCACATCCGCCAGGCAAGCGCAACCCCTGGGCAGCGCGGTCATATCCGGCGCGACAGTCTTATAGCGCAGGCGCCTCGTCGCGGACGAAGTGGAGGCGCACCGACGCCGGGCGCGCCATCGTTTCGTCGAAGTAGCACGCGACCGCCTCCTTCACGTTGCGGCGGAGCTCCTCGACCGTGTCGCCCTCGGTGTGGATGCCGTATCCGGCGGCGCTGGCCGAGTAGCCGCCGCCGGAGTCGTCCTGGCTGACTTCGAAGACGATTTCGGCGGCAGCGTCGGCCACTACGCCCCCTACCCTCGCTGCGCCGCGAGTTCGGCGGCGAGGTCGATGATCGAGTCCTCTTGGCCGCCGACCACCTTGCGGCGGCCCAACTCCATCAGGATGTCGCGCGGCTCGATGTTGAACTTGGCGGCGGCGCGGTAGGTGTGGAGCAGGAAGGAGGAGTAGACGCCCGCGTAGCCGAGCACCAGGCTGGCGCGGTCGATGATCTGCGGGCGCTGCATCATCGGGCGCACCACGTCCTCCGCCGCGTCCATAATCTTGTACACGTCCACGCCCGTCTCGTAGCCCTCGAGCTCGAGGACGGCCACCAGCACCTCGGTCATCGCGTTGCCGGCGCCCGCGCCCAGACCGCCGAGGCAGCCGTCCACGTACTCGGCGCCCTCCTCGATGGCGGCGAGCGAGTTGCCGATGCCCAGGCCAAGGTTGTTGTGGCAGTGGATGCCCACCTTGGTCTCCGGGTCGAGCGCCTGGCGCAGCGCGGAGACGCGCGCGCGCACGCCGTCGGGACGCAGCGCGCCCGCCGAGTCGGTTACGTAGACCGCCTCGGCGCCCGACGCCTCCTGCACCTTGGCCTGCTCCACCAGGTCGTCCGGCTCGATCATGTGCGCCATCATCAGGAAGCCCAGCGTCTCCATGCCCAACTCGCGCGCGAGGCCGATGTGCTGCACGGCGATGTCCGCCTCCGTGCAGTGGGTGGCGATGCGGACGGCGCGCGCGCCGCGGTCGAACGCCTCCTTCAGGTCTTCCTGGATGCCGATGCCGGGCAGCAGCAGCACGGTGATGCCCGCGTTCGTGATGCTGGCCTTCACCGCCGACAGCAGGTCTTGCTCGTCGGTGTGGGAGAAGCCGTAGTTCTGCGACGAACCGCCCAGGCCGTCGCCGTGCGACACCTCGATGAGGGGAACGCCCGCCTCGTCCAGCGCCTTGGCGATCTGCGAAACCTGCTCCACCGTGTACTGGTGCGCCATCGGGTGCGAACCGTCGCGCATCGTCGAGTCGACGACGCGGACTGCGCCTTTGGTCAGTGTCATTACGCGCCTCCTGCCGTTGCGGCCGTCTGCGTAGGCAAGCCGAGCAGATGCTTGGCGAACTGGTCGCCAACCTCCACTGCAGCCGCCGTCATAATGTCCAGGTTGCCGGAGTACTCGGGCAGGTACATGCCCGCCCCTTCCACCTCCACCGTAACCACCACGCGGTCGTCGTAGAAGATGGGGTCGACGCGCAGGTGGTAGCCGGGGACGTAGGATTGGATGCGCGCGACCGTCTCGTGGATGGAGCCGAGGATCGCCTCGCGGTCCATCTCCTCCACCTGGCAGTAGATGGTGTCGCGCATCATGATGGGCGGCTCGGCGGGGTTGAGGATGATGATCGCCTTGCCGCGCTCGGCGCCGCCGATGCGCACGATGCCCGTTGCGGTGGTCTGCGTGAACTCGTCGATGTTCTGCCGCGTCCCCGGCCCGGCGCTCTTCGACGCGATGGTGGCCACGATCTCCGCGTAGGGAACGCGCGTTACTTTGGAGACGGCGTTGACGATGGGAATGGTCGCCTGCCCGCCGCAGGTGATGAGGTTCACGTTCGGCTCGTCGAGCACGTCGCCGATGTTGACGTAGGGGACGACGTAGGGGCCGACGGCTGCGGGGGTGAGGTCGATGGCGATCTTGCCGAGGTCGCGGTACATCGCGGCGTTGGCGACGTGCGCCTTGGCGCTGGTCGCCTCGTAGACGATCTTCGCCAACTCGTGATGCTTCTTGAAGCCCTCGGCGCCCTCGGCGGTGATGGCGTAGCCCATCTGCTTGGCCAGCGCCAGCCCCTCCGAGCGCTCGTCGATGCCCACCATCAGCTTCATCTCGAGCCTGGGGTGCTCCTCCAGCTTGAGCATCAGGTCGGTCCCGATGTTGCCGGAGCCGATGATCGCCACCGGTATCTTGTCAGCCATCCCGCGCCTCCTGCACGTTCCATGATACGGCGGGGGGCAAGCGCCCCGCCTAGACGAACTTCACGCTCACCGTGCCCACGTTGTCGAACTTCGCCGTTATCACGTCGCCCTTGGCGACGGGCGTCATCCCCACGAGCGCGCCCGGCATCACGAACTCGCCCGCGTTCAGCGAGACGCCGTACTCGCCCAACTTGTTGGCGCACCACGCGACGGCGTTGGCCGGGTCGTCCAGCACGGCGGCGCCCGTGCCCCGGCTGAGCTCCTCGCCGTTCTTCTCGAACACCATCCCCTCGTTCACCAGGTCGACCGAGCGCGCGTCCACGCGCGCCGTCCCGAGCACCGCCGCCATGTGCGAGGCGTTGTCCGCGATGGTGTCCGCGAGTTTAATCTTCCAGTCCGCCACCCGGCTGCCGACCACTTCCAGTGAGGCGACCACGTAGTCGGTGGCGTCCAGCACGTCCTCCGGCGTAACCCCCGGCCCTTTGAGCGTCTTCTTGAGCACGAAGGTGATCTCCGGCTCCACGCGGGGCTGTTGGAGCGAGTCGTAGGCGACCTCCGCTCCGTCCTCCAGCACCATGTTGTCGAAGATCATCCCGTAGTCGGGCGTGTCGATGCCGAGCATCTTCTGCATCGCCGCGCTGGTCAGGCCGACCTTCTTGCCGACGATCTTGCGCCCGCTCGCCAGCTTCTTCCCCAGCACCAACTCCTGGACGCGGTAGGCGTCCTCGGGGCTGAGGTCGGGGTGTTTCTCCGTCAGCGGCGGGATGAACTCGTGCGTCTGCTCCGCGCGCCACAACGCGTCCGCCAACTCCGCCACTTGCGCGTCGTTCAGGCTCATGCTCCCCTCCTTGCCTATGCCTATCGGCGTGTTGCGCGGGCGGGCGCCGCCGCCCGGCGCGCTAGATCTGCTTGAGGCCCATGCCCTTGGCCGCCTCGAGGTAGGGCAGCCCCTTGGCCAGGCCCTCCTTGAACGCGTCTTCCTTGGCCTTGATCTTGTCCAACTCGTTCAGCGCGTCGTCGTACATCGCCTGCGGCACCACCACCGCGCCCGTCTCGTCGGCGAAGACGAAGTCGCCCGGCCGCACCGATACGCCGCCGACCTTCACCGGCTCCTCGTTCACGGAGCCGAGGCGCAGGCGCGTCTTGCCCGCTGTCGGGCAGATGTGCCGCGCCAGCACCGGGAAGCCCAGCGCCCGCATGATGTCCGCGTCGCGCACCGCGCCGTCCACGATGAGGCCCGACACGCCCAGGTTCTGCGCCGCCATAGCGGCCAGCTCGCCCCAGACGGTGATGTACTCGCCGCCCACGTCGATGGTGATGACGTCGCCCGCCGACGCCCGCGCCAGTATCTGCCCCAGCGCAATCTCGTCCGCGCCGAACGTCCCCGGCGTGCCGACCAGCATCCGCACGGTCAACGCGCGCCCGTGGAACTTCTGCCCGTGCGACAGCGGCTGCAAGCCCACCATCGCCCCGTCGTGGCCCAAGATGTCCAGCGCGTCGGCGAACATCCCGCTGTCGATGCCTTCGAATCCTTTCACGGCCATGCCTGTGCTCCTCTTGCTAACGCTGCCCCGATTCTAGCAGGTTAGAATGCCCTTTCGCGGAGGGAGCGCCGTCTATGGAAGGAATCGCGGGGAAAACGGCCATCGTTACGGGCGCCGGACGCGGCATCGGCAGGGGCCTCGCCCTCGCCCTCGCCGCCCGCGGCGCGCGCCTCATCCTTAACGACCTCGACCAAGCGCCCCTCGAGGAGACCGCCGCGCTGACGGGCGGCGACCCCGCGCTGGCGGCGGGTTCGGTCACCGACCCGCCGGTGGGCGAGCGGCTAACGGAGGCGGCGCTGGAGCGCTTCGGCGCGCTTGACGTAGTCGCCGCCTGCGCGGGTTACACGTGGGACGGGATGTTCCACCGCATGAGCGGCGACCAGTGGCGCGCCATCGTGGACGTGCACCTGAACGGGACGTACAACACCGTCCGCCCCGCCTACGCTGCTATGCGCGAACTCGCCCGCGCCGAACGCGAGCGCGGCGAGCAGCCCGCCGCCCGCAAGGTCATCACCGTCTCCTCGATGTCGGCGTTCGGGAACCTCGGCCAGGCCAACTACGCGGCGGCCAAGGCGGGCATCGTCGGCTTGACGCGCACGCTGGCCATCGAGGGCGCGCGCTCCAACATCCTCGCCAACTCCGCCGCCTTCGGCCCCATCGACACGCGGCTGACCAGGGCGCGCGAGGAGCAGGACGAGCGGGTGGGAGAGGCGGCGCTCGGCATCCCTCAAACAGCGCGCGACGCCTACCTCGCCTCCATCCCCCTAGGACGCACGGGAACCATCGAGGAGGCCGTCGGCCCTCTCCTCTTCCTCGCCTCCGACCACGCCAACTACGTGTCCGGCGCACTGTTGGAGGTCAACGGCGCGGCGCACATCGGCTAGCGCCCCCGCGCCGCCTACCCCGCGCTGACCGCCTCGCGCTCCACGTGCAGGCGCTCCTTGAGCGCGCCGACCGCCTCGTGCGAGCCGTAGACGGTGGTCAGCTTGCCGTCCACGCGCACCTTCATGCGGCTGATGTGGCCGCCCTTGGCCAGCAACCACAGCGACCAATTGAGCGCCGAGCGCTTCAGGCGCGGGAACACGCGCAGCAACTCGTCCCCCTGGTACTCGAACACCTCGTCCGACCGGCGCATAATCTCTTCGTAGACCATGGCCTGCAACGGCGGCAGCCCGCCCTCGGTGGGGAGGCTGTACTCGGCTATCTGCGAGATCTTCATCGCCCCGTCCTCCGCCCGCTGTGCGCCCGCCTGCTTGAACGAACGCTAAGCATTCGACTAAACCAAAGTCTAACCCTTCGCCTAATCCCCGCAAAGCGCATAGCAGCGCCTCTTAGCGCCGATACGGACACGCCCCGCGCCCTCTGCTACACTGCCCGCGATGGCCTCTCCCGACCCCGGCCCCGCCCTCACTATCGACGATGTGCGCCACGTCGCCGCGCTCTGCCGCATCGGGATGACCGACGCGGAGTTGGAGCGGATGCGCGCCGAACTGGCCGACCTCCTGGGCGAGGTGGCGTTCGTCCAGTCGGTGGACACCGCGGGCGTCGAGCCTACCGGCCAAGCCGTGGACAACGTGCACAGCGTGATGCGCGACGACGAGCCTGCCGCGCCGATGCCTGCGGACGACGTGCTGCTCAACGCCCCGCTGCGCGAGGGCGCCTACTTCCGCACCCGTTCCGTGCTCGACTAGCCGTGGCCGAACCCCTCTACTACCTCTCCGCCGGCGAGATGTCGGACGCGCTGCAACGGCGCGAGTTGACGGCGGCGGAGTTGGCGGAGGCGCACTTCGACCGCATCGCCGAGGTGGAGGACGAGGTCGGCGCCTACCTCAGCGTAACGACGAACTTGGCGATCGATCAGGCGCGCGCCGCCGACGCGCGCCTCGCTGCGGGAACGGCGGCGCCCCTTACGGGCGTGCCCATGCAGCTCAAGGACAACCTTAACGTGCGCGGCACGGCCACCACTTGCGCCTCGCGGATGCTGGAGACCTACGTTGCTCCCTACGACGCGACGACGGCGGCGGCGTTGACCGGCGCGGGCGCAGTCCTGCTCGGCAAGGGCAATATGGACGAGTTCGCTATGGGCTCCTCCACCGAGAACTCCGCCCTCGGCCTCACGCGCAACCCCTGGGACCGCGAGCGCGTCCCCGGCGGCTCCAGCGGCGGCCCTGCTGCGGCGGTCGCCGCGGGCGAGGCCGCGTTCGCTCTCGGCTCCGACACGGGCGGCTCCATCCGCCAGCCCGCCGCCTTCTGCGGCGTCGTCGGCCTCAAACCCACCTACGGCCTCGTCAGCCGCTACGGCCTCGTCGCCTTCGCATCCTCGCTCGACCAGATAGGGCCTATGACGCGCACGGTGCGCGACTGCGCCGTCGTCCTGAACGCCATCGCGGGCCACGACCCTAAGGACTCCACCAGCATCCCCGCGCCCGTCCCCGACTACACCGCACGGCTGGACGCGGGCGTCGAAGGCATGCGCATCGGCGTGGTGCGCGACTACTTCGGCGAGGGCATCGCGCCCGAGACGGCACGCGCGGCGAAGGAGGCCATCGCCGCGTTGGAGTCGATGGGCGCGCAGGTCGATTGGGAAGCGTCGCTGCCCAACTCCCGCGCCGCTCTCGCCGTCTACTACATCATCGCCCCGTCCGAATGCTCCGCGAACCTCGCCCGCTACGACGGCGTCAAGTACGGCTACTCGGATACAGAGGCGGACGGCCTGTGGGCGGCGCTGGAGGCGACGCGGCGGGAGGGGTTCGGCGCGGAGGTCAAGCGCCGCATCCTGCTCGGCGCGTACGCCCTCTCCGCCGGCTACTACGACGCCTACTACCTGAAGGCGCTTCAGGTGCGCACCGTCATCCGCCGCGAATTCGCCGACGCGTTCGAGCGCTACGACCTGCTCGCCACGCCGTCCACGCCCACCCCCGCGTTCAGGTTAGGCGAAAAGACCGCCGACCCTGTGGCGATGCACGCCAGCGACGTGTGCAACGTGCCCGTCAACATCGCGGGGATCCCCGCCGTCAGCGTCCCGTGCGGTTTCGTGGACGGCCTGCCCGTCGGCCTCCAACTTATGGGACCCCACCTCAGCGAGGCGGCGCTGCTGCAAGCCGCCTACGCCTACGAGCAATCCGCCCCCTGGCGGAACGAACACCCGCCCCTCTAACCCGCGCCTCTTTCTTCCTCGAACACCGCGCCGCGCGCCACCTCGAACCGGCGCGCCGACGCGCGGAAGCGCTCCGGCACGATGCTCGCGTCGGCGGTCGTCGCCAGAGCCTGCGGATAGGCTGCGGCCGCCTCCATCGTCAACTCGCGGTGCTCTGCGTCCAACTCCGAGAGCACGTCGTCCAGCAGCAGCACGGGGCGATCGCCCCGGCGTGCCGTCAACACCTCCGCCTCCGCAAGCCGCAAGCTCAACGCGGCGAGGCGCGCCTGCCCGCGCGAGACGTGCTGCGCCAGCTCGACGCCGCGCATCGTCAGGCGCAGATCGTCGCGGTGCGGCCCAACCACCGTCTGACCCATCGCGCGCTCCCTGCGCCGCGAGGCGGTCAGCGCATCGCGCATCGCGTCGGCCAGGGCGGCCTCGGAGGGCGCGTCGGGAACGCCCACGCTCGCCGCGTAGGCCGTCTCCAGCGCGTCGCCGCCCGTGCCGAAGGAGGCGTAGCAGCGCCGCGCCGCCTCGCCGAGGGGCGCCGCTGCGTTGAGGCGCACGGCGAGCACCCGCGCCCCCTCCTCGCACAACTGACCGTCCCAGAAGAGGAGCTCGCGCTCGTTGGCGCGCCCCTCTTTGAGCGCCTTCAGCAGGCGGTTGCGCTGTAACACCACCCGCTGGTAGCGCTGGAGCGCGCGCAGGTAGCGCGGGTCGGCCTGCGACAGCAGCACGTCCAGGTAGCGCCGCCGCCCCTGCGGGCCGCCGTACACCAGCGCGATGTCGTCGGCGGTGAAGAGCACCGCGTTGAACCGTCCCACCAGGTCGGACGCGCGCCGGGCCGAGCCGTTGATCTGCACCCGCTTCTGCACCGTCTCTCCCTGGCGCAGGTCGAGGCCCACCAGCAACTCATCCGCCTCGCCGCCCCGCTCCACCGTCCCGCTGACCACGGCGTAGCCGTCGCGTTCGCGCGCCGCCCACGCGACCATCTCGCGCTCGGCGGAGGCGCGGTAGGAGCGCCCGATGGCCAGCAGATACGCCGCCTCCAGCAGGTTGCTCTTGCCCTGCGCGTTGGCGCCCTGAAACAGCGTCAGGCCCGCGTCCAAGTCGAGCGCAGCGTTGGCGATGTTGCGGAAGTTGGTAAGCTTGAGGCGGCGCAGCAGCATCGCGCGCCATTCTAGCCGGGGCGCGGCTTGCCCAAGCGCCCACGCCTCCCGATACTCCTCTCGTGCCCCTGAACATCCTCTCCCCGCGAACCCCGCTCCGCGTCGGCCTCGCCGTTCTGCTGGCTGCTCTGTTGGCCGCGTGCGGCGGCGGCGCCGACCCGACTCCCACGCCCACCCCTACGCCGATGCCCGTCCCACGCCTCGACGTCGCCTCCGCCGACAGCCTCGGAGCGCTGATGGCGCAACTGCCCGCGAGCGAGACGGCCTGCCTCCGCGACGCCCTCGGCGCGGAGCGCTACCAGGCGCTGCTCGCTCAACCCCCGCGCCTCAGCGCCGCGGGTCTGCCTGACGCGGCGGCGGGTGGATGCTTCAGCGGCGAGACGCTGTTGCTGCTCACGGTCGCGGGCCTCGAGCTGGAGGCGGGCGGCCTGTCGGAGCAGAGCGCCGCGTGCGTCCGCAACGCGTTCGGCGCGGTGGAGTTCACCGGCGGCGGCGACGCGGATGCGCAGACGGCGGCGTTCGGCGCCATCACCGGCCTGCTCTTCTGCCTCACCGACGACGAGGCGGGGCGCATCTCCGTAGGCCGCATCCTAGGCGACGATTCGCCCGCCCTGTCGACGATGACACTGAGGGACGCGCGCTGCCTAGTGGAGCGCGTAGACCTGGGCCTCCTCCAGGAGACGCTAGCGCAGGTGAGCGCAGGCGGCCCACTCCCGCGCGAGGTAGCAGGCGCATTCGTAGAGTGCCGCATCGACGTGCGCGGGCTCGGGGAGGGTTAGGAGGCGGCAGGAGCGATCAAGGATTTTGCTTGACTAGCTCCTAATCAATGAGTTCTCCAGTTCCTGGAGGCGTAGGAGACCGAAAGCCATTTCTATGGTAGCGTCCAAAACTTCTTTCCTTATGGCAGTCTGCTTCCCATTTTCTGTAACTGCATCTACCGAATTCCTTCGCGCTTAAGCAGTGCCAAGAATTCCTCCTGCGTCTTAGTCCCTTTCGTGCTGTTGCATGCGCTGCACAGCAGCTGAAGGTTGTCGAGATGGTCAGTGCCTCCTTTATTTCGGGCTACTATGTGGTCTATCGTGAAGTTGCGGATGGGGAACAGTGCCTTGCACCCTGCGCAGACACCCGCCTGCCGTCCATATAGTGTGTTTTTGTGCGTCTGATAGGCAGGCAGTTTGCCCATATCCGTGCGCATCGGCAGGTCGGTGCGGTAAGCAGCCTGTAGGCCGAACAGGCTCAAATCCTTACCCATACGCGACTTAACAAGTTCTTTGGCCTTGGGGGACAGGTCGATGCCAATCCATTGCCGCTGTAAGTTCTCCGAGGCAACCAGGGCCGTCGCACAGCCGCAGAATGGGTCGAGCACCATGCCGCCTTCGTCGGAGCTGGCTTTGATGATGCGCTCTAAAAGAGCCAGGGGTTTCTGTATGGGGTAGTCACTGCGCTCTTTAGAGACAGGAGATAGTATTGGCAAATTCCATAGTCACCAGGGCGATTTTCTTAGCGATTTTTCGCTTCAAAGGCTTGCTGTCATTTCCTTTCAAGGTTACTGTTTTACCGTCGGCATCTTTGGCGTTCATGTATTGCGAAGGATTTGGTTTGTCGTTTGGCACTTTGGTTGCATTAAATGAGTAAGATTCAGGCTTTGTGTACCACAGGATTGTATCGTGTTTGCGGGGGAGAGCTTTTTTCGAAGCAGTTCACCTCTTATATGCCCACACAATCTCATTCCGGAAGTTGTCCTGACCAAACACCGTGTCCATCACCAACTTCAAGTAGTGGCTGGCGGTCGGGTCACAGTGGAGATAGACGCTGCCCGTCGGCTTCAACAGCCGCTGCATCTCCAGCAATCGTACCGCCATCATAATCAAGTAGGACTGCATGCCCTGCCCATATGCCTCCCGCGCCGCGTCAATTACGCGGTAGAGGCCAGGGTTGGCCTCGGCAATCTCCCCATGCCAGGCAAGGTCGACGTCCGAGAGCGTTCAGGTGTCCTTGAATGCAGCGCCCGCCGCCTCGGAACCGATGGGAGCGGCGTAGGTCTTGTTGGAGTTGAACGGTGGGTCGAGGTAGATGAGGTTAACTGTCTCGGAGTTGAGCCTCCGCATAACGTCAAGGTTATCGCCCGTCCACAGAGTGCGGTTCTTGAAGTTGGGTTGCGCCATCGCGGAGCCTCATCGGACAGCGCAGTGGATAGGACAGCAGTCGCGCAATGGCCACATGGCATAGGGACGTCGCCGGCGCTTGGTATACTGGCGCTGCGAGCGAAGGGTCCACATGAGAGAGGCGATGGACGGCATGGAGCACGACGGGCACGGGCAGACCGCCAGGGAGTTCTTGGCGGCCTCCGACCGCGAGTTCGCGGCGGGCGACCGCCTGCAAGCGTCGGAGAAGTTGTGGGGCGCGGCCTCCCACGCCGTGATGGCGGTCGCTATGCAGCGCGACTGGCCCTGCCGCAGCCACCGCGCGTTGAGCAACGCCGTAGTCCAACTGGGGCGCGAAACGGGGGAGCAATACCTGAGAGCGGGCTTCAGCATCGCGGAGAAGTTCCACAGGAACTTCTATCACGATGAGATGCAGGACTACGAGATCAGCAGCGACCGCCCTCTGGTGCGCGACTTCGTAGAGCGCATGTTGGCGCTCGCGGAGAACGGCGCGGGCTAGGCGCCCAGCTCTTGCCCGGCGGGGCGGCGGGCGATAGCATCGGCGGCCTATGCCCCAGTCGGAGCTCAGCCCCTTGGAGTGGCGCGGAGACTGCCTGCGCCTCCTCGACCAGACGCGCCTGCCCCACGAAGAGTCGTGGCTCGACGTGCACACGCCTGACGAGGCAGCCGCCGCCATCCGCGAGATGCGCGTCCGCGGCGCGCCCGCCATCGGCGTGGCGGCGGCCTACGGCATGGCGCTCGCCGCCAGGGGGGCGGCGCGCCTCCCCGCGCCCGTCTTTGCGGCGGCTATGCGCCGCGCCGCCGAGACGCTTGGCGCGGCCAGGCCAACCGCTGTCAATCTGCGCTGGGCCATCGAGCGCGCCGACGCCGAGCTCGCCCAGGGCCGCGCGCCCCAGGAGGCCGCCGACGCGTTGCTCGACCTCGCGCACAGGTTGCGCGAGGAGGACGTGGCGGTCAACCGCGCCATCGGCGTCAACGGCGCGGCGCTGCTCGCGGGCGCTGCGGGCGTGCTCACCCACTGCAACACGGGCTCGCTCGCCACGGCGGGGTTCGGCACAGCGCTGGGCGTCATCCGCGCCGCGTGGCAAGCCGGGGCAAGATTCGACGTCTACTTCACCGAGACTCGCCCCTGGTTCCAGGGAGCGCGCCTGACCGCGTGGGAGTTGGCACACGACGAGATTCCCGCAAAACTCATCGTCGACTCCGCCGCCGCCTTGCTGATGCAGCGAGGCGCCGTAGACGCGGTCATCGTCGGCGCCGACCGCATCGCCGCCAACGGCGACATAGTCAACAAGATCGGCACCTACGCGCTGGCGATTGCCGCCGAACGCCACGCCGTGCCCTTCTACGCTGCCTCGCCCGTCAGCACCATCGACCTGCGCTCCCCCGACGGCGCGTCCGTCGCTATCGAGGAGCGCCCGCCCGAGGAGGTTACGCGGCTGGCGGGCGTCCCCATCGCGCCCGAGGGGGCGACGGCGTGGAACCCGGCGTTCGATGTCACCCCCGTCGAACTCGTGACCGCCATCGTTACGGAGCAGGGGGTAGTCCGCGCTCCCTACGCCGAAAGCCTGCACCGCGCCGCCGAACCCGCCTATGCCCGCTAGCCCCGCCGCCGCGCCTAAGCTCGGCTTCATCGGCGGCACCGGCCTCTACGCTATGGCCGGACTCCAGGGCGCGGAGACGATGGAGGTGGACACGCCCTTCGGCAAGCCGTCCGCGCCCATCGTCGTCGGCGAGATAGCGGGAAGGCGCGCCGCCTTCCTCCCCCGGCACGGCGCCGGCCACCGCCTGCTGCCGACCGAGGTTCCGTACTTGGCGAACGTGTACGCGCTCAAGGCGCTCGGCGTCGAACGCCTCGTGTCGGTGAGCGCCGTCGGCAGCCTGCGGGAGGAACTCGCGCCGCTGCATATGGTCGTCCCCGACCAACTCATCGACCGCACGCGGCGGCGCAGGGCTACCTTCTTCGGCGACGGCGTGGCCGCGCACGTGGGATTCGCCGACCCCTTCTGCGCGCGCCTCGGCGCGCGCCTGTACGACGCGGCGGCGCAGGCGGGCGCAGTCGTGCACCGTGGCGGGACATACGTCGTTATGGAAGGGCCGGCCTTCTCCACGCGGGCGGAGTCGGCGCTGTATCGCTCGTGGGACGCGAGCATCATCGGCATGACGGCGCTCCCGGAGGCGAAACTCGCCCGCGAAGCCGAGATGTGCTACGCGACGCTCGCCTGCGTAACTGACTATGATGTATGGCGCGAATCGGAAGCGGACGTGTCAGTCGAGATGGTGGTCGCCAACCTGCAAGCCAACGCCCAGGCGGCGCAGCGCGCGCTCCAGACGCTGGCGGCGGGACTGAGCGATGAGCGCGCCTGCGCGTGCGGCGGCGCCCTCGCTACGGCTATCGTTACCAATCCGGCCTACATCGGCGCCGAGGCGCGCGAGCGCCTAGCGCCCATCATCGGCAAGTATCTGGCCTGACCGCCCGCGAGAGGGCCGCAAGGAGGCGGAAGTGACCTACGGAAGACAGGAGCCGGGCGAACCCTACCGGCGCATCACGGTGCAAGAGGCGCGCGAACTGCAGCAGGCCGGAGGCCTGGTGGTGGACGTGCGCCGCGACGACGAATGGGAGGCAGGCCACCCGGTCGACGCCCTCCACGTCGAGGTGGACAACATGCTCACCGAGGCGGAGGAGCGGCTGCCCAAGGACAAAGACCTGCTCTTCATCTGCGCCGCAGGCGTGCGCAGCGGCCTCGCCGCCGAGATGGCCGCCGCCCTCGGATTCGACCAGGAGCGGCTCTACAACGTGGAGCAGGGCGTGCCAGTGTGGATGGCGGAGCATCTGCCGACGGCCTACGGTCAATAGCCAAGTACGCAAGCGCGCAAAGCGCGGGAATGGAGCGCATATGCAGGTGGACGGCAAGCAGGGCGACGTCAAAGACCCCTCCCTCGCGGAAGAGGGGCAGCGCCTCATCGAGTGGGCGGCGCGGGAGATGCCCGTCGTCCGCCTCATCCAGGACGAGTTCGCCGCCGCGAAGCCCCTCGCGGGCATGCGCGTCGCCGGTTGCCTGCACGTAACCAGCGAGACAGCCAACCTCGCCATCGCCCTCAAGGCGGGCGGCGCCGAGGTCTCCCTCTGCGCCAGCAACCCCCTCAGCACCCAAGACCCCGTCGCCGCCGCCCTGGTGAGCGCCCACGACATCCCCACCTACGCCGTCAAGGGCGAGGACAACGACACCTACTACGCCCACATCCACGCGGCGCTCGACGCCAAACCCAACGTGACGATGGACGACGGCGCCGACCTCGTCGCCACCCTCCACACCCATCGCCAAGACCTGCTCGGCGATGTGGCGGCGGGCACGGAGGAGACGACCACCGGCGTCATCCGTCTCCGCAGCATGGCGGAGAGCGGAGCGCTGAAGTACCCCATCATCGCGGTGAACGAGGCCGACACCAAGCACCTCTTCGACAACCGCTACGGCACCGGCCAAAGCACCATCGACGGCATCACGCGCGCCACTAACGTGCTGTGGGCGGGCAAGCGCGTCGTCGTCGCGGGCTACGGCTGGTGCGGACGCGGCGTCGCTATGCGCGCCCGCGGCATGGGCGCCCACGTCATCGTTACGGAGGTTGACCCGGTGCGCGCCCTCGAGGCGGTGATGGACGGCTTCGGCGTTATGCCTATGGACGACGCCGCGCGCGTGGGCGACGTCTTCATCAGCGTAACCGGCGGGATGGGCGCCGTCGGGCGCAGCCATTTCCCGCTTATGAAGGACGGCGCGATCGTCGCCAACAGCGGCCACTTCAACGTGGAGCTCGACCTCGAGGCGCTGGAAGACATGGCCGTCGAGCGCCGCGCCGTCCGTCCGTTCGTCGAGCAGTACGTACTGCCCGGCGGCGCGCGCGTCAACGTGCTCGCCGAGGGGCGCCTCGTGAACCTCTCCGCCGCCGAAGGCCACCCCTCGGCGGTGATGGACATGAGCTTCGCCAACCAGGCGCTGAGCGCGGAGCACATCGCCAAGAACGGCGGCGGCCTGACGCCCGGCGTCCACAGCGTGCCCACTGAGATAGACAAGCGCGTGGCGCGGCTCAAGCTCGCCGCGCTGGACGTGTCCATCGACGCGCTCACCACCGATCAGGCCCGCTACCTCGCCGGGTGGGAAGCGGGAACCTAGCCCACGCGCACAGCCAACTACGCAGGAGAGCGGATAGCACAGATGACCACCACCTTCGAGAACGCAGCGGCCTACCTCTACACCTCCGAGTCGGTTACCGAGGGGCACCCCGACAAGTTGTGCGACCAGGTGTCGGACGCGATTCTGGACGCCATCTACGCCCAAGACCCCAATGCCCGCGTCGCCTGCGAGACGGCGACCACCACGGGCCTGGTCGTCGTCTTCGGCGAGATCACCACCACCGCCAGCGTGGACTACGAAGGCGTCGTCCGCGAGACGCTCCGGCGCATCGGCTACGACGACCCCGACGTCGGCATCGACTACAAGACCTGCCGCGTCCAGATCGAACTGCACGAGCAGTCGCCCGACATCGACGGCGGCGTCTCGACGGCGCTGGAGCGGCGCGGCGACGGCGCCTCCGGCGACGCGGCGGGAACGCTCGGCGCAGGCGACCAAGGCATGATGGTCGGATTCGCTTGCGGCGAGACGCCCGAACTGATGCCGCTCACCCTCTCCCTCGCGCACCGCCTCACCCGCCGCCTCTCCATCGCGCGCAAGGAGGGCGTGATTCCCTACCTCAAGCCCGACGGCAAGGCCCAGGTGACGGTCGAGTACTCACACGGCAAGCCCAAGCGCGTCCACACCGTCATCGTCAGCACGCAGCACGCCGCCGACGTCTCCAACGAGCAGATCGAGGCGGATGTCCGCAAGCACGTCATCGGCGAGGTAGTCGCCCCCGAACTGATGGACGACGAGACGCGCGTCTACGTGAACCCGTCGGGGCGCTTCGTCGTCGGCGGTCCCCACGGCGACGCAGGGCTGACAGGGCGCAAGATCCTCGTGGACTCCTACGGCGGCGTCGCCCGCCACGGGGGCGGCGCCTTCTCCGGCAAGGACCCGACCAAGGTTGACCGCTCCGCCGCCTACGCCGCCCGCTACGTCGCCAAGAACGTCGTCGCCGCCGGCCTCGCCTCCCGCTGCGAAGTGCAAGTCTCCTACGCCATCGGCGTCGCCACGCCCATCAACGTGTCGGTCGAGACCTTCGGCACGGGCGCGGTGAGCGACGAGGTCATCGCACGCTTGGTGGAGGAGCACTTCGACCTGCGCCCCGGCGCCATCATCGAGAGTCTGGGCCTGCGACGCCCCATCTATGGCCAGACCGCCTCCTACGGCCACTTCGGGCGCGCCGACGCCGACCTGCCCTGGGAGCGCACCGACAAGGCCGCCGAACTGCGTGAAGCGGCCAAGACCGCCGTCTAGCAGCGCTATGACCGCCCCATCCGCCATCCGCTTCGGCACCGACGGTTGGCGCGCGCTCATCGCCCGCGACTTCACTTTCGACAACGTGCGCGCGTGCGCCGACGGCGTCGCCAGGCTCGTCCTCGCCGAAGGCGGCGCCGAGCGCGGCGTGGTCGTCGGCTACGACACCCGCTTCGCCTCGCCGGAGTTCGCCGCCGAGGCGGCAGGGACGCTCGCCGCGCGGGGCGTGCGCGCCCACCTGTGCTCGGGCGTCGCGCCCACCCCCGTCGTTAGCTTCAACGTGCCGCACCTCGGCGCGGCGGGTGGAATCGTCATCACCGCCAGCCACAACCCCGGCGCGTGGAACGGCTTCAAGTACAAGCCCGCCTACGGCGGCAGCGCCGCGCCGGAGACGGTGGCGGAGTTGGAACGCCATATCGCGGGCGCTCTCGCCGACGGTCCCGCCGACGCCATGCCCCTCGCCGACGCGCGCGCCGCCGGTCTGCTCACCGACCTGGACGCCTCCGCGCCCTACCTCGCCAACGCCGCCCGCTCCATCGACCTGCCCGCCGTTCGCGGCGCGGGTCTGCGCGTGGCGGTGGACAGCATGCACGGCGCAGGTGGCGGCTACTTCGCGGCGCTCGTCGGCGGGGGCGCAAGCGCCGTAACCGAGTTCCGCGCCGAGCCGAACCCCACCTTCCCCGACATGGCGCAGCCGGAGCCTATCGAGCCCAACCTCGGCCCCGTCATCGACGCAGTGCGCGACGGCGGCTACGACGTGGCGCTCGCCACCGACGGCGACGCCGACCGCCTGGGCCTCATCGACGAGAAGGGCGCGTTCGTAACCACCTTGCAGACCTTCGCCCTGCTGTGCCTCCACCAACTAGAGGTGCGCGGGCTGCGCGGCCCTCTGGTGCGCTCCATCACCCAGAGCGCGATGATCGACAAGCTGGCCGAGCGCTACGGCGTGCCCGTCCACGTAACCCCCGTCGGCTTCAAGTTCCTCGGCCCCGTGATGATGGCGCAGGACGCCCTTGCCGCCGGAGAGGAGAGCGGCGGCTACGCCTTCCGAGGCAACATCCCCGAACGTGACGGCCTCTTCAGTGGCCTGCTGCTGCTGGAGATGATGACGCGTACGGGCAAACGCGCGTCCGAACTCACCGCGTGGCTCACGGAACTCACCGGCGAGCACCACTACGACCGCCTCGACGTGCATCTCGACTCCGAGGCGCCGCGCCCCTCCGTCCAAGCCCTCGCCGACCGAGCGCCTGCCTCTCTCGCCGGGCTGACCGTACGCGAGCGCCGCACGGAGGACGGCCTGCGCCTGGTGTTGGAGGGCGGCTACTGGTGCCTCATCCGCGTCTCGGGCACCGAACCCCTCCTCCGCATCTACGCCGAAGCCGACTCCCCCGACCGCGTAACCCGCATCCACGAAGAACTGCGCGCGCTGGCAGGGGTGTAGGTTCAGAACCCCGGGATAGATAAGCCGTAGGGACAGGTTTGAAACCTGTCCCTACAACGCAACGCGCAGTGCGGAGCGGCGGCGGTTCCCCGCTACCGCTTCGTGTACTGCGGGGCGCGGCGGGCGCGCTTGAGGCCGTACTTCTTGCTCTCTTTGATGCGCGAGTCGCGCGTCAAGAACCCGGCGGCGCGCAGCGCCTTCTTCGTCTCCGGCGCCGCGAGCACCAGGGCGCGCGAGATGCCGTGGCGCAGCGCGTCCGCCCACGCCGACACGCCGCCCCCCTCGATCTTCGCCACCACGTTGAAGCGTCCGTCCGTGCCCTCCGTAACGGCGAAGGGGGAGAGGGCGCGCTTGCGCCAGTCGATCCAGGGCAGCGCCTCGTCAACCGGCTTGCCGTTGACGACCACCGCGCCGCTGCCGCCGGGGTAGAGCCTCACCCTGGCGATGGCGCTCTTGCGCTTGCCCGTCCCGTAGTAATAGGCGGAACCCGTCGTCATCGGCTACTCCTCGTCCTTCTTGCGCGCCGTGCTTTCGGCCTCTTGCGCAGCGTCCTCGTCTGTCGGCGCGGATTCGCTCTCCGACTGCTCCTCCGTCTGCTCCGCCACCGCCTCCGGCGCGGATTCGGCCTGCGCCTCTTCCTCTACGGGAGCAGCGGCAGCCTGCCTACGGCGCGTAGGTCGCTTCGGCTTCTCCTCTGCCTGCTCCGCAACTGCCTCAGGCGCGGATTCGACTTGCGCCTCGGCCTCCATCTGCTCGACAACCGCCTCGGGCGCGGGCTCGGCTTGCGGCTCCTCCACTACGGGAGTAGCGGCAGCCCGCCTACGGCGCGTAGGTCGCTCCGGCTCCTCCGCCACCTGCTCCGCGACCGGCGCCGGGGCGGCCTGCGGCTCCTCCAGTACGGGAGGCGGAGATGCGGCGGCGGCCTCGGCGCGGCGGCGCTCGACGGCGGCTCTTGCGGCGGCGCGGGCGCCCGTGCCCGCGTTCACCTGCGCCTCGTGGGGGTGCACCGCTCCCGCGTAGACCTTGAGGCGCTTGAGCATGCGGCGGCCCAGGCGGTTGCGCGGCAGCATCCCCTTCACCGCTGCCTGGATGACGCGCTCGGGGAACCGCGTCATCATCTCGTCGAGCGTGCGCTCGCGCAGGTGGCCGACGTACCCCGTGTGGCGGTAGTACACCTTCTGCGCGCGCTTGTTGCCGGTCAGGTCGATCGAGGCGGCGTTGACCACCACCACGAAGTCACCCGTCAACTCGTGCGGGCTGTAGATGGCGCGGTGCTTGCCCTGGAGAACGCGGGCGGCGTCGGCGGCCAAGCGCCCCAGGCGCTGACCGCGCGCGTCCAACACGCGCCACTTAGGCGCGAGGCGTGCTTTCGGCGTGTGTTGCGTCGTCCGTTGCAGTTGCATAGTCCTGTGGCGGAAAGTTCGCGTACTTGACTTGGCGGAGGGTGAGGCCCTGCGGCGGCAGCGCCGCCGCGGCGGCGCCCCGCCTCCCGCTCTTCGCCAACTCCTCGAACTCCCTGCTCGTCCTTTCTCCTCGGCCTACCTCCAGCACGGCGGCGGCCATACGGCGCACCTGCTGCGGAAGGAAGGCATTGCCTTCAATCTCGATATGCACCTCGGCGCCCTCTCTCCAAACGGCGGTTCGGAGGATCCGGCGGCGGGTCGGCTTACCCTCCGGGTAGCGGCCGCAGAAGGGCGCGAAGTCGTGCTCGCCCTCCAGCGCCGCTAGGATGGCGGCCATCGCCGCTACGTCCAGCGTCCCGCTCACCGCGTGGGTGAAGCGCCTGCGCAACGGCGACCGCGTCCGCCTGGTGAGCAGGCTGTAGCGGTAGACCCGCGAGAGAGCGTGCCTGCGCGGGTCGAAGTCCGGCGCCGTCTCGTGCGCCTCCACCACCGCCGCATCCGGCGGCAGATAGTGGTTCAGCCCGTCGCGCAGCCGCTCCGCCGGCAGCGCGCTCGTAGTATCGAACGCCGCCACCTGGCCTAGCGCGTGAACTCCCGCGTCGGTTCTGCCCGCGCCGTGGAGCCGCGCCTGCTCGCCCGTGAGGGCCGCGATCGCCTCTTCGATTGTCGCCTGCACCGACGGCGCGTTGGCTTGGCGTTGGAAGCCGGAGTAGGCCGTGCCCTCGTACTCCAACACCAGACCGATGCGTCGCAGCGGCGCGCGGCTCGTTCCTACTCCTCCACCAGTTCTAGGAGCGCCATCGACGCGGCGTCCCCTTTCCTAGGCATCAATTTCAACATACGGGTGTAGCCGCCCTCGCGGCTCGCGTACCGCGGCCCCAGGTCGTCGAACACCTTCTTGACCGCGTGCTTGTCCGGCAGCATAGACGCCGCGATGCGCCTGTCGTGGAGCGACCCGCGCTTGCCCTTGGTGATCACCTTTTCGGCCAAACCGCGCACTTCCCGCGCCTTGGCCTCCGTCGTCGTAACCCGCTCGCGCATGATGAGCTCGGACGCCAGGTTGCCCAGCAACGCGCGGCGCGGCCCCGAGCGCCGGCCCAACTTCCGTCCCGCCACCCGGTGACGCATCGCCTAGTCCTCTTCCTCGCCGATTGCGACCTCTTCGGCAGCCTCCGCCTCTGCAGCGGGCGCCGCCTGGCTCGGCGAAGTGTCGCCCAGGTCGGGGTGGCGGATTCCCAGCAACTCCAGCTTCTCCTTGAGCTCTTGGAGCGAGCGCTCGCCGAAGTTGCGCACCTTCAGCAGGTCCGCGCGGCTGCGCTCCAGCACCTCTCCCACTTTGTGGATGGAGGCGCGCTTGAGGCAGTTCTGCGTACGCGGCGACAGGCCCAGGTTCTCTACTGGCCTGTTGTAGAGCGAAGCGGGAATGGAGGCGGCCCACGACGGCCTGCCGCCTTCCTGCTCGGTGTTGTCCGCGACCGTGGTGAAGCGGAAGACGTGCTCGTAGAGAATGTGGGCGCCTTGGCGCACCGCCTCGCTGGGGGAGATGGCGCCGTTCGTCCACACTTCCAGCACCAGCCGCTCGAAGTCGGTGTGCTGGCCGATGCGCGTATTCTCCACGGCGTAGTTCACCTTGCGGACAGGCGTGAAGATGGCGTCCACCGGCAGCACGCCGATGGGCAAGCCGTTCTGCGTGAACGCGGGCTGGTAGCCGCGCCCTTGGCCGACGTTCATCTCCATCACCAGCGTCGCGTCCTCGTTGTCCAGCGTGGCCACGTGCAGTTCGGGATTCACAATCTCGAACTCGGACGAGGCCATGATGTCGCCCGCGCACACCGCGCCCTTGCCCTTGATGTCCAAGCGCAGTTTGCCCGGCCTGATGCTAGACGAGCGCAGGTTGATCGCCTTCACGTTCAGGAGGATGTCGATGACATCCTCTTTCACGTTCGGAATCGCCGTGTACTCGTGCTGCACGCCGTCGATTCGCACCCAGTCGATGGCCATGCCCGGGATGGAGCTCAGCAGCACCCGGCGCATTGGGTTGCCCAGCGTCTGCCCGTAGCCGCGCGGCAGCGGCTCCACCACGAACTTCCCGTGGGTCTCGTCCGCCTCCAGCACCCGGATGGTCGCGTCCGGAACCGGCGCGGGCTCGATGGCCAGGTCGCGTTCGCCCCGCTCGTCGTATGCGTAGTCCAGCATCATCGCTTCTGCATCCTCATGCTTTCGCTCAACGCCCGCCTTCCTAGCGGGAGTAGTACT
This sequence comes from uncultured Dehalococcoidia bacterium, assembly GCA_964560025.1. GTDB lineage: Bacteria > Chloroflexota > Dehalococcoidia > Lucifugimonadales > Australimonadaceae > JAGWBE01. Next base: position 221,572 of record CAZLKC010000001.1, read on the forward strand.
CCGTCACCAATCGCGTGTCCACCGGCGTGTCCACGTCGTTCGCCTCTGGCAGCCGCGCCACCGTGGCCGCCATGGCGCCTCGGTCGAGCTCCAGCCAGCCGGGAAGCGGGCGCTGCCCCACCTGGCGCGACGCCTCCGTGAAGACGCCCTTCTCCCTGGACGCCTCTTTCCAGCCGATCACGTCGCCCTGCTTCACGCGGAAGGAGGGGATGGAGACCTTGCGCCCATTCACGGTGTAGTGACCGTGGAGCACCCACTGGCGCGCCTGTTGCCGCGCCGAGGCGAATCCCACGCGGTAGACCACGTTGTCCAACCGGCGCTCCAGCAGTTGCATCAGGTTCGTCCCCGTAACGCCCGGCGCGCGCCGCGCCGTCTGGAAGTAGTTCGAGAACTGGCGCTCCAGCACGCCGTAGGACTGGCGCGCCTTCTGCTTCTCCCGCAACTGCACGCCCCACTCCGACGCGCGGCGGCGGCGCGGCGACGCCTCTCCCGGCGTGCGGCGGCGGCGCTCCACGGCGCACTTGGGCGTGTAGCAGCGTTCCCCCTTCAAGAACAACTTCTCTCCTGCGCGGCGGCAGAGCCTGCAGGCGGGTCCGGTGTATCGAGCCATGCTCTCCTGCTTCCTTGCTAGACGCGCCGGCGCTTGGGCGGCCGGCACCCGTTGTGCGGAATCGGCGTAACGTCGCGGATGCTGGTCACGGTGAGGCCGCTGGCCTGGAGGGCGCGTACGGCAGCCTCCCTGCCCGCGCCGGGGCCTTTGACGAACACCTCCACCTGCCGCAAGCCGTGCTCCGCCGCCTTCCGCGCCGCAGCCTCCGCAACGCGCTGCGCCGCGAACGCCGTGCTCTTGCGCGAGCCCTTGAACCCCATCTGACCCCCGCTCGACCATGCGACTACGTTGCCGTCCGGATCGGTCAGGGAGACGATGGTGTTGTTGAAGGTGGCGGTGATGAAGCCCTTCCCCAAGGGGACGAACTTCCGCTCCCGCCGGCGGGTGCGCGTGCGCGATCGTGCCATCTGGTCGCTTCCTTCCCTACTTCTTCGACATCGTGCGCCGCTTGCCCGCCACCGTCCGGCGGCCCGTGCGCTTGGTCCGTGCGTTCGTCTTCGTGCGCTGCCCGCGCACGGGCAGTTGCCGGCGGTGCCGCAGCCCCCGGTAGGAGCCGATGTCGATCAGGCGGCGGATGTTGTCGTTCACTTCGCGGCGCAGGTCGCCCTCCACCACGTACTCGCGGTCGACAATCTCGCGCACGCGCGCCAACTGCTCGCTGCTGAGCTCGGCCACCTTCGGGTTGCCGACGGCGCCCGCGCGTTCGGCGATGACCCGCGCCCGCGTCGGCCCGACGCCGTAGATGGTGCGCAGGGCGACCTCCACGCGCTTGTTGTCCGGAATGTCGACGTTCGCCACTCTCGCCATAGCCCACCTACCCTTGGCGTTGCGCGTGCCGCGGATTGGAGCAGACGATGCGCACCGTGCGCCCCCGCCTAATCACTCGGCACTTGTCGCAGCGCGCCTTGACCGATGCTTGCACCTTCATTGCTTCTTCCTGTCCGTCCTACCGGAACCGGTAGGTGATTCGGCCTCTGCTGAGGTCGTAGGGCGACAACTCCACCAGAACGCGATCGCCGGGGAGGACTCGGATGAAGTGCATCCGCATCTTGCCCGATACGTGGGCGAGCACCCCGTGCCCGTTGCCCAACTCAACCTTGAACGCCGCGTTCGGCAGCGCCTCTGTCACCGTCGCCTCAACCTCGATCTTCTCCTTGCTCGTCATGCCTCCGCCTAACCCTGCGCGTCCGCCACCCGGGTCGTCACGATAGGCTCCCCGTCCGTTATGAGCACCGTGTGCTCGAAGTGAACGGACGGGCTGCCGTCCGCCGTAACCACCGTCCACCCGTCGTCCAGCACGTCCGTGTCGTCGCCGCCCAGATTCACCATCGGCTCGATGGCCAGCGCCATGCCCTCGCGGATCGCGGGGCCGCGCCCGGGGCGGCCGAAGTTGGGGACGGACGGCGCCTCGTGCAGCTGGCGGCCGATACCGTGGCCGACGTAGCCGCGCACGATGCCGTAGGCGCCGCAACTGAGCACATGCTGCTCGACTGCGCTCGACACGTCGCCGATGCGGTTGCCCGCGCGCGCCTGCGCGATGCCCGCGTACAGGCTCCCTTCGCACGTCTCCAACAGGCGCTTCACTTCGTCCGTGGGGGCGCCCACGGCGACGCTGATGGCCGCGTCGCCGTACAGCCCGCCGACGATAGCGCCCAGATCGAGGCTGACGACGTCGCCCTCCTCGATGACGCGCCCGCCGGGGATACCGTGGACGATCTCGTCGTTGATGGACACGCACAGCGTGGCGGGGAAGCCGTGGTAGCCCTTGAAGGCGGGCGATGCGCCCATCCCGCGTATCTCCCGCTCCGCGATGGCGTCCAACTCGAGCGTCGTCATACCGGCGCGCAGCGCCTTGCGCAGCGCGAGGTGCGTCTTGCCGACGATCTGGCCGGCCTCCCACATCAGGTCGAGCTCGGCGCTCGTCTTCACCGTCGCCTCGTTCCCGCGCGGGGAGAGCGACTGGAGCAAGGTCGGCGCCTGGGTTGCGGATTCGCGTGTGCGCATAGCCTAACCAATCGATTCTACTACGAATGCGCCGCGATTGTTAGGGGTCTGCCTGACGTCGCGCGCGAATGCCGAGAGGCCGGGACGCATATGCGCTAGTCCGCCGCCGCCGCGCGCACCAGATCTTCGGTAACCGCCTCGATGGACTGATCGCCGTTCACGCGCCGCAACTTGCCTTGCGCCTCGTAGTAGGCGGCCAGCGGCGCCGTCTGGCGCTCGTAGGTGCGCAGCCGCTCCTCGATCACTTCCGGCGTGTCGTCCACCCTGCCCTCCTCCAATGCGCGGCCCGCGAGACGCGCCTTCACGACCTCGTGCGCACACTCAAGCAACACCGCCCTATCCACCGCCGCGCCCGCGTCGGCGAAGGCGCGGTCCAGCGCCTCCGCCTGCGCTTGGTTGCGCGGAAAGCCGTCCAGCACCACCCCGCCTTGCGCGTCCGGCGCGGCGCAGCGGTCGAGCACCATCGACACCGTAACCTCGTCCGGAACCAACGCGCCCCGCTCCATGTACTCCTTGGCCTGGAGACCCAACGGCGTGCCGCGCCCCAGGTTGTCGCGGAAGAGGTCGCCGGAGGCGACGTGCGCCGCGTCCATGCGCTCGGCCAGGCGCTTGGCCTGCGTGCCCTTGCCCGCGCCGGGGGGTCCGAGAAGCACCAGCCGCATCGCCCGCCTACCTCAAAAACCCTTCGTAGTTGCGCATCAGCAGTTGCGCCTCCAATTGGCGCATCGTGTCCAAGGCGACGGAGACCAGGATCAACAAGCTGGTGCTGCTCAACGTGAGCGCCTCGACCCCCGTCAGCCGCGTCAGGAAGAAGGGTGTGATGGCCACGCCCCCGAGGAAGAGGGCGCCACCCCATGTGATGCGCAGCATCACGCGGTTCAAGTAGGTCTGCGTCGGCGGCCCCGGCCGGATGCCGGGGATGAACCCCCCTTGGCGTTGCAGATTCTCCGCCAGGTTCTGCTGCTGGAATGTGACGATGGTGTAGAAGAAGGTGAAGATCACCACCAGCGCGAACACCGCCATCCAGTACCAGAGCGAGGCGGGCGAGAGGGTCGTGGCGATGAATATCCCCGCCCGCGACAGGAAGCTGCTGCTCGACGGGTTCGCCAGGTACTGCGCGACCGTCCCCGGCAGAATCATCAAGCTGAACGCGAAGATGAGCGGAATCATTCCCGCCGAGTTCACGCGCAGCGGCACGAAGGTCGAGCCCGATTGGCGGTACATCCTCCCCTGGCGGAACACGCTGCGTCCGTACTGCACGGGGATGCGCCGCTGCGCCTCGTTGAACAGCACGATGATGTAGATCAGCGCCAGCGAGAATGCAGCGAACAGGAACAGCCCCCCCGCGTTGTCCCGCGCCAAGAAGCCCTGCCCTATCAGCGACGGCAGCGTCGCCACGATTCCCGCGAAGATGATGAGCGACACCCCGTTGCCTATTCCCCGCTCCGTAACCAATTCCCCGAGCCACACCAGGAACATCGTCCCGCCCACGAAGGAGACGATGATGGTGATGGTGTCGAAGGCCGCCGAGCCCGTCAGCCCGATGCCGTGCGTGAAGACGCCCGACCGCGAGAACAGCAGCAGCTGGCCGTAGCCCGACAGAAAGGCCACCGGCACCGTGAGCCAGTGCGTGATCTGGTTGATGCGCTGGCGGCCCGCCTCGCCCTCCCGCGCGATCTCCTGGAGGCGCGGGATAAGCGGCGTCATTATCTGCATGACGATGCTGGCGGTGATGTAGGGATAGACGCCCATGGCGACGATGCTCAGATTGCGCAAGCCGCCGCCGCTGAACAGGTCGAAGAACGCGACGAGGTCGTTGCTCTCGAACAACGCCCCCAACTGCGAGCGGTCCACGCCCGGCACTGGGATGTGGGCCAGCATCCGGAAGAGGACCAGCGCGCCCAGCGTGAACAGAATCCGCCCCCGCAGATCAGGGGTGCGGAACGCGTCGATCATCGACTGAAGCAGCGCCGTGCGGCCCGGCGCCTGCCTCGCTGCCGTCTGCCCTCCCCGCACCTGCTAGACCGCCTTCACTTCGCCGCCCGCCGCCTCGATCTTCTGCTTTGCCGACTCGGAGAATTTGTGCGCTTGCACCTGGAGGGCGCGGTCGAGCTCGCCGTAGGCCAGCACCTTGACCGGCTTGCTCGCGCTGCGCACGAGGCGGTGGCGCGCCAGCAGTTGCGGCGTAACCTCCGTAACCTCCTCCGGCAAGCGGCTCAGCGCCTCCAGGTTCACCACCTGGTGCTCGACGCGGAAGCGGTTCTTGAAGCCGCGCAGCATCGGCAGCCCCTTCATCTGCGGGTTCTGCCCGCCCTCGAAGCCGGGGCGCACGCCCCCGCCCGAGCGCGCCTTCTGTCCCTTCAGGCCGCGTCCCGAGTACGTTCCCTTGCCCGAACCCTGGCCGCGCCCGACGCGCTTGGCCCGCTTGCGTTTGTGCGTGGGGCGAATCTCGTGCGCCTGCACTACTGGCCTCCCTCCGCCTGCTCGACCTTCACCAGGTGGCGCACCTTGTGCAGCATCCCTCGGATGGTCGGCGTGTCCTCTCGCTCCACCGTCTGATGCAGTCGGCGCAGCCCCAACGCGCGGATCGTCCGCCGCTGGTCGCGCTCGTAGCCGATCAGGCTACGGAACCACTGTATCCGCAGCCTAGCCATCGCCGCCCTCCTCCGGCGCGTCCGCCTCCGGCGATTCCGCCAGCCTGGAAGTTGGCTCGTCCGTCGGCGTGGGGGCGAGCTCGTTCGTCGGCGGAGCCGGTTGCTCGGCCTCCGGAGCTGCTTGTTCGGCCTTGGGGGCCGCTTGCTCGGCCCCGGCGGCTGCGGGAGCGGAGCGCTGCGGCGCGCCGGAGTCTCCCCTGCGCTGGCCGCGCGGCGGCCCGTCGCCTCGGCGAGAGGAGGCGGGCTCGCGGCGCGCGGGCGCACGCTCGCCCAGAACCGCGTCGGGCAGCGGCGAATGCTCGCCTTGCAGCTGCTGGAGTCCCTGGAGCGCCGCCTTGACGATGTTGATGGGGTTGCGGCTGCCGTGCGTCTTCGCCACCACGTCGCGCACCCCCGCCGCCTCCATCACCGCCCGCACCGCGCCACCCGCAATCACCCCGGCCCCCGCTGCGGCGGGACGGATGATGACGCGCGACGCGCCGAAGCTGGTGGCGACGGAGTGATGCACCGTGCTCCCGTTCAACGGGATGGAAACCATGCTCTTGCGGGCGACGTTCGCCCCGTTGCGCACTGCGTCGGGCACCGCCTGGCCCTTGCCCAGGCCCGCGCCGACGCGCCCTTGGCCGTCTCCGACCACCACCATCGCGTTGAAGCGCAGGTTGCGCCCGCCCTTCACCACCTTGGCCACGCGGCGGATGTGCACCACGTGCTCGCTGAGTTCGTCGCCCGAGGCGCGCTCGGTCATCGTGGTCAAAACGTCAGCCCTCCCTCTCTCGCTCCTTCGGCCAACTGCTTCACCCGGCCGTGGAACTGGTAGCCGCCGCGGTCGAACACCACCGACGTAACGCCCTTTTCTTTCGCGCGGTCGGCCACGAGCTTGCCCACCTCGCGCGCCGCCTCCGCCTTCGCCGCCTTCCCCACCTCGTGGGTGCTGGCGGCGGCGAGCGTGTGCCCGGCGCCGTCGTCGATCACCTGCGCGTAGGTGTGCCGCGCGCTGCGAAACACGTTCAGGCGCGGGCGCTCGCTCGTCCCTTGCAATCGCTGCCGCAACCGGCGATGGCGCGCGCGCCGCGCCGCCCACGCCGTCTTGATTCGCGCCATAACTACCGAGCCCTCCCCGCCGCCGACTTGCCGGGCTTGAGCCGCAACTGCTCCCCGCGGTAGCGCACGCCCTTGCCTTTGTAGGCGTCGGGCGGACGCAGCCTGCGTATCTGCGCCGCCTGCTCGCCGACGCGCTGTTTGTCCATACCGCGAACGTGCAGCACGTTGTTCCCTTCCACTTCGAACCTCACCCCGTCCATCGGCGCAACCACCACCGGGTGGCTGAACCCCAACTGCAGATTCACGTTGTCGCCCTGCTGCTGCACGCGGTAGCCAACGATCTCCAGCGTGCGGCTGAATCCCTCGCTCACGCCCGTAACCATGTTGGCGATGAGCGCGCGCGTCAGGCCGTGCAGCGCGCGATGCCGCCGATGGTCCGACGGGCGCTCCACAAGCACGCGCCCGTCCTCCATCCGCACCGCGATGTCGGGATGCACCGCCTGGCGCAACTCGCCGCCCGGCCCCTTCACCACCACCTCCGCCTCGCCCAACTCGACGTTGACGCCGCCGGGCACGGGAATGGGTTGTTTGCCGATTCGTGACATAGCGCCTTACCACACGTAGGCCCAGAGCTCGCCGCCGAGCCCTTGGCGCCACGCCTCCCTGCCCGTCATAACCCCCTTGGAGGTCGACACGATGGAGATGCCCACGCCGTTGAAGGCGCGCGGCGTCTCCTTGCGCTGCACGCTCACCCGCAGGCCGGGCTTGCTCACCCGGCGCAGTCCTCTGATCGCCGGCTTGGCCTCGTCGTACTTCAACGATACCCGCAGCGTGCTCTGCGGCTTCTGCGCCGTAACCTCGTAGTCCTCGATGTATCCCTCGCGCTTCAGTATCTCCGCGATGGCCGCCTTCGACCGCGACGACGGCATCTCCACCGCCGGGTGGCTCACCATCTGCGCGTTCCTGATGCGCGTCAGCATGTCCCCTATCGGGTCGGTCACTGGCATAGCGCGCTCCTTACCAGCTCGCCTTACGCACGCCCGGCAGCTGCCCCTGCAACGCCAACTGACGGAAGCAGATGCGGCACAGTCCGAAGTGGCGGATGTAGGCGCGCGGACGCCCGCAGCGTTGGCAGCGGTTCATCGACCGCACCTTGAACTTCGGCTCCTTGCGCCACTTGGCGACCTTGCTCTTCTTGGCCAATGCTCCTCCTCTACCTGCCCTGACCTTCGCGGGCGAACGGCATCCCCAGCAGCTCCAGCAGGCGGAATCCTTCGCGGTCCGACTCTGCCGTCGTCGTGATCGTAACCTGCATGCCGCGCGTCCGGTCGATCGAACCGTACTCCAACTCCGGGAAGATCGCCTGCTCGCGCAGCCCCATAGAGTAGTTCCCTTTGCCGTCGAACGCCGCGCGCGGCGTGCCGCGGAAGTCGCGGATGCGCGGCAGCGCCAGGTTCATCAGCCGGTCAAGGAATTCGTACATCCGCCGGCCGCGCAGCGTAACCATGCACCCGATGGACATCCCCTCCCTGATCTTGAAGCCCGCCACCGAGCGGCGCGCCTTCGTGATGACGGGCCGCTGCCCGGTGATAACGCCCAACTGCTCGGGAGCGGTCTCCAACGCCCGCGCGTTGGTCAGCGCCTCCCCCAGGCCCATGTTCACCACCACTTTCACCGGCTTCGGCGCCTGCATCGCGCTCGAGTAGCCGAACTCGCGCACCAGCGTCCCCTTAATCTCGTCCAGGTAGCGCTGCTCCAAGCGCGGTTTGGCCAGGCGCTCTGCGCCGCTGTCCGCGCCGGACGCCGCCTCAGCCCCTGCTTGGCGGCGGTTTCGGGCGCGAGGCGCCGCTCCGGCGCTCCGCGAAGCGCTCCCCCCGCCCGAGGCGGCGGCGCCGGAGCGCGCCGGACGCTTCGCCTTGGGCGCGTCGGCGGGCTGTTTCTTGCTCCCGCCCTTGGATTGCGGCTCTTCCGCCATCAGCTCAACATCTCCCCGCAGCGCTTGCACACGCGGCTCTTCGTCCCGTCCTGCAGCGTCGTGATTCCCACGCGCACCGGACGGTCGCACACCGGGCAGACCGGCATCAGCTTCGACAACGCGATGGGTGTCTCCATGCTGATGATGCCCGCCTGGCGCGCCGTCCGTTGTCCGGCGCGCACGTGCTTCTTGACGATGTTCACGCCCTCCACCAGCGCCACGCCCTCCTTGCGGTCGACCTGCTGCACCGTGCCCCGCTTGCCCTTGTCGCGCCCGCGAACCACCTGCACCGTGTCTTCCCGCTTCACCCGCGCCGCCATACCTACAGCACCTCCGGCGCTAGCGATACGATGCGCATGTAGTTGCGCTCGCGCAGCTCCCGCGCCACCGGTCCGAATATCCGCGTCCCGCGCGGCGCTTGCGATTCGGTCAGAATCACCGCCGCGTTGTCGTCGAAGCGAATCGTCGAGCCGTCTGCCCGCTTCGTCAGCGCCGTCGTGCGCACGACCACCGCCCGCACCACCTCCCCTTTCTTCACCGCGCTGTTGGGCTGCGCGACCTTCACCGACGCGACGACGACGTCGCCCACCCGCGCGTAGCGGCGGCGCGTGCCGCCGGGGATGTTGAAGCACATGATCTCGCGCGCCCCGGAGTTGTCGGCCACGTTCAGGCGGCTGAAGGTCTGAATCATCCCTTCCGCTCCTCCGTCCTGTCGTCCGCCTTTTCTCCCTCCACGCTCTGTTCCACATCCGCTGCGGGCGCTTCCGCCGCCTCTGCCGCAGGCTCCTCGACGGACTTGCTCGCCTCCGGCGCCGGGGGATCGGCGGCGGCTTCCTCGTCGACTGCCTCAGCCGCAGGCGCCTCCGCCTCTGCTACGGGTTCGTCTGCGACCTCAACGGCAGGCGCTTCCGCTTCTACAGCGGGCTCGGCGGCAGCGTTGGTTGCCTCAGCTTCCGCCACAGGCTCCTCCGCGACCTCAGCCGCAGGCGCCTCTGCCTCTGCTACGGGTTCGTCCGCAACCTCAACGGTGGGCGCTTCCTCTTCCGCAGCCGTGGCTTCTTGCTCTTCGGACGCGGGCGGCGAGACCGCCTCAGCCTCTTGCGCCTCGTCAACCGGCGCCTCGGCGACAACTGCTTCGTCAGCCTCCGAGGCTACGGCCTCGCCGGCGGCTTCCTCCTGCACGACTTCCGAGGGGGCAGCGGCCTCCTCCACTTCGGCGGCTGGGGCCTCTTCGACCGGCGGCGCCTCCTCCTCGACGGCGATGGCGGCGTCGGGCATGTCGGCGCGGAAGACGAGCTCCGCTACGCGCCAGCGCTTCGTCTTGCTCAACGGGCGCGTCTCCACGATCCGCACCACGTCGCCCACTTGGTACTCGTTCGCCTCGTCGTGCGCGGCGAACTTGGAGATGCGCTTGAGCACCTTGCCGTACAGGCGGTGGCGCACCCGCCGCTCCACGGCGACCACCACTGTCTTGTCCATCTTGTCACTCACCACTCGGCCCGTCTGAGCCTTGCGGCGTTCGTTGCTCACCGCTGTCATCCTTACTCCGTGCCTTGCGCGCCCGCGATCTCGCGCTCGCGGCGCACCGTCTTGATCTGCGCCAAGCGGCGCTTCGTCTGACGCATCCCGTTCGTGTTCGTCAGCTGCCGCGTCGCTGCTTGGAAGCGCAGATTCAGCAGCTCCTTCTCCGTGTTCGTCTCCTCTTCGAGCAACTGCTCGTCCGTGAGCGAGCGCACGCTTTCGGCCTGAGAGCGCGGCATCGCTACGCTCCCGCCTCGTCGGCGCGGCCCAGCACGCGCGTGGGAACGGGGAGCTTCTGCCCCGCTTTGCGCAGCGCCTCTTGCGCGGTCGCCGGGGCGACGCCGCCCACTTCGAACATCACCCTTCCCGGCTTCACCACGGCCACCCACGCGTCCACCGGCCCTTTGCCGCCTCCCTGGCGCGTCTCCGCCGGCTTCTTCGTGATGGGCTTGGACGGGAAGATGCGGATCCACACCTTCCCGCCGCGACGCAGGTGGCGGACGATCGCCCGCCGCGCCGCCTCGATCTGGCGCGAGGTGATCCACGCAGGCGACAGCGACTTCAGCCCGAAGTCGCCGAAGGACACCGCACTCCCCTTGTAGGCGAGGCCTCGCATGCGGCCCCGGTGCACCTTGCGAAACCTGGTGCGCTTAGGCTGTAGCATCGCCCTCTCCCGTTGCTTCCGCGGGCGCGTCGGCGCTTGTTTGCGCTTCCGCCTCCGCCTCTGCCGTGGTCGCAGCGCTCATCGTAACCTCGACCGGCCCCAACTCCGGCTCCTCCACGGGAACCTGTCGCTGCTGCGGCACCAGGTCGCCGCGGTAGATCCACACCTTCACGCCGATGCGCCCCATCGTGGTGGCCGCCTCGGCCAGTCCGTAGTCGATGTCGGAGCGCAGCGTGTGGAGCGGCACGCGCCCCTCCATCGCCTTCTCGCGCCGCGCAATCTCCGCGCCGCCGAGCCTCCCTGCGATGATGACCTTCACGCCGCGCGCTCCCGCTTGCATTGTGCGCTGCACCGTCTGGCGCACGGCGCGGCGGTAGGCCACGCGGCGCTCCAGTTGGTCGGCGATGTTGCGCGCCACCAGGTAGGAGTCCAACTCCGGCTGGCGTATCTCGACGACATTGAGGCGGACGCGCTTGCCGCCCGCCGCCTCCTCCAGCGCCTTGCGCAGCACCTCCACGCGCTGCCCGCCGCGACCGATGACGATGCCCGGCCGCGCCGTGTGCACGCTCACCGACAGGTCGGCGGCGCTGCGCTCGATCTCCACCCGCGCAATGCCCGCGTCCGTGTACTGCACGTCGATGACGCGCCGCAGGGACAGGTCTTCCTCCACCTGCGCCGCGTACTCCTTGCGCCGCCCCGCGAACCACCTCGCCTGCCAGTCCCGCACCGGGTTGTCGTGACCAGGCACCGTAACGCCGAGGCGGAAGCCCACCGGATGCGTCTTGTGTCCCACGCTTATGCCTCCGCCTCGTCCACGACGATGGTGATGTGGCACGACTGGCGCCGCACCCTGCCCACGCGCCCGCGCGCCTTCGCCTTCCAGCGCTTCGTGACCGGCCCCTGGTCGGCCGTCGCCGCCACCACGCGCAGCCGTGCGAGGTCCATGCCCTCGTTGTTCTCCGCGTTCGCCGCCGCCGAGCGCAGCACTTTGCCCACGCGCTCGGCGGCCGGGCCCGGATGGAAGCGCAGGTTGTCGATGGCCGCCTGCACCGGCTTGCCGCGCACCGCGTCGATCAGCGGGCGCACCCGTTTCGTCGACATGCCCACGTTCTTCAACACCGACCTCACTGCCATGGCTAACGCACCGACGACGAGCGTTCCGACTTGGAGGTGTGGCCGCGGAAGGTGCGCGTCGGCGCGAACTCCCCCAACTTGTGCCCCACCATGTTCTCCGTAACGAACACCGGTATGTGCCTGCGCCCGTCGTGCACCGCAATGGTCAATCCCACCATGTCAGGCATGATCATCGACGCCCGCGACCAGGTGCGGATCACCACCTTCGTCCCCGCCTGCTGAGCGCGCTCCACGCGCTTGGCTAGCTTCGGGTGCACGTACGGCCCCTTCTTGATGGAACGCGACACTACTTGCGCCTCCTGTCCCGCACGATGAACACGTCTGTGTGCCTGCGCCGCCGCGTCTTCGGCCCCAGCGCCGGGCGTCCCCACGGCGTCTTCGGGCGCTTCATCCCGATGGGCGAGCGGCCCTCGCCTCCGCCGTGCGGATGGTCGCGCGGCGTCATAGCCGACCCGCGCACCGACGGGCGCCGTCCAAGGTGGCGCGAGCGTCCCGCCTTCCCCAAGTCCTGGTTCTTGTGCTCCGCGTTGCCGACTGTGCCTATGGTCGCCATGCATTCGACGGGAACGCGCCGCACCTCGCCCGAGGGCATGCGCAGCATCGCGTACTGCTCCTCGCGCGCCAACAGCTGCGCGCCCGTTCCCGCTCCCCGGCACATCTGACCGCCCCGTCCGGGACGCATCTCGATGTTGTGCACCACCGTCCCCGTCGGGATGGAGCGCAGCGGCAGCGCGTTCCCCTGGCGGATCTCCGCCCCGGGGCCGGACACCCACCGGTCGCCCACTTTGGCCCCGGTCGGCGCCAAGTGGTAGCGCCGCTCGCCGTCCGCGTAGACCACCAACGCGATGCGCGAGGAGCGGTTCGGGTCGTACTCGATCGACTCGACCCGGCACGGCACCCCGTGCTTGTCGCGCTTGAAGTCGATGGCGCGGTACAGGCGCTTCGCGCCCCCGCCCCGGTGGCGCACGGTGATCTTCCCCCGCGCGTTGCGCCCGCCGTAGCGCCGCTGACCTTTCGTCAACGGCTTGTGCGGGGAGCGGCGCGTAACCTCCGCGAAGTCGGGGCGCAGCGCTCCTCGGTTGCCCGGGCTCGTGGGCCTCAGTCGCTTCAACGGCATCGCTACGTCCCCTCGAAGATCGGAATCGCGTCGCCGGGCTTCAGCGTAACGATCGCCTTCTTGATGTCCGGCGTGCGCACGGGGCGGTTGCTTCTCCCGAAGCGCCGCGTCTCCCCGCGCGTCTTGAGCATGTTCACCGCCAGCACCTTCACCTCGAATGCGCGCTCGATCGCCTCGCGCACCTGCGCTTTGTTGGCGCCGGGCGACACCTCGAACACATACTTGTTCTTCTCCTGGAGCAGCGTGGACTTCTCCGTAACCACCGGGCGCCGCACGACCTGGAAGACGTTCACGACCGCGCCTCCCGGCCGCGCCGCACTTCCAACGCGCCCCACAACTCCGCCGTCCGCTCCGCCGCCTCCTCCGTCATCACCACCGCGTCGTAGCGCGCCAGGTCGAGCACGTTCAGCAGGTCGGCGGCCAGCGTCTTGACGCGCGGCAGGTTGCGCACCGCACGCGACACCTCTTCCTGCTGCTCCCGCAGCACCACCAACGCCGAGCCTCTCACCTCCAGCGCGTCCAGCACGCGGCGCATCTCCCGCGTCTTCGCCTCCGCCAACTCGATCTTGTCCACTAGCAGCACGCGGCCCGCCGCCGCCTTGCCGGACAGCGCGCAGCGGATCGCCTGGCGGCGCATCCGCACGGGCAGCCGCTTGCGGTAGGAGCGCGGGTGCGGGCCAAAGACCACCCCGCCGCCGCGCCACAACGGCGAGCGCGTGCTCCCGTGGCGGGCGCGGCCCGTGTGCTTCTGACGCCACGGCTTGCGCCCGCCTCCGGCCACCTGGCCTCGGGTGAGCGTGTTGCTCGTCCCTTGCCGCTGATTCGCCTGGTAGTAGACGAGCGCCTGGTGCAGCAGGTCGGGGTTGGGCGCGGCGGCGTACACAGCGTCGCTCAACTCCACTTCGCGCAGCACGTTGCCGCTGCTGTCTCGCACGGGCGTCTTCACGACTGACGCTCCCCTGCGGACGCGCCCTCGACGCGGGGCGGCAGCTTCGCCTCGTCCAACTCCGCGTGCTTCACCTCCAGCAGACCCTTGGGCGCGCCGGGGACGGAGCCGCGGACGAGCAGCAGGTTGCGCTCTGCATCCACCTGCTCCACGCGCAGGTTGCGCGTCGTGACCCGGCTCGCTCCCATGTGGCCGGGCATCTCCTTGCCCTTGAACACTCGCCCCGGGTAGGTGCCCGCGCCGATGGAGCCGACCGCCCGCAGGCGGTCGCCCTGCCCGTGCGTGCGCGGGCCGCCGCCGAATCCGTAGCGGCGCACCACGCCCTGGAAGCCGCGTCCCTTAGTGAGGCCGCTGACGTGAACGTACTCGCCCGGGCGGAACTCCGTAACGTCCAGGCGCTGCCCTATCTCGTGCTGCCCCAGGTCGGTGCTCTTGAACTCGCGCAAGTGGCGCAGGTTGCCGTTGTCGCGCAGGTGTCCGCGCTTCGGCCGGTTCAGTTGGCGCGCGTGGCCGAATCCCACCTGCACCGACTCGTAGCCGTCCGTGAGAGCGTTCTTCACCTGAGTGACGACGCACGGGCCGACCTCCAGCACGGTGACCGGCACGAAGCGCCCTTCGTCGCCGAAGTAGTGCGTCATGCCGACCTTCTTGCCCAGGAGTCCCGTGATCACTGTCCGTTTCCTACGTCTTGATGGCGATGTCCACGCCCGCAGGCATCTGCAGGCGCGTCAGCGCGTCGATCGTCTTCGAATTCGGCTCTAGGATGTCCACCAGCCGCTTGTGGATGCGCAACTCGAAGTGCTCCCGCGAGTCCTTGTCCACGTGGGGAGAGCGGATTACGCACCAGCGCCGGATGCGCGTGGGCATCGGCACCGGGCCGGAGACCGCCGCGCCCGTGCGCTCCGCAGCCTCCACGATCTGCCCGCTCGACTGGTCCAACAGGCGGTGGTCGAACGCCTTGAGCGTGATGCGCAGCCGCTCGCGCTGCGGCGCCGCGCTGCGTGTCCGCCCCGTGTTCTGCTGCTGCTCGACCATGCCTTCCCCCTACGCGCTCCGCGCGATGGCCGCCGCGTTCGCCGCCGACGTCCGCTCGTACCGCCCGAACTCCATCGAGTAGGTCGCCCGTCCCTGCGTCGCCGACCGCAGATCGGTCGCGTAGCCGAACATCTCCACCAGCGGCGCGTCCGCCTCCAACACCTGCGTGTCGCCCTCGCCCTCCATCGACTTGATGCGCCCCCGGCGGCTGCTCAGGTCGGCCAGCACGCTGCCGAGGTACTGCCCCGGCGTGATGACTTGCAGCTCCATCACCGGCTCCAGCAGCACCGACCCGGCCCTGCGCAGCCCGTCCTTCACCGCCATAGACCCGGCGATCTTGAACGCCATCTCCGACGAGTCCACCGCGTGGAACGTGCCGTCCGTCAGCGTAACCTTCACGTCGAGCACCGGGTATCCGGCGGCGACGCCGGTGCGCAGCGCCTCCTCGGCGCCCGCGCGCACGGCGGGGATGTACTCGCGGGGGATGGCGCCCCCAACGACCTTGTCCTCGAACACGTACCCCGTCCCCGCCTCGCCCGGCTCCAGGTTCAGGATGCAGTGGCCGTACTGGCCGCGCCCGCCCGTCTGCCGCACGAACCGCCCCTCGCCGCGCGCGGGCTTGGTAACCGCCTCGCGGTAGGCCACCTGAGGCCGGCCTACGGCGGCGGAGACGCCGAACTCGCGCTTCATCCGGTCGACCAGCACCTCCAGGTGCAGCTCGCCCATCCCCGACATGATGGTCTGCCCCGTCTCCTCGTCGTAGCGGACGCGGAAGGTGGGGTCCTCCTCCGCGAGTTTGAGCAGCGCGTCCGTCAACTTGTCCTGCTCCGCGCGGCTCTGCGGCTCGATCGCCACCGAGATCACCGGCTCCGCGAAACGGATGGCCTCCAGCATCACCGGCGCGCCCTCGTCGCAGATGGTCTCGCCCGTGAAGGTGTTCTTCAGCCCCACCGCCGCGCCGATCTCCCCCGCGCCGATCTCCTGCACCTCTTCGCGGCGGTTCGCGTGCATCAGCACCACGCGCCCCATCCGCTCGCGCTGGCGCTTCACGGAGTTGTACACCGTGGCGCCCGCCTTGATGCACCCCGAATAGACGCGGAAGTACACCAATCGTCCGACATAGGGGTCGGTGACCACCTTGAACGCCAGCGCCGCGAACGGCGCGTCCGTGTCGGCCGGGCGCTCAACCTCCGCTCCCTGCGAATCGCGCGCCCGCACCGCCGGAACGTCTTGCGGCGACGGCAGGTAGTCCGTAACGCCGTCCAGCAGCAGTTGGACGCCCAGGCTCTGAAGCGCCGAGCCGCAGAAGACGGGCGTCGCCATATTGGCCGCCGTAGCGCGGCGCAGCCCCGCTTTCAACTCCGGCGGCGACGGCGTCTCCCCGCCCAGGTACTGCTCCATCAACTCCTCGTCGTTCTCCGCGATGCGCTCGATCATCTCGTCGCGCACCTTGGCCACCGCCTCGGCGATGTCCTCGGGGATCGGCGCCTCGCGCATGCTGCCCGGCTCGCCTACGCGGTCGAACAGCCACGCGCGCTCCTCCACCAGATCGACGACGCCTTGGAAGTCCTCCTCCGCGCCGATGGGATACTGGACGGGGATGGGCGTGGCCTTCAGGCGGTGGCGCACCATATCGACCGTGCGGTCGAAGTTCGCCCCCATACGGTCCATCTTGTTCACGAAGCAGAT
>CAZLKC010000001.1:237971-241376 GCA_964560025.1 uncultured Dehalococcoidia bacterium
GGAACGGCGTAGCGGTTCGCCTGCCGCCACACGGTCTCCGACTGCGGCTGCACGCCCGCGACGGCGTCGAAAACGACGACGCCTCCGTCAAGGACGCGGAGGCTTCGCTCGACCTCGGCCGTGAAGTCCACGTGGCCGGGGGTATCGATGATGTTCACGGTATGGCCGCGCCATTGCGTCTTGGTCGCGGCGGCGGTGATGGTGATGCCTCGCTCGCGCTCCTGCGCCATCCAGTCCATCACGGCGGTGCCTTCGTGCACCTCGCCGATCTTGTAGGTGCGGCCCGAGAAGAACAGCACTCGCTCCGTAACCGTCGTCTTCCCCGCGTCGATGTGCGCGATGAACCCGATGTTCCTGACCTTGGCCAGGCTGCCCTCGGGCATCGCGTCCCCCGCCGTCTTCGGCTGCGTGGCTACCATCGGTAATGCACGAACGCTCGGTTCGCCTCCGCCATCCGGTGCAGCTCCTCGCGGCGGCGCACCGCCGCTCCCTGCCCGCGCGACGCCTCCACCAACTCGGTCGCCAGGCACTCGTGCATCGGCTTGCCGTTGCGCGCCCGCGCCGCGTTGATCAGCCAGCGCATCGCCAGCGCCTGGCGGCGGTTGCCCGCAACCTCGATGGGCACCTGGTAGGTGGCGCCGCCCACGCGGCGCGACTTCACCTCCACGCTCGGCATCACGTTCCGCATCGCCTGCGTGAACACCTCCAGCCCGTCGCGGTGCGCCTCCTCCTCGATCCGGTCGAACGCCTTGTAGACCACGCGCTGAGCCGTCGTCTTCTTCCCGTCGAGCATGACGCGGTTGATGAACTGCGCCACCTCCACGGAACTGTGCCGCGGATCGGGCGCTATCTTCCTTCGCTCTGCGCGTCGCCGCCGCGCCATGTCGTGCCTCTATCGCTTCCCGGCCGTTCGCGGCCGCGTCCGTATCCTGTCTCTTCGCTATGCCGGCCTGTGGCGGATCTGCGTAGGCGGGGCGGGCGCCGCGCCCAAGGAGCGCGCGCCTCGGCGTCGCGGACAGCTAGCGCGGGTCGCGCTTCGCCCCGTACTTGCTGCGCCCTCGCTTGCGCCCATTCACCCCGGTCGCGTCCAGCGCGCCCCGGATAATGTGGTACCGCACGCCCGGCAGATCCTTCACCCTGCCCCCGCGAATCAGCACCACCGAGTGTTCCTGCAGCGTGTGCCCCTCGCCTGGGATGTAGGCCGTAACCTCCATCCCGTTCGTCATCCGCACCCGCGCCACCTTCCGCAGCGCCGAGTTCGGCTTCTTCGGCGTAACCGTCCGCACCTGCACGCAAACCCCCAACTTCTGCGGGCTCCCGTCGTTCCGGTACACGCGGTTGCGCAACGTGTTCCGCACGTAGCGCAGCGCCGGCGCCTTGGTCTTCTTCACCACGCGCCTGCGCCCCTGTCGCACCAGCTGGTTTACGGTCGGCATCGCTCCCTCGCCTTGCCCTTGCGCGCGGGATTAACCCGCCCGCTCAAGTGGCAACATTACGATGCTACTCATTCCGTCCCTCCTTGTCAACGCATTTCGCCCCAGCCCTTGCGCCACTCCCCTCCGTTCGCCCGGAGCTAACTCGAAAGGCGCCCGCCCCTCTGCCATCTCCTCGTCGCCAAAACAGAACGCTCGTGCGATAATGCGCTCTATGGTCGCCAACTCACATGCCCACGCCTCCCTGCCCGACCTCCGCCGCCGCGAGGCTGCAGCCCCCGCTCCCCCTACTCACGAATGTCCGATTTCCGGCACGGACTACCGAAATTCCCTTCGAATTGCCCGTTTTTTTCGAATCCCTTTCCCATTTCACCGACCCGCTCTCGCCTAAATCGGACGAAATGGGACGCTTTGGGAAGCCAAATCGCCGACCCTCCCCCTCTGCGCGCGCCCTAGCATCCCCTTCTCCCTCCATTCGCCCTGAGCGAACTCGAAGGGCGCCCCGCCTATAATCCCGCTATGACCAACCCCACCGGCGGCGACGCGCCCCGCCTCTACACTAAGACCGGCGACGATGGTGAAACCGGCCTGCTCTACGGAGGCCGCGTCTCCAAGGCCGACCCGCGCGCCGAGGCCTACGGCGCCGTCGACGAGGCCGTCTCCGCCCTCGGCCTCGCCCGCGCCCTCGCCGCCGACTCCCGCGTCCGCGAGACCATCGAACTGCTCCAACGCAGCCTCTTCACCGCCGCCGCCGAACTCGCCACCGCTCCCGAGCACCGCGACCGACTGACCTCCCACTTCGGCGCCGTTACGCCGGAGATGACGCAGCGCTTGGAGGCGCTCATCGACGAACTCCAAGCCCAGACCGAACTGCCCCGCGCGTTCGTCCTCCCCGGCGACAGCCCCGCCTCCGGCGCGCTCGACCTCGCCCGCGCCATCGTCCGCCGCGCCGAGCGCCGAGCCGTTGCATTGCGCGAGGCCGGCCTCCTCCACGGCACGGAGGTGCTGCGCTACCTCAACCGCGCCAGCGACCTCCTCTTCATCCTCGCCCGCCACCAAGACCGCCATCTGCCGTACAACCGCGTCTGAGGGCGTACAATCGCCTTGTGGAACCCATCGCCATCATCGACTACGGCGCGGGAAACCTGCGCTCCGTCCAGAAGGCATTCGAGCACCTCGGCCACCAGGCCGCCCTCGTAACGCAGCCGGACGCCCTCGACGCCGCGCCCGCCGTCGTCTTCCCCGGCCAGGGCGCCGCTCCGCAGGCGATGCGCAACCTCGCCGCCAGCGGCATGGACCGCGCCATCCTCCGCGCCGTGGAGTCGGGCAAGCCCTTCTTCGGCGTCTGCCTCGGCCTCCAACTGCTGCTGCGCCACTCGGAGGAGGAGGACACGCCATGCCTGGGCGTGGCGCCGGGCGCGACGCGACGCCTCCCCGGCGGGCTGAAACTGCCCCACATCGGCTGGAACGACGTGCGCCTGCGCCGTCCGCACCCGCTGTTCGACGGCGTGAGCGGCGGCGCCCACTTCTACTTCGTGCACTCCTACTACGGCGACCCGTCAGACCCCGATTGGACGCTCGCCACCACCGAATACGGCGTGGATTTCCCCAGCGTTCTCGCCAAGGGCAACGTCGTCGCCACCCAGTTCCACCCCGAGAAGAGCGGCCCCGACGGCCTCAAGTTGTACAACAACTTCGTCAAGCACTTCGTCCTCGACGGCGGCGGCTAGCCCTCGTGGACGTCATCCCCGCCATCGACGTCCGCCGAGGGCGCGTCGTCAGGCTCCACCAGGGCGACTACGACCGCGAGACCGCCTACGCCGACGACCCCGCCGCCGTCGCCGAGGGCTTCGCCCGCGACGGCGCGCGCATCATCCACGTCGTCGACCTCGACGGCGCGGCGGAGGGCGCCCCCCGCGCCCTCGGCGCGATCGAGGCCGTCGCCCGCGCAGTCCCCGGCGTCGGCGTGCAG
>CAZLKC010000002.1:0-176780 GCA_964560025.1 uncultured Dehalococcoidia bacterium
TACGCGAGAACGACGGAGGGAGGCGAAAGTGGCGGAGGGAGGCGGGAGCGAGGGAGGGCTGTACGATGACGCAGCGCGAATCCGCGACGGTAGAGGGACGCCTCAGCTGGCTGAAGGGCGCCTACACGCAGATGAACGAGCGCCTCGGCGCTCTCGGACGTGGCCAAGATGGCCTGCGTGCGGAGATTCAAGCCCGGCGCGGCAAGATCAACCGCTTGCGGATGGATATGGCCGCCAGGCCATGCTCCTCGTCGGCGTGCTCGGCAGGCTGATGGCGCTCTTCCGCTTCGTGGGCTAAGCCCCCCCGCCCCTCGTCCCTGCAAGAAGGCGGCGGAGCGCCGCCTAGCCGAGATGCCGGCCTTTACCGCCTGCGGCGCTTACGCCGCGTGGGGCGCCCCCCCATCCGCCGCTCCCGCCACTCTTCTCGGCGCTCCCGCTCCCCTTCCCGTCGTTCCCGCGTAGGCGGGAACCTCGTTTCACCGCCCTGCTCCGCCGCTTCTTGCGCTTCGCGCTTGTCGCGTTGCTCGACCGCCACGGCGGGGACGAACTCCGTCCGCTCGAAGTGAGCGAAGGCGCGGCGCAACCGCACCGCCGCCCATACAAGGCCGACCTGTATCACGACGAGGCCGAGCCAGCGCAGCGCTTGACCTCCTGCCGCGCCCGCGCTCAGCTCGCCGACCAGCAGCGGCCCTTGCCAGCAAGCCAGTACGCCGTGCAGTGCCGCCACCCCGACGATGAGCCCCGCCGCACGCAGTGCGCCCTCCTCCGGCGCCGCTACGAAGCGGCGCGCCGCCCACACGACGGCGGCCAGCTCGGCTAGGGCGAGCAGCGCGGCGGCCAAGGTGAAGAGCGCCGCCCGCTCGAGCGCAGGCTCCGCCGCCTCGAACACAGGGAAGCGGAACGCCTGCGTGCTCACGAAGAGGGCGGCGAACGCCACCGGCAGCGCCGCGCCATGCCGCGACAGCGAGATGGCGAACACCAGCACGAACAGATAGATGACCGCGTAGGCGATCAGCGCCGTCAAGCCCGCCAGCTCGCCGCCTTCGCGCGCCAGCAAGCCCGTCGTCAGCAGCACGATCGCGCCCTGAGCGGCGGGCGGCCACGTGAGCAGCGCCATAGGCAGCCGCCGCCGGATGGCGAACGCCCCTGCAAACGCGACGACTGCAAGTAGTACGACGCCGGGGGGCGTGAGGTCGCCTAGCGCGCCGGGCAGCCCCGCCGCCAGCCACGGCCACGAGACGGCGGATGCAAGAAACAGGCCCGCAAGCGGCGCGGCGACGGCGAGCGTCAGGCGCTCCCGGCGCACCGTGAACCGGGGCGGCCTCCCGCCGGCGTCCTCCATCGGCGCAGCCTTACGGCGTCCGGCGCCCGCGCCCCTCTCGCGCGCCGGGGCGGTCGGCGACGGGGCTGACGACCACGCGGCGGTCGGCGCCCTCTCCGGCGCTCTCCGTCGTAACGTCGCTGCTGTCGGCCAAGGCGAGATGGATGGTGCGGCGGTCGACGGGCGGCATCGGGTCGAGGGATACGGCGCGCCCCGTGCTGACGGCGCGCCGGGCGGTGCGCTCGGCCAGCCTGCGCAGCTCCTGCTCCCTGCGGCTGCGGTAGCGCTCCACGTCCACCACCACGGGGCCGAGCGCCTCTTCGCGGCGCGAGAGCATAGAGTTGACCACGAACTGGAGCGCGCGCAGCGTCTCCCCCCGCCGCCCGATGAGCAGCCCCGCGTCCTCGCCCTGCACGTCGATGACGGGCGGGTCGCCGGGGCCGGAGCCGGACGAACCGATAGAGGCGGCGGCCTCGACGCCGAGGAGGCCGATGATGTCGGAGACGGCGCTCAGGCCTGCCGCTGCGGCGGGGCTTTCGTCCCCGATGAGACGCACGCGCACCTTGGCCGGCTCCGCGCCGATGCCGAGTATGCCCGCCCGGCCCGAGCTAACGACGTCGACGACGATTTCGTCGCGGCCGACGCCGAATTCCAGAACCGCCAGGTCGATCGCCTCCTTCACCGTCCTCGCCGTCCTTTCGATGCTCCGGTTCTCCATCGCCAGGCTCCTTTGGGCGCGGCGCGATTGCGCCTCGCGCGGGCGTCGGCTCGGGCAACTCCTCGCGCCCCACGAAGGGGATAGCCGCGATCAAGCTGCGCCTGCCGGTTACGAAGGTCTGAATGGTGATGCCCACCAGGTTCGAGATGACCCAGTAGACGACCAAGCCGCCCGGGAAGAACAGGCTGAACATCCCGAACATCACCGGGAACATGAACAGCATCATCCGCTGGGTCGATTGCTGCGTCGGGTCGGCGCTGCGCACCTGCGTCATCTTCTGCTGGACGTACATCGTAACGCCGGAGAGCGCCACGAGGCCGAGGCCGAGCGGCGTGCGGTCGCGGGCGGGTTCGATGGCCAGGTCCATCCCCAGGAACTCGCGCCCGACGGGCACCACGCCGTCCAGCATCGGCAGCCAGCCGTAGAGGCGCTCCGCCAGCCCCGCCAGGTTCTCCGGCGTGAAGGGCAGCACGTTGTTGATCGCCCAGAACAGGCCGATGAAGATGGGCATCTGA
Organism: uncultured Dehalococcoidia bacterium; assembly: GCA_964560025.1. Lineage (GTDB taxonomy): Bacteria > Chloroflexota > Dehalococcoidia > Lucifugimonadales > Australimonadaceae > JAGWBE01. The sequence goes on from CAZLKC010000002.1 coordinate 2,555, forward strand.
ATCACCAGCGGCCCCAAGCATCCCACGGGGCTGACGCCCGTCTCGCGGTAGAGGCGCATCACCTCTTGGCCGCGCTTCTGCGGGTCGTCCTTGTAGCGCTCCTGGAGCTCGCGCATGCGGGGCTGGAGCTCCTGCATCTTGCGCGTCTGGCGGATCTGGCGCATCACCAGCGGATAGGTGGCGCCGCGCACCAGCAGCGTGAAGGTGATGATGGCCAACCCCAGGTTGCTGAACAGCAGGAAGTAGAGCAGCATCAAGCCGTTGGTCATCGGCTTGGTCACCGCCTCGTCCCACAGCAAGCCCAGGAACTCCATCGGCTAGCGCCCCTCCTCCAAGTCCCGTTCCCACAGCAGCGCCCGCGATTCGAGGTCGTAGGCGCGCAAGCGGCGGTCGAGCGAGTGCACGTACACCGTCGAGCCGTCGACGGCGAGCGGCGCGCGCACCTTGTCGCCCACGCGCTGATCCCACACGCGGAAGCCGCCCGCCGCGTCGATCGCCACCAGGTTCTCATCGTCCGACCCGACGACGACGAGGCCGTCGGCCACGGCCGGTTCCGAGAGGATAGGACCAATCTCCCCGTCCGCCGGGTAGGTCCAGACGTGGCGGCGCGAGGCTATCTCGATGGCGTAGAGCCGCCCGTCGATGCTCGGCGCGTAGACGCGCTCGCCGTCCGTCGCCGCCTTCGCCCAGAACCAGTTGTCGGCCACGAGCAGCTCGGTGACCGCGCCCGTTGCCGCGTCCACTTCGTAGAACGCCTCGGAGAAGGCGCCGACGTATAAGCGTCCCTCATGGTAGAGCGGCGGCGCCACTACGCCTCCGGCCAGATTGGCCGGAGCGGGCCACACCGACTCGCAGGTGGCGATGTCCACGGCGTGGAGGTTGTGGGCTAGGTCGCCGAAATAGGCTATGCCGTCCACCACCGTCGGCGTAGACCAGATCGAGCCGGTGGCCGCCGCGCCGCGCTGCGGATACGTGCACTGCTCCCGCAGTTCCCTGTCCAACACGTAGAGCCGCCCCTCCGCCGCGCCCTCCGCCGCGCCGAGGACCAGCCGCCCGCCCGCCGGGACAACGCCGCCGACGATGCTCTTGGACAGCGCGGCGCCCCGTATCTCGAATGGAGGTTGCCGCTGCGTCAGCGTCTCGGCGTCAAGCGCGAAGACGAAGCCGCGGAAGCCGCCCGCGTAGACCACGCCGTCCGCCAGCGCGGGCGTGGCGTAGAAGCCAGGGAAGGCGTCCGTCCGTCCGCCCTCGGGAACGGAGAAGGCGCGCTCGACCAGGCCGTTGCGCGCCAGGTTCAGCCGCAGCACCTCGCCCGACTGCGTGCCGACGTAGGCGATCTCGCCGTCGACGGCGACGCCCGACCACGCCTGCGACGGCGAGCTTCGGCTGGCAATGCAACCCGTGCCGACCAGCAGGACTGCCAGCAATGCCGCTATGAGTATGCACCGGCGCGCTTGCCGGACGCGCTCAGGCGTGTCGCCTGCGCCTCTCAATCTCAAAGTTCCTCGTCCACCCCGGCGCGCCGGGGCCTTGAATGTTCATTCCGGCACGGGGTCCGGCCCGTAGCCTCCGAAGGGGCGGCAGCGCGCCAGCCGCCGCAGCGAGAGCCACCCGCCGCGCAGCAGCCCGTGCCGCGCCACCGCCTCCTGCGCATAGCGAGAGCAGGTCGGCTCGTAGCGGCACGCGGCAGGCCAGTAGGGCGAGACCACGCGCTGATACGCCGAGATGACCGCTACCGCCGCTTGCCGCGCCACTACTCCGCTCCTCCGCGTCCGTCGGGCGCCTCCGCCAATAGCCCCGCGCGCCTGCCGACGGCGCGCATCGCCTTGCGCACGCCCGCGAAGTCCGCGCCCACGCAGGCCGGACGCGCGATGAAGAGCGCGTCCCAGCCGCCGCGAACGCCCGACTGCCGCGCAACCTCACGCATCCGGCGCCGCAGCAGGTTGCGCACGACCGCCCGCTTGGCGACGCGCTTGCCAACCGCGAAGGCGAACCGCGTGTGGGGCAGGGCGTTGGGCGCGGCGCGGAGAACGAGATAGGGGTGCGCGTAGGACGTTCCGCCCCGGCGGAGGGCCGCGAAGTCGGCCTGACGGCGCAACCGGCGCCTCTTGGGGAAAGACTCCCGCGCCATAGGGCGACGTTCCGCCCAGGCCCTAGACGGACAGGGCGTGGCGGCCCTTCGTCCGGCGCCGGTTGAGAACGCGGCGGCCCCCAGGGGTGTGCATGCGCGACCGGAATCCGTGAACCCTGGCCCGCCGCCGCTTCTTTGGTTGCCACGTGCGCTTCGGCACCCCTTACGCTCCCCCCGTTGCCAGACGCTCACTAAAGAGGAAGTATAGCGCCGCCTCGCATGCCCTGTCAAAGCGGCGCGCGTGCGCAAACCTCGCGATAGGCGCGCTGTTGCGGCGCGGCTGCGCCGCTCCTATCATTGGGGATAGCCCTGCCATGCGCGCGCCCACCGACAGCCCCGTCCTGGTGCTCAACCAGAACTACGAGCCGCTGAACGTCTGCGGGGTCAAGCGCGCCGTCGTCCTCATCCTCAAGGACAAGGCGCAACTGCTGGAGAACGGCCGGGGCGACCTGCGGTCGGCGTTGGGGCGCCACCCCATCCCCACCGTCATACGCCTTGTAAGCATGGTCAAGCGGCCCATCTTCACGCGGCGCCTATCGCGCCGCGAGGTGTTTTGGCGCGATGGCTTTGCGTGCCAGTACTGCGGACGCCGCGCCGCCGACCTTACCCTCGACCACGTTACGCCGCGGGTGCGCGGCGGAACGCACACGTGGGACAACGTCGTGGCGGCGTGCGTGCCATGCAATCACCGCAAGGCGGGGCGCTCCCCCAGCGAGGCGGGGATGCGGCTGTTGCACGAGCCGCACGCGCCGCGCCCCAACCCGTACCACCACCTGATGTATCGACGCCTCCCCGACGAGTGGAGCGTCTACCTCCCCTGGATGCGGGAGGTCTCCGTCCCTGTGCAGGTCTAGGAGCGGCGCCGCGCTACAGGACGCGCACGAGGTGGGGGTTCGGCGGGGGCGGCTCCACCTCCTGCGCCACCGAACGGTCGCCGATGCTGCGGATGTTGGGGCGGAAGGGGATGGGATGCGCCCGCGCCACGTAGCTGCCGTCGTGCAGCGTGTCCAACGGCGCACCCTGTTCCAACAGCCCCGTGATGCGGTCGGGCGTCAAGTCGCCGCTGACGATGATCTTGATCGCCTGGCAGCCGAGGTCGTCCAGCCGCCGCCGCACCTCCTTGATGGTCTCCGCCGGCACCTGCTGACCGCCCGGCGCGCGCGCCAACCGCACCGCCGCGATCTTGTCCCGCATCAGCCGCGCCAGTTGCGCCGTCTGCTCCGCGATGTCGCGGCGCGGGTCAACGTAGGCGACGCGCGGCACGTCGGCGCTCATCGCGCGGTCGAACGCCTGGAGCGCGCGCAAGGGGTCGCCGATGATTTGGAGCAGCGCGCCGCTGACGGAGGAGATGGGCTGCGTGCCGGTGAGCCTGCCTCCCAACGCGGTGGAGCCGCTCTGACAGCCCCCCACGATGGCGGCGTAATCCATAACGGCGGCGACGGACGGGTGAACGTTGTGGGCGCCGACGCACGCGACGGGGACGCCGCCCGCAGCCTTAACCAACTCCCTGGCGGCGCTGGCCCAGCCCGTGGCTTGCGCCAGTATGCCCGTGATGGCCGTCTCGTAGAGGCCGAAAGAGGAGTAGGGCGCGCGGATGGTGAGGCAGACCTCGCCCTGAGCGACGCTCGCGCCTTCGGGGACGCTCCACACCTCGCGGTTGCCCTCGCTCATCACGCGCGATAGCAGCGTCTGAACCTCTTCCACGCCGCACAGCACGCCCGCCGCCATAGCGGAGAACTCCATCACCACGACGGGGTTCAGCCCCTCCGTGCGCAGCACGCGCTGCGTGCGGTGCAGGTAGACCTCGGCGCTGTCGCCGGTCATCAGGGATGGGCGGACTTCGAAATGAGCTTGCTGACGCATCATCGGGGCGGCCAACCGCCGCCTATGCTAAGCCCGTCGCCCGAGCGCCGCAAGGCGCGCGCGGGACATTAGCGCGGAGGGTGGACGTTGGGCATGCCGCCGAATCGCAGCCGCGCCAACCCGCGCAGGTCTTCGGCGACGGTGCTGGCGATCTTCACCCGCGTGTCCGTGTCCTCTTCCCAACGCACGGGCAGGTCGAACACGCGGAAGCCCCGCTTCTCCGCGATGATGAGTAGTTCCGTGTCGAAGAACCAGTGGTTGTTAACGACCGCAGGCGTGAGCGCCCGCGCCGCCGCGCCGCTCATCGCCTTGAACCCGCATTGCGCGTCGGAGAAGCGCGTGCGGAAGAGCGCCTTGATGAGCAGGTTGTAGGAGCGGGAGATGAATTCGCGCTTGAAGGAGCGCGTCGTTTGCGCCCCCTGCGCCAGGCGGCTGCCCACGGCCACGTCGTGCCCGTCGTCCACGATGGCGGAGACGAGGCGCGGGAAAGCCTCGATGCCAGTGGATAGGTCGACGTCCATATAGCTCACCACGTCGGCGCCGCTCTCCAGCCAGGCGCGGCGCAGAGCGCGCCCGCGCCCGCGCTGATCGAGGTGGACGGCGGCGACGGCGCCGGGGCGCTCTGCGGCGTAGCGCTCCGCCACGGCCAGGGTCGTGTCGGTCGAACCGTTGTCCGCCACCACCACGCGGCACTGATGCGCGGGCAGTTCGCGCGGCAGGAAGTCGAGCAGCGTGTCGAGGCACCGGGGCAGCGCGCGCTCCTCGTTCAAGACCGGGATGACGACGTCGACGGCGGCCATAGGGCTACGCGAACGCTCGCGCCATCTCGCGGGCTACGGCGAAGGGGTCGGACGCCGCCACGCTTTGCGCGTACAGCTCCATTCCGCCGATGTCGCTCGTGCGGCTCTCCAACGCCCCCCTGTCCACCAGCCGCGCTAGTGCTGGGAAGTCGCCCCATTCCTCCGGCGTTGGACCTAGCGGAGGCAGCAGCAGCGCCAAGTTGAAGGAGCGCACGCCCAGGCCGTCCACGTAGCGGCGCAGAGCGCGGCTGAGGGCCTCCGCAGCCGCAGGGAAGGACGCGGGCAGGCGGAAGAGCAACTCCTTCTCCTTCAATGGAGTGAGGTGGGCTGCGCCCTCTAATCCGCCGCCGGCGGCGAAGCCAAGCCCCAGAGCGCGGTGAACGGCAAAGAGGTCGTCGAAGTAGGAGGCGCCGTGCTCGGCGCGGTAGCGCTCCGCGTCGGCGCGCAGGCGCTCGATCTTGGCGTAATGCCCGCCCTGCGCGACGGCGGCCTGCATATGGCCATGGACGATGGAGCCGCCCGCCCGCCATAGGCAGTTCCACATCAGGAAGGGATAGCACGCGCCGGGGTCGTCCTGCTGGACGCGCTCGAACCACCGGCGTGCCAACTCCAGATGGCTGGCTAGCGCCTCCGCGTCGAAGGCCAGCGGATCGGGCTCGTTGAAGATGACAAGGCTGTGGGCGCCGTCGTAGCGCGCCACGTTGGCGGCGGTTACGCCGTGCGCGCCTTCCAACCGCCCGAATGTATCCTCCGGCGTCGCCGTGTAGGGGTCGGTCCAAGGGTCGTTTTGCAAGGCTTGGGCCGCGTCGTCTGCGCCGGCGCTGCCGGGCGCGGCCTGGATGGGACGCAAGGCGCGCAGGCTGTTGAACAATGCGCCCTCGCCCGTTACGCGGTTGTCGACGCGGACGATGCGCTGACGCTCGACGGCGGCCAGCGAGCCGAAGGTGCGTTCGATCCAGGCAACCATCTCGGCGGGTGCGCGCAACTCCGTCTCATAGACGGCGGCGCGGTAGATGCGGTCGAAGCGGGCGCGCGCGTCCGGGGGCAGCGCGTCCACCGCCGCCTCGATGTCTACGATGGAGCGCTCCGCCACGCTCCTCCGCTAGTCGGCCTGCGCCGCGGGGCGTTCGAGTACGAATTTGTCCAGTTGGAGTTGGACGGGGATGGGGTAGCGCCCGGTGAAGCAGGCGTTGCAGTAGCTTGCGCCGGACGGGTCGCCGTTGATCGATTCGTGGAGCTGCTCCACCGTGAGGTAGGCGAGGGAGTCGGCGCCGACGGCGTCGCGCACTTCCTCCACGGTGCGGCCCGAGGCGATGAACTCGCTCTCGAGCGCCATATCGACGCCGAAGTGGCATGGGTGGCGGATGGGGGGCGCGCACACGCGCAGGTGCACTTCGCGCGCGCCGCCTGAGCGTAGCAAACCGATGACGCGCGGAATGGTGGTGCCGCGCACGATGCTGTCATCCACCAACACGACGCGCTTACCCGCCAGTATCTCCGGCAGCGGGTTGAACTTGTTGCGCACGCCCAGTTCGCGGAAGTGCTGCGTCGGCTCAATGAAGGTGCGCCCTACGTAGCGGTTCTTGACGAGACCGAACTCCATCGGCACGCCCGACTCCTTGGCGTAGCCTACGGCGGCGGGCGTGCCCGAGTCGGGCACGGAAATCACAATGTCGGCGTCCACAGGGTAGCGCCGCGCGAGCATCTGCCCCATCCGCTCGCGGGAGGCGTGGGCGAGCCGCCCCTCCAGCACCGAGTCGGGCCGCGCGAAGTAGATCGGCTCGAACACGCAGTGCGCTCGGCGCACGTCCTGCTGCTCGCCGGGGATGGAGCGCAGGCCGGACCGGTCGATGACCACTGTCTCGCCCGCGTCGATCTCGCGCAGGAACTGCGCCCCCACGTGGTCCAGCGCCGAGCTCTCGGACGCTACGACCCAGCCGGCGCCGTAGCGCCCCAGGCACAGCGGACGCACGCCGTGAGGGTCGCGCATCGCCACTAGCGTGTCCTTCGTGGCGATGACCAGCGAATAGGCGCCCTCGAGTCTGCGGTGCAGCTGGGCCGCCCGCCCCTCCCACGTGTGCTCCGGCGACCACGCCAGCATGTGCGCGATCACCTCCGAGTCGGAGGTGGTGGTGAAGACGGCTCCGGTCTCCTCCATAAGCTTGTCGCGCTGCGCGACCGCGTTGATGACGTTCCCGTTGTGCCCCAGCGCTATCTCGATGGTGGGCGATGCGGAACGGATGGGCTGGGCGTTGAGGGGAGAGTTCGAGCCGGTAGTGGAGTAGCGGGTGTGGCCGATGGCGACGTGGCCTGGCAGGCGGTCGAGGTCTTCCTGGCGAAAGGCCTGGGAGACGAGGCCGAGGTTGGTGTAGGAGCGGAGGGCGCGCCCGTCGCCCACGGCGATGCCCGCGCTCTCCTGCCCGCGGTGCTGGAGCGCGAAGATGCCATAGAAGGCGACCTGCGCGGCCTCCACGCCCGTGCTGCCCGGCAGATATGCCCCGACGATTCCGCACGCTTCGTGCGGAACGTCGCTGCCGCCGCTGGGATGGCGCCTGTTCAAGGGCCGGGGTCTCCCGTCAAGCCGTGCGGTATTGGTTCATTCTACTCTATCCGCGATGGCGCGTGCGCGCGCTATGTCGATGCATCACACGGTCTTTGCGTCGCCCGTCGCCCGCCTTTGACGGCGTGCGCGCCGCCCTCTACCCTTTCGCGCTAGCACGATGCAGTCCGATCCATCTCACAACGTCGCCGACCGCGTCCCCTGGCTCCCGGGCGAGACCTTCCGGTTCGCGCTCGACGCCAAGAAGGGGCTGCTGACGGAGGCGAGCGCCTCCGCGGCCCTCATCGTTACGTCGCACCGCGTCATCACGGTCGATCGGCGGTTGGGGCGGCGGGCGACCACTATCGCGCCGCTGGGCGCGGTGAGCGCCGTTGAGATTACGGAGGCCTCCCGCCCCGTCGAGCGCCTGTCTCAGGGCCTCATCGCGCTTGGCGCCGGGCTCCTGCTGGCGTGGGTTACGTGGGCGCTCTTCTCCGCTCCGCTCATCACGGTGGTCGTAGGCGGGCTGCCTATCCTCGCCTCCGTCTACATCCTGCTGGACTATGTGTTCCCCAACGCCAAGGGCGAGCTGACGCTCCACGCCCCCGGCGTCTCCATTCGGTGCGCCTTGCAGAGCCGTGAAGCGCAGCGCGACGCCTACGCCGCCGCGCACCGACTGTCGGCGTTGCAGGCGGGCGTAGACCTCGCCGAGGCGGAGGATTCGCACGAGGAAGCCGCCTCCGACGAGGAGGCCCCTCCCGCCGAGGCGCCTCTCCCCCGGCGTTCGCGCCGTGTTCGGCGGCGCGGCGGATCGAGTCTCCGGGCCGGACGGCGCGTCCGGGGAATTCGGCGCAGTAGGCGTGCGCGCACCCGCGCCGAGCGCCCGCATTGGCAAAAGCGTGCGCCCACGCCGCAACTACGGAGCGTTCCGCCCCCCAAGCGGCGCGGCGGCTACGTGCGCCGGCGGCTGTTGCGGCGCTTACGGCTTGATAGGCGCGCCTCGGAGGCTGCGAGCGGCGGCGGGAAGGGCGTGGTTACGCGGCTGCGGGCGATCGCCGGGCAAGGCCTACCAGCCGCCGAACGCCTCGCCAGGCGCGTCCTGCCGTCCCACCCAATCTAGCCGCCGCGCCTCCAACGTAAGCACGCGCTGCGTGGCCTCGGTTACCTTGGCCCAGTCGGCGATGCGCACACCGCACACCCAAGCCGTGCCGCCGTAGGTGTCCACCAGCGGCAGGTCCGCCCGCAGTTCGCGGGGGACGCGCGCGCCGACCAGGACATCCTGAAGCCGCGCCGCTTTGGCCATCCCCAACGGCTGAAAGTGGTCGCCCGGGCGGCGGAATCGCACGTAGGCGGGGCCTATTAGCGCCTCCGCGTCGACGATTGCCGACCATCGGCCCGGCGCCTCAGCCGCCGCGCTTGGCCTGCCCAGTCGCGCCTCGATAAGCCAGCGGCCTATCTGCGCCGCGCCCGGCACGGCCAGAAGCATCGGCGGGGGCGGAACGCGCCCGTTCGCGCTTGCCGAGCCGCGCGCGGACGAGACGGCCTCGAGGCGGCAGAGCGACTGCTCCACCACGAAGCGCCCGCCGCCAAGCGACGCCTCGCCGCCCTCGCTGCCCGCGCCCACGAGCGCGCGCACGGCGGCCAACTGCGCGCTGGAGAGCGCCGCTCCGCCGCCGCGAACGTGCGCCCACGCCGCCTCCACGACGCGAACGAACAGCGGCCATGGCAGCGCGGTCAACGCCGGGCGCCGCCACTGCGTCCAGCCGGGGCCGCGCCGCTCGCCCCCGCGAATAGCGTCGCGCGCAGCCTGCGCCAGGTAGTCGTCGTCCGCCCGCGCAGCCTGCGCGAAGCGCGCCAAGGCGCGACGCACGTCCGGATTGACCCTCGCCAGTTCGTCGAGCGCGCGATGGCGGACGCGGTTGCGAGCGTAGCGCAACGCGCGGTTCGTCGCGTCGGATGCGGGCGTTGCGCCCTGCTCGACGCACACAGCCTCCGTGTCTGCGCGGGAGACGTCCAAGAAGGGGCGAAGGAGGCGCAGCGGGCGGCCTCCGGCGCTGCGGACGCTCCACTCGCGCATCCCCGCTGCGCCGCGCAGGCCGCTGCCCCGCGTCAACCGAAGCAACACCGTCTCAGCCTGGTCGTCCAGCGTGTGAGCGGTGAGCATCGCGCTCGCGCCATAACGGGCCGCCGTCTCTGCGAGGAAGGCGTAGCGCAACTCGCGGGCTGCCTCCTCGATGGACGCGCCTGTCCGCTTAGCGTGCGCCGCCGCGTCTCCCGCGCCCTCCTCGAACGCCCAACCCAGTGCGGCGGCGGCGGCGCGCACCAAGGCCGCCTCCTTGCGGTCGGCGCGGGGCCGCAGCCCGTGGGCGAAGCGTGCGACGATGGGCGGCTCCGTCTCCACGCCGCACGCCGCCAGCGCGAACAACAGCGCCAGCGAATCCGCCCCTCCCGAGACGGCGGCGACCAGCGGGCCACTCCCGACGGCGCGCGCGTGACGGCGCAGAGCGGCGGCCACTGCGTGGGCGGCGCGGGCGGTCGCCGGTCGCCGCTTCTCGCCCCCTTCAGTCGCTCTCACGCTGCTCGTCCGTCGCCCATCGCATAAGCGCGATGGTAGCAGGGGCCTCCGCCCACGCGCCCATCTCATCTCCTCCATTCGCCCTGAGGGGACTCGAAGGGCGGACATGACGGTAGTTCAATCCCCTGTAGGGGAGATAGGCAGATCGCCCTTTCCTCGCCGCCCTCTTATCCGTTGCCATTATGACATTCTCCCGTTGCGCAAACCGCATACCTGTGCAACCCTACCCCTATGAAAGCTCGTGTCCTCATTCGGCTGTTCCTCTCCGGCCTTCTCCGCCGCCCTGCGGCGGCCGAGCCCACTGCCGCAATGTGTAACGCCGCCGCTCGCCGCTGCCACGGATCTGCCGTGCGGTCGTGCCTCGCTGGTGCGCCGCCACTCAGATTCCCCCGCGTAAGAGTTACACATTGCTACACTTTTTCACGAAAATCACAGAGCAGCCGGGCTGCCGGACGAATCGAGGCGCGGTTCCCGCTCCCCGCTTTCACGCGAACAGCGGAGGAGGATACGGAGAAGGATGGGAAAAGGCGCGGATTAGGTGGAGGGGTCTTCGGCGGGGGCGTCGGAGATGAGGACGCGCTCGATGCGCACGCCGCGCATCTCGGCGACGCGGATGACGCGCCCCGCGACCGTTGCCGATGCGCCGACCTCCGGCACCCGGCCAAGCGCCTCCATCACGAGACCTGCGATGGTGTCGTACTCGCCCGTCGGCAGCCGCAGGCCGTGGCGCTCATTGGCCTCCGCGATGGACAAACCTGCGTCCACCTCGAACGCGCTCGCGCCCATAGGCACGACCTCCGCCTCTTCGTGCGGCTCGTCGGCGCCGGAGGTGGAGCCGACGATGCCCTCGACGAGGCGGCGCAGCGTAACCAGCCCGGCTATGTCGCCGAACTCGTCGGCGACAATTGCTATTTGCTGGCGCATTGCCTGCATCTCCGCGAGCAGGTCGCGCGCGGGCTTGGTCTCCGGCACGAAGTGCACCTCGCGGAGCGTGTCGGTTACGGGCGTGTCGAGCGGCGCCCCGGCGGCGAGAGACTGCATCACGTCCTTCACCGACACCATCCCCGCCACGTCGCCGGTGGCCGCCGAGCGCACGGGAAAGCGCGTATGCGGATGGGCGGCGTAGAGGCGCAGGAAGTCGGCGGTGCTCGTGCCCTCCTCTACCCACACCATCTCCGGCCGGGGCGTCATCACCTCGCGCACGCGGCGGTCACCCGCCTCGAAGACGCGGCGGATCATCTCTGCCTCCTCCTCCTCCACCTCACCCGCTTGCCGTCCGAGAGAGACCATCGTCTTGATCTCCTCCTCGGTTACGATGGAGCGCGGCCTGCCGCCGACGACCCTGGCCACGCCGGAACTGATGGCCTGGAGGACGTAGGAAGCGGGGAGCAGCAGGAGGCTAACCAGGCGGACGGGAAGGCTGAGAATCATGGCGGCGCGCTCCGGGTTGCGGGCGGCCACCGTCTTGGGAATCGTCTCGCCGAAGACGAGCAGCGCCGTGGTTACGGCGGCGGTGGCGGCGATGACCGCCTGCCCCTCGTCCCGCAGCAGGGCGATGGCGATGGTGGTCGCTATCGCGGCGGCAGCGGTGTTGACGAGGTTGTTGCCCAGTAGGATGGGCGGCAGCAATCGCTCGGGGTGCTCCGTCATCTGCGCGACGCGCGCGGCGGCGGCGCTGCCGCTGTTCACCAGCGCTTGGATGCGCACGCGCTGCACGGCGAGCAGAGCGGCCTCCGAACCGGAGAAGAAGGCGGAGAGCACGAGCAGCACCCCCAAAAGGACAAGGCTCAAGGTGCTCGTATCGTCCAACATCGGCGTCTCTCTCGGCCCACTGGTTCCCAGGTTGGGCGGGATGGTAGCATGTGCCTGTCGCGGCGTAACGGCCTCAATGGTGCCGCCGCCGCGCTCCGCGCGCTCCTCCCATGCTCATCCTCGGCATCGAGGGAAAGCGCGTGTAGCGTGTGGTCGCGTGGAGCACACCTATGTGTCGAGGAGGCCGAGCCGCTTGAGCCTCGTCTCAATAGCGGATGGCTGGCGACCCAGGTCCGCCGCAATCTCTGCAATCCGCCTGCCTGCGGCAAAGGCTTTCGTGAGAAACGCTTCCTCTCCCAGCGACCAAGGCTCGTACGCACGCGAGTAGGTACGGCGCAACTTCTCAGGCCACGCGTCTCGTGCGCCCGGCTGTGGTCTCGCCAGTGGGCTATTGCCTGGCTGCTCGGACTGGGGTCTAGGACCTTGCCGGGTCGACTGTTCAATCAAGAGGGCGCGCAGGTTCTGGCAAGCACGAGGGTGGCGTGCTCGGCGCAGGGCTCTCTTTTCGATTTGCCGGATGCGTTCCCTTGTGAGGCCGAAGAAGTCTCCGATTTGCTGGAGTGTTTGTCTTTGGCCGTAGGTAGTGCTGTAGCGCATCCGCAAAACAGTGGCGTCCCGCTTGGGGAGCGCGGCAAGGATATTCTCCACTTCCTCTCTGACCTGTCCCAACGCCTCCGGTTCAACAGTGGCGTCGTCCCCAAACAACGCCTCTATGAGGCTATACACATTGGGGCGTTGATGCTCAAGCGCTGCCAACGCGATGTCCTCACCAGGGCACGGTCCCCTTGGAGGTGGTGCCCCACTGGTTCCTAGGTTGAGCGCGATGGTAGCATGTGGCTGCCGCGGCGTAACAGCCTCAATAGCGCTGCCGCCGCGCTTCGCGCGCTCCTCCTATGCTCATCCTCGGCATCGAGACCTCCTGCGACGAGACGGCGGCTGCGGTCGTCGCCGATGGCGCGCGCATCCTGTCCGACGTGGTCGCCACGCAGATCGACATCCACGCCCGCTACGGCGGCATAGTGCCGGAAGTCGCCTCCCGCCAACACTTGCTGCAGATCATCCCCGTCATCGAGCGCGCGCTATCGGACGCGGGCGCTACGCTCGACGATCTCGACGCGGTGGGCGTTACGCACGGGCCGGGCCTCGCCGGGGCGCTGATGGTGGGCGTGAACGCGGCCAAGGCCATCGCCTACGCCAAGAACCTGCCGCTGGTGGGCGTGCACCACCTCGAGGGGCACACCTACGCCGCGTGGCTCGAACGGGACGACCCTGCCGTCGAGCCCGGCTTCCCCCTCGTCGTGCTGATCGCGTCGGGCGCGCACACGCACCTGGTGCTGATGCGCGGCCATGGCGACTACGAACTGCTAGGCCAAACGCGGGACGACGCGTCAGGCGAGGCGTTCGACAAGGCGGCGCGCATCCTGGGACTCGGCTTCCCCGGCGGCCCCGCCATCCAGAAAGTTGCGGATGGCGTGCGCCCCAGCGTCGTCTTTCCCCGCGCGTGGCTTGGCGGCAGCCTCGACTTTAGCTTCAGCGGCCTGAAGACAGCGCTGCTCTACAAGGCGCAAGAAGAAGGCTTGTGGCCCGAGCCCGACGGCGACGACAATGCCGATGTCGTGGCGGAGTTGGCCGCCGCTTTCCAGGAGGCGGTGGTGGACGTGGTGGCCGAGAAGGCGGCGGACGCGGTGGAGCGCACCGGCGCGTCAGGCCTCATCCTTGGCGGCGGCGTGAGCGCCAACAAGCGCCTGCGCGAGGAGTGCACGGCGCGCGCCAACGTCCCCGTCATCGTCCCGCCGCCCAAGCTCTGCACCGACAACGGCGCGATGATCGCGGGCGCCGCCTTCTTCCGCCTCCAACGCGCCGCCCCATCCTCCGACGACCTAGACGCCGTGCCCAACCTGGTGATGGCGTGAGCGCCTCCTCCTCCATCGTTCCTGTGAAGGCGGGAACCTACCTAGGCAGGGTGGTCGCCGTCGCGAAGACGAAGGCGGGGCGCAACGCCGCGCTCTACCGCGTCTCCAGCCGCTCCTTTCCCAATCGCCGCGCCGTGCCGGCGGACGGCGCCGTCGTCATCCTCCCGCGCGAGGGCGCCGAGGACGACGCGGCGCGCAACCCTTACGTGTCTTACAACGCCGTCAGAATCGCCGGACAATGGGCGGTCGCTGCCAACGGCGCCCACGCCGACCCTATCGCCGAGAAGCTCGCGGGCGGCGCGCCCCCCAAGGACGCGCTGGCGCTTACCCTGCTTACGATGGACTACGAGCGCGACCACCTGCGCACGCCGCGCATCGCGGCGGTAGTCCCAGTCGAGGGAGACGAGGCGTGGTTGGGCGTGGTGCGCGCCGACGGCCTCCAAGTCCAGGCCGTGCGCCTCGAGGCGGGCGTCGCCGTCTACCTGGCCACCTACGAGGCAAGCAGCGTAACGCCGCAACAACGCAGCGAGTTCGACGCGGCGGACGCGGACGAGGCGGCGCGGTTCGCCATCGAGGGCGGCGCGTTCGCCGCAATGCCCCACCCGGTTACGAGCGCCGCCGCCCTAGCAGACCCGCGCGGCTTCGCGCTAGGAACGGCGCTTGCGTAAGAGCGGCCTCCGTTCGGCCTGAGGCCTCTTCCCGTTCATCCCGAGGGCAATCGAAGGGCGAATACAGCCCGTTCCCCCGTCTCTTACCCCTCGCCCGTTCCGCTCTGCACTAGTTCCGTCGTCTTGTCTAGCAGATTCTTCACGTCGTCGAACTCCACGGGGAGCAGGGCGCGGAAGAAGGAGGTCGCCTCGAGCAGCGGCGAGGCGAGCGTGGAGTCGGCCACCGCGTCTTGCACCGACTCCGACGGGAGGATGCCCAGCAGCGTAACGAACGTTACGGTGGAGATGACGCCCACGATCAGCCCCAGCGCCAACCCTCCCAGCCTGTCTACCCAGCCGAGCAGCAGCAGGCTCATGCTCTTCTTGAGCAGGTTGCCCGCGACCCACGCGCCGACCATAACGGCGACGAAGAGCGCGATGAAGGCGAGCGTGCGTTGCTGGCTCTCGTTGTCGAGGAAGGTGAAGGCGGGCGCGAGGGAGCCGTAGGCGCGGCTGGCGATGATGGCCGCCAAGACGGCGCCGATCAGCATTGCGGCCCAGCGGATGACGCCGGTGCGCACGCCCATGATGGCCGACCCGGTGAGGCCGGTGAGGATGACGATGTCCACCCAGTTCATACGCTTGTGAGACCTCCGTCGGTTAGCCGCCGCCCACGGGGCGGACGATCTCCACGTGGTCGCCGTCTTGCAGGCGCACGGCATCGAAGGCGGCGCGCTCCAGCACCTCTCCGTTGCGCGCCACGGCGATGTAGCGCCGGTCGAAGCCCAGGGACGCCAGGTACGCGCCGACGCTCAGCGGCGCGTCCAGCGCGCGCGCCTCGCCGTTGATGGTCAGGCGTATCACGTCGTCTCCCCGGGGCGCGAACGCCACGCCGCCTCCAACGCTTCGCGCAGCGCCAGCGCCGCTTGGCCTGGGTCGTCGGCTGCCAGCACCGCGCGAATCACCGCGGCGCCGCTTGCGCCCGCCTCGACGGCCTCGCCGACGTTGGCCGCCGTAACGCCGCCCACCGCCAGCACGGGAACGCTCAGCGCGCCTGCGACTGCGTGCACCAGACCCGCGCCCGCGGGCGGCTCGCCGGGGTGTGTGAGCGTGGCGAACATCGCGCCCGCCTGGACGAGGTGCGCTCCGTCCGCCTCCGCCTGCCGCGCCGTCTCCACGTCGTGGACGGAGCGCCCGACCAACAGGCCCGGGCGTTGCTGGCGGACGGAGGCGACGGGGCGGGACGCCTCGCCGAGGTGCACGCCGTCGGCGCGCACGGCCTCGGCGATGGAGGCGCTGTCGTTGACGAACAGCATCGCGCGCCCTTTGGTGAGGTCGCGCAGGCGTCGGGCGAGGGTGAATTGCTCGGCGTCGGGCAGGTCCTTCTCGCGCATCTGCACGATGTCCACCGCGCCCGTGTCGAGCGCCGCGTCGAGCGCGTCGAGCAGCGGCTCGACTCCCCCCGCCGCGTCGCGGTTGGTGACGACCGACAGAAGCGGTGGGCGCAGCGTGGTCACGTGGAGGAGATGACCCCGGCCAGAGGACTGCTGGGTTGGGCGTACTCTTGGCGCGTGATGCGTCCGGCCAGATGCGCCTTGCGCCCCGCCTCCACTCCTTGGCGGAAGGCGTCGGCCATAAGCGCCGGGTCTTTGGCGCGGGCGATGGCGGTGTTGACCAGCACCGCGTCCGCGCCCATCTCCATCGCTTGCGCCGCATCCGATGGCACCGCGAGGCCCGCGTCTACGACCACCGGCACGGATGCCTGCTCGATGATGATGCCAATCTCCTCCGCCGTGTGGATGCCCTGGCCGGAGCCGATTGCCGAGCCTAGCGGCATCACCGCCGCGCACCCCGCCTCCTCCAACTGGCGCGCCAACACCGGGTCGGCGTGGATGTAGGGCAGCACGGTGAAGCCCTCGGCCACCAGCGCTTTAGCCGCCTCCAGCGTCCCCACAGGGTCGGGCAGCAGGTATTTTGCCTCGGGCTGAACCTCCAACTTGATCAGGTTGGGCAGGCCCATAGAGCGGGCGAGGCGGGCGGTGATCAGCGCCTCCTCGACCGTGCGGCAGCCGGCGGTGTTGGGGAGGATGGTGTAGCGCGCCGGGTCTACGTCGTCGAGGATGGAGCGCTCGGCGGGGTCGTCGAGGTTGAGGCGGCGGATGGCGACGGTGACCATCTGCGCGCCGGAGGCACCGAGGGAGGCGCGGAGCTCGTCCGGGCCGCGGTGGCGGCCGGTGCCGACGATGAGGCGCGAGGTGAAGGTGAATCCGCCGATGTTGAGCGGCTCGTCTTGCATTGCCCCCTCGACGAACAGAGCGCTGCCCCGGATTCGCGGAGCGCGGTTTAGCAGCGTAGCACCGGGGCGGGTAAGGGTCAAACGCGCGCCTCCCTCGTTCGCCCCACCCCCCTTCGTTCGCCCTCCCGAATTCCCTCAGGGCGAACGGAGGGGCGTACGACAGGCGGGGCTTGGCGGCGCTGGTATGCTTGGGAGGCTATGGAGGCAGGGATGTTCCATCCGGCGGTGGAGGCGTGGTTCGCGCGGCGCTTTGGGCAGCCGACGGAGGCGCAGGCGGCGGGCTGGCCCGCCATCGCCCAGGGCCGCCACACGCTGATCGCCGCGCCCACCGGGTCGGGCAAGACGCTGGCGGCGTTCCTGAACGCCGTGGACGGGCTGGCGCGGCAGGCGGCGACGGGCGAATTGCCGGACGGCGCGCAGGTGGTCTACGTGTCGCCGCTCAAAGCGCTGGCCAACGACGTGCGCCACAACCTGTTGGAGCCGTTGGAGGAGATAGCGGAGACGGCGCGCGAGATGGGCCTGCCCTTCGCAGAGATACGGGCGGCGGTGCGGACCGGCGACACGCCGCCTAGGGAGCGTGCGCTGAACGCCAAGCGCCCGCCGCACATCCTCATCACCACGCCCGAATCGCTCTTCATCCTGCTCACCTCCGAATCGGGACGGCGCGGGCTGACGGGCGTGCGCACGCTGATCCTCGACGAACTGCACGCCGTCGCGCCGAACAAGCGGGGCGCGCACCTGTCCATCAGCGTCGAGCGCCTCTGCCGCAACTCCAAGCACCCCATCACCCGCGTGGGCCTCTCCGCCACGCAGCGCCCCATCGAGGAGATGGCGCGCTTCCTGACGGGCGCCGGAGACGCGGACAGCGGCGCGCCCGATTGCGCCATCGTGGACGTGGGACACCGGCGCTCGATGGACCTGGCCATCGAACTGCCGGACGACGAACTGGGGCCGATAGCGACGCACGAGCAGTGGGCGCAGGCGCTCGACGCCATCGCCAAGCTGGTGGAGCAGCACCGGTCGACCTTGGTGTTCGTGAACACGCGGCGGCTGGTGGAGCGCGTCGCGCACCTGCTGACGGAGCGTCTGGGCGAGGAGCGAGTGGCGGCGCATCACGGATCGCTGTCGCGGGAGCGACACCTAGAGTCGGAGCGGCGATTGCGCGAGGGCGAGGCGTCGGTGTGCGTGGCCACGGCGTCGTTGGAACTGGGCATCGACATCGGCGAGGTTGACCTGGCGTGCCTCATCGGGTCGCCGCGCAACATCGGCACGGCGCTCCAGCGCGTCGGACGCTCAGGCCACTTCCTCGGCGGCACGCCCAAGGGACGATTCTTCCCGCTGACGCGCGACGAACTGGTGGAGACGACGGCGCTGATTCGAGCGATGAAGGCGGGCAAGCTGGACGCGCTGACGATTCCGCCATGGCCGCTGGACGTGCTGGCGCAGCAGATCGTGGCGGCCACCGTCGGCGAGGAGTGGTGGGACGAGCGCGATCTGTACGAGTTCGTGCGGCGCGCCCATCCCTACCGCGAGTTGCCTTACGAACACTACCAACAGGTGCTGGAGGTCTTGGTGGAGGGCGTCGCCGGGCGCTGGGGGCGCAACGGGGCGTACCTGTACCGCGACGGGGTGAACGCGCGCGTGAAGGCGCGGCGCGGCGGGCGCATCGCCGCCGTAACCAGCGGCGGCGCCATCCCCGACACGGGCGACTATCTGGTGATGGCGGAACCGGAGGGCGTGTACGTCGGCTCCGTCAACGAGGACTTCGCCATCGAGTCGGTGGCCGGGGACATCTTCCTGCTGGGCAATGCGCCGTGGCAGATACGGCGCGTCGAGGCGGGCGTGATGCGCGTGGCCGAGGCGCACGGCAAGGCGCCCACCATCCCCTTCTGGCTCGGCGAGGCGCCCGGGCGCACGCCCGAGCTGTCGGAGGAAGTGTCGGAGGTGCGGCGCGAGGTGGACGCGCGCCTCCACGCCCCGGAGCGAGCCGCCGCATGGCTGATGGAGCAGGGAGCGTCGCGCGAAGCGGCGGAGCAGGTCGTTGCCTACGTGGAGGAGGGCAAGCGAGTGCTGGGCCTTACGCCCACGCGGGAGCGCGTCATCGCCGAGCGCTTCTTCGACGAGGCGGGCGGGATGCAGTTAGTGATTCACTCGCCCTGGGGCAGCCGCGTCAACCGCGCGTGGGGCTTGGCGCTGCGCAAGCGGCTGTGCCGCACGTTCGACTTCGAGCTCCAGGCCGCCGCCACCGACGATGGGATCAACATCTCGCTCGGCCCGCAGCACTCCTTCCCCGCCGAAGAGGTGTTCAACTACGTGAAGGCGCAGACGGCGGAGCGCTTGCTGACGCAGGCGGTGTTCCAATCGCCCCTGTTCGGGACGCGCTGGCGCTGGACAGCCTCCCGTGCGTTGGCCTTGCTGCGCCAGGTGGGCGGCAAGCGCATACCCACGCCCATCCAGCGCATGCGCTCCGACGACCTGCTGGCGGCGGTGTTCCCCGCCCAGGCCGCCTGCCAGGACAACCGCCTCGCCGGGGAGGACATCGAGCCGCCCGACCATCCGCTGGTGTTCGAGACGCTGCGCGACTGTTTGACGGAGGCGCTCGACCTGGCAGGCCTGCAAGAGGCGTTGCGCGACATCGAGACCGGGCGCGTCGAGGTCTACGGCAAGGACACCGTGCAGCCGTCGGCGTTCTCGCACCAGATTCTCAACGCTATGCCCTACGCCTTCCTCGACGACGCGCCGTTGGAGGAGCGCCGCGCCCGCGCCGTAACGCTGCGCCGCGCCCTGCCCGAGGACGCTCGAGACCTGGGCGCGCTCGACCAGGAGGCTGTCGCCGCCGAATCGGCCGCCGCGTGGCCCGCGCCCCGCGACGTGGACGATCTCCACGACGCGCTTCTCACTCTTGCTCTCCTGTCTGAGGACGACGTCAACGAACGCGCCGACGACCCTGCTCAATGGCGCGAGTGGCTCAACGAGCTGGAGCGTGCCGGATGCGCTATGCGCCTGCATGCGGAGGGCAAGGAGTTTTGGCTTGCGACGGAGCGCTCGGCGCTCGTGGCCGCCGCCTACCCGGACGGCGAACTGTCGGGCGCGGTGTGGGGCAACGGCTCGCCGCGCGAGCAGGACGCGGCGATTGCCGACGTCGTGCGGGGCCGCGTGGAGTGCACGGGGCCGTTCACCACCGCTGAGTTAGCCGACCGCATGGCGCTCGGCGAGCACGCGGCGCGTGCGGCGGCGGCGCGCTTGGAGAGCGAGGGCCTTGCGCTGCGCGGGCGCTACCGCCAAGGCGCCATCGACGCGGGCGTGGACGAGTACTGCGACCGGCGCATCCTCGCCCGCATCCACCGCGCCACTATCGGACGCCTCCGCAGCGAGGTCGAGCCTGTCCCCGCCGCGTCCTACATCCGCTTCCTGCTGGAGTGGCAGCACGCCGCGCCGAGCAGCCGCTTGAGCGGCGAGGCGGGGCTGATGGAGGTTGTGGAGCAACTCCAGGGGTTCGAGGCGGCGGCGCAGGCATGGGAGAGCGCCATCCTGCCCGTACGCGTCAGGGGCTACACGCCCTCGATGCTCGACCAGTTCTTCTTCAGCGGCGAGGCGACGTGGGGGCGGTTCGCTCGCCGCGCCGCCGCGCCCACCGGCGGCATCTCGCGCAACAGCCCCGTCTCCCTGGCGCTGCGCCAGGACACGGCGTGGCTGCTGGACGCGCTGCCGGAAGAAGCGCCGCAGCCCGGCGCCGCCGCCGAGGTGTACGACTACCTCCAGCGGCGCGGCGCCTCCTTCCTGCCCGACATCGTGGCGGAGGTGCGCCGCCTGCCCAGCGACGTTGAGGACGCGTTGTGGCAGCTGGTGGCCGCGGGGCGCGTAACCGCCGATGGGTTCGGGGCGCTGCGCGGCCTCATATCGGGCGCCGCGCGCCGCGCCGCCGCGCCATCCAGGCGCTCGCGCTTCGCCAAGCGCCCGCGCGTGCGCTCCCACCAGAGCCGCTGGACGCTCCTCCACGCCGATGGTCAGCCGCTCCCGCTCGCTCTGGGCAACGGCCTGGGCAAGAACGGTGGAGCGGGGCGCACGATAGAGGAGGAAGCGGTGGACGCGCGTGCGGCGCAACTCCTGCGTCGCTACGGCGTGGTATGCCGCGAGGCGCTCGCGCGGGAGCAGATGGCGCCGCCGTGGCGGATGCTGCTGCGCTCCTTCCGCCGCGCCGAGGCGCGCGGGGAGATACGCGGCGGGCGCTTCGTCGCAGGGTTCGTCGGTGAGCAGTTCGCGCTGCCCGACGCGGTGGAGGCGCTGCGGACGGTGCACAAGCGCCCGCCGGAAGGCGAGGTCGTGCGCCTGTCGGCGGCGGATCCGCTGAACCTGGTGGGCATCCTCACGCCAGGCGCCCGCGTGCCCGCCGCCTCAGGCAACGAGGTCGTCTACCGCGATGGCGCCCCGATGGAGTCGGCGGCCCCAACGGAGGCGGCCCCGGCGGAGGTGGGCGCGGAGGCGTAGGGCGCAGGGATGATACGAGCGGTCTTCTTCGACTTCTACGGCACGCTCGCGGGATGGCGGTCGGGCGGCGAGCGCATCCAGGCGCAGGCCGCGCGCGCCGAGGGTCTACGCGTGGACGAGGGGCTGCTCGGCGCAGGCTACCGCGCGGCGGATGCCTACCTAGCGGAGGAGAACGCCGTCCGCCCCGTGTCGCGCCGCACGGCGGCGGAGCGCGACGCAGTGTTTGCGGAGTACGAGCGTCGCTTGCTGGCGGAGGCGGGGGCGCAGGTGGACGCGGCGATGGCTATGCGGGTGTGGCGGCGGGTGGACGCCATGCCGAAGCAGCTCGCCGCCTACGACGACGCGCTGCCGACGCTGACGGCGCTGCGCGCCCTGGGCGTGACCACGGGCGTCATCTCCAATATGGGTGGTGGGCTGGACGCGCACCTAGAGGAGGTGGGGCTGCAGGCGGCGGTGGACGCGGCGGTCTCCAGTGGCGAAGTTGGCGTCGGCAAGCCGCACGCGCTCATCTTCCGCACTGCCCTAACGCGGGCGGGAGTCGCCGCGGCAGAGGCGCTCCACGTCGGCGACAGCTACAGCGGCGATGTGCTGGGGGCGCAAGGCGCGGGTATGGAGGCGGTGTTCCTCGACCGCGACGGCGCGGAGTACGCGCCCGTCGGCTGCGAGGTGATTCAAACGCTGCGCGCGGTCGTGCCGTTGGTGGAGGCGCGCGGCCTGCCCGGCTCTAGATGAGGGCGGTCGGCGCTGGCGTGTGGTAAGGTAGGCGGTGCCGATTGCAACGACGAGGCGGCGCGCCGTTCGATGCGCACGCCGGACAGGACGATGGAACGTTGGCCTACCAGGTGCATTTCGCCAGCCTAGCCGAAGAGAATCAGTCGCTCACCCTCGCCCTCCTGCGTATGAAGGAGGACTCGGGAACGCTGGCGGCTGACGAGGCGGCGCTGCTGCTGCAGATACGCGGCCCGGCGCCCCCCGGCGGCTACCGCTACGAGGAGCCGGAGCAGGAGTGGGGAGGAGAGCAGCAGCACCAGCAGCGCCGCCGCCCGCCGCGCCGCCGCCCAGGGCCGCGCGGGCCTATGCGCTCCGGCTTCAGCGACAACTAGCGGCGGCGTAAGCGGTTATGTCGGCGGGCGGGAGCGTCGCCGCGCCTCGGCGCATCGCCGTCGTTGGGGCGGGCATATCGGGGCTGGGCGCCGCGTGGGCGCTGCATCGCTGCCCAGACAGATTCGATGTCCGCGTGTTCGAAGCGCAGGGGCGCATCGGGGGCAACGCGGTTACGGTGGATATGCCGCAGGACGACGGCGGCGCCGTCCCCTTCGACATCTCGGTGACTGCGTGCATCCCCTCGGTGTATCACCACATTTTGCTGCTGATGAAGCGGTTCGGCATCGAACTGGTCAAGACCAGGTTCAGTTACAGCGTGAAGTACGGCGGCCAGATCTACGCGCACGACTTCGACTCTGAGATCAAAGCGGAATTGCAGCACGAGATTGCGAAGTTCCAGCGCCTGCTGCGGCGTTTGCACCGCTTCGGCTGGCTGACCCGCTCGCGGTCGAGATTCTTGAACGCGCTCAATCCGTTCAACTACGTAAGCATGGGAACGGTCTTGAATCTCGGCGGCTTTTCTGGGGAGTTCAGATACAAAGTGCTAAAACCGATGTTCGTCAACCTCCTGATGGCGACGAACGTGTTCGATATGCCCGCGTCGCTCTTTGCGCGCTACCTCGAGTTCTTCGACATAGAGAAGGCCACGCCCATGCGGACGTGGGATCAAGGCACGCGGCGCTTCTATGAGCATCTGACCGCCGACTTCCGCGACAAGATATACCTCAACAGACCCATCCGAAAAGTCTACCGGCGCACGAACAGCGTGATAGTCGAGGACGCGGACGGCGTTCGGGAGACATTCGACGAGGCGATACTCGCCTGCAACGCGAACCAGACGCTGATGATGCTCGACAAGCCCACGCTGCTGGAGCGCTGGATACTCTCGTCGGTGCGCTACGAGAGCGAACTGCACAACCACACGGTGGTGCATTCGGACGCATCGGTTCTCCCGGACAACGAAGTGAAGCCGCTGACGACGCGGAGCAACCATATCGAGCAGTACGGCTCCAGGCCGGACAACTATGAGATAACCTACATCATGCACAACCAACAGCCGTGGGCGAACCGTTCGGACAAGCCTTGCCTGGTCACCTACAATCCCGTCAGCAAAATCGACGAGCGTAAGATCGTGGCGACGCACTGGTTCCAGCACGTCGTGCATGACGTGCGCCACGTCACCTTGCTCGTGCCTCTGTTCCGCTACATCCAGGGCAAGAAGCGAACGTGGCACTGCGGTGCGCACACGCTGGTCAACAGTCAGGAGACCTGCTTCGTGAGCGGGCTCGCCGCCGCGACGCAGCTAGGAGCCGACTACCCCTTCGACGACCCCGAGGCGAGGCGAGTGTTCAACTACTACGGGAGCGTGATGTACGGCTGGGGGTTCAGGAAGGCGACGGGCTGACCTTCCGGCCGCGCGCTACGCCGCGGCGGAGGCGGGGATGACGACGGCGTTGTCGGGGTAGATGGTGAGGAACACCTTGTCGTCGAGGTCGAACTGCTCCGTCGTCGGGGGCGTGCGCACGCGGAGGGTGTGGTCTCCCAGCGCCACCAGGTACTCCATCGAGCTGCCCAGGAAAGCGCCTGTTTGCACCACGGCCTCCAGCGCGCCGTCGCTGGCCGTGCGCGACATCGTCATGCCCTCGGGCCGGATGGCGATGATGACCTGCTGCCCCTCGGCGTAGGCGATGCCCGGCGACGTGCCGCCGATGTCGCCGAAGCCGGCGTCCACGGTTACGCGCTCGCCGTCCACCGAGCGCACGGTCGCGTCGATGACGTTGCCAGCGCCCATAAAGTCGGCCACGTGCTGGTCGCGCGGCGCTTGGTAGACGTCCCGCGGCGAGCCGATCTGCGCGATGACGCCCGTGTTCATCACGACGATGCGGTCGGACAGCACCAGCGCCTCCAGCAGGTCGTGAGTAACGTAGAGTGCCGATAGGTGCTGACGCTGGAAGAGTTCCTTGAACTCGAGGCGCATCTCCTCGCGCAGCTTGGCGTCGAGGTTGGAGAGGGGCTCGTCGAACAGCAGCAACTTGGGTTCGCGCACGAGGGCGCGCGCGACGGCGACGCGCTGCTGCTGGCCGCCGGAGAGCATGGTGGCCGAGCGGCTGGCCAACTCGGGGATGCGCACCATCTCCAGCGCCGCGTGGACGCGCTCGGTGATCTCCGCCTTGGAGAACTTCTCTTTCCCCACGCGCAGTGGGTAGGCGACGTTCTCGAAGACGGACATGTGGGGCCAGATGGCGTAGGACTGGAAGACCATGGCGATGGGGCGGTTGTGGGTGGAGACGTTTGTGCCCGAGCCGGTGGCGAAGACGGGCGCCTCGTCGATGAAGATGTCGCCGCCGTCGGGGCGCTCCAGCCCGGCGACGCAGCGCAACATAGTCGTCTTGCCGCAGCCGCTGGGGCCGAGCAGAGTGACCACCTCGCCGTCGCCGACCTCGAAGGAGACGCCCTTGACGGCCTGCACGTCGCCGTAGTCCGTGTGGTATATCTTGACGAGGCCGTCGACCTTAAGCATCGTCCCTCCCCCGTGCGCCGTAGTTCCGCGCCGCTAGCGGCGCGGAACCTTACATACCACCGACAGGCCCGTGCGTCAAGGCGAGAGGGCCAGGCGCTCGCACGCTCAGCAGTACGCCCCCTTCCGCAAGCCCGACGCAGCGGGATGGTGCGATTTGGCTGGGGCTGGAATCAGGTTGGCGTTAGCCGCTAACTACCGAATTGACGTTCTCATTCCACGCCGTTTTTACTGCGGCAGGCGTATCCGAACTTTCTAGTAGGCCAATCATGTGCTTTAGGAAGAGTGACCGACCTTTGCCGCCAAGCGTCGCTAGAACTGCATGCATCCATTCAGCAATTAAGACAAAATTGACCTCATGACCTTGCGCGAAGTATTGCTGCGTATGCCGCAATGCTTCCTTTGACGGATTACTGTTGACGAAGAATAGATACTCCTCAATGCCCTGCGGCCCGATCTTCGTATTGAATGTTGAGACAACGCGATTCGCCCCTACCGTACGCTCAGTGACCTCTGCGGTCAACAGCAAAGCCTCGCCTTCAAGCACCTCGATATCTCCGCCTGCGCCCGATGCGGCGTCGGACACGTTTATGCCTTCCCACTTGATTACCCAGTCGAGGTTATGGCATTTCTTGATAACATGCAGAATGGATACTACTATATAGACGGAGAGCCGTCCGCCGCTGGCGACCCGCAGGAGACCGGAGACGAGATTGTATGTCTGATCTAGGCTCATTCTTTGGATTCGAGTAACAGGAACATTTGCAGCCTCTCGTAATAGAACGAAACGATACGCCACGTAGTTGAGCAGCAACGCCAACGCTGCTTCGTTGGCAGTACGCTCTATGTGCGCAATGATAATCAGAAATGCATCATAGGCCGACTTGTCGCGAATTCCCTCTCGCGTACTGGCGTTGAACTCCACCGAGCGGCGAAAGACACTGAGGAACGGCCCATTCGACGCGGGGATACGCTTCTCTTGCAGCAATGGGTTGACTACGCGCTCGTCCAAAGTCCGGCCATTGTACGCGGCGGCGCCTTGCGACACATAAGGCATCCTGACATTGATAGCGCCGTCTAGCATCCGAACCAGCAGACAACCGAGCAACACTTCGCGGAATGCTTGGGTTTTCGATTCGAACAAAACCTCTATCGAATCGAGCAAATGTTCGGATAGTGCTTCCACCTCCGCGCCGGTCAACACCGTTCTTTCGGCGCTCTCGATTGCGCGCACCAAGAGAACGCGCGCTTGTTCGTAGTCTACCGGCATCGCAGCGCCCTAGTAGTTTGTCCAGAGCGCCTCTTGGCGCTCCTTCTTGATGGAGTGGGTGAGCTTGACCGGAGACAAGTGGAGGTTCCAGTCGGCGTAGAGTCGGTCGAGGAGGCCGCAGCGGTAGCCGGAGAGCGCCACCTTGCCTTTGACTTGCCGCAGCAACTCGGCCAGCTGCTCATGGTCGGCGTCGGTCATCTCGAAGCCGTAGGCTTTGCCGTCGCCGCGGCTGTCGTGCGGATAGGGAGGGTCGCAGTAGAAGAGCGTCTGCTCGTCGTCGTACAACCTGATTACGTCCGCGGCGGGGCGGTTCTCGATCTGCACTCTGAGCAGCCTAAGTGCGACCTCCGGGAAAGCCTCGATGCTCCCGAGCCACCTGGAGACGACGCCCGACATCCCCGCGCGGCTAGTCTTCTTGCAGTTGGCCCATCTGCCCAGGGTGGCGGTCTGCGCCAGGCCCGTCCGCGCCTGCCTAGCGCGGACGAAGAAGCGGCGAGCCCTTTCGAGAGGAGAGGCGTCGTCGTCATCCCCGGCGACCGCGATGAAGTACTCCTCCCGGGCGAAGGGAGTGAGGGCGACCATCTCTATCAGTTCGTCGCGCTGCTCGCGCAGCACGCGGAAGAAGTTCACCAGGTCGCCGTCGATGTCGTTGTAGGTTTCCACTGGCGCGGGGTCCCTGTTGAGCAGCACGGCGGCTGAGCCGCCGAAGGGTTCGCAGTAGTGGTGCGCTTCGGGCAAGAGGGGCAGCATCCAGTCTAGGTGGCTGAATTTCCCGCCGTACCAGCCGAACGCGAGCATCTTGCGGCCTCGCTGCCTTACGATGTCGCCCGGCGCGATGCCGTTGGACTTCATGACCTCGGCGTCGAGGAACAACTTGGAGGGCGCTGACGCCATAAGGCTCTCTCCCCGGCAGGATGGGCAATTCTTCTAGTCCCGACGAGGCGCCTGTCAACCCCCGCCCGTCCCGCCGGGCTGTACACTCTCGCCATGGCTGCCGCCGCCCGCATCCCCGCCCTTGCTCGGATTGCGCCTACGGGCAGGGGTGCGCTGCGGGCGAGCGCCGTCTTGGGGCTGCTGCTGCTGGTGGGGATTCCGCTGCTTCTGCTCATCTTCTCGTCGGTGCGTGGGCCGCAAGGGACACTGCCCTTCCAGAGCGCGGCCTACTTCACGGCGGACAACTTCGCGCAGGCGCTGACCCACCGCGACCTGCTGCCCACGCTGCGGGACACCGGCTTCTACGTGGGAGGAGCCGTCGTGCTGTCGCTGCTCATCGCGTTTCCGCTGGCGTGGCTCGCCGAGCGCGCCGACCTGCCCTTCTCCAACGCGCTGTTCGTGCTGGTGCTCGTGCCGTTCCTGCTGCCGCAGGGGACGCTGGTGGGCGCGTGGGCGGGCTACTTGATGCCGCGCACGGGCGAGTTGAACGTGTGGCTGCGCGGCATGCTCGACTTGCCCATCGACCGCGGGCCGTTCGATCCGTACAACTTGCCGACGATGGTTCTGGCGCAGGGGCTCGTGCTGACGCCGGTGGTGTTCCTAGTGCTGGCCGCCACGCTGCGCAACCTGGACGGCGTGATGGAGGAGGCGAGCCGCGCGGCGGGCGCCAGCGCGCTGACAACGGCGCGGCGCGTTACGTTGCCCCTGGTGTTCCCCGGCGTGTTCACCGCCGCCGTGCTGGCCGCGTGGCTGACGCTCGACTCCACCACGGTTCCCTTCATTTTTGGTGGGCAGGCGGAAGCGTCGCTGCTGAACTTCCGCATCTGGGCGGCGCTGAATCCGCCCGACCAATCATTCTCGGGGTTCGGCCTCGCGTCGGCCTTCGCGCTGCTGGCGATGGGACTGCTGGGTTTGCTGTTCGGCCTGTACGCCTTCACGACGCGGCGCGTCGAGCGGTTCGCGACGGTTACGGGCCGCAGCGCGCGCTCTCACCGCGCCGAGTTGGGCTACTGGTCGATTCCCGCCGCCGCCTTCGTGCTCGCCTACCTCGCGCTGATGTGGGGGTTGCCGGGCTACCGCCTGGTGCGAGGGAGCCTGGTTGCAGGCCTCTCCGGCTACTGGGCGCAGTTGACCAACCCGCGCTTCCTCGACGCGCTGTTCAACAGCGCGGTGATGTCCATCGGCAGCGCCACCATCGGGACGATCGTGGTGGTGCTGGTCGCGTGGGTGGTGGTGCGCTCGCGGGCGGGGCTGTGGCGGACGGGTCTCGACCTGCTGGCGACGGCGTCGCTGGTGATTCCCGCCGCCGTGGCGGGCGTGGCTTTTCTGATGGCCTTTCTGATGGCGCGCGAGCTGAGCCTGTACGGTTCACTGGTGGGCGTCACCTACGCGCTGGCCTACCGCGTGGCCATCCCATACCGCATCGCCAACGCGTCGATGCGGCAGCTAGGGAGGGAGATGGAGGAGGCGTCGGCGACAAGCGGAGCGTCGCCCTTCACGACGCTGCGGCGAGTAACTTTCCCGCTGCTCGCGCCCGCAGTGTCCATCTCGTGGATATTCTTCTTCGTGTTCGCGGTGCGCGAATCGACCATCGTGCGCTACTTGGGCTTCTTGGAGCCGACCATCGGGGCGGGATCGAGGTTCGTGCGGGGCGGGCCCCCAGGCTCGGCGTCGGCGGGGACGGTGCTCACCTTCCTGTTCATCCTCGGCACGATCCTGCTGGTGCGCTGGCTGCTGTTCCGATGGGGACGGCTGCGGTAGGGAGAGGCGAGAGCGCTCAATCTAGCAGGGGCGCGATGTGTCGCTCGAAGTGGTCAATGAGAGGCGCGTAGTCATTTATGTCTTGCCAGAGGAACAGATGGGGCTCGACGCCAAGGAACCAATGTTTGATTTCTTGCACGTAACGCGGGTCGGTGGCGATGCCATTCGTGAATATCCACCAGAAGGGAATAACCGAGGAAGGCTGGTTTGCGATTGCTTGAGCCGACGAGATGATTCCCGGAGCGAAATACTTGCACGCGCGCTCGTGGGCATTGCCCGTTGCCGCTTCACCTCTACGTAGATGGCTCGCCCCGTGGCCCTGTTTCGTATCACGGCCTCAGGGACGATGCCGTGTGAGCGCCCACCGGGCAGCGCACCGTAGATTCCCCTAAGGTCGCTTGGCTTGGATTCGTATTCGTGGGCCGTGTCGATTACGTACTCCCGCATGATGGCGTCGAACGACCACTCGGCCTGGCCGCCCCGGTCGGCAGCTTCCCGCTGCCAGTTGTCCCTGCGTTCCAAGTGCTCACGTCCCACCTATCTCACCTCCAAAGCGTAGCAGGTTCCTCATCGTGCGCCAGATCAGGCATGGGCGTTTCATCTACATCCAGCCCCCACGCCTCCCAGCCGGGGGCGCGGCGGCGCGCGAAGAGTTCGATTTTCGCCTGTTGCGGGAACATGCGCTCGATGCGGCGGCGCGCCTCCTCCGGCTTGGCGGAGTGGGTGCCGCGCCGCGCGGTGATGAGCTGGCGCTCGTTGCGCGAGCCGCGCGGATGCGGGATGCGCCCCCGCTTGAAGACGAGGCACAGCTCGCACTGGCTGAGCGTGTAGAAGCCGGGGTTTACGCGCGCCTTGTCCCACACGAAGGCGACGGTCGCCCACGCGAACCCCCACGCCTTGCCCAGGTCGATGGCCTGGTCGAGGTGCGGGTTGGTCGCCCACATGAAGAGCAGGCTGTCGGGAGCGGCGATGCTCCCCACGTCGAGGCGCTTGAGGTCGTCCAGCGTAACGGTCGGGTAGTGGCGCGCAGCGCCGCCCGTGTCGGCGCTGCCCGCACCCGCGTGCTGCAGCTGCCCCTTGTAGTCCCACGGCGGGTCGGCGTAGATGACGGCGTAAGTCGCGGACGGCAGCGGCGGGAAGCGCACGAAGTCGCCGAGGCTGTCGGCGGGAGCGCGCCCGTTGAAGGAGGGCTCGGCGCCGAGCGCCCACGCCAACTGGTCTCCCGCCTCCGCGCCGTTCACGTCCGCTCGTCGCACGGCATCAGCCTGCGGCGGTCTCGGCGGGGGGAGCGTCGAGGCGCGTGTCGGGGGCGACGTCCGTTGCCTCGCCCCGGGCCGAGGCCGCCCGCCACTCGTCCGCCGTGCGCAAGGGCGGCGCCTTCACTGTGCCGTGGGCGCCCCCGAGGCGCCGGAAGTCGCGCGAGCGGCGCGCGAGGTGGCGGCGGAAGTAGATCAGCCCCGCGTCCATCGGCCCCAGTTTCTGCGGCAGGTCGAAGCGGAGGCGGTCCTTCTTGAAGGTGGCCAAGTCCTCCTGCTCGTTGGTGGCGACGACGATGCTGGGCTTGCGCCACAGGTAGTACCAGACGTTCTGCCAGAGGCGTCCGGGGCGCGTGCGCGGCCGCACGCAGATGGTGTACGTCCATACGCGCGTCGTGTCCGCCGTGACCGGCACCATCCACCGCAGGTGGACGCTCTCCGCTTGCACGACGGCGCGGCTCTTGCTGGGCAACTCGACGCTGTGGTCGAAGGCCTGGCCGGTGAGCATCGAGGCACGGTCGCCGCGCAGACTTGCGCCGTTGGCGTTCGCCGGAGGGCGGCGGCGGGGCGGCTTGAGGCGCCGCCACCAGACGCGCGCGGGCCAGTGCGCGTTCACGCCGGGGTGGAAGCCCTGGCCGAACACCGGAGCCTTCGCCTTGGTTACAAAGAAGGAGTCCTCCTCGTGGGTGATCTCCACGCCGCCGTAGTAGGCCAGTTTGGGGCGGAAGAAGCCGAGGTGCTTGTTGAAAGTGCGGAAGAGGTTCATCAGCCCGCGCGCCCACAGCGGCTCCTGCGGGAACATGGGGCGCCACGCGAAGTGCATCCGGTGCAGGTAGCCTTCGTGGAAGTCCACGCCCTGCGCGATAGGCTCGACCCAGTTGGTCTCCCACTCCTTCACGCGCACGTAGGGATGCGCGCGCGGCAGCAGCAACTCGCCCGGCAGGTCGTCCTCCAGCGGGACGGGGTCGGTCTCGCCCATCCACACGTAGACGACGCCTCCGTGCTCCTGGGTGGGGTAGGCGCGGGCGCGCATCTTAGGGACGACGGGCGACTCGGGGTGGTCGATGAGGCCCGCGACGCACTGGCCGGAGCCGTCGAAGGTGTAGCCGTGGTAGGGGCAGGTGATCGTGCCGGGGAACTCCACCACGCCCAGGGAGAGACGGGCGTTGCGGTGGGGGCACCAGTCGGTCAGCGCCGCCGCCGAGCCGTCGCGGTTGCGGAAGAAGACGACGTCCTCGTCCAGCAGCCGCACGAGCTTGGGGCGGCCTTTGGGGACCTCCTTCGTCCACAGGGCGGGGTACCAGTACTCGCGGAAGCCCAGCTTGGGCACGTAGTCGAACGGGCCGATGCCCGACGAGCCGTGCGCCTCCTGCGCCGCCGCGTCCGCCTGGTGGACGCGCTGCGGACTCTCGCCGTAGGAGCGTGCCATAGCCTCGCCTCCCTCCGCCTGCGTCTGGACGCGAATCGTAGCCCGCGCCACGGCGCCGGTCAAACGCGCCCGCGCGCCGCTACGCTCCCATCACGTGATAGCCCGCGTCCACGTAGACGACCGAGCCGGTTACGCCGGAGGCCAGCTCGCTGGCGAGGAAGAGCGCGACGGCGCCGACCTCCTCCTGCGTTACGTTGCGCTTGAGGGGCGCGCGCTCGGCGTGAACGCGCTGCATCTCGGTGAAGCCGCCGATGCCCCGCGCCGCCAGCGTGTTCAGCGGCCCGGCGGAGACGGCGTTGACGCGCACGCCGCGTTCGCCCAGCTCGGAGGCGAGGTAGCGCACGGATGCCTCCAGCGCCGACTTGGCCACGCCCATCACGTTGTAGCCGGGGTACACCTTCTCGCCGCCATGGAAGGTCAGCGTGACGATGCTGCCTCCCTCCGTCATCCGCGCTGCCGCCGCCCTGGCGACGGGCAGCAGCGAGTAGGCGCTCACCTCCAATGCCGTCCGGAAGCCCTCCACGCCCGTCGCCCCGAAGGCGCCGGGCGCCAGGTCTTCGCGGTTGGCGAAGGCGATGCTGTGCGCCACGGCGCGCAGAGGCGCCGCGGCCGCCGCCGCCTCAACCGCCGTCTCGACGCTCGCCTCGTCCAGCACGTCGCACTCGACGGCGCGGGCGCGCTCCAAGCCTTCGACGAGCGCCGCCGCGCCGCGCGCCATGCGCTCGTTCTGGTAGGTGATGGTGAGGTCGGCGCCGGCTGCGTGGAGGCGCTCGGCGATTGCCCACGCGATGCTGCGGTGGTTGGCGACGCCGAACACCAGCGCCGCCGCGCCGCTCAGGTCGATGGCGACGCTCACAGCCTACGCCGCCCCCGCCGCCATCCTGTCCAACTCGCAGGCGAAAGCCTCGTCCGCCGCCGGACGCGGCGCGGAGGCCTGCTTGCGCGGGGAGCGCCTGGCGCGCCGCATCTCCGCCTCGAGCATCAGGAAGTCGGCCTTAGGCACGAGGTGCAGCAGGCCCTGGAAGGCGAGGGGCCAGCGCTCCGCTGTCCACTTGCGCACGTACTCCATACGCGGCGCGAGCATGCGCGCGTCGAGGCGCTCCTCGGGGCGCAGCGCGACATCCGCCTTGACGGGGACGCGCCAGGGATAGGCCTCGCCGCTCGGCTCCGGCGGGAACAGGGGCGAGTCCTCTTCGTAGCAAGCACCCGCGACCGTGAGCGCCGCCGAAAAGACGAGATCGCCCGCGATGAAGACGAGGATGCGGTCGCCGGGCTCCATGCGCTGGGCGCGCTTCTTGTGCGTCCTGCTCAGGCCTACGACGCCGAACCCGCCCTCTTCCAGCGTTCCGAAGTAGCCGGGGCTGACGGCGATCATCCAGTAGTTGCGTGGTGCGGATGGCATAACGCCATTCTACCAAGAGGAAGAAGTCTCGGGGCGCGTCCCCAGACCCCCGTGAGAGGGGCCGCCGCCGTGCTACGATGCGCATATGGTTCTTCAGGCCGAGATCCGAGCGGGGCATCCCTACCACATGTACGACGCCGTCCTGGCGCAGCCGGACGTGATCGAGCGCGTCTTGCTGGCCGAGGCGGACGCCACCGCCGAAATCGCCCGCGCCGCCGCGCTGGCGCGCGCCGTCCACGTCGTGGGGATTGGCACGTCATGGCACGCCGCTCTTGTGGGCGAGCGCCTGCTGCGCTCCGTCGGCGGCCATCCCGGCGCCCGTGCGTGGAACTCCTTCGAGTTCAGCCTCGCCCCGCCGCCTCTTTCCGAGAGCGACCTGGTCGTCCTGATGAGTCACCGGGGAACCAAGCGCTACTCAGCGGAGGCGTTGGCGCTCTCCCGCGCCCGAGGCGCGCGGACGGCGGTGGTGACTGCCATAGAATCGGCCATCGGCGACGGCGATGCCGACCACGTCGTCCGCACCTGCCGACCGGAGCGTTCCGCCGCCTTCACCGTGAGCCACGCGACGGCGCTCACGGCGCTGGCGATGATCGCTATGCGCGTCGGCGAGGCCAACGGCGTTGCGGAGGCGTCTGCGCTGGCCGGGGCGGTGGAGCAGCTCCACGTGCTGACGGAGTGGGGGCTGGCGACCGAACCGGTCGTGCGCCGGTTGACGGAGCGGGTAGATCCCGCCGCCTTCTTTGTCTTCGCGGGGGCGGGGGCGAACGGCGCGACGGCGATGGAGGCGGCCTTGAAGATGAGCGAGGCCAACTACGCCCGCGCCGTCGGCTACGACCTCGAGCAGTTCCTTCACGGCCCGTTCGTCGCCGTCGACCACGCCGCCGTCGTTACGCTCATCGCCGCCGGGGCGGCCCGCGACCGCGCTCTCGATATCGCCGCCGCGGCGCGCGCAGCGGGCGCCTACGTGGTCGTGCTCGCGCCGGAGGGCGACCGCCAAGCGCTCGCCCGCGCAGACGCGCCCATCGCCATGCCGGAGGTTCCGGAGGCGCTGACGCCCATCGTCTACCTCGGCCCGCTCCAGCTGACGGCCTACTGGCTGGCGGCGCGGCGCGGCGTCAATCCCGACCGCTTCCGCCTGGACGACCCCGCCCACCTAGCCGCCCGCGAGCACTACTCCCTCTAGCAGCCTCCTCAAGATATGGGAGCGTGGGGGCGCGCCCTCCAGACCTCTTCTCCTACTCCTGCACCGCCCGCCGGTAGAGGCGCTGCAACCCCAAGTGCTCGGCGGAGGAGAGGCGCGCCGAGGCCAGCGATGCGCCGGGGCGGACCAGCTCCCAAGCCTCGCGCGTGATGGTGTTGGCGGGCAAAGCAGGCAGGGCAAGGAAGCGGGCGAGGTTAGCCGCGCGAGCGTCGGCGCCGCCGTCGGCGGCCAGCATGGGAAGGACGGCTGCGGCGAGCAGCGTGCGCGCCCGCCCCGCCCCTAGGCCCGGCGCGGACAACGCGGAGGAAAGGGAGCGTTCGAGCGCCGCTTCCAGGCTCGCCGCCAGGCCTCGCCGCAGGTGGGGCGCGAGCGCGCGGGCAGCGCACTCGACGCGTGCGGCGGGATGGTTCTGCGGGCGCACGCCCGCCGTCCGCCACGCGCTCGGCGCCATGGGCGCCATCCCCGCGTAGCGCCGCCACTCGGCATTTGGCGGCGTCAGGCCGCTGCCCGCCAGCAGCAGGCTCCGCAGCAGTTCCGCGCCCGCCGCCTCCGGCGCCGAGCGCAGCGCCGCCGCCAGGAGCGCGGCGGGAAGCAGGCGCGCCAGTTCGACGAAGGGGGCGCGGTTCTCTGCGTAGCCGAACCCGTCCATCAGCGCCTCGTAGAGCGCCTGGTCGGCGCCCAGGGCGGCGGCCTCGGCGACGAGGCGCTCGGCTCGCTCCGCGAACCACGCCTCGCCCGATGCGCGCAAACGCTCACGCAGCGCCGTGTCGTCCAGCGAGGCCAGCTCCGCGAGCAGGGGCGGCGGAGGCGAGCGGCGCGGGCGGCCGGGGCGGGAGCCGACAACCACCGTCGGCGTGTCGGGGGATGGGCCGCCGAGGCCGTCCTTGCCCACCACGTGGAGCACGACGCGGTCGTAGGCGGCGTCGGCGCCGTGGCCGTGCGCCTGCCAGCCGGAGGGCGCGCGGTGCACCTCGACGTCGCCGCGGACAGGCGCGCCGTCGATGGCGAGGACGGCGTCGCGGAAGTCGGGACCGTGGCCTGGCGCGGGCCGTCCGGGGTAGAGCACCTCAACGCGCCGCCCGTCCGTGGCGGTGAGCCGCCGCCCCGTCCTCGCGCGCCACAGCCGCGACAGCAGGCGTTCGGGCAGCGTCCCGCTCTCGGCGAGCCAGCGTGCGCCGCCGGACGCGAAGGCGTAGACCGTCACCGCTGCTCCGGCGGGCGTCGCGCCGTGCGGTAGGGAGCGCGTTCCTCGGCGACCATGGAGAGCATGCGCTGCGCCGCGCCCTGGGGCGCGTGGAGGTTCAGCTCCCAGTCGCTCACCGTCTGCTGGCGCACGCCCAGCAGCGCCGCCAGGCGCCCTTGCGAGACGCCCAACCGGCGGCGCAGGCGGCGCACTTCCTCTCCGTTCCAGTCGGCGCGCTCCATGCGCCGACTTTACACGATATCAGGTAGCCGTGCGAATAAGAGGTAAGATTGCGGGGCTGGCGCCCGCGCCCCCACATTCCTAAAGGGGGTGCGGCGAGGGGCTTACGCGCGGACGGGCGTGTTCGGCGGCGGAGCGTTCTGCGAGGGCGGGCGCGCGCCCAAGTAGAAGTAGCGGAACGACTCGGCGTACTCATAGGGCGAGCCCTCGGCGTTGCGACGCGCCATGCCCCGCACGAACTCGTCGAACTCGGGCGTCGGGTTGCGCACCTGGCTGGCGTGGGCGCGCAGCGCCGCGATCTTCAACTCGATAGTCGTCGCGACGTCGACCTTGACGTTCGCCTCGCCGCCGCGACCGCTCACGTAGAGGTGATCGACCACGTGCGGCTCCAGCCCCTCGTCGCGGTGCATCTCCGGCCACATGTGGAAGTCGCGCGCCGAGGGGAATACGGCGTCCACGGTCGCGTCGCCGACGGCGCGGTGGTCGGGATGGTTGATGCGGTTGCCGACGAAGCGCGCCGTCGGGTTTTCCGTAACCACCGCCGAGGGGCGGTGGACGCGGATGAGGCGCGCCACCTCGCGCCGCAGGTCGAGCGTGTTCTGGAGCGTCCCGTCCTCGTGGCGGAGGAACTCCACTTCGCTCACGCCGAGGACGGCGCACGCCGCGCGCTGCTCATCCTCCCGCAGCGCCGCCAACTCCGCCGGATCTACGCCGCGGTCGGAGGTTCCCTTGTTCCCGTTGGTGGCGATGACGTAGACCGCCTCGCGCCCTTCGCGCGTCCACTTGGCCACCGACCCGGCGCACATAAACTCCGCGTCGTCCGGGTGGGCGACCACCACCATAATTCGCTCGCCGGGGCCGAGGTGCTCTTGGGGGGGAAAGGTCATGGCTCTTGCCGCTCCTAGATGACCAGGCCGCCGTCGACGCCGAGCGTCTGGCCGGTTACGTAGGCTGCGTCGTCGCTCGCCACGAAGGCGCAGACGGCGGCCACGTCCTCCGGCGTCCCGAAACGGCCCAACGGGATGCGCTCCAGCACGCGGCTTTGCGTCTCCGCCGAGAGGTCCTCGACCATACGCGTGGCGATGAATCCCGGGGCGATCGCGTTGACGGTGATGCCGCGCGAGGCCAGTTCGCGGGCGAGCGTCTTGGTCAGGCCGATCAGCCCCGCCTTGGCGGAGGCGTAGTTGGCCTGACCCGCGTTGCCCGTCAGGCCGACGATGGAGGACATGTTGACGATGCGCCCCCAGCGCGCCCGCGCCATATGGCGCGCCGCCGCCTTCGAGCAGAGGAAGGCGCCCTTCAGGTTAGTGTCCAGCACCGCGTCCCACGCCTCCTCCTCCATGCGCAGCAGCAGGCCGTCGCGCGTTACGCCCGCATTGTTCACGAGCACGTCGACGCCGCCGAAGGCGCTCACCGCCGCCTCCACCAGCGCCGCCGCCTCGTCCGGCTGCGAGACGTCGCCGCCGATGGCGACCGCCTCGCCGCCCCCCGCTACGATGGACGCGGCGGCCTCCTCGGCGGCGGCGCGGTCGGAGCGGTAGTTGAGCGCGACGCGCGCGCCCTCCGCAGCGAAGCGCAGCGCCACGGCGCGCCCGATGCCGTGGCTCGCGCCCGTCACCAGCGCTCGCTTGCCCTCGAGCGCCCCGCTCACTCCGGCGCCTCCGTCTTGGCGAGCGCGGCGGCCATCTCGCTGCGCATGGCGTCCACCACGCCCCTGTCCGCCACTTCGGCGGCTCGGACGATGGCGTTGGCGTAGTGGGGCGCCGTGGAGCGCCCGTGGCCGATGACGACGACTCCGTTGACGCCGAACAGCGGGCCGCCGGCCAGCTCAGCCTCCGCCGCCAGGCCGCGTATGGCGCGGACGGCCTCAGCGTCGGCGCCAAGGATGCGCGCCAGGTAGCGCCCGGCGGCCTCCGCCAGGCCCTCCGTGTACTTGAGCAGCACGTTGCCGGTGAAGCCGTCGCACACCACCACGTCCGCCTTGTCGAGGAATATCTCGTGCCCCTCCACGTTGCCGACGAAGCGCAGGCCGCTGCGCTCCAACAACGGATAGGCGTCTTGCACGAGGCGGTTGCCCTTCCCCTGCTCGCCTCCCACGCTGAGCAGGCCGACGCGCGGCTCGGCTATCCCTTGGTAGGCGCGGGCGAAGGCGGCGCCGAGCGCGGCGAAGCTGACCAGTTGGCCGGGGCGGCAGTCCACCTGCGACCCCAGGTCGATGACAGAGACACCCGGCGCGAGCGCGATGAAAGGGCCGCCGAGCGCGGGCCGCTCCAGCCCCTCGAACATCCCCAGACTGAGCACGCTCGCTGCCATAGCCGCGCCCGTCGACCCCATGGAGACGAGCGCGTCGGCGCGCCCTTCGCGCACCAGGCCCGCCGCGACGGCGATGGAGACGCGCGGGTTGGCGCGCAGCGTCCGCACCGGGTTCTCGCCCTCCGCCACCACGCCCTCCGCCGGGACGATCTCCGCCGCGCCGCGCTCCGCGCCCTGGCGCGCCAGTTCAGCCTCCAGCGGCTCGCGGTCGCCGACCAGCAGCACGCGCACGCCGCGCTCGGCGGCCAGCAGCGCGCCCTTCACCTGCTCGGCGGGCGCGGCGTCGCCGCCCATCGCGTCGAGGGCGACCGTGCGGCGTGCGTCCGTCACTGCGCCGCTCCCACCGACGCCTGGCCGTCGATCACCGCTTGGCCGTCCTGGTTGCGCACCGCCGCATCGTAGTGAACCGCGCCGTCCTCCTCGCTCCGCTTCGTTGCGGAGGCTTGCACCTTGTCGCCGGGGTAGACGGGGGCGCGGAAGCGGACGCGGAGCGAGCCGCTCTCCAGCCACCGTTCGCCGAACGCGTCCGTCATCATCTCCGAGATGAAGGCGAGCACGAGCATGCCGTGGGCGATGGGCCTGCCGAACATCGTTTCGGCGGCGTAGGCGGGGTCGAGGTGGAGCGGGTTGTGGTCGCCGCTCGCGTCGGCGTAGGCGCGCAACTGCTCCAGCGTGATAGCGCGAGCCGCCCCTTCCAGCGCGTCGGGCGCGCTCACGGTTGCTCCTTGACGCTGATGAGCGCGCTCGAGCGCATGGCCGGTGCGCCCTCCGACTCGGCGGCGACGTCCAGCGTCAGGAAGCGCACGCCGCGCCGCACGCTGTTCTGCGCCACGGCGACGCTCACGTCGAGCGGCGCGTCCTCGGGCACGGCGCGCAGGAACGCGGCCTCCTGCGAGAGATGGACGGCGCCTTGGGGCAGCTCCACGGCGCGCATGGCGGCGCCCATCGCGACAGCGGCCACGGCCATCGCGGGCGCGAGGCGGCGGGTGTCGTAGAGCGCGTTGTGGTCGCCGACGGCGGCGCGGTAGGCGAGCGCGCGGTCGCGCCCGATCCGCAGCGACTCGCGGGCGACGGTCTGTCCTACTTGAAGGTCTGCGAGGTTCACGGGCGGCTCGAGGGAGTTGGCTGAGCGATTATAGCGCCCTCCGCCGTCGCGCCGCTCCCATTCGCCCTGAGAGCAATCGAAGGACGCGCTGGCGGTTCGCGTAGAATCGGCGGGTGAACGACAGGCGCGGCGGCGGAACGTGGGCGGCGCGGCTCCCCTTCTACTACGGCTGGGTGGTGGTGGCGGGGATGGCGTTGGTGGGCATGACCATCACGCTGATGCTGGGCGCGAACGTGGGCGTGTTCATCCGGCCGATGGGCGACGAGCTGGGCATCGGTTCGACGCCCTTCGGGTTGGCGCAGACGGCGCGGCTGCTGGCGTTCGCCGCGTCGGGCCTGGTGGTGGGGCGGCTGCTCGACCGCTTTGGGGCGCGGCTGCCGATGGCGGCGGCGGGCGCCGCGCTGGGCGCGGGAGTGGCGGCGCTGGGGCTGGCGCAAGAGGGCTGGCAGGTGATCGCGCTCTTCGCCGCGGTGGGCGTCATCGGTTTCCAGTCGGGGCAGGCGCTCTACACGACGGTGCCCATCGCGTCGTGGTTCGAGCGTAAGCGCGGCAGGGCGATGGCGTTCGCCTTCTCCGGCGTGCCGGTCGGGATCGGCGTGTCGGGGCCGCTCACGCAGGCGCTCATCGATTGGGTCGGCTGGCGGTCGGCGTGGTTCGCGCTGGGCATCGGCGGGGGCGCGGTCATCGTGCTGGCCGCCCTGCTGCTGGTGCGGCGCAGGCCGGAGGACGTGGGGTTGGAGATAGACGGCGGCGCGGCGGACGATGCCCCGGGCGCCGCGTCCGGGCGATCAGGGGCGGCGCGGGAGCATCCGTGGACGCGCCAGGAGGCGATGCGGACGCCCGCCTTCTGGATGCTGTCCATCGCGTTCGGCCTCTTTATGTTCGGGACGACGAGCCTGTCGGTCTTCCGCATCGACTTCTTCGTGGAGCGAGGGATCAGCCCGTCGGTCGCGGCGTGGAGCCTGATGGCGGACGCGGCGGCGTCTACGGCGGTGTCGGTCTCGGCGGGACTCTTCCTCGACCGCTTCAGCCTGCGCGCCATCGCCGCGTGGGGATTCGGCGTGCTGGCGGTCTCCTACGTAGTAACGATGACGACGGCGAGCGCGGGGCAGATGACGGCGGCGATGCTGCTGTTCGGCTTCGGCATCGCGACGGGGATGGTGGTGCAGAACGCCATCTGGCCGACCTACTTCGGGCGCGCCCACTTGGGGGCGATACGGGGGAGCGCCCTGCCGGTTACGCTCGCCTTCAGCGCCCTGGGCGCGCCGGTGGCGGGGCTGACGCGCGACTACGCGGGCGGCTACTACGCCGCGTGGTGGACGGCCATCGCGCTCTTCATCGCCGCCGCCGCGCTGATCCTGGCGACGCCGAAGCCGCGAGCGCCCGCGCAGGCGGGGGATGTGCCCGGCGCCGGGGGGTGAGCGGCGCGCCGCGCTTTGCATGCGCCGGACGCCTCTTTGCGTATCGGGGCCTGGTCTCGTCGAGGTTCTCGCGGAGGCGAGAACAACGGATAGAGAGACGCGAGGGCGATGGATGACGAGGTGCGAGGGCGGTGGACAGAGGGTGAGGAGGCGAAGGTTTCGTTTTCTGCGCCAAAACGGTCCATTTCGGGCTCTTTACGGCGGGCCGGGTGGCTAGTTTTATCCAGCGGCATCCGGGTTTCGGCGCAGTTTTGCCCAACGATTGACCGGTTTTGTCCAAGGGCGGCGGGTCGGCCGGGTTCGGACTGCGTCGTGAGAGGCGAGTGGGGTCGGAGGAGTGAAGGTTAGCGACCATAGAACGCATTATCGCACGAATGTTCGGTTTTGGCAACAAAGAGATGTCAGAAAGGCGACGTGGCGCCCTTCGAGTTCCCTCAGGGCGAACGGGGCGGGGGACGGGGGCTAGGCGTCGCGCCAGGTGGCTTGGGGGCGCCAGCCTAGGACGCGCTTGGCTTTCTCGTTGCTGATGGGGGAGGCGCAGCCGGGGAGAGGGCGGGTGCGCTCGGCGTCGGGATACCAGCGGGCGAGCAGCGCCTCGGTCGGCTCGTCGAGCACGGTGTCGTCGGCGTTGATGAAGAAGGCCTCGTGCCCCGGCCAATCGGCCTCGAGGGCGAGCAGGCAGGAGTCGGCGGCCTCGCCTACGTCCGTCCACGACCAGAAGTTGCGCGCCTGGCGCTCGCCGTCGACGCGTTTGGCGGGGTCGGCGTTCCACGCGGCCTGGCGTTCGCGCGTCCACAGGCCGTGGAAGCGCATGCTGGCGATCTGGACGGGGCGGCGGCGCACGAACGCCTCGGCCATCTCCTCGCCCAGCCACTTGGATTGGGCGTAGGCGTCGGAGGCCTTGGTGGGCAGGCGCTCGTCGATGGGAAAATATTCGCGCGGCACGGCGGGGGCGAAGGAGGAGCCGACGGCGTTGATGGACGAGGCCATTACGATCTTGGGGACGCCGTGAACTTCCGCCGCCTGGAGCACGCTCCAGTTGGTCGTCATATTGATGCGGAAGACCTCGTGCTCGGGGCGTTGGACGGGGTTGGGGATGGCGGCCATATGGACGACGGCGTCGGCGCCGGTCATCGCGGCGAGCACCTGGCCGTAGTCGGTTACGTCGACGATGACGTGCGTCAAGGCCTGGCCGACCTCGCCGATGGCGGGCAGGCCCTCGGCGGGCGGGCGAACGTCGGCGCAGACCACCGTGTGGCCGGCGTCGAGCAGGCGGCGGACGATGTGGGCGCCGGCGTGGCCGACGCCGCCGGTTACGAATACGTTCACGTCAGCAACTCCTTGGTGGCATGCGCCATTCGTTCACCATCGCCTACGCCCAGCGGGTGGCCGAACGGGGGAAGTCCTGCTCGCGCCATGCGAGCGCCTTGGCGCGGTTCAGGCGGAAGAGGACGGCGGCGGTTTCGGGGGATACGCCGTACTTCGCCTCGTAGGCTTGGAGCAGCGCCGGGGCCGGGGGGCAGGTATCCATCGTCCCTTCGAGGATCACTACGTCGTCGCCGCTTTCGAGGTGGACGACGGCGCGGGGGTCTGCGGTGAGGGAGCGCGCCTTGAGCGAGGCGGGGTCGGTGAAGAAGTAGAACGCGCCGTCGAACCAGAGTCCCCACACAGGGACGACGTGGGGGCTTCCGCCTGGGCGGGCGGCGGCGACCCAGTAGTTGCGGGCGGCGGTCAGGCGTTCTTCCACCCACGCCCACGGGATTGGCTCGAAGCCGTATTGCGGGTCGCCCACGCCGTAGGCAGGGGGCATGGCGGGACGGCCGGGGGCGTTCACGCGGGCGCCTCGCTCGGGGCGGCAGCGGCGGAGGCACCGGCCTCGGCGGGAATCATGCCGAACGCTTGGGCGATGAGTTCGTAGGAGCGGGTGCGGGCGGCATAGTCGTAGGTGATGGTCACCATATTCACGTCGTCCGTCTCGTAGAGGCCGGCCACCTCCAGCAGTTGCGCCTTCACCTGTTGCGGGTCGCCGTCGATGTAGCCTGCGCGGAACTTGGCCATCCACGAGCGCGCCTCGTCCGTCAGCTCGATCGCCTCCGCCTCTTCCGGAGGGATAAGGCCGGGGCGCGAGGGGAGCGTCCAGCCCGCCTTGTTGAGGTTGCGGCTGGCGCCCAGGAAGAGGGCGCGCTCCTCCGTCTCGGCGCAGAGCGCCTGGACGGTTACGTTGACGCGGGGATGGTCGAGGTAGGCGGACGGCTTGAAGTTGCGGCGGTAGATGTCGGCGACGACGGGGCCGCGGTCGCGGATGTCGCCGAAGAAGTCGGCGAAGGCGAACGACAAGCCGAGGGTGGCGGCGAGTTGCGCGCTGTAGTCGCTGGAGCCGAGCAGCCAGACCTCGGGCAGCTCGCCGCTCTGCGGACCGGGCAGGGGGCGCACGTTGGCGAAGGGGTGCTGCGGGTCCATCGAGCCGTGCATGTAGCCGAGCGTGTCGAACACCTGCTGCGGGAACGCCTGCACGTCGGCGGGCGCCTTCGGGTAGGCGAGCGCGGCGGCGGTGAGTTGGTCGCTGCCCGGGGCGCGCCCGATGCCCAGTTCGATGCGTCCGGGGTGCAGGGCGTTCAGGACGCTGAATTGCTCGGCGACCTTGAGCGAGGAGTAGTGGGTGAGCATGACGCCGCCGCTGCCGACGAGGATGGAGGACGTTTCGGCGGCGATCTGTCCGACCATAATCTCGGGGCTGGGGCCTGCGAAGGAGCCGGAGGAATGGTGCTCGGCGACCCAGTAGCGCTTGTAGCCGAAGCGCTCGGCGTCGCGGGCGAGGTCTACGGTGGCGCGCAGCGCCTCGGCGGCGGTGCGTCCGCGCGGGATGGGCGATTGGTCGAGGACGCCGAGGTTGAGTTCCTGCGTCATAGGGGGCGTTGCTCCGATCTAGATGGCGGGTTCTTGGAGGTCGAACTGAGGGTCGAGCCGCACGGCGGCATCCTCGTCCGGCGGATCGCTGCGGAGCGCCTGCTCGAACGCGATGACCGGGACGGCGGGGAGGGTGACGATGTGGGCGCCCGCCCGCGCGCCTAGGGCGAGCGAGTAGCGCGCCGCTACGTCGTTGTCGGGCGCCTGGACGATGCCGACGAAGTCGTACTGGCCCAGCACGGCGTAGAGGCCGAGCGTCTCCACGCCCTCCATCGCGATGGAGGAGCGGGCGTCGACCATATGGTGCGGGTCGACGGCCATGCGGTCGCGGCCGTCGGGGGTGAGCGTCATCAGTTGCACGTAGTGGGCCATAGCGAACACCCGCCGCGTAGGGATAGAGACACCGTATCGCAGGGCGCGCCATCGGGCAACC
Source organism: uncultured Dehalococcoidia bacterium (assembly GCA_964560025.1). Lineage (GTDB taxonomy): Bacteria > Chloroflexota > Dehalococcoidia > Lucifugimonadales > Australimonadaceae > JAGWBE01. The sequence continues at coordinate 46,095 of CAZLKC010000002.1, forward strand.
GGGGGGCGGCGGACTGTTTGCTGGCGAGCGCGCCAGCGCCGGCCTTCTCAAATCGTCCCGTCTCTTCCGATTTAGGCGTGAGGAGGCCGGCGGAATCGGAAGGAGGCGAGGCTGAAATCGGAGGGTTCGCTCCCGGGATCGGAAGATTTGCTTCCGAAATCGGACGCTTTCGGAAGGGGGCATGGGGCTGGGAGGCGGGGGCTTCGTTCTCGCGGGGGAGGCCGCGGGGCGGGGAGGAGGCGGTGCGCGGGCGAGCGGCCATAGAGCGCATTATAGCGCGGCCGTTCTGTTTTGGCAACGAATGGATGTCAGAGGGGTGGCGGGGCGCCCTTCGAATTCCCTCAGGGCGAACGGAGTGGAGGCTTACGCGCCTGTTGGAGGCGGCCGGAACGCCCTGCGGCGTCTCTTGTCCCGTTGAAGATTAGGGGTGTGCTAGCATCGGGAGACGCGTGTGAGAGGACTCCGTCTCCTATGGCCGTCGAGAAGAAAAGCAGCGACCGCTTGGACGAGATGCGCCTCCGTAAGGAGGAGGCGCAGGAGTCGGGCGGCAGCGCGCGCGTCCAGCAGCAGCACTCGAAGGGCAAGCTGACGGCGCGCGAGCGCATCGCCCTGCTGCTGGATCCCGGGACGTTCGAGGAGCTCGATCCGCTGGTTACGCACCGGGCGACGGAGTTCGAGATGGCGGAGAAGCGCTTCGCGGGCGACGCGGTGGTTACGGGGTACGGGAAGATCAACGGGCGGCTGACCTACGTGTTCGCGCAGGACTTCACGGTGTTCGGCGGCTCGCTGTCGGAGGTGGTGGCGGAGAAGGTCTGCAAGGTGATGGACATGGCGATGCGCAACGGCGCGCCCATCGTCGGCCTGAACGATTCGGGGGGCGCGCGCATCCAGGAAGGGGTGGTGTCGCTGGCGGGCTATGGCGAGATATTCATGCGGAACACCATCGCCTCCGGCGTCATCCCGCAGATATCCGCCGTGCTGGGGCCGTCGGCGGGGGGCGCGGTCTACTCGCCCGCCATCACCGACTTCACGCTGATGGTGCGCGGCATATCGCAGATGTTCATCACGGGGCCGGACGTGGTGAAGGCGGTTACGGCGGAGGAGGTTACACACGAGGAACTGGGCGGCGCGGACAGCCACGCGTCCAAGTCGGGCGTCGCCCACTTCGTCCTCGAGTCGGAGGAGGAGTGCATGGACGCCATCCGCCATCTGCTCTCCTTCCTGCCGCAGAACAATCTGGACGACCCGCCGATGGGCGATCAAGAGGACGACCCCGACCGGACGGACGCGGCGCTGCGGGAGGTGGTGCCGGACGATCCGTCGCGCCCTTACAACATGATGGAGGTCATCGAGCGGGTGGTGGACGACGGGGAGTTCCTGAGCGTGCACGCGGCGTTCGCGCCCAACATCATCGTGGGGTTCGGGCGGCTGGACGGGCGCAGCGTGGGCGTGGTGGCGCAGCAGCCGGCGTACTTGGCGGGGGTTATCGACATCCACGCGTCGGTCAAGGCGGCGCGGTTCGTCCGCTTCTGCGACGCGTTCAACATCCCCATCGTCACGTTCGTCGACGTGCCGGGGTATATGCCGGGAACCGACCAGGAGCACCGGGGCATCATCCGGCAGGGGGCGAAACTGCTGTACGCCTACGCGGAGGCGACGGTGCCGAAGGTTACGGTGGTAACGCGCAAGGCCTATGGCGGCGCCTACATTGTTATGGGCTCCAAACACCTGCGCAGCGACCTGAACCTCGCCTGGCCGACGGCGGAGATTGCGGTGATGGGGCCGGACGCGGCGGTGAACGTGATTCACCGCAAGCGCATCGCCGATTCGGAGAATCCGGAGTCGACGCGGGACGAGTTGATCGAGCAGTACCGCAACATGTTCGCCACGCCCTACCAGGCGGCGGAGCGGGGATACATTGACGACGTGATCGATCCGGCGGAGACGCGGCGCAAGCTCATCCGCGCGCTGGACATGCTCCAGAACAAACGCGACACGCTCCCACCCAAGAAGCACGGCAACATCCCGCTGTAGCCGCCGCGCACCGGGCGTCCGCCCACCCTTCGATTTCGCTTAGGGCGAACGGAAGCCGGGGCTAGGCTTCGCCGCCCGTCAACTCGGCGGCGAAGCCGCTGATTACGCGGACGAACACGTCGGGGTTGACGGTGGTGAGGGTGCTCGCGCCGTTGGGGTAGATGGCGAGCTTGGAATTGGGGATGATTTTGTGGCCCTCGATGGCGTGGTCGAGAGGGTGGACGGGGTCGGGCACGTTGTCGCCGCGGATGATGAGGACTGGAACCTGGCACTGCGGTGCGAGCGGGCGCAGGTTGAAGTGCTGCTGAAGGTCGGGCTTGTTGCGGATGCGGAAGTAGTTGGCCAGCACCGCAGCCCAGTCGTCGCCGTGCTGGCGCTTGGCGGCCTCCTTGCGCTCCTCCGGCATCGTGTCGGGGTTGAAGCCCTGGTTCAGTTGGGCGTTGCCGGCGGGGTCGTTGGCGATGATGAAGGCGTCGAGCACCGCGCCAAGCGTCCGGTTCGGGTGGTCGAGGGCGAAGCGCAAGACGACGCGCGAGCCGAGGCTCACGCCGTGGACGACGGCCTTGTCGATGGCGAGGTGGTCGAGCAGGCCGAGCAGGTCGTCCACCCAGGCGGAAGGCGGCAGGTCGTCGACGTGCTCGCTGCGCCCCATCCCGCGCATATCGGGCACGATGACGCGGAAGCCCGCGCCGGCCAACTGCGAGGCGACGCCTTCGAAGTAGTGGCCGGAGCCGGCCGCGCCGTGCAGCATGACGATGGGCGCACCCTCGCCCGTGTCCTCCCAGTGGTGCTTGTGGCCGTTGATGGTTGCGTCCGGCATAGCGCGCGTCCCTCCCCGCGTGGTGAGGCGAGGCTACCACAGGCGTGCTATCGTCAAGCGCAAGGAGGCGGGCAGGTGCGATTCCGAGTAGGGCACGACGTGCGGTATGAGGTGATGGTGGAGGCGGCGAACGCCGCGGAGGCGGAGCGTGTCGCGGCGGAGATGTCCTACGAGGAGTGGGAGTTGCGCTACGTGTCGAACGAGGACGTGGTGGCGTACGAGGAGGATCCGCGCAACCCGCACGCGGAGTAGAGGGGGCGCGCCCCCTCCCCTCTGAGCCCTTCATTGCCGGGGCGGGCGCGCCGCTTCTATAATCGCGCCGCCCTAAGATGGCTCGTGCGGGCGGATTCCGCCCGGCGCGCCGCACGCGAGGGCGGAAGGAGTCGTCCATTGAGTGAGAACAACGAGGCCGTCGGCGCCGCGCAGGAGCAGTTCGCGGTCGTTCTGGAGCAGCAGTTGGCGCGCGTGGAGCGGCTGAAGCAGGAGCCGCCGCCGGTGGACTACGCGGCAGTGTCGCCCATCATCATCGGCACGCTGGGCGGCGACGGCATCGGCCCGGCCATCACGGCGGAGGCGCAGCGCCTGCTGGAGAGTCTGCTCGCCGACCAGGTGGCGGTGGGCAAAGTGGAGTTCCGCCCCATCGAAGGGCTGACCATCGAGAACCGCGCGGCCAAGCTCCAGGCCATCCCCGACGACGTGCTGGCGGACATCAAGCAGTGTCACGTTACGCTCAAGGGGCCGACGCACACGCCGGAGCAGGGCGACGGCTACCCGAACATCGAGAGCGCGAACGTCGCTATGCGCAAGGCGCTCGACCTGTTCGCCAACGTCCGCCCCGTCCGCATCCCGGCCGAGGGGATCGACTGGACGTTCTTCCGCGAGAACACGGAGGACATGTACGCGGTCGGCAGCCAGGGCGTGAACGTGACGGGCGACCTGGCCATCGACTTCCGCGTCATCACGACGCAGGGGTCGCGGCGCATCATCCGCGCCGCCTTCGAGCACGCCAAGAAGACGGGCAAAGACCAGGTGACCATCGTCACCAAGGCGAACGTGGTGAAGAAGACGGACGGCAAGTTCCTGGACGTGGCGCGGGAGGTCGCGGCGGACTATCCGGGCATTACGTGGGACGGTTGGTACATCGACATCATGACCGCCAAACTCATCGACACGGCGCGCCGCAGCGACTTCCAGGTGCTGGCGATGCCGAACCTGTACGGCGACATCCTGACGGACGAGGCGGCGCAGATACAGGGCGGCGTGGGCACGGCGGGGGCGGCCAACGTGGGCAGCCAGTACGCGATGTTCGAGGCGATCCACGGCTCGGCGCCGCGGATGGTGCGCGAGGGCCGGGCGCAGTACGCCGACCCGTCGTCGATGATTCGCGCGGGGGCGATGATGCTGGAGCACATCGGCTTCACCGAGATGGCGGCTCGGCTGCACAAGGCGCTGGACGTGTGCGGCCAGTACGAGCGCCGCATCGCCATCACTGGCCGCGACACGGGGTGCACGACGCGCGAATTCGGCGACTACGTGATCGAGACGGTCGCCGACCCGGCGCTGGACGAGCGCTGGGCGGCCTACGTGGACGCGAACTAGCGCAGAGTCGGCGACAGTAAGCAAGAGGAGAAGGAGGCGGGATGCGCAAGAAGGTAACCGTGGTCGGCGCGGGCAACGTGGGCGCGACCACCGCTCAGCGCCTGTACGAGCGGGGCTACATGGACGTGGTGCTGGTGGACGTGGTGGAGGGGATGCCCCAGGGCAAGGCGCTCGACATTCAGGAGTCGGGGCCGGTGCTGGGCGTGGACGCCTCCATCACCGGGACGAATTCCTACGAGGAGTCGGCGGGTTCGGACGTGGTGGTGGTTACGGCGGGCGTGGCGCGTAAGCCGGGCATGAGCCGCGACGATCTGCTGTTCACGAACATGCGCATCGTCGGCTCGGTCGTGCAGGAGGCGGTGAAGCGCTCGCCGGAGGCGGTGCTGGTGGTCGTCTCCAATCCGTTGGACGCGATGGTGCAGCACGCCTACGGCGTCGCGGGCTTCCCCAAGGAGCGCGTCGTCGGCATGGCGGGCGTGCTGGACACGGCGCGATTCCGCACCTTCTTGGCCGACGAACTGGGCGTGTCGGTGCGCGACGTGCAGGCCTACGTGCTGGGCGGCCACGGCGACCAGATGGTGCCGTTGGTGAAGCACACCACCGTCGGCGGCGTGTCCATCGGCGAGTTGCTGAGCGCGGAGCGCCTCGAGGCGGTCATCAAGCGCACGCAGGGCGGCGGCGGGGAGATTGTGGCGCTGCTGAAGACCGGCTCGGCCTACTACGCGCCATCGGCGGCGACGGCGGAGATGGTGGACGCGATCCTGCTCGACCAGAAGCGGCAGTTGCCCTGCGCGGCGCTGCTGGAGGGCGAGTACGGCATCGACGGCGTCTATATGGGCGTGCCGGTGATCCTGGGCGCGGGCGGCGTGGAGCGCGTGGTGGAGTTGGAGTTGACGGCGGCGGAGCGCGAGGCGCTCGATCGCTCGGCGGACGGCGTGCGCGAGCTGGTCGAGGCGATGGCGAACGCGCCCGCGTCGTAAGTGCCGCCGCAACGCATCATCCCGCTGGAGCCGGCCGGGGAGCAGGAGGCGCCGCCCTCGCTCACCGACGTGGTGATGGCGCTCCACCTCGAGGCGCTGCCCCACGACCTGCATGAGGTGGACGAGCGCGAGCCGCTGTTCGAGGCGGAGCCGCTGCGCAGCGCGGCGCGGGCGGCGTTCGGCTTGGGGTGCGCCGTGGGCGTCGAGTTCCCGGACAAGGTCGCGCCGCTGCTGCTCCAGACGCACGCCGACGCGGCGGAGATTCTGGACGAGTGCCGCGAGCCGTTGGCGGCGCAGGCGGCGCAGGTACGCGCGTCGGGCGAGGCGGTTACGGCGGACGCCTTCCTCGAAGACCTGCTGAGCGTGGTGGAGGGGGAGGAGGCGGTGGAGCGGGACGTGGCCTACAACGTGCTCAGCATCGCGTTCGAGTACGGGTGCATCCTCGCGGTTACGGAGCGCAGCGCGGCGCTGGTGGTGCGCAACGCGGAGAGCCGCACGCTAGCCGAGGCCGCCGCTGCGTTCGAGGCGGGAGAGGCGGCGCATCCACCGCCCGCCCCCGACCCTATGCGCCCGCTGCGCGACTTCTCGCTGGAGTTGGTGTCGGCGTACGAGACGGACTTCGGGGCGCTGGGGTAGAGAGGGAGGGTCGGGGTGTGACGCGCGCGTATTGACAAGCGCGGCGCGCGCCGCAAACCTTAGCCTACGGCCCCGCCGCTAAGAGACCGCCCTCATGCCCGCCGCCCCCCAACGCAACTTCGAATCGCGCACGCTCTACCACGGCGACAACCTGCCCTTCCTGCGCGGGATGAACTCCGGCACGGTGGACCTCATCGCCACGGATCCGCCGTTCAACAAGAGCAAGGACTTCCACGCCACGCCCGACAGCATCGCCAGCGGCGCGCGGTTCGTCGACCGGTGGTCGTGGGACAGGGACGTGCACGAAGAGTGGGTGGACGCCATCAAGGACGACTGGCCCGCTGCGTGGTCGGTCATCGAGTCCACGCGCATCGCGTCGGGAGACGACATGGGCGCGTTCCTCTGCTGGCTCGGCGTGCGCCTGATGGAGATGCACCGCGTCCTGACCGACGACGGCAGCATCTACCTGCACATCGACCACACCGCCCACGCCTACGTCAAGACGCTGATGGACGCCATCTTCGGGCGCAAGAACTTCCGCAACGAGATTGTGTGGCAGAGAATGAGCGGAACCAAAAGCAATGCCAAACGGTTCTTCACTCAGCATGACACCTTGCTGTACTACGTCAAATCAGACAACAGCGTATGGAACCGAGAATTGGAACCGTTCACGGATGAGGAGGTCGAAGCATCATGGTTCAAATACGTCGATACAGACGGACGCCGGTATAAGGTAAATGACCTAACTGCTCCCGGTAGGCAGGGTGGCCATCAATACGAGTTTTTGGGCGCAGTACGACGCTGGCGATATCCGTTGGACAAGATGAATGAACTGTTGGCGATCGGACAGATTCATCACAAGTCATGCACCCCTGGTGCCGGTAACGATGTCGCTGTCAGGAAACGCTACTTGGACGAAATGGATGGGAGGCCACTCGGCAGTGTTTGGACGAACATCAAGAATCTGAACCGAAATAACACCGAACGCACCGGTTACCCAACCCAGAAGCCGCTTGCTCTCTATGAGCGCATCATCAGGGCAAGCAGCAACGAGGGCGACTTGGTGCTCGACCCGTTCTGCGGTTGCGCGACCACGCCCGTGGCGGCGGAGCGGCTTGGCCGCGAGTGGGTAGGCATAGACATCTGGGACGGCGCGCACCAGATGGTGCTCGACCGCCTGCGCGACGAGAAGCTCGCCGTCCCGGACGCGGAGTCGGGCGCCAGCCGGAGCCTCATCACCTTTGGCAGCGTAACCTACTCCACCACGCCGCCCGTGCGGACGGACGAGGGGAAGACCGCCGCGCCGACGCTCAACCTCAAGGTGCAGATACCGGAGCCGCCCGGCCCCAAGTTGACGAACGCGCAGATGAAGGCGCAACTCGTCGAGCGCAACGGCATCGTCTGCGCGGGCTGCGACCGCACGTTCGACGATGAGCGTTACCTGCAACTCGACCACAACGCGCCGCGCTCGCAGGGCGGCTTGCACCACATCAGCAACCGCCTGCTCCTCTGCGGCCCGTGCAATCTCGCCAAGAGCAACACGCTGACGCTGGAGGGTCTGCGCCGCCACAACCGCGCGAACGGCTGGATGGCGAAAAGGTGAGCGGGATAAGCGCAGCGTGGCGCGCCTAGAGCTGGAATACTCGCTGCATGCGATCAAGTCTATGCGCGACCGCGAGATTCCCCAGGCCTGGGTAGAGTCCACTGTGGCGGAGCCTGCACTCCGCGAACCCGACCGTCAGCGCCCTGGCGTTGAACTCTTCTTCCGCCCCATCCCGGAGTTCGGCGGCCGAGTCCTCTGCGTTGCCGTCAACACGCGCGTTGACCCATGGCGGGTGGTAACGCTATTCTTTGACAAGAGAAAGAGAGGAGCGCTATGAAGCTCAGAGTGGACAAAGAGAGCGATGCCCTCTACCTGCGCCTCGACGACTCTCGCATCATCGAGTCGGAAGAGGTGGCATCCGGCGTGGTGCTCGACTACAACGAGGCGAACGAGGTGGTCGGCGTGGAGGTGCTCTACCTCTCTACGCGCTCCTCCGACCTCGACCTCTCGTCGCTCCAGTTCGAGACGGCCTGACCTCCCGCTCCGTCGTTCCCGCATCCCCCCGTCCGCGCCGCTGCTGCTCTTCGAGTTCGCTCAGGGCGAACGGTCGGCGTATATGCTGGCGCGTAAGGAAGTCCGGCGGCGGGTGGTTGAACCTGCCGCGGCGCTCGTAGCGGGCGTAAGGGGGTACGCGCAATGAGGGAGATGCCGATTTCGGGGTGGGCGATCATCGGCGCGGTGGTCGGCGCGGGGGTAGGCGTCGTCGTTGGCCTGCTGGTTGCCCAAGCCCTCGTCGGGCAGGGCATCCTGGGGGACGAGGCCGCCGGTTGGGGGCGCTTTGCCCTGGCGCTCATCGGCGCCGCTGTCGTCGGCCTGTTGGGCGTTGGGATGGGCGACTGGGCAACGAGAAGGTTCTGATTCGCGCCGCTGCTGAGCGTCGCCCTTCGAGTTCCCTCAGGGCGAACGGTCGAGGCATGGGCTAGTGGGTGAGGAAGTCTAGGACGAGGCGGTTGAACTCGTCGCGGTGCTCGTATTGGACGAAGTGGCCTGCGCCGCGCCAGATGTGGACGCGCAGGTTGGGGATCTCGCCCATCGCGCGCAGCACGCCCTCCACGGGCACCATCCAGTCCTGCCCGCCCCATAGCAGGAGCGTCTCGGCCTTCAGGTTGGCGGCCTCGCGCTGGAGGTTGCTCATATTGGCGCTGCCGCCGAATCGGGCGGCGGCCTCGAGGTGGCCGGGGATGGTTGCGGCGGCGAAGCGGCGGTCGACCAGCTCCTTGCTGCGCAGCGCGGGATTGGGGATGAAGTAGTCCATCATCCGCTGCATGCGCTCGTAGGTTGGCTCTTCGCGGAACTCCATCAGCGTCTTGATGCCCTCGGCGGGCGTGGGAGAGAGCATCAGCGGCAGGCCGGTGGAGGCGTAGGAGGCTTGGAGGATGAGTTTGCCGGTGCGGCCGGGGTAGTCGAGGCCGAAGCGGACGCCGAATGGGCCGCTGAAGGAGGAGCAGTAGAGGTGGGTGGTCTCGATGCCGAGGTGGTCGAGCAGGCCGCGCATCAGTCCGGCGAGGAAGCCGTCGACGGTCTTGCCCTGGGGGAGCGCGGCGGTCTTGTCGGAGCCGCCGTAGCCGGGGAGGTCTACCAGCAGCATGCGGAAGTGCTTGGAGAGTTCGGGGACGTTGAAGCGGGTGTTGTCCCACGCGTTGGCGCCGGGGCCGCCGCCGTGGAAGGTCATCAGCGCGGGGCCGGAGCCGACGTCGTTGTAGTGGAGTTCGACGCCGTCGATGGTGGCGTAGCGGTCGGAGTCTGCCTTGTCGAGGGTCACGCGGTCTCTCCTGCGGGCGGGGTTAGTCGGTGAGGAAGCGGATGACGAGGCGGTTCCACTCGTCGGCGCGCTCGTACTGGGGCCAGTGGCCGCATCCCGCGCCGAAGAGGTGGAGGCGCGCGTTGGGCATCTCCCACATCGCGGCGAGGGCGCGGTCCATCGGCACGTCGCGGTCGGCGGCGCCCCAGATGATGAGGGTGGGGGCGGCGACGCGTCCGATGAAGTTGAGCAGCCCCTCCATCGGGCCGGAGATGTTGCCGCGCGCCTCCTGGTAACCGGGCGCGTGGGCGGCGGCGTAGCGGAGTTCGATCGCCTCGTCGCGTAGTTCGGGGCGCGATATCTGGATCTCCATCACCTCGCGCAGGCGCTCCATCGTCGGCTCGCGCCCGAAGGCGGCGGTGTAGGCGGCGCCCTCGACGGGCATAGGGTTGAAGAGGCTCTTGCCCAGGCCGGTGGGCGCGTCGACGACGATGCGGCCGACGCGCTCGGGGTGAAGCGCGGCGAGTTTGAGGACGGGGCCCGCGCCGGGCGAGCCGCCGTAGAAGTGGGCGCGGTCGATGCCGAGGGCGTCGAGGAAGTCGCGCAGCACGCGGGCATAGAAGTCGAGGCGCGGCTCGCTGCTCTTCACCTGCTTGTCGGAGCCGCCCTGGGGCGGCAGGTTGACGAGCATGGTGCGGAAGCGCTGGGAGAGGGCGTGAAGGTTACGGCGGTTCTGCCCCCATGCGGTTGCGCCGAACGCGGTTGCGGCGACGCAGACGAGGGGCGGCCCGTCGCCCGCCTCGTGGTAGTGGACGCGGACGCCGTTGGCGTCGGCGTAGCGGCTGGTGTTCTCGGCGGTGAGCGTCATCGCCATTGCGTCGCTCTCCTTGCGCGCCGGAGGGCTGCGCCCGCGGCTAGGGGCTAGTCGTTGGCGATGAAGTCCATAATGAGGCGGTTGAACTCGTCGGACTTCTCGTACTGCACCCAGTGGCCGCACTCGGGGAAGACGTGCACCTGCGCGTCGGGGATGCGCCAGAGCATATTCAGCGCGAAGTCGAGGGGCGAGAAGCGGTCGTCGCGCCCCCAGATGATGAGCGTCTTGGCCTGCACCTTGTGCAGTTCGGAGGTGAAGTCGGGGGTGACGCGGTTGGTGGAGTTGCGGCGCGCCTCGATGTGCTGCGGGCGGCTGAGGCCCGCGTTGTGGCGCATGTCGATCAGTTCGTCCGTCTTGAACTTCTCGTCGTAGACGAAGAGGTCGACGATCTTGGCCATCTGCTCGCGGGAGGGGTTGTCCCACCACGCGTTCAGCGCCTTGATGCCCTCGAGCGGACGGGGCATGAAGTAGGAGGGGCCGCTGCCGGCCGGGCCCATCACGACGAGTTTGCCGACGCGGTCGGGGTAGTCGATGGCGAAGCGCAGGGAGGTGGCGCCGCCGAAGGAGTTGCCGATGAAGTGGGCCTTGTCGACGCCCAGTTCGTCGAACATCGCCTTGATGGAGGCGGCGTTGTAGCGGGTGGCGTCGCCGTTGATGACGACGGGGTCGGACTTGCCGTACTGGGGCAGGTCGAGCAGCATCGTGCGGTAGGTCTCGGAGAAGGCGCCGATGTTGGTGCGGAAGTTGCTCCAGCCGGAGGCGCCGGGGCCGCCGCCGTGCAGCATAATCACCGCCTCGCCCGAGCCCGCCTCGTTGTAGTGGAGGCGGATGTCCCCGGCCTGGACGTACTTGCTGGTGCTCTCTTCGGTGAGGGTCTGTGTCGCCATAGTCGCGCCTCTCTGATGCTTCGGTGTTTCGCGGGGGGCTAGCCGAGGAAGTCGAGCAGCAGGCGGTTGAAGCCGTCGGCGTGCTCGTACTGCGCCCAGTGGCCGCAGCGGGGGAAGACGTGCAGCCGCGCGTTGGGGATGTGCCACATAAACTTCAGGGCGTGGTCGAGGGGGACGAACAGGTCGTCCCGTCCCCAGACTACGAGGGAGGGCGCCTTGATCTTGCCCAACTCCATCGTGAGGTCGGGCAGCATCGGGTTGGAGCGCCGCTGGCCGTCGATGTGCTCGGGGTGCTCCAGCAGGCCCGCGACGCGCTGCTCCAGCAGTTCCTCCGTTACGAATGAGGAGTCGTAGACGAAGAGGTCGATCATCTCGCGGAAGGACTCTTTGGTCTGCTTGACGTAGACGTCGCGCAGCGCCTTGATGCCCTCCATCGGCAGCGGGTTGAAGAGGCTCTTGCCGCCGCCCGCCGCGCCCATCAGCACCAGTTTCTCCACGCGCTCGGGGTTTTGGATGGCGACGACGGCGGAGGTTCCGCCGCCCATCGAATTGCCAACGAAGCTGGCCTTGTCGATGCCGAGCGCGTCGAGGAAGTCGACGAAGATGCGGGCGTTCTCGTGCAGGCGGTCGGAGTCGGCGCCGATGACGATGGGGTCGGACTTGCCGAAGCCGGGCATGTCGACGAGCAGGACGCGGTAGCGCTCCGACATAGGGCCGATGTTGCGGACGAAGTTGCTCCATCCGCTGGCGCCGGGGCCGCCGCCGTGGATGAAGATGACGGGATGGCCGGAGCCGGCTTCGTTGTAGTGGATCTTGAAGCCGTTGGCGTCGGCGTAGCGGCTGGTGCTCGCTTCGGTCAGGGTCTGCGTGGCCATAGGCGCCTCCTCGGGAACTGCGAGGCCAACGCTACCAAATCGGCGCGGGCTGTCAAGCGGGGGCGCGCCGGGGCGCCTAGCCGTATTCGAGCGCCTCTTTCAGTTCGAAGATGCGCGCGTCCACCTCTTGGGAGATGGCGGGGGGCATAGGCGCTTCGCGGTTGAGGTAGGTGTCGAGCAGCTCTAGTTCATCGAATATCTGGAAGCAGTCCACGTCGCGCTGGAGCCACGCGGAGAGGTACTGAGTGCGGGTGGCCACGTCCTTGGCGATGGAGAATTGATAGACCTGGCGGAGGTTGTCCTTGAGGTAGGAGATGACGGGCATAAAGTCGGCGTCGCCGCTGATGAGGACGGCCACGTCGTAGTTGGGCATCTTGGCGATCATATCGACGGCGATGCCGATGTCCACGCCCTTCTCGCCGAGGCGCGTGCCGAGGTAGTAGAGGGCGCCGTCGTCGCGGCGTTCGATGCGGTAGGGCTGGTACGGGCGGATGGAGTATTGGCCGACGTACTTGAACTCGAGGAAGTCGGTGTCGCGCTGGAGGTTGGAGAAGACGCGCTCGCGCAGCGTCTCGAAGTATTGGCGCTCGCGGTCGTACCACTCCTTGGCGGCCTCGGTCACCTCCTCCATCGTGAGGGCGGGCACGTCGTAGCTGTAGTTGTCGATGATGTTCTGGGCGAGGCGAATGCTCTCCGACCAGGGGGTGATGGAGGCGGCGTGGTACCAGTAGACGCGGACGAGGCGGTGGTCGAGGTGGGTCGCCTCGTTGAACTTCTCGATGACGCCGGAGAAGAAGTCGCGCCAGTGGAAGTGGCGTTCCTCCAGTTGGTAGGAGGGGTATTCTTCGCCGGAGCGGAAGGAGAATTGGCGAAGGTTGCTGCGGAAGTTCTGGCCGTCGACGAATACCACGGTGCGGAGCGGGTTCATAGGAGATGGTCTCCTTTCAATCTCCGGAGTGTTGGACGGAATATGAAAAAAGGGGCGGCCTCCGTGGCGGCGATGCTAGCCGCGCGCGGGAGGGCTGTCAACGCCGCTCCGGAGGCGGGGTAGTATGGGCGGGCTATGGCGCTAGACCTGAACAAGACGGCGGCGCAACTGGGCGGGCTAACGGCGGGCCTGCGGCAGCGTGGCGAGGCTCGGGCGGACGCGCTCGCGCTCGCGCTGACGGCGCTGCGCGAGGCCGACCCGGAGGCGGTGGAGGCGCGCCGCGCCGGGGGGCGCGTAACGTGGCTCGTCGCGGGCGTGGAAGAGCCGCTGCACGCCGCGTTCGCCGCGCCGCCCTTGCCGGACGACTACGCGGCGCTGTCGGTGGACGGCTCGCACGTCGACGTAGACCGCCACTCGCCCGCGCGCTGCTACCTCATCAACATCGGCTCGGCGGCGCTGCGCTACGGCGCGCGGCCGGGCGCGGAACTGCGCAGCACGCCGACGCTGTACGCGCGCGACGAGGAGTTGGCGCTGGCCGACCCTGCGGCGGCGCGCGACGTGGCGGTGGAGGGGCCGCTGCTGGGCATGATGCGCGCGGTCGCCGAGGCGGAGGCGTTAGCCGATCTGGTGGAGGCGTCGCCGCCGGACATTCCGGCGGTGGCGCTGCTCGACGGCACGCTGGTGCTGTGGGGGCTGACGGGGCAAGGCTACCCGGAGTTCGTGCGAAGGCGCTTGCTGGAGGAGGGGTTGCTGCCCGCGCTCGACCGCCTGCGCTCAGCCGCCGAGGGGAGAACGCTGGCGGTCGCGTCGTACGTCAGCCTGCCGCGCAGCACGGAGGTGGTGAACGCGCTGCGCCTGCACGTCTGCCCCTATGAGCGGGTGGACTGCGACGCGCATTGCGGCGCGCTCCGTTCGGGAACGCGCCCGTGCGACGCAGTAGGCGGCGTTACGGACGGCGAGTTGGCGGCGGCGGCGCTGCGGCCTGGAGAGCGGTCGGCGGCGTTCCGCAGCAACTCGAGCGTGGTGGGCGAGCACTACGGCCCGCACGCGGTGCGCTTCTTCTACCTGCACGTGGGTGAAGAGGTGGCGCGGGTGGAGACGCCGGAGTGGACGGCGCAGGATTCGCAGGCGATGGCGCTGCTGCACGGGGCGCTGGTCTCGCAGGCGGACAAAGGTCACGGCTACCCCGTGGCGCTTCAGGAGGCGCACGAGCAGGCGGTGATCAGCGGGCGCGACCGGCAGGCGTTCGCGCGGCTGGTCGAGGAAGCGATGACGGCGGAGGGGCTGCCGACGGCGACGTCGCAGAAGGCGCGCAGCAAGCGCACCCGGTGGGTTTAGCGCCGTCCCTGCGCGCCGCGTGGTAGCATCTCGCCGCTCGCGGCGGTCAGCCGCGAGTTTCCATTCGCGCGTTGGAGGAAGCAGGGTGAGCGAGGCAGTGAGGTTCATCGATGGCGGCAGCGTTACGACGCCGCGCGGGTTCACGGCGGGCGCGGTCTACGCGGGCGTGAAGACCTACGCTCAGGACAAGTTGGACGTGGGCATCCTGCTGTCGGACGCGCCGACCGTAACGGCGGGCGTCTTCACGCTGAATCGCGTCAAGTCGAAGTCGGTGGTGCTGACGCAGGAGCGGGTGGAGGCGGGGCGCGTCCGCGCGGTGGTCGCGGTGAGCGGCATCGCCAACGCGGTGGTGGAGGCGGGGATGCGGGACGCGGTGGAGACGACGGCGTTGGCCGCGCGCCAGGCGGGCGTAGAGCCGGAGGAGGTGGCTATCTGCACCACAGGCCTGATCGGCGTGGAGTTGCCGATGGGGCTGGTGCGCGCGGGGGTCGGGCGCGTCGAACTTTCCCCTCACGGCGGCGACGACTTCGCGCGCAGCATTATGACCACCGACCGTGGGCCGAAGTCGGCGGCGGCGCGGGTGGAGGTCGGCGGCGCGTCGGTGACGATAGGCGGCTGCGTGAAGGGCGCGGGGATGATTCACCCGCAGATGGCGACGATGCTCGGCTTCTTGACGACGGACGCGGCGGTCGAGCCGGAGTTCCTGAACCAGGCGCTGACGCAAGCGGTGAACGACACGTTCAATATGGTTACGGTCGACGGCGACGGCAGCACGAACGACACAGTGTTGCTGCTGGCCAACGGCCAGGCCGGAAACCCGCCGCTGAACGCCGATTCGCCGGGCGCGGCGGCGTTCGCTGCGGGCTTGCGCGCAGTGGCCGACCACCTGTGCAAGCAGTTGGTGCGGGACGCGGAAGGCTCCGAGCGCATCTTCTCCGTAAGCGTGGAAGGGGCGCGGAGCCGCGATGACGCGCGGGCAGTCGCGCGGGCAGTCGCTGGGTCGTCGCTGGTGAAGTCGGCGATTCACGGCAGCGACCCGAACTGGGGGCGCGTGCTGGCGGCGGCGGGACGCGCCGGAGCCGAGATCGTCGAAGAGAAGGTCACCTTCTACATCAACGACGTGTGCATTATGGACGAGGGGTTGCCTATCTCGTTCCATAAGGACGCGGTGGTGGCGATGATGCGTCAGCCGGAGATCGCGCTCTCCCTCAACCTGGGGCTGGGAGAGGCGTCGGCCACGGCGTGGGGGTGCGAGCTGAGCGAAGAGTACGTGACCTTCAACAGCGCCTACACGACCTAGAGGCTTGGAGTATGGCGGGGCAAGGCTCCATCGTTCTCGTGAAGATCGGCGGTTCCACGCTGGGCGCGCAGGACACGGCCATCGCCGACGTGGCGGCGCTGCGTAAGGAAGGGCGCCGCCCCATCGTGGTGCACGGCGGCGGCGCGATGATCAGCGATTGGATGGGGCGCTTGGGCGTGCAGTCGGAGTTCGTAGACGGGCTGCGCGTTACGGACGCGGCGAGCGTGGAGGTGGTGGCGGCGGTGCTTGCGGGGGCGGTCAACAAGCGGCTCGTGCAGGAGTTGAGCGCGGCGGGGGCGACGGCGAGCGGCATATCGGGCGCGGACGGCGGCTTGCTGGAAGGGCGCGTGGATAGGCCGGAGTTGGGGCGCGTCGCCTCGTCGCTCAGGGTTGACCCGACGCCGCTGACGCGCCTGCTGGACGACGGGTGCGTGCCGGTGGTCGCGCCGCTTGCGCTCGACGGCGCGGAGGAGCGAAATCTGCTGAACGTGAACGCGGACACGGCGGCGGGCGCGATTGCGGCGGCGGTCGGCGCCGATTGGCTGGTGTTCCTGACCGACGTCGATGGCGTGCTGGACGCGTCGGGCCGCCTGCTGCGCCGAGTCTCTCCCGAGCGGGTGGAGCAGTTGATCGGCGAGGGAGTGATCGGCGGGGGGATGATTCCGAAGGCGCGGGCATGCTTGGCGGCGGCGGAGGCGGGCGTGCGCGGTCATATCGTCAACGGAACGCGGCCAAGCGCGTTGGCGGCGTGTCTGGGCGGCGCGGAGACGGGCACGGCGATCGGGTAAGGCGGGAAAGGGATGGCGGGGTTCAACGGGGGCAACAACGGAGGGGGCGAGCGCGGGTTGATGGACTCGCTGTTCGGCGACCCGTCGCAACTGCCCAGCCGGATGCGGCTGTACACGCGCATCGCGCTCGCTGTCTTCGGCGTGCTCGCGGCGTTCATCTTCGTCTCCATAGCGCGAGACATCTACACCGATTGGCTCTGGTTCTCGACGTTAGGGCTGAGCAGCGTCTACCGCGACATCCTGATCACGCGGCTGTGGCTCTTCGGGGCAGGGTTCGCGGTGATGGGCGGGCTGACGTGGCTGACCTGTTGGGCAGCGGTGCGGAGCGCGTGGGGGCCGCCGGGCTACCACGCGGCCCCGGCCGTCTACGCGGTGATGCGCCGGATGTTGCTCGCTACTCTGGCGATGACGAGCTTCGTGGCCGCGCTGACCTTCGCCCGCGCCTTGAGCGGGCGCTGGGAACTCTTTCTGAAGTTCATGAACTCGGCGCCGTGGGGGGCGGAAGATCCCGTGTTCGGGCACGACGTGGGTTTCTACGTGTTCACCATGCCGATGCTCCACACGGTGCAAGGCTGGCTGATGGCCGCGGCCATTGCGTTGATCGCCGTAACCGCAGTCGCCTACCTAGGCGTGTTCTACTTTCGCGCGGTGAGGGCGCACTTGACGCGCTCGATCCTGCGCCACGCGGCGGTGTTGGGCGCGTTCCTGATGGCGGCCATCGCGGCGGGGCATTGGCTGGACACGTACGAGACGCTCTTCTCGGCGGACGCGGCGGTTACGGGGGCGACGTACACGGACGTTACGGCGCGCATCCCGGCGCTGCGGCTGCTGACGGGCATCGCGGCGGTCTCTGCGCTGACGATGCTGGTCAGCATGCGGATGTCGAGCCGGCAGCAGAGCGTGCGGCTGCTGACCTCGGCGGCGGGATTGTGGCTGGCCGGCGCGCTGCTCGCCGGGCTGCTGTGGCCGAGCCTCGTCCAACGCTTCTCGGTGGAGCCGAACGAGTTGGAGCGGGAGCGGCCGTACATCGAGCGGAGCATCGCGTGGACGCGGGAGGGGTTCGACCTGGCGCGCGTGTCGGAGCGGCCCTACGACGTGGCGGACGACCGCCTGGCGGCGGACATCGCGGCGAACCCGGCCACCATCTCCAACATCCGCCTCTGGGATCCGCGCCCGCTGCTCGACGTGTACAACCAGATTCAGCACCTGCGCCTCTACTGCTCCTTCCTCGACCCCGACATCGACCGCTACTACGTGGACGGCGAGTACCGCCAGGTGCTCCTGGGGACGCGCGAGTTGATCCAGGACGGCCTCGACCCGACGGCGCAGAACTGGGTGAACCGCCGCCTGGTCTACACCCACGGCTACGGCGTGGTGATGAGCCCGGCGACCGACTTCACGGAGGGCGGGCAGCCCACGTTCTTCCTGAAGGACGTACCGCTGACGGGCGTGTTCGAGGTTACGCAGCCGCGCGTCTACTACGGGGAGTCGACGTCGACGGACGTTGTTCCGACGCTGCCGGATGCGCCCCGCAGCGACGACGCGGTGATCGTGAACACGACGGAGCCGGAGTTCGACCGTCCGCCGGGTGAATTGGGCGGCCAGCCGGAGTTCATCGACCGCTACGAGGGGACGGGCGGCGTGCGGCTTTCGAGCTTGCTGCGCCGCGCCGCGTACGCGTGGGAATTGGGAGACCTGAACCTCCTCATCAGCGGTCAGCTCACGAGCGAGAGCCGCGTGCTCTACCGCCGCCACGTCCAGGAGCGGACGGCGGCCATCGCGCCGTTCCTGCGCTTCGACCGCGACCCGTACATGGTGGTGCACGACGGGCGGCTGTTGTGGATACAGGACGCCTACACGGTTACCGACCGCGTGCCCTATGCGCAGCGCTTCGAGCAGCCGCCCGACACGACGCGGCAGATACCCTTCATCGGGTTCAACTACATCCGCAACAGCGTGAAGGTGGTGGTGGACGCCTACAACGGCTCCGTAACCTTCTACACCATCGAGCCGCAGGGCGAAGACCCGATGCTGCGCGTCTTCCGCAACGCCTTCCCCGACCTGTTCACGCCCATCAGCGAGATGCCGCCCGGCCTGCGCGAGCATATCCGCTACCCGGAGGTGCTGCTGCGCGCGCAGGCGGAAACGTTCCTTCAGTTCCACATGACCGACCCCAAGGAGTTCTTCCTGAAGGAGGATCAGTGGGAGATTCCGCTGGAGGTGGTCAGGCAGAGTCAGCCGGTGCGCGTGCAGCCCTACTACGTCATCATGCAGCTGCCGGGCGAGGAGCAGGAGGAGTTCGTCCTGATTCTCCCCTTCACGCCGCAGGATAAGCCGAACCTGGTGGCGTGGATGGCCGCGCGCTCGGATGGCGAGAACTACGGCGAGATTCAGCTCTTCACCTTCCCGACCGACCGCCTCTTCAACGGCCCGGAGCAGGTGGAGGCGCGCATCGACAACGACCCCGCCATCTCCGAGCAGTTCACGCTGTGGGGGCAGTCGGGCTCCATCGTCATACGCGGCAACCTGCTGGTCATTCCCATCGGCGAGTCGCTGCTGTACGCCGAGCCGGTCTACCTCCAGGCGGACACGCTGGACTTCCCGGAGTTGAAGCGCGTCATCCTGGCGACGGCGGACACGGTGGTGATGGAGCCGACGCTGACGGACGCCATCGAGGCATTGCTAGGCCGCAGCATCGCGCCCGCGCCCAGTACGGGCGACCCCGTCCCAGGCGGCATCCCTCCGGAGCAACTGCGCCGCGCCCTAGAAGCGCTCCAAGAGGCGTTGGACGAACTGCGCAAAGGCGTAGAGGGCATAGACGACGCGGTAGAGGGGCTAGGCGCGCTGGCGGGGTAAGGGGCGACTTTCAACAAACTGTTAGCCGCCGGGCTACATGTAGGCGGCCTTCTAAATTTATGTTGAAAGGCAATCTCTGCCTACCGCTCCCCTATTCCCCCAGCAGCGTGCGGGCGTCGCCCTGGCGGCGGGTTACCTTTTGGTCGTCTAGGTGCTCTAGGAGGGCTAGGGCGTACTTGCGGCTTGTGCCTAAGAGGTCGCGGACGTCGGCGACGGTGGCGGCGCCGCGCTCGCGGATGTGTTGCGTCACGCGATCAGCGAGAACGTCGTAGGCGGCGCGTTCGAAGACGACGCCCGCGCCCGTGCGCACTACCCGCCCTTGCTCGCTGAGCAGGCCGAGCAGGTCGGGCGCGATGGCGGGCGCCTCCAATGGGAAGGGGTCGGCGGCGAGGCGCGCGACGTAGGCGTCCATCGCCGCCTGCTGTTGCGCGTCCACGGAGACGGCGTGCTCGGGCAAGCGCATCGTCTCTCCGTCGTCCGCCGCCACGCCTGTTGCGGCTAGGCGGTGAAGCGCGGCTTGGCCAGCCGCGCCCTTGAAGCCCAGGCGTGAGCGCAACTCCTCGCGCGGCATTCCCTGGCGCAGCGGGTGCTGCGCGTGGAAGGCGGCGAGCGCCTGCTCCGCCTTAGCAGATACGCGCGCCCAGCCCGCCGCCGTCATAAACAGGCCGCCGTCCAGCTCCACGACCTGGCGCTCCGCCGCCGCTTGGCGGGCGAGCGCCGCCGCCTCCGCGTCAGAGACGTTGGCGCGCCTGGCGAGCGTTGTCAGGTCGGCGGGTTCGCCCGCCTCGAGGGCGGTTACGAGGCGCGCCGAGGCGCTGCCCTGCGCGAGCGTGTGCAACCGCGCGATGACCGCGCTGTCGCGTCTGCGATGGCGGCGCGCGCCTACGTCCACGACTACGCCGCCGCCGAGCGTCGCGTCGGAGGAGCGGACGACGAATCGGTCGCCGGGCGCTAGGGGCGCCGCTTGCTCGGCGACCACCTGCGCCCACGCCTCGCCGCCCGGTTCCAGCGTGTCCTGCTCTAGAAGGCGCACCTTGGCGGGCGATTCGGTGGTATGGGCATGGAAGGTCACCGGCGCGTTGTGGCGCAGCGCGCGGGGCGCGTCGGGGAGCAGGTGCAGGCGCACGTCCGCCGCTTTGGTGGGACGCAGCCAGCCGGGGGAGGTCAGCACCTCGCCGCGCTCCAGTTCGTCGGCGGAGAGGCCGCTGAGGTTGACGGCGACGCGCGTGCCGGGCTGCGCCTCCTCGATGGAGGCGCGGTGGGTTTGGAGGCCGCGGATGCGCGCCGTCTTGCCACTCTGCGCCAACTCGACCTGCTGGCCCACGCGCAGCGCCCCGTCGATGAGCGTTCCCGTAACCACGGAGCCGAACCCTGTCATCGTGAATGCGCGGTCGACGGCCAGCCGCGGCCGCCCCACGTCCTGGCGCTGTTCCGTAACGTCCAGCGCCTCGTCGATGGCCGCCTTCAGCTCGTCGAGGCCCTCGCCCGTTACCGCCGAGACGGCCAGCGCGCGCGACCCGGCGAGCACCGTGCCCGCCATCGCCTCCTCCACCTCCAACTGCACCAACTCCAGGAGGTCAGGGTCGGCTAGGTCGCGCTTGGTTACGACGGCCATGCCGCGCCTGACGCCTAGCAGGTCGAGGATGGCGAGGTGCTCGCGCGTCTGCGGCATCACCGATTCGTCGGCGGCCACGATCAGCAGGGCGAGGTCGACGCCCCCGGCGCCTGCGAGCATATTCTTGATGAAGCGCGCGTGGCCGGGCACGTCGACGATGCTGACCTCGCGCCCGCTGGGGAGCGTGAGCCACGCGAACCCCAGGTCGATGGTGAGGCCGCGCTCCTTCTCCTCCCGCAGCCGGTCGGGGTCGATGCCCGTGAGCGCCTGGACGAGGGTGGACTTGCCGTGGTCGACGTGTCCCGCAGTGCCGATGACGTACACATTCCGAGCATAGCAGCGCAGCAGCCGGGCGGGCGGGGGATGGACGCCGCTGACTGCGCGCCGATTATCATGGCGCGTAAGGAGGGGTTATGACGTTTATGCGCGCTGTCCACCCCGGCGAGGTGCTCAAGGACGAACTGGTCGAGTTGGGGGTGAGCCAAGCGGTGTTCGCGCGGCAGATAGCCGTGCCGCCCAACCGCGTGAGCCAGATCATCGCAGGGAAGCGCTCGATCAGCGGCGACACGGCCTTGCGGTTCGGGCACTGGTTCGGCGTCGAGCCCCAGTTCTGGCTGAACCTGCAGACGCAGTTCGACCTCGCCGCGGCGGAGCGGCAGGCCGGCGCCGCCGTGCGCAAGCTGCCCACCGTTGCCGGCAACAAGTAGGGGAAAGGAGTTCGGGCAGCGAGTTGGGGTCGGAATGGTGGTAGAGTTCGGGAGCGCACTGCGCCCGGACTGATAACCGCCAGGAGGAGACGCTATGACGGCGCCGCTCGTTGAATCCAGCCCCGCCTTCGTGGAGGAGGCCTACCGCACGATCGACCAACGCCTGCGCGCCGTGCGGGAGCGGCTCGGCAGGCCGCTCACCTACGCCGAGAAGGTGTTCCTCGGCCACCTGGACGACCCTGCGGGCGCGGAGTTGGAGCCGGGCGGCAGCTACGTCCAGGTGCGCCCCGACCGCGTCGCACTCCAGGACGTTACGGGGCAGATGGCCATCCTCCAGTTCATGCAGGCGGGCCGCCCGACCGCCGCCGTGCCGACCACCGTCCACTGCGACCACCTCATCCAGGCGCGCGTCGGCGCGGCGTCCGACACGAGCGAGGCGGTCGTCGAGAACAAGGAGGTGTACGACTTCCTGCGCAGCGCCTCCAACAAGTTCGGGCTGGGCTTCTGGGGGCCGGGCTCCGGCATCATCCACCAGGTGGTGCTGGAGAACTACGCCTTCCCGGGCGCGCTGATCATCGGCACCGACTCCCACACGCCCAACGCGGGTGGGCTGGGGACGTTCGCCTCCGGCGTGGGCGGCGCCGACGCGGTGGACGTGATGGCCGGATTCCCGTGGGAGGTGCTCTACCCGCGCCTCATCGGGGTGAAACTCACCGGGGCGCTCTCCGGGTGGACGGCGCCCAAGGACGTGATTCTGAAGTTGGCGGGCATTCTGACGGTGAAGGGCGGCACCAACGCGGTCGTCGAGTACTTCGGCCCGGGCCTGGCGTCGATCAGCGCCACGGGCAGGGCGACCATCGCCAATATGGGCGCGGAGATCGGCGCGACCACCTCCATCTTCCCGTTCGACGAGCGCGCCGCGACCTATCTGCGCGCCACCGAGCGCGGCGACCTGGCCGACCTCGCCCGCCGCTACGCTCACCTGCTCGCCTGCGACGCTGAGGTGGAGGAGGCGCCCGAGCGCTTCTTCGACCGCGTGATAGAGATCGACCTCTCCGCGCTCGAACCGCACGTCGTCGGCCCGCACACGCCCGACCTCGCCCGCCCCATCTCCGAGATGGCCGCCGCCGTCGCCGGCGAGGGCTACCCCGACCGCGTCTCCGCCGCCCTCATCGGCTCGTGCACCAATTCGTCCTACGAGGACATCTCGCGCGTGGCCGCCGTGGCGCGGCAGGCGGAGGCGCGCGGCGTGAAGGTGGCAACGCCGCTGCTGGTTACGCCCGGCTCAGAGGCGGTGCACGCGACCATCCGGCGCGACGGCCAGATGCGCGACCTCGAGCAGGCGGGCGCGACGGTGCTCGCCAACGCCTGCGGGCCGTGCATCGGCCAGTGGCGAAGGCCGTCGGTCGCCAAGGGCGAGGCCAACGCCATCGTAACCTCCTTCAACCGCAACTTCCCCGCCCGCAACGACGGCAACGCGGCGACGATGAACTTCATCGCCAGTCCCGAGATCGTCCTCGCCTTCGCCCTGGCCGGACGCCTCTCCTTCAACCCGCTCACCGACGCGCTGGGCGAGAACGGCGGCGCGTGGAAACTCGACCCGCCCGGCGACGCGCCCGACGTTCCGCCGGACGGCTACGCGGGGCGCGGCTACGGCTACCAAGCGCCCGCCGAGGACGGCAGCGGGATCGCCGTCGAGGTTGACCCTGCCTCCAACCGCCTCCAGCTGCTCGAGCCGTTCGCGCCGTGGGACGGCGCCGACTTTGAGCGCATGCCCGTGCTGGTGAAGGCGCAGGGCAAGTGCACCACCGACCACATCTCGCCCGCGGGGCCGTGGCTGCGCTTCCGCGGCCACCTCGACAACATCAGCGACAACGCCTTCCTCGGCGCGGTCAACGCCTACACCGGCGAGGCGGGGCAGGGGCTGAACGTGGAGACGGGCGAGCGCGGCGCCGCCTTCCCCGCCATCGCCCGCGACTACAAGGCGCGCGGCCTGTCGTGGGTGGTCGTCGGCGACGAGAACTACGGCGAAGGCTCCAGCCGCGAGCACGCCGCGATGAGCCCGCGCCTGCTCGGCGCCAAGGCGGTCATCGTCCGCTCCTTCGCCCGCATCCACGAGTCGAACCTGAAGAAGCAGGGCATCCTGCCCTTCACCTTCGACGACCCCGCCGACTACGACAAGGTGCGCGAGACCGACCGCGTCAGCGTCCACGGCCTCGCCGACCTCGCCCCCGGCACCCCCGTGCGCGCCACCCTCCACCACGACGACGGCTCCGCCGACGCCATCACCCTCCGCCACACGATGAGCGCGGAGCACATTGCCTGGTTCCAAGCAGGCGCCGCGCTGAACATCCTGCGGCAGGGGGCGGGGTAGGGGCTGCTATGACGCTGCGGCGGCTGATGTCGGCGCGGTCGGTTGGCGCGACGGGTCCACGTATAGAGCTTTCACTAGGAAGAACAGAGTCAGAAAAGAATCTGCCAAAATGCCAAGCGAAAAGAGGACCATCACGCCTTCGAAAGTAGGTTCCCACACTCCGGAGACATAGAGCAAAAACGCGGCAAAGTAGATTGTCCCGTTGGTCAATATTGACTGATATGCCATGTATTTCGTAAGCCCGATGCCGTAAAAGACGCTGTCGGTTACGGTATTGAACGAGAATAGCACGTAAGGCACAAACAGTATTCCAAACGCTGTCACAGCCCACTCAATGGTCTCGATATCGTTATTTAGTAGACTTGCGAATCCCCTGAACATAGGAGCAATGGCAATCCAAACAAGCATCATAGCAACAGTTATAATCATTGAAGAATGCCACAAGGTTCTGACACGCTGGATGTCGCCGGAGGCATTGGCGACGAGGGCCTTCGCAGATTCGGCCAAAGCGAGAATCGGCACTAGCATAAAGCTCCATAGTATCTGGATAGCCAGATAGTATCCCCCAATCTCAGTTCCACCGATAGTATTCACGATTCGGATGATCAAAAAGAAATAGGCCAAATTACGAACAAGGCTGTCAACTCCGCTGCCTAGCCCAACGCGTAAGTACTCGCGCATGTCGGTGAAGGAGGGCGGTGTCTTGAGTTCTTCTAGCCGAAGACCTTTAGCGCGCAGCAACAGAACAAGTCCTATCAGGAATAGCGCGAGGCTGGCTAACAAAGTCGACCAGCCTACTCCTGTGACATCCGTATTGAGCGAGAAGGCGTGCCCTCCAAAGAAGAGGCTGTCGGTCACAAAACGGAGCCCGACATTGGCAATCGCCATAATGAAAACTAGTTTGCGCAGACCAAGTGATTCGAAGAGGACGATGATGGCAGCAGCCAGCATCATAAACGGGACGCTAAAAATACTGATGCCGAGGAAGTTTCGGGTCTGTTCCTGAATCTCTTCCGGTGTGCCGATAACCGTGATGAAAGCATCACGAAACAGGAATATTCCTGCCGAGAAGATCAGCGACGCAAGGAATATGAAAGTGAAAACGCTCTTGGCTCTATCAAACTGCACCGCAACCCCACTGCGTATCTGCGAGCCTAGGAAGAAGAAAATTGCTAAGACGGTCGCTTCTTGGAAAACCTCAACGGCAAGTCCAACGAACTGCCATTGCGACACGATGGCCAGGCTTCCCGGATCGGGCAGTTCGTTTCCTATGAGGCGAACCCGGTAGAGTTGGTAGACGTTGGGCAGACCGAGGAAGAGCAAAATGAACAGGAAAAGCCGCCAGTCCCACACTTTGACGTAATGGCGAAGGAGAGCCCACATTGTCCGACCTCCAGACTTTGCGCATCAATGCGCCAGCGTTGCTACAACCGTCGCCAGGGAATGTCAAGCTTCATAGCGGCGTCCTGGCAGACGGCCCCTACCCCCGCGCTGCGACGGCCACTACCCGCTCGAACACCTCGTTTCCTAGGAGGCGGCCGTGCTCGGTTAGGAGGGTGCGGCCGTCTTTGCGTGCTAGCAGGCCTAGGGCGGCGCACTCGGCTAGGGGGGCGGCGAAGCGGGCTTCGATGGGTTCGTTGAAGCGGGCGTGGAAGTCGGCGTCGGCTACGCCTTCGTTCAGGCGTAGCGCCATCATCAGGTAGTCGCCCATCGCCGCCGCGCGAGTGAGCGCCTCGCGCTCGGAGATTAGCGGCAACCGGGCGAGGGCGTCGGGAGCGCCTGCGCCGTCGGGCGACCAGCCCGCCGCTGCCTCTACGTAGGCGCGGGGGGAGCGGAGCGTGGCGAAGCGCGCGCCGTCGGCGCCCATCGCCTCCAACGCGGGGAGGCCGTTCGCCCACAGGTAGGAGTGGGCGCCGGGGCCTACGCCCAGGTAGGGGCGGCTTTGCCAGTAGGCGAGGTTGTGGAGGCTGGCGCGGCCAGGCTTCGCCCAGTTGGAGACCTCGTACTGGACGTACCCGGCGGCGGCCAGCATCTGCTGCGTGAGGCGGTACATCTCAGCGCCGACGTCGGGGTCGGGCTCGCGGAGGCGTCCGGCGGCGACGTCGGCGGCCATGGGCGTGCCCTCCTCCAGCGTGAGCGCGTAGGCCGACACGTGGTCGGGCGCGAGGGCGAGCGCTTCCTCCAGCGTGTGCTCCCACGACGCGACCAGTTGGCCGGGCAGGCCGAAGATGAGGTCGAGATTGAGGTTGTCGAACCCCGCCTCGCGCGCGGCGGCGACGCCCGCCTTGGCCTGCTCCGCGCTGTGGCGGCGGCCTAGCAGGCGCAGTTCCTCGTCGTCGAGCGACTGGACGCCGATGCTGACGCGGTTGAATCCGGCGCGGCGTATGGCGGCTAGGCGCTCGCGGACGGTGTCGCCGGGGTTGGCCTCGAGCGTTACCTCGGCGCCGCGCGGCAGGTCGAACGCGGCGCGGACGGCGCGCATCAGTCGCGTGAGGTCGCGCGTGGGCAGGTAGGAGGGCGTGCCGCCGCCGAAGAAGACGGAGCGCAGCGGCGGACGCTCCAGCGCCTTGCCCCACCCGGCGATCTCGTTGGCCAGTGCGCCTACGTAGGAGGGCATCAGCGCCTCGATGCCCGCGTAGGTGTTGAAGTCGCAGTAGGGGCACTTGGTCTCGCAGAAGGGGATATGGACGTAGAGCGCCAGCCCGGAGGGCGCGGGAGCGCGGGCGGCGGTCTTGCGGGCGGCGTCGGCCATAGGCGCGGATTATAGGCGCGCGCTTCGTCTGCGCCGCCTCACACGTTGAAGAGGAAGTTGACCACGTCGCCGTCGCGCATCGGATACTGCTTGCCCTCCTGGCGCAGCAGCCCGGCGCGGCGCGCCTCGGCGAACCCGCCCGCGCGCATCAGGTCGTCGTAGGCGGTAACCTCGGCGCGGATGAAGCCGCGTTGGATGTCGGTGTGAATCTTGCCCGCCGCTTCCACCGCCGGAGCGCCGTCGGGAACCGTCCACGCGCGCGTCTCGTCCTCCCCCGTGGTCAGGAAGGAAACGAGGCCCAGCAGGCGGTAGCAGAGGCGCACCATCCGGTCGAGGCCCGGTTCGCCCGCGCCGAGCGACGCGCGGAACTCCGCCTCGTCCTCCGGCGCCATCTGCGCCAACTCCATCTCCAACTTGCCGCACAGCGCGATGGCCGCCACGCCGGGCACGGTCAGGCGCTCGGTCAGCGCAGCTTCGGCCTCCGCCTTGCCCACATCCTCCTCGCCGATGTTGAAGACCGCCATCAGCGGCTTGGCCGTGAGCAGTTGGAAGTTCTCGAGCAAGCGGCGTTCTCCCGCGTCCAGCGCCTGCTCGCGGACGGCGACGCCCGCCTCGAGCGCGGCGCGCACGCGCTCGACGAGCGCCGCCTCGCGCGTTAGGGCGTCGCGCTCGCCGGCTTTGGCGGCGCGGAGCTGCTTGGCGATGCGCTCGGCGCGCCGTTCGAGGAGGAGGAGGTCAGAGAAGGTCAGCTCCGTCTGCATCGTCTCGGCGTCGCGGATGGGGTCAACGACGCCGCCGGGCGCGGGGGCGGAGGGGTCGTCGAAGGCGCGCGCGACCAGCAGCAGCGCCTCGCAGCGCTGGAGCGTGTTGAGGTGGACGCCGTCGATTCCGCCCTCGACGCCGCCGGGCGCGTCGACGTAGGACACCTCGGCGGGGACGACGCGCTTGGAGCGGGTCATCTCCGCCAGCACGGCGAGGCGCGGGTCGGGCACCTTGACCACGCCCACGTTGGGCTGGCGGCCGGGCGCGCGGAAGGAGGCGACCTCCGCCCGCCCGCGCGTTACGGCGTTGAAGACGGTGGTCTTGCCGCTCTGCGGCAGTCCGATGACGCCGATGGCCAACGCTCGATGCCTCCTTGGCGGGGCTGTCCGCGCCGCTTATCAAGAGCATACGCCGCGCGCGCCGTCCCGCGCCGTTGACCGCAGGGGCGCGGCGGCGTAGATTTGCGAATCACGCCGCACCGTATGAGAACGCGGAGGCGGCGTGAGGCTGCCCTATGGTCTTGAACGACCGCCGCCAAGCAATCCTCGAGCTCATCGTCGACGACTACATCCAGACGGCGGCGCCCGTCGCCTCCCAGCAGATCGCGCGCCGCCACTCGCTGCGCGTCAGCGCCGCCACGGTGCGCAACGACATGGCGGAACTGGAGGAGATGGGCTACATTCGCCGCCCCCACTCGTCGGCGGGCGGCGTCCCCGCCGACCTGGGCTACCGCTTCTACGTGGAGCAGGCGGTGGTGGACGACCGCCCTCCCGCGCACTTGGAGGCGCTGGCGGGGCAGGCGCTCCACGACCTGGAGGCGGGCGACGCCGACCGGATGGCGCGGGAGGCCGCCGCCGTGCTCTCCCTCGCCATACGCAACGCCGCTGTGGCGACCGCTCCCCGCGCCTACGACACGCGCCTCAAGCAGTTGCAGTTGGTGCACCTGAAGGAGGGTCAAGCGCTGCTGGTGGTGGTGCTGCAAGAGGCGCGGGTGCTCCAGCACCTCATCCACTTCGACCAGCCCGTCGACCAACTCGCGCTCACGCAGACCGCCAACCGGCTGAACACCCTCTTCGAGGGCGCGTCGGCGCCGGAGATGCGCGCGCTCTGGGCGGACGAGCCGCGCGACGCCGCCGCCGACGGTATCGTCCAGGAGGCGATTCGCCTGCTGGAGGAGGAGAACGGCGCGCTGTCGCAGCACCTCTACGTGGACGGGCTGCGCCATATGCTCGCGCAACCGGAGTTCGCGGACGGCGGACGCGCGCGGGAGGCGGTGGAGGCGTTGGAGGACCGCGATCAGGTGAGCAAGGCGTTGGAGGAGGAGTTGCCGGAGGGCGCGGTGCGCGTCATCATCGGCGGCGAGAACGCCTCGGAGCGGATGCGCCGCTACAGCGTCATCATCTCGCGCTACGGCAGGCCCGGGCGCGACGCGGGGACGCTCGCCGTCATCGGCCCGACGCGCCTCGACTACGCCCGCGCCATCGCCTCCGTCCGTTACCTCTCCGCCTTTATGACGCGCCTCATCGAGAGCCTCGACGGCCCCGCCGCCTAGCGCCGCCGCGCCTTTGGCGGATTGTAGCGCGCTACGCCCGCGTGGTAGCGTAGCCGCGAGTGCGCCCGCCGCGCTCAGAGTGCCATGGCAACCAAACGCGACTACTACGAGGTGCTCGGCGTCTCCCGCTCCGCTACGGAGGAGGAGGTGCGCCGCGCTTTCCGCCGCCAGGCGATGGAGCACCATCCCGACAGGAACAAGTCGGAGCAGGCGGGGGAGCGCTTCCGCGAGATAAACGAGGCGTACCAAGTGCTCAGCGACGCGGAGCGCCGGCGCCAGTACGACCGCTTCGGCCACGCGGGCGTGGGGTCGGCGGCGGGCGGCGGGCGCGGCGCGGACGACTTCAGCGACCTCTTCGGCGGCATCGGCGACATCTTCGAGTCCTTCTTCGGCGGCGGGCGCAGCCGCGCGCAGCCGGGCC
Source organism: uncultured Dehalococcoidia bacterium (assembly GCA_964560025.1). Classification (GTDB taxonomy): domain Bacteria; phylum Chloroflexota; class Dehalococcoidia; order Lucifugimonadales; family Australimonadaceae; genus JAGWBE01. The sequence goes on from CAZLKC010000002.1 coordinate 75,537, forward strand.
GCGATCTCCAGACGATGCTCTCCCTCGCGTTCGAGGAAGCGGTGTTCGGCGCTAGGAAGGAGATCGGCGTGCGTAGGGTGCGCCTGTGCTCCCTCTGCGCGGGCTTGGGCAGCGAGCCGGGGCATCCTCCGGCGCGGTGCGCCAATTGCGGCGGCAGCGGGCGCGTGCGCAGGGTGCAGCGCAGCGTCTTCGGCCAGTTCGTCCAGGAGGCGGTCTGCAGCGTGTGCGCGGGCATGGGCGAGGTGGTATCGACGCCGTGCTCCCGCTGCAAAGGGACGCGCAAGGAGCGCGCGCAGGACTCCATCGAGGTGAACGTTCCTCCCGGCGTGGAGGACGGCGTGAGCCTCTCGCTGGGCGGCCAAGGCGACGCGGGCGACTACGGCGCGCCGCCGGGCGACCTCTACGTGCTGCTGCGCGTGGCGGAGCATCCGCACTTCGAGCGCGAGGGCAACGACATCCTGTTCGACCTGCCGCTCACCTTCCCGCAGGCGGCGCTGGGCGACGCGGTGGACGCGCCCACCTTGGACGGCAGCGTGAAGGTGAAGGTTCCGCCGGGCACGCAGCCGGGCGCGGAGTTCCGGTTCAGGGGCTTGGGCGTGCCGAGGCTGCGCGGCGGCGGGCGCGGCGACTACATCGCGCGGGCGATGATCGAGACGCCGCAGAAGATGTCGAAGGAGCAGCGCCGCCTGATGGAGCAGTTGCGCGATTCGTTCGGCGCGAACGGCAACGGCGCGGGCTGGTTCGGCGGCAAGCGCTAGCCGCCTATGCCCGCGCGCAAGCCCAAGCGGGCGCGGTGGCTGGAGATAGCCGTCGCCGCGCCCCACGAGTACGTCGAACCCATCGCCGGCCTCTTCAGCCGCTACGGACGCGGCGGCGTGGTCATCGAGGAGGCGGGCGGCCACAACCCGGACGAGGGCGAGCCGCCCCCAGCGGAGCGCACGGCGCTCCTGCGCGCCTACCTCCCCGTCTCTCCGCGCTACCGCCGCAACCGTGAACTCATCCACATCGGCGTCGCCCTCGTCCGCCAACTTGCGCCGCTGCCCGAACTGACGGAGCGCGAGATCGACGAGCAGGAGTGGGAGGAGGCGTGGAAGGCGCACTTCTCGCCGCTCCGCGTCGGGCATCGGCTGCTGGTGCGTGCTCCCTGGCACAACGCACCCGCCGCGCCGGACGACGTCATCATCGAGATAGACCCCGGCCTCGCGTTCGGCACAGGCCACCATCCGACGACGCGGCATATGTTGGAGTGCGTGGAGCGGTTTGCCGCGCCGGGCGCGCGCGTGCTGGACGTAGGCGCGGGGTCGGCCATCCTGATGGTCGCGGCGCTCAAACTGGGCGCCGAGCGCGCCGTCGGCCTCGACGTCGACGCGGTGGCGGTGAAGACGGCGCGGGCCAACCTGCGCGCCAACGGCGTGGCTGCCCGCGCGTCGGTGCTCAACGGCTCGCTGCCTCACTCGCGCGTCACGGACGGCGCCTATGACCTTGCGCTGGCGAACATCGCGGGCGCGGCGCTCGTTACGCTAGCGCCCCATCTGCGCGCGGCGCTGCGCGGCGGAGGCCGCCTAGCCGCGTCCGGCATCCTCGCCGACCACGCTCCGGAGGTGGAGCAAGCCTTCGCCGCCAACGCCCTCAGCGTAACGGAGCGGCTGACGGACGGCGATTGGACGACGCTGGTCTGCGAGGCGGGGTAGGAGGTTGGGTGCGCTCCCTGCTGCTAGAATGTGGATGCCAAGCAAGCGGCGGCGAAAGAGGGCGAGAGATGCAGAAGGCCCTGCACATACGGACGACGGTGTTGCCGGGGGGCAAAGTGGAGGTCGTCGACCGCGAGTTGACCGAGGGCGAAAGCGTGGACGTGGTTATCTCGCCCACCCCCGCGTCGACGGGACGCTCCGCCTATCAGATTATCTCCGAAGCGCCGGGGCAGCGTCTCTTCAAGACAGCCCGTGAAGTTGACGAGTACGTCGCGGAGGAGCGGGCGTCGTGGGAGCGCTGAGGCTTCCGTCGGACGGGCCAATCTACCTCGACACAACGGCCATCATCTACAGCGTAGAGCGCAATGAGCCGTACAGCACGCTGCTCGATTCTGTGTGGCGACGGGCGGAGGCAGGCCAGTTTGTCGTCGTATGCAGTGAATTGGCCGTCTCGGAAACGCTTGTGAGGCCGATGCGGGAGGACGACGCCGACCTCGAAGGACTCTTCCGCTCGCTATTCGCCACTAGGGACATTGTGTTGATTCCCGCCACACGGCAACTGTGGGAGGACACCGCGCACATCCGCGCTGAGACTGGGCTGAAGACACCCGACTCCCTGCACGCGGCAACGGCTCTGCACGTCGGTTGCTCGCTCTTCATCACCAATGATAGCGACTTCCGCCGTGTTCGAGGTTTGCCCGTCGCTGTGCTAGACGATTTTCTGGAATAGCAGCGCAGCGAATGATAGGGGAAGCGCATGCGTATATCGCGTCACGCCCGTCGCCCTACCGCGTCAGCGCGAACACCAGCACTACGCCGAAGGTCAGCAGCACGGCGCCTATGGCGGCGGCTAAGGGCGGGCGGCTGAGGCGCGCGATCGATGCGCCGGGCAGCGCCTCGTCCGGGTTGACGGCTAGGCGGCCTGCGTAGGCGGCTACGGCGGCGCCCGCGCGCTCGGCGGCGGAGAGCGCCCGCTCGAGCGGCTCTTGGAGCAGCGTCCGCACCGGCGCCGTTGCCTTGCGGTAGAGCCAATCGGAGTCGATGGTGATCGTCGCCTCGCCGCCCAGCCGCTCGCGCAGCAGCCAGAAGCCGATGGCCGTGAAGCCAAGCATCTGGAGCGTCCGCACCACGTGGCCGGCGGTGTACGGCTCGTAGGTGTTCGGGAAGGGCAGCAGGTCATAGAGCGCGTCCGGGTAGACGCCGATGCCAATGCACAGCGCCGCCGCCATCGCCATCGCCACGATCATGCTGCGCGGCGTCTTGCCCACTCGAATGTCGTCCCGCCTCGGTCCGAACCACGTGAAGTAGGGGAGTTTCAGTCCCGTGTGCAGGAAGGTGCCCACCGACGCCAGGTAGAGCAGCGCCACCGCCCAATAGAGGTGCTCCTTCTCTGCTCCGTAGACCACCAGCGACTTGGACACGAAGCCGCTGAACAGGGGGAAAGCGGAGATAGCGAACGCGCCCACCATATAGAGCGCCACCACTATCGGCATCCGGTCCCAGATGCCGCCGAGCGACGTCAGCGTGCGCCGTCCCGTCGCGTAGATGGCCGCGCCAGCGCCCATAAAGAGCAGCCCCTTGTAGATGACGTGCGCGAACGCGTGCGCCACCGCTCCGTTGAGCGCAATCTCCGTGCCGATGCCCACCCCCGCCACCATGTAGCCCACCTGGCTGATGATGTGGTACGCCAGCAACCGCCGGATGTCGTTCTCCAGCACGGCGAAGATCACGCCGTACAGCGCCATAATCACGCCCAGCACGATGAGGATTTCCCAGCCCGCGAATCCTCGCGCCAGCGCGTACACTGCCGTCTTGGTCGTGAACGCGCTCAGAAACACGCTTCCGGCCACTCCTGCCTCCGGGTACGCGTCCGACAGCCACGCGTGCAGCGGGACGACCGCCGCGTTCACCGCGAACCCGCCCAGGATCAGCCAGCCTGCGATCGACCCTTCGAACAGCGTGAAGTCGAGCGAGCCGCCCGAGCCCAAGTGCCACAGCACTCCGGCCAGCAGCGCGCTTCCCCCCACCAGGTGCACGTAGAGGTAGCGGACGCCCGCCGCCCGCGAGCCGGGGAAGCCCCCCGCCCATACCAGGTACGCCGACGCGAGCGCCATCACTTCCCAGAACAGCACCAGCGTCAGCAGGTCGCCCGCGAACACCACGCCCAGCGACGATCCGGCGTAGGCCAGCGCCGACGCCTGCTGCAGGCGGTCGTCCAGGCTCCATGCGTAGACGCCCCCCAACACTGCGGCGATTGCGAACACGTAGCCGAACACGATGCTCATCTTGTCCGCCCGCAGCGGCTCCAACTCCATCGACAGCCACGTGAAGCGCAGCGAGTCGCCCGGTTCCAGCGCCAACGCTAACTGCGCTAGCGCCAGCGCCGGGGCGGCCACGGCGATGATCTTGCGGACGACGCCTGCGGGCGTCAGCGCCACTAACAGCGCACCGGCCAGCATGATGACGACAGGGGGCAGGCTATCCATCGCCGTCCTCTCCCGGCTCCGCCTCCACGTGCTCGCCCGTGTACGGATCGTCGTGGCGCATCAGGAAGGCGTGCCCTGCCCACTTGGAGACGACAACGATGCCGACGCAGCAAACGAATCCGAATCCCGTCCAGAACAGGAACCACGTGCTGCCCGCGAACAGGTATTCGCGGTGGTCGACAAGCAGCCACTCCGCCAGCGCCGACAGCGCCAGCCCTGCCACAATTGCGATGACGATGCGGCGGTCGAGGCTCACGGCGCCCGCTCCGCCACCCCCGTGCCAGTCGGGAAGGCGTCCGCCGTCACGCTCGACGCTAGTTCGAAGAAGGCGAACGGCAAGTCCGGCGCCACTCCCCAAACCAGCGCCAGCGCCGCCACTATCGCGATGGGCGCCACCATCCGCGCGTCCGCCTCGCCGAATCGCGCAAACTCCGGCGACCGCCCTCCGAAGGCGCGGATGACGATCGGGAAGAGATAGGCCGCGCTCAGCACGCCGCTCACCATGTAGAGAATCAGGAACGCCTGCTGACTCACTTCCGCTGCTCCCCATCCTAAGTACCACTTGCTGGTGAAGAGGATGAACGGCGGTATGCCCGCCATGCTCAGCGACGCGAGCGCGAACGCGCCCATCGTAACCGGCATCTGCTTGCCGATGCCCGTCAACTCGCTCACTTGGTCGCGGTGCGTCCGCACGTGAATCGCGCCCGCGCAGAAGAAGAGCGTGATCTTCGTCACGCCGTGGCCCACCATATGGAGCAGCGCGCCCGTCAGCGCCAGCGGCCCCAGCAGCGCCACGCCCAGCACGATGTAGGACAGGTGGCTGATGGTGGAGTAGGCCAGCCGCCGCTTCAGGTTGTCGTGGCGCAGCGCCAGGAATGAGCCGAGGATGAGCGTCGCGCCCGAGGCGATGGCCACCACCTGCCACGCGCCCATATCGCGCAGCAAGTCGGCGCCGAACACGAATATCAGCACGCGCACCATCCCGAACACGCCCGCTTTCACGACGGCCACCGCGTGCAGCAGCGCCGACACCGGGGTCGGCGCAACCATCGCCGACGGCAGCCACGAGTGCATCGGCATCACCGCAGCCTTCACGCCGACTCCGCCCACGAGCAGGAAGAACAACGCCCACAACTGGCCGTCCGTCCACCAGCGCTGCTCGCCGAGGAATCCCCCCGCGCGGAAGGATGCGTCCACGCCGAGCATCGCCAGCCACGCCGCCGCGCCGATGAGCGTAAGGCCGCCGGTGAGCGTGTAGGCGAGGTACTTCCTTCCCGCCCGCACCGCCTCCGGCGTCTCCCGATGCACCACTAGCGGATAGGTGAAGAGCGTCAGCAACTCGTAGAAGAGCACGAAGGTCAGCAGATTGGCGGCGAAGGCGACGCCTAGCGCCGCGCCGACGCTCAGCGCGAACGCGGCGTAGAAGCGGCTCTGCTTCTGCTCCTCCAGCCCGCGCATATAGCCGATGGAATAGACGGCGGCCAGCACCCACAGGAAGGAGGCCAGCAGCGCGAACAACATCCCCGCCGCGTCCGCGCGCAGCGTAACCTCAATCCCCGGCGATAGCTCCACCAGCGCTGCGGTCGCCGCCTTGCCGTCCACCGCGTCCGGCAGCAGCGCGGCCACCAGGCCGAGGGTCGCCAGCGCCCCCGCGATGGAGACGGCCTCGCGAGCGTTCGGCCAGCGGCCGAGCAGCGGCGCGGCGGCGGCGACGGCCAGCGGAACCAGCACCGCAAGGAAAGGCAGCGGCGAGGTTACGGTCTCGCCCATCACAGCCCCGGCTCCAACACGTGCTCCAGCACCATCACGTTCAACACGCCTAGCACGATCGCCGCGATCGCCAGCAGCGCCATCGGCAGCGTTACGTCGAGCGGCAATTCGCGCCGGACGCCGCTGCGCTCGCGCGGGGCGGCGGCGGCCGTGCTGTCCTCAGGCCCGTCGTCCGACCCCCCGGCGATGGCCGGGGAGGGAGCGAGGTAGAGGCGCTCGATGACGCGGAAGAGGTAGACCGCCGAGAGCAGGCTCGACGCCAGCACCACGGCCAGCACGAACCACAGTCCCTCGTCGATGGCCGCGATGGAGACGTACCACTTGCTGAAGAAGCCGACCGTCGGCGGTATCCCCACCATCGCGACCGCGCCGACCGCGAACACGGCGCTGGTTACGGGCATCCGCCGCCCCACGCCCGCTAGCATCCGCACGTCGCTCACGCCCGTCCCTAGCCGCATGCTCATCGCCGCCGTGAAGAGCATCCCCTTCATCAAAGCGTGGTTCATCACGTGCAGCAAGGCGGCGGCGAGGCCCAAGGGCGTGGCTATGCCCACGCCTACGGCGATCAGCCCCAACTGGCTTACGCTGCTGTACGCCAGCATGCGCCGCAGGTCGTGCTGCCCCATCGCCGCGTAGGCGCCGTAGACCATCCCAGCGAGGCCCAGCGCCAGCAGCGCTTGCGTCACCGGAATCTCGTTGGTCAAGTAGCCGTCGGGGAATACGCTGATGAACATCCGCACCATCACGTAGGCGCCGACCTTGGTCATAATGGGCGCGATGAGCGCGCTCACCGACGACGGCGCGAGGGTGTAGGCGTCCGGCAGCCACAGGTGCAGCGGAACGAGCGCCATCTTCATCCCCAGTCCGGCGAAGATGAACGCCGCGCCCACCGCGACGCTCGTGTTCGGCTCCGTCTCCGTGAGCAGGCGCGCGGTGTCCGTTATGTTGAGCGTCCCGGTCGTGAAGTAGAGGAACGCCACGCCCAGCAGGTAGAAGGAGCCGCCCACCGTGCCCAGAATCAGGTAGCGGTAGGCCGCGAACATCCCCGCGCGCCTCCCCAGCGACACGAGCGCGTAGGCCGCCAGCGACGATATCTCCATGAAGACGAACACGTTGAACAGGTCGCCCGTAACCACCATGCCTGTCAACCCGGCGAGCAGCAGCAGCACGAGCGCGTAGAAGAGACCCCCCCGCCCCGCCGCCTCTCGCGCTGCCGCCCGGCGCGCAGCGACGACGACCGCCAGCGCCACCCCCGTTATCACCGTCGCCACGAACGCCGAGATGTGGTCGACGACGTACTCGATGCCGAACGGCGGCGCCCAGCCCCCCAGGGTGTAGCGCAGCGCCTCGCCCTCGGCGACGACCTCCGCGAGCGCGAGCGCCGACATAGCCGCCGAGACCGCGACCGCCGCAAGCGTCAGCGGGAAGACGACGCGCGGCGCCCACAGCCCGGCCAACGGAACGACCAGCGACGCCGCCAGCAAGGGCAAAGGGATGAGGATGGGCAGGTGCTCCACGCGCGCCCTACCCCCGCAGCTCGTCGAGGATGCGCTCCTCGTCCAGGTCGCCGAAGTCGCGGTGCAGTCGCACCATGAACGCCAGCGCCACCGCCGTAACCGCCACGCTCACCACGATGGCCGTCAGCATCAGGACGTGCGGCAGCGGATTCACGAAGTCCTCGGCGTGCGGATTGTGCTGCCCGTGCCACAGGATGGGCGCCGTCGCCCCCGTGCGCATCGATCCGACGATGAAGAACAGGATGATGGCCGATTGGAAGATATTGAGGCCGATCAGCTTCTTCACCAGGCTGCGCTTGCCCAACATCCCCCATACGCCCACGCCCAGCAGCGCGCCGATCATCCAGAAGGGGAAGCGGGCGGCGACCTCCTCCACGCTACCCCTCCTCTCCCTCTTCATCGCCGCTGCGGGGCGCCGTCAGGTAGTCGGCGGCCAGGGACAGCGTGCCGAACACTGCCAGCGTAACGCCGATCTCGATGCCGAACACGCCCATCTGCCGCCGCGTCAGTTCGCCCGGCAGGGCGGAGTCGAGCCAGTCCAGCGGGATAGCGCCGTAGTCGAGGTAGTCGCCGCCGAAGAGCATCGCCAGGATGCCCGTCCCCGTGTACAGCGCCATCCCCAGCACGGTGATTACGATGAGCGTGCGCCTCGAAAAGACGCTGCTCTCGCTCTTTCGCCCGAGCGTGAGCCACGAGAGGATGAGTCCCGCCGCGAGGATCGCCCCGGCCTGGAATCCGCCCCCCGGCGACAGCTCTCCGTGCACGAGCACGTAGAGGCCGTAGAGCATGATGGCCGGCGTCATCACCGCGCGCACTATGAAGTGCAGGAGCGCGCTTTCGTGCCGCTCACTCATGCCGCTCCCTCCGCGCAAGCGCCAGCAACACCGCCAACCCCGCCGTGAATATCACCACCGTCTCCCCCAGCGTGTCGTAACTGCGGTAGTCGGCCAGCACCGCCGAGACGACGTTCTCCACCCCGATGTCCTCCTCCACGTGCTCCACGTAGTAGGGCGCCACGTAGTTGCTGGCGGGCGCGTCGGGGTCGCCCCGGTCGGGCAGGTCGACGGACGCGGCGATGAACAGCGCCGCCGTCCCCAGCGCGAGCGCGAGCGCGAAGAGCCTCAATCGACCGACCGCCGCTTCATCAGGCTCACGGCGCCGATGAACAGCACGCCCGTAATTCCGGCGCCCAGGGCTATCTCCGTCAGCGCCACGTCCACCGCCCCCATCAGCATCAGCAGCGCCGCCGCCAGGAAGCCGTAGACCGTCAGCGCCACGACGGCGGCGATGAGGTCGCGCATCCACAGCGCCAGCACGGCGGCGGCCAGCAGCAGCGCGTAGAGCGCCATCTCTAACTGCCAGATCACGCCTGCCCCTCCGCGTCCACCCGTAGCCGCTTCCACGGCGCAAGTCCCGACTGCAGCGCCGAGCGCGTGAGCACGTGCGCGGCGACGGGGTTCGCCATAGAGATGAAGACTAGGATGAGCACCAGTTTGAGGCTGACGATCGTCGCGCCGTCGTGCAGCGCAAGCCCCGCCAGCACCAGCGCGACGCCTAGCGTGTCCATCTTGGAGACGGCGTGCATGCGCGTGTAGAAGTCGGGCAGGCGCAGCAGGCCGAGCGCCGCCAGCGCGATGAAGACTAGGCCCACGGCCATCATCGCCGTCCCCGCGACGCTCATTCCGTCTCCTCCTGGAAGCGCCGCGCCAGGTACTTGGCCGCCGCCACCGTCCCGATGAAGTTCAGCAGCGCGTAGGCCAGCGCCAAGTCGACGAACATATCGGGCCGTTCGTAGACGAACCCCACCACCACGATGAGCGCCACGGTGTTCGTCCCGACCTTCCCCGCGGCCAGGATGCGGTCGTACACCGTCTGCGCGATGAAGAGGCGAATCATCCCCGCTGCGATCAGCGCCGCCAACGCCATCGCGACTATCCCGAACACGCCCCCGCTCACGCCTTCTCCTCCTCAAGTCCGGTGATTTCGCGCACGGCGGGCGCGCCACCTCCTCCCTCGCCGAACACCCATCCCGCGCGCCGCAGCGCCTCTCCCTTCTCGATTCCGCTGCGCGAACCGGCGGACAGGCAATGGACGACGAAGCGCTTGGCCGTCATCTCTACCGTAACCGTGCCGGGCGTCAGCGTGATGGAGTTGGCGAGCAGCACGTGCGCCGCCTCCGTCCTCAGCGTCGAGTCGAACTCCACCAGCGCCGGGTCTATGGGCATGCGCGGGTGGAGCACCAGCCGCGCCACGTGCAGGTTGGACAGCACTATCTGCCACAGCAACCATGGAATGTACGCCGCGAAGCGCAGCCAACTCGCTATGAACCATCCGAACCCGGAGGGCGCGCCCCCGAAGCCCATCGGGGTTGCCGGGCGGAAGATGCGCTCCGCGACGAGCATGGCGATGACGCTGCAAGCCGCCCCCGACAGGAGGAACAACCCCTCGATTAGCCCCGACAGGCCGAGCCACAAAGCGAACAGCAACGCCGCGTAGCCGACGCGCCTCACCAGCGGACGCCGCCAGCCGCGTTCGCCGCCGTTGCGATCCGCGCCGCCCGCTTGGCTTGCGGCGTCTGCGTCGTGCGCAAGATGCAGCATGCGCTAAACCATAGCGAATGCGCCGCAACTATGCCCGCCCCCAGCGCCCCTATAATGCGGCGCGTGACGCTCGACTTCCGCATCGGCAGCGCCGACGCTCCCAAAGGGCACGCGCTCCTCTACTTCACCGACGCCGCTAGCGGCCGGGCATTCGCCGCCTATCTGCTAGTGCTGCCTATCAAGATGGACATCGGCAAATACCTGCCCCCGATGCTCGCCGCGCAACTGGGCAGCATCGCGAGCGGGCCTATGGCGTCGGGGCTGGGCGCGTTCGCCGCGCCCCCGGTTCCCGAAGAGGCGCCCGCCGTCGGCGCGCTCGAACGCCTCGCCCGTTTGCGCAACGACGACCTCGTCGACGGCGGCAGCCTTGACGCCTCCGACGTCGCCCGCATGATGCAGGCCGCAGCCGACGCCGTCCAGGAGTACGCTGCTCTCTACCAGTCGCACGCCGACTCCGTGCCTGAGGTCGCCATCGCCGAGGCCGACCGAGGCCAGGACGCCGCCGCGTCGTCCGACGTCAACCGCGTCCTCTTCGAACTGCTGAGCGATCGCGACAAACTAGCCGAACTGGCCAAGCTGGTCGGCGTGCTGCGCTTCGCTCTTGACCAGGGCAACGAGGAGTTGGCGGGCGAGACGGAGGCGGCGATGACGGCGCTGGAGGCGTTGTTGCCCAAACACTACTGGGTCGGACGCGTGCGCGGCGCCGCCAAAGACCTGTCCGGCGCAGGCGAGGCGCTATCCCGCCTGCTCATCGACCGTTGCTACTGTCTCCTAGAGGAGGACTTCGCCGGAGTGGAGCAGTTGGAGCGCCGGATAGAGGCGCTGCCGGGGGACAGCTAAGCGGTCAGGAAGTCGATGATGAGTTGCGCCGTCTCCGCAGGCTGCTCCCAGTGCGGGCTGTGACCCGTCGGCAGCAGCACGTACTTCGCGCCCGGAATCACCCACGGCTTGGCCGACTTGCTCATATCCCCGCCCAGCGCCTCGTACTCCTCTGTCCACGTCGGGTAGGGGTCCATCACGTCGCCCTTGCCCCAGACGACAAGGGTCGGGTTCGTGATGCGCGCCAGGCGGCGCTGGATTAGGTAGCGGTTGCGGATGCGCGGCGTCTGCATCTGATGCAGCAGCGGGTTGAGGCTCGCCAGCGCGTTGGGCTGGTCAGCGGCGGCCTTCGACGCGGTGCTCACCGCGTCCACCACCGCGTCGTCCGCCTTGGAGACATCGAGGAATTGCCCCAGCGTCCGCTCACGCACCTGCTCGAGCGTCGGCACGGAGGGCGCGTTGCCGATGCCCGCCGACGGATCCACGTTCATCCCCGCCGAGCACAGCAACACCAGTTTGTCGATGCGGTGCGGGCTTTCGTAGGCGAAGATCGCCCCCATCCAGCCGCCCGCCGAGTGCCCCACGTAGTGCGCCCGCTCCACGCCCATCCTGTCCATAAACTCGCGGAAGCCGTCGATGATCGTGTCGAATGTCGGCGCGTCCTTCAGGTCGCGGTCGCCCATCCCGAACCCGAGCATGTCCACCGCGTAGCAGTGGAACCGCTCCGCGAAGCGGTCGAGCACGGGCAGGTAGGAGTGCGCTCCGTTGGAGAAGCCCATCCCGTGCACGAGCAGCAGCGGTGGCCCCTCGCCCGCCTCGATGTAGCGGATCCTCCCCGACGTGAGTTGGATGAACTTGTCGACGGCGGCGACGGCCATGCGCGTTCTCCTGAATGGTGGTGGCGCCTTTCTAGCCGCTAGCGCTTGCGCGGTCAAGAGGGCGCGTCGCGCGCATTGCGGCGCGAGATCGAGCGGGGCGGCATGCTAGGGCGTTGCGCGGGAGGGCGGGACGCTAGTAGACTAGCAGTGCGCCAGGCCGCATTTCGGCATACCGTAGGAGGTGCTCGCTCTATGACGTACATCATCGCCGAGCCGTGCGTGGACGTGAAGGACGCCGGCTGCGTCGACGTTTGCCCGGTGGACTGCATCTACGAAGGGCCCACGATGTACTACATCAACCCCGACGAGTGCATCGACTGCGCGGCCTGCGAGCCCGTCTGCCCGGTGGCGGCTATCTTCTCCGACGACGCCGTCCCCGAGCAGTGGAAGCACTACATCGAGATTAACCGCGACTTCGAGTACCCGTAGGCAGGCTCCCCCGGTTCCAACCGCCGAATGGATACGGCCCCGCCGACGCGGGGCCGTTCGCTCGTCCGGCGGGGCAGGGCGCGGGTCGCGCCCGCGCGCTACTCCTGCGGCTGGGCGCCGCGGAGGCTGCGGATGAGCCTCGACTTGCGGCGCGCGGCGTTGTTGCGGTGGACGATGCCCTTGCTCACTGCGCGGTCGAGCATGCTGACTGCCTTGTCCACCGCGGCGGCGGCCTGCTCGGAGCCGGACTGGATGAGGCGCCGCGCCTTCTTGACGGCGGTGCGGCTGCCGGACTTCATCGCACGGTTGGCGGCGCGCCGCCGCTCTTGGACGCGGGCTGCTTTCTGAGCTGGCAAGTGGTTCTCCTGTGAGGCGTTCTGCGCCGCCTATTATCGGCGGCGCGCGCCCTGAGCGCCACCCCGTGCGCCGGCGCTCTTTGGCGCGGCGCGCTTCGGGTGCGCGCGCGTTGCGCCCGTAACACCGCGCACACCCTCGATGCGCGAGAAGAGGCGGCTCAGTTGCTCTATCGTGGCGATCTGCACGGTGAAGGAGACGGTTACCGCCCCGTCCTCGTAGACCTCGGTCTGGGAGCCGGAGATGTTCATGCCGTCGCCCGACATAACCCCCGTGATGTCGTGCAGCAGGCCGACGCGGTCCCACGCCTGCACCTCGATGCGGACGGGGTAGGCGCGGGAGTCGCCCCACGAGACGGGGATGAGGCGCTGCTCCTCCTCGGCGCGGCGCAGGTTCGGGCAGCCGCGGTTGTGGACGGTTACGCCCCGGCTGCGCGTTACGTAGCCGATGATGTCGTCGCCGGGCAGTGGGTTGCAGCACTCGCCCATCCGCGTCAGCAGGTCGCCCACGCCGAGCACGGTGAGGGACGGCGCGGGCGGATCGATGGGCGGATAGGCGCCGCTCGAGGCGCGCCCGCGCTGCGGCTCGTGGGCGGCGGTCAGGCGGCTGACGACCTGGGCGATGGAGAGGAGGCCGCTGCCCAGCGACACGTGGAGTTCGGCGGCGGAGTCGAGGTTGAACAGCGCCGCTACTTGCGCGTCGTTCTCCGTGGCGTGGAGGCGGCGCAGTTCCTTGCGTAGCAATTCGCGCCCGCGTTGCAGGCTCTCGTCGCGGCGCTGGCGGCGGAACCACGCGCGGATGGCCTGCCGCGCCGTGGCGGTGCGCACGTAGCCCAGGTGGGGATTGAGCCAGTTGAGGCTTGGGCCGCGCGCCGCCTTGCTGGTGAGGATTTCGGCGGTGTCGCCGTTGCGCAAGGGCGTGTCGAGGGAGACGAGTTTGCCGTTGACCTTCGCGCCGATGCAGCGGTGGCCGAGCTCCGTGTGAATGCGGTAGGCGAAGTCGATGGGCGTCGCCCCCGCGGGAAGTTCTTTGATGTCGTTCTTGGGCGTATAGACGAACACCTGGTCCTTGAAGATGTCCGTCTTGACCGATTCAAGGAACTCCTCCGCGCCGCTGAGCTCCTGCTGCCACTCGAGGAGTTGGCGCAGCCACGTCATCCGCTCGTCGAAGCGCAGGTCGGTCGGGCCGTCCTCCTTATAGCGCCAGTGCGAGGCCACGCCCTGCTCGGCCATCCGGTGCATCCGGTGGGTGCGTATCTGCACCTCGATGGGAACGCCGCCTATGGCGCGGACGGTCGTGTGGAGCGATTGGTAGAGGTTCTCCTTGGGGCTGGCGATGTAGTCGTCGAACTCTCCCGGCACGGGCCGCCACAGCGCGTGGACGACGCCCAGCGCGGCATAGCAATCCTGCACCGAGTTGGCGAGGATGCGCACGGCGAACAGGTCGTGGATGTCGCTCAGCTCTTTGCCCTGGCTGCGGTAGGCTTGCCCCTTGCGGTAGATGGAGTACAGATGCTTGGGGCGGCCCGTTACGTCCGTCTCCAATCCCTGGCGCGCCAACTCTTGCCTCAGCGCATCGGCGAGTTGGTGGACGTAGGCCTCGCGCTCCCGCCGCGTGCTGGAGAGCAGGCGCGAGATGGCGCGGTACTGGTTGGGTTGGAGGTAGCGGAAGGCGAGGTCTTCCAGCTGCCACTTCACCTCGCCCATCCCCAGCCGGTGCGCCAGCGGCGCGTAGATGTCCAGCGTCTCCTGCGCGATGGACACGCGCCGCCCCGGGGGCATTGCTCCCAGCGTCTGCATGTTGTGGAGGCGGTCGGCCAATTTGATGAGGACGACGCGGATGTCCTCCGCCATAGCGACGAGCATCTTGCGGATGCTGGCGGCCTGCGAACTGTCCGGGGCGGGCGCGGAGGCCTTCTCGCTGGACAGCAGGTCGAGGCGCTGGAGTTTGGTTACGCCGTCCACCAGTTTGGCCACGTCGGAGCCGAACTCCTGCGCCACCTCCTCAGTGGACACCTCCGTGTCCTCCACCACGTCGTGCAGGAGCGCGGCGGCGATGGTGGGCGCGTCAAGGGACAGGTCGGCCAGGTACTCCGCCACCTTCACCGGGTGTTCGATGTACGGCCCGCCCGAACGGCGGCTCTGGCCCTCGTGCAGGCGCGCGGCGAAGTCGTGGGCGCGCTCAATCAGCGCGACCTTGTCGTCGGCCAGGTAGGAGCGGACGCGGTCTAGCAGTGCTTCCACTGCGTTCCATTATAATCGGCCCCGCTACGGCGGGGAGCCGCGCCTCCGCCGCCGGTCAAGCGCTATGCTTCAAGCGCCCCGCGGAGCCTACGACGTTCTTCCCGGCCAGCAGCCCTACTGGCGCTGGGTGGAGCGCGCCGTCGCGCAGCAGGCCGTGCTCTACGGCTACAGCCGCATCGACACGCCCATCTTCGAAGACGCCAACGTCTTCCTCCGAACGGTCGGGGAAGAGACGGACATCGTCTCCAAGGAGATGTACGTCTTCAAAGACAGGGGCGGCCAAGACCTCGCGCTGCGCCCGGAGGGCACCGCCGCCGTCTGCCGCGCCTACTTGGAGCACGGCCTCCATAACCAGGCGCTGCCCGTCCGCCTCTTCTACTACGCGCCGATGTTCCGCTACGACAAGCCGCAGGCGGGGCGCTACCGCCAGTTGCAGCAGTTCGGCGCGGAGGCGATCGGCGACGCCGACGCGGCCATCGACCTGGAGGTCATCCAGCTCGCGATGGGCGCCATCGAGGCGCTCGGGCTTGGGCGGATGACGCTGGTGCTCAACTCCATCGGCGACGCCGACGATCGTCCCGCCTACCTCGCCGCGTTGCGCGACTACTTCCGCCCCCACTTAAGCGCGCTCGGCGCCGACGACCGCCGCCGCTTCGAGGCCAACCCGCTGCGCCTGCTGGATTCGAAGGACGCGCGCGCCGCGCCCTTGCTGGACGACGCGCCGCGCAGCATCGACCACCTGGGCGAGGCTGCCCGCGCGCATTGGGAGCAACTGCTTGGCTACTTGGAAGGGCTGGGCGCGTCCTACCGCATCGACCATCGTCTGGTGCGCGGATTGGACTACTACACGCGCACCGTGTTCGAGGTGCATCCGGACCTTGAGGGGGCGCAGAGCGCCGTGTGCGCGGGCGGGCGCTACGACGGCTTGGTGGAGCAGTTGGGCGGGCCGCCGACGCCCGGCGTGGGATTCGCCGCCGGGGTAGATCGCCTCATCCTCAACATGCAGCGTCAGGGGATTTCGCCGCCCGTCCCCGCAGGCCCTGTGGTGTTCGTCTCCATCGGCGCGGAGGCGCGGACGAGCGCTATCGAGGCTGCCGCCGCGCTGCGCCGCGAGGGAATCTCCGTAGTTACGGCGCCCGACCGCAGCATGCGGGCGCAACTGCGTTACGCCTCGGCGCTCGGCGCGTCCTTCGCCGCGATCGTTGGCGCGCAGGAGATGGAGGCGGGCACGGTCACGCTGCGGGCGATGACCGAGGGGACGCAGCGGGAGGTCGCGCGGGGAGAATTAACGGCGGCGGTGGCGGCGGGCCTGGGCGCGGGCTAGCCGCTGAAGGTCAGGTCGATGTTGACCAGGGAGAAGTCGCCGGAGGTGTAGGTCGTCGGTTCCGCAGCGCGCAGGCGGTTGGCCCAGAATTCCACAATCCCGCCGCCGTAGGAATCGGGCGCGGAGATGGCAATCTGGAAGATCCCGCCATGGCCGATGGTGGCGCGGGCCCACACGTCGGGAAGACCCTGCTTGGTCACGCGCAGGTACAACGGGAAGGCGCCGGCTTGGGCGGGCGCGCCGTTCACCGTGATGTTGCCGGTGAAGATGTTCGGGAAGGACGGGAACTGCGTCTGGCTCCCCGGAGCCCGCTTCGCGGTCACCACCATCGCGCCGCCTTGCAGTTGCGGGACGATGAAGTCCTTAAGCGAGGAAGCCGCTACCGCGTAGGCCTCGCCCGGGCGTCCGAGACCGATCTCGATGAGCTGCTCTTCCGTCATGCGCAGCCCGGCGAGGCCGCCCGAGTTGTCGAACACGCCGCCGCCGTCGGTGCCCGTCACCACGTCGCTCTGAATCTGGAGGTACCGCGCGCCTGTGTTTAGGTCGGTGCGCATGCCGAGCACGCGCACCTCGCGCCTGTCAAGGGGCGCATTGGCCGCCGCGGGGTAGCCAAGCACGATGACGCCCGAGTCCGTCGGCGGCGCGCCCACCTCGGCTATGGGAATGGCGTCGAAGTTCCTCTCTCCGCCGATCACCTGGTAGAGGGCGATGTCCAACCCGTCGTCCCGGCCAATCACCCACGCCTGGCCGGAGCGCCCGCTGACGGTCACGTAGTCGGCGAGAGGCGCGTAGCCCAAGTGCTTAGAGGTGGAGAGGATGAGGCCATTGGAATCGATCATCACGCCGGTCCACCGGTTCTCGCCCGACGACATGCGCACCATAGCCGCCTCGGCGGTCGGCAGAATCTGATTCAGCGTCGGCGTCGGAGTAGGCGTCGGGCTGGGCGTCGGAGTAGGCGTTGGTGTCGGCGTCGGCGTTGGGCTGGGCGTCGGCGTCGGCGCGGGGGTCGGGGTAGGCGTTGGTGTCGGCGTCGGGGTGGACGTCGGCGTCGGCGGCGCCGGGGTGGGCGTTGGCGTCGGCGTATCGCTGCACGCGGCAAGAAGGAGGGCGAACACCGCAACGAGGGCGACGATGAGGAAGATCGGATGGCGCATAGTGAATGCTCATTCGAGATTGTGCGCGTTAGCAGGCATACGGACAAGCATTTTGGCGTGCGCATTTCGCGTTTACGCGAGTTGTGCTTGCAGGAAGAGAGAGGCGCAAGGCGCGCTGCTATACTGACCTGCGCTCCCCCCGCGCCGGGGGAGTGTTTGTGAGGACGCCCTATGGCCGACCGCCTCGACGCCATCGTCCGGCGCAACGCCGAGATAGAAGAGCTGCTCGCCCGCCCCGACGTAGTCTCCGACGCGGAGCGCGTGTCGGCGTTGGCCAAGGAACGCGCCGATCTCCAGCCCGTCGTGCTCGTCCACGCCCAAGTGCGGGATGCCGAGCGCGCCCTGGAGGATGCCCGGACGCTGACCGGCGACCCCGACCGGGAGGTCGCGGAGATGGCCCGGGCGGAAGCGGCCGAGCAAGCGGAGCGCCTCGACGCGCTGCGCGAGGAACTCCGCCGCGCGCTGCTCCCACGCGACCCTAACGACCCGAAGAACGCCATCGTCGAGGTGCGCGCCGGAACGGGTGGGCAGGAAGCGGCGCTGTTCGCCGCCGATCTCTACCGTATGTACGTCCGTTATGCCCAACGCGTGGGCTGGCAGCCCGACGTGGTCAGCGCGTCCGAGGCGGAGCAGGGCGGCTTCAAGGAGATCGTCTTCCAAGTCAACGGCGCGGGCGCCTACGGCCTGCTCAAGCACGAGAGCGGCGTCCATCGCGTCCAGCGCGTCCCCGTAACCGAGGCGCAGGGGCGCATCCACACCTCCACCGCCACCGTCGCCGTTCTGCCTGAGGCGGAGGAGGTGGACGTGGAGGTCAAGGAGGGCGACCTGCGCGTGGACATCTTCCACTCCGGCGGCGCCGGGGGGCAGAACGTAAACAAGGTCGCCACCGCCGTCCGCCTCGTCCACCTGCCCACGGGCATCGTCGTAACGTGTCAAGACGAGCGCTCCCAACTGAAGAACAAGACGAAGGCGATGACGGTGCTGCGCTCGCGCCTGCTGGAGCAACAGTTGCGCGAGGCGCAGGCGCAGACGGGCGCGCTCCGCCGCTCCCAGGTCGGCACGGGCGAACGCTCCGAGAAGGTGCGCACCTACAACTTCCCTCAAGACCGCCTCACCGACCACCGCATCGGCCTCACCCTTCACGGTTTGGAGGGCATCCTGGCGGGCAACGTGGACGACGTGCTGGACGCGCTGGTGCAGGAGGAACAGCGGCGGATGCTCCAAGAGGCGGTGGCGTGACCGCCTGGGGCGAGCTGCTGCGCTCCACGGAGCGGCGGCTCGCCCAAGCAGGCGTGGAGGAGGCGCGCCTCGAGGCCGAGCTGCTCCTGATGGCAGCGCTGAGTGCCGACCGAGCTACGCTCTACGCCAACCTGCAAGACGCCGCCTCGGACGGGCGCGCCGAGGTGGCGGAGGCGCTGACGCTCCGCCGCTTGAAGCGCGAACCGGCGGCCTACATCACTGGTAAGCGCGAGTTCTACGGGCGCGAGCTCCACGTCGGCCCCGGCGTGTTCATCCCGCGCCCGGAGACGGAGACGTTGGTGGAGGAGGCGCTGCGCATAGCGTCGGCGATGAACGGCGCCTTGACCGTTGCCGACATAGGCTGCGGCAGCGGCGCCATCGCCGTAACGCTCGCCGCCGAGGCGCCGCACGCGGCGGTGTTCGCCATCGACGTTGACGCGGTGCCGCTGCTGGCCACGTGGGAGAACGCGAAACGCCTAGGCGTCGCCGCGCGCGTCCGGACGCTGCGGGGCGATCTGCTAGCGCCGCTCCCTGCGCCGGTGGACGTCATCGCGGCGAATCCGCCGTACATACCCTCTAAGCAGATTCCCCAACTTGCGCCGGAGGTGCGCTACGAACCGCGCCGCGCGTTGGACGGGGGCGCCGACGGCCTTGATCTTATGCGCCGCCTGCTTGCCGACGCGCCGCGCTATCTGAAGCCGCGGGGCGCGCTGCTGGCCGAGCTCGACCCGGAGCAGGCGGCGGAGGCGCGGGCGCTAGCCTACGCCGCGTTCCCCTGCGCAGCGGTGGACGTAGTGCGCGACCTCGCCGGGCGCGAGCGCCTGTTGGTAGTGCGGACGGGCGCGGAGCGCCCTGCGGCTAAGTAGCCGTCTCCCCCTCCGTTTGCCCTGAGCGAACTCGAAGGGCGCGTCCCTCTTCTCCGTCGCCTCCATATCCACTCTCTCTCTCCGTTGCTCCCGCACCCCCTTTTTGCCGCTCTCGCTAAGGCGAGAGCCTCGACGCGGCCAACCCCCGCTACGCGGAGAGGTGCCCGACGCACGCGGGGAGGGGGGCGAGGGAAGAGGAATACGCGTGTCGGCGGGGCGGGTTTTGGGGATGCGGGGCGCCTAGCGTCCAGGTTCTCGCCGCCGCGAGAACGACGGAGAAGAAAGGATAGGAACGGCGGAGAGGACGGGCGCCCCGGCACGCTGCGTGGGGCGGCGCGACGCGAAAGCGGCCCCGGCCGAACCTGGCCGGGGCCGCTTGTTCTTGCGGCGTTGCCGTTCGTTGGCGCTGCGCGCCCTACATCATGTCGTGCATGTCGGGCGGCATGCCCGCGCCGGCGGGCGCGTTCTTCTGCGGCGCGTCGGTTACCAACGACTCGGTCGTCAGCACCATTGCCGCTACGGAGGCCGCGTTCTCTAGGGCGGCGCGCGTCACCTTGGCCGGGTCGACGATGCCCCGCTCCAGCATGTGGCCCCACTCGTTGGCCTCGGCATCGTAGCCCCAGTCGCCCTCCGACCGCTTGGCCATGTCCACGATCACGTCGCCGGGCTGGCCGGAGTTGACGGCGATGAGGCGCACCGGCTCCTCGATGGAGCGCTGGATGATGCGGGCGCCCGTCTGCTCGTCGCCCGCGAGGTCGAGGCCGTTGATGGACTCGGACGTGCGCACCAGCACCACGCCGCCGCCGGGGACGATGCCCTCCTCGACCGCCGCGCGGGTGGCCGAGAGGGCGTCTTCCACGCGCGCCTTCTTCTCCTTCAGCTCCACCTCCGTCGCGGCGCCCACCTTGATGATGGCGACGCCGCCCGAGAGCTTGGCGAGGCGCTCTTGGAGCTTCTCGCGGTCGAAGTCGGAGGTGGTGTCCTCGATGCGCGCCTTGATCTGGCGGATGCGGTCTTGGATGTCCTGCTCTCCGCCGTGGCCCTCCACGAACGTGGTGTCGTCCTTGGTGGCGACGACGCGGCGCGCGCGCCCGAAGTCCTCGGGCGTTACGGAGTCGAGCTTGCGCCCGATCTCCTCGGAGATGACGGTGCCGCCGGTGAGGGTGGCGATGTCCTGGAGCATCTCCTTGCGGCGGTCGCCGAAGCCTGGCGCCTTGACGGCGAGGGCGGTCAGCGTGCCGCGCAGCTTGTTGACTACCAGCGTCGCCAGCGCCTCGCCCTCGACATCCTCGGCGATGACCACCACGCTCTTCGTGATCTGGAGCACCTTCTCCAGCGCCGGGAGCAGGTCGTTGACCGCCGACACCTTCTTGTCGGTGATGAGGATGTAGGGCTCTTCGATGACCGACTCCATGCGGTCGGAGTTGGTGAGGAAGTAGGGGGAGATGTAGCCGCGGTCGATCTGCATCCCCTCCACGTAGTCGACTTCGTAGCCGAGGCTCTTGCCCTCCTCCACGGTGATGACGCCGTCCTTGCCCACCTTGTCCATCACCTCGGCGATGAGCTCGCCCATCTCGTTGTCGTGGGCGGAGAGGGACGCGACCTGGGCGATCTGGTCCTTGGTGGTTACGGGCGTGGAGAGCTTTTCGATCTCGCCTCTGATGGAGACGACGGCCTTCTCGATGCCGCGCTTGAGCACCATCGGATCGGCGCCTGCCGCGATGTTGCGGAAGCCCTCGCTGATGATGGCCTGCGCGAGGACGGTGGCCGTCGTGGTGCCGTCGCCCGCGGCGTCGTTGGTCTTGGTGGCGGCCTCCTTGAGGAGTTGGGCGCCCATGTTCTGGTAGTGGTCCTCCAGTTCGATCTCCTTGGCGATGGTGACGCCGTCGGAGCAGACGTTCGGGGGACCGAACTTCTTGTCGAGGATCACGTTGCGCCCGCGCGGGCCGAGGGTGACCTTGACGGTGTTCGCAAGGACGTCCATGCCCTCCTTGAGCGACCTGCGCGCCTCGTCGCTGAAGACAATCTGCTTAGCCATGCGCTCTTCTTCTCCTTAGCTGACCTTGGCCAGCACGTCGCGCTCGGACAGGATGAGGTAGTCCTCGCCGTCCTCGCTGAATTCGGTGCCGGCGAACTTGGAATAGACGACCGTGTCGCCTGCCTTCACGTCCATCTCGATCCGCCGGCCCTCGTCGGTGATGCGCCCGGGGCCGACCGCAATCACGGTGCCCTCCTGCGGACGCTCCTTCGCGCTGTCCGGAATCACGAGTCCGCTCCTCGTCTGCGCCTCCTGCTCCACCGCCTGGACGACGATGCGGTCTCCGAGCGGCGACAGTGTTCTTGCCACGCTTGCCTCCTTCTTCCTCCAGGCGCCTTCCGGCGCGCTGGCAAACGGTTGGGTAGTCTGTTAGCACTCGCACGCGCCGAGTGCCAACGGCGCAATCGTATGCATCGCGCCCCGCCCTGTCAAGCGACCCGTGTCTTACGCCCCGGTTGCGCAAAGGCGCCCTCCGGCGCGAACATCGGGCCGCAACTCGCTCCGCAGGCCTGATGGTCAGAACGTGCCCCTGTCCGCGAACGACGACCAACTCGGCGCAGCCGTCCTTCCCTTGCGCGGCTCGCGCCGCTCGTGCGCCCTCACGCCCGACCAGGCCGCCGCGTTCGTCGAGAAACTGCGCGAACTCGACGCCGATCCGCGCGTCCGCGCCATCATCATCGAGTTGACGGGCATGAGCCCAGTCGGCGCCTTCGCCCCTAGCGACCCGCGCGCAGCGCCCGCGCGCGCCATCGCCGCGACCGCGACGCCCACCATCGCCGCGATAACGCGCGACTGCTTCGACCAGCGCCTCGAGGTCGCCTTGGCGTGCGACGTGCGCCTAGCCGACGCAAAGGCGCGCTTCGCTATGCGCTACGTCCCCAACGGCCATCTGCCGTCGGACGGCGGGACGCAGCGCCTGGCGCGCCTCGCCGGGAGGGGCGGCGCGCTGTATATGTTGCTCACCGGCCGCATCGTCGGCGCGGAGCACGCGCTCCGCATGGGCGTTGTGGACAGGGTGATCGACCGCGCCAGGTTCGACGCTACGACGGAGGCGGTGGCGCTCGGCCTGGTCGAGAACGCTCCCATCGCCTCCATGTACGTCAAAGAGGCTGTGCACGCGGGCGCCGACCTCACCCTCCCGCAAGCGCTTGCCCTGGAGCATGACCTCAGCGTGATGCTCCAGTCCACCCGCGACCGCGCTGAGGGGCTGCGCGCGTTCGCCGAGGGTCGGACGCCTGAGTTCGAGGGCGAATGAGCGCCTTCGAGACCATCCGCTACGACGTGCAGGAGGGCGCCGCGCGCGTAACCCTGAACCGCCCCGCCGTCCGCAACGCCCTGAACGTGCGCATGCGCGACGAGATCTACGAGGCGTTCACCGCAGTGCGTGACGATCCGGGCGTGCGGGGCGTGCTCGTGGACGGCGAGGGCGAGGCCGCCTTCTGCGCGGGCGCCGACCTGACCGAGTTCGGAACTGCGCCCGCCCAGGCCATCGCCCGCGCCATGCGCCGCGAACGCGACCTGTGGGGCCTGATAGCGTCGCTGGACAAGCCTCTGGTGGCCGCCGTGCACGGCTACTGCTTCGGCTCCGGCCTCGAACTGGCCTGCCTCTGCGACCTGCGCGTCGCAGCGGACGATGCCGTGCTCGCTATGCCCGAAACCGCGCTTGGCCTGATGCCCGCCGCCGGGGGTACGCAACTGCTGCCCCGCCTCGCCGGGCGCGGCAGGGCGTTAGAACTGCTGCTATCCGGCAGGCGCTTCGACGCGCGCGAGGCGTTGGACTACAACATCGTCTCCGTAATCGCGCCCCGTGCGGCGCTGGCGAAGGAGGCGTGGGCGCTGCTGCGCTCCGTCCTCGCCGCGCCCCAAGCGGCGCTGACCGCCGCCAAGCGCGCCGTGATTGAGGGGGGAGACCTGCCGCTTGTCCACGCCCTCGTTTTGGAGGCGCAACTCGGCGCGGCGGCGCGAGGAACGCGCCATGCATAGCCTCGATCTGCTGACCATCGCCGCCGCCGTCGTTCCCGACCGCGACGCAACCCGCTTCGACGGCGCCGCCCTCTCCTACGCCCAGTTGGCCGACCGCGCCAACCGCCTCGCCAACGCGCTCGCCGATCGCGGCGTTGGCGCCGGCGACCGCGTTGCCGTCGTGGACGTGAACAGCCCGCGCCACCTGGAGGTCTACTTCGCCGCCGCGCGCCTCGACGCGGTCTACGCGCCTATCAACTTCCGAGGCAAGGGGCGCGAACTCGCCTATCCGCTCAGCGTCGCCGCGCCCAAGGCGCTCTTCGCCGGAGTACGCTACGCCCCGCTCATCGACGACCTCGACGCACTGCCCGCCTCCGCCCTCCGCGTGGCGCTGGACGGGGCGCCCGCCGCCGGTTGGCTTGCCTACGAGCAACTCCTCGCCCAGGGCGGCGCCGAGGAGACGCGCTTCCCCGATGGCGACCCGAGCGAGACGGCGGCGCTCCTCTTCACCGCCGGAACGACCGGAACGCCCAAGGCGGCGCCCATCAGCCACGCCGCGTTCACGTCGTTCATGCTCGCCAACGTCGAGCCCGCCGACCCTGACGCCGAGGAGCGAGCGCTGCTGGCGCTCCCCCTCTACCACGTCGCGGGTCTCCAAAGCGCGCTCGCCTCCGTCTACGGCGGGCGCACGCTCGTCGTTCAGCGCCAGTTCGACGCCGCCGAGTGGCTGGAACTCGCCGAGCGCGAGCGCGTCCAACGCGCCCTCCTCGTCCCCACGATGATCAAGCAGGTGCTCGACCATCCCGACTTTGCACACTGCGACCTCTCTGCCCTTGGCGTGCTCACCTACGGCGGCGCGCCGATGCCCGCGCCCCTCATCGAGCGCGCCATCGCCGCGCTGCCCCACGTCCGCTTCATCAACGCGTTCGGCCAGACGGAGACCGCGTCCACTATCACGATGATTCCCCCCGAAGACCACGTGCTGGAGGGGCCGCCGGAGGTCGTCGCCGTGCGCCGCCGCCGCCTCCGCAGCATCGGCCGCCCACTCCCCGACGTCGAGGTGGCGGTGCTCGACGCGCAAGGCGCCCCGCTTCCGCCCGGCGCAACCGGCGAGATTGCCGCGCGCGGCGAGCGCGTAACGCGCGGCTACCTCGGCGAGGAAGACGGCGCCCCCTTGCTGCCCGGCGGCTGGCTCCCCACCGGCGACCTGGGCCGCATGGACGAGGACGGCTACGTCTACCTCGAGGGCAGAGCCAAGGACTTCATCAAGCGCGGCGGCGAGATGGTCTCCCCCGAGGAGGTGGAGAACGTTCTCTTAGCCCATCCCGGCGTGGACGAGTGCGCCGTGGTCGGCCTCCCCGACGACACGTGGGGCGAGCGCGTCGCCGCCGTCATCGTCCCCAAGCCCGGCCACCATCCCGCCGAGGCCGAACTCCGAGCGCTAGCCGAGCAGCGCCTAGCCCGCTTCAAGCGCCCCGAGCAGCTGGTCTTCGCCGACCACCTCCCCCGCAACGACCTAGGCAAGGTGCTCAAGCGCGAACTGCGCGAGAGGCTAGGGAGCGGGTAGCTGGTGTGAGAGGAGTCAAAAGTAGCCATCGAATAGATGCCCATTGCCTCGGCGCTTCAGGAACCCAGGAGGCTCTCGCGTTTCGCGCGTGCCGCGACAAAGTCAATTTGTGCTTTTACAACGGCATCCAGCTTGCTATTTTCTTGATATATCGCGGGAACTACAGACTGCACGCGGCCGTCCTTGAGGAATCCTGTTGCCCTCTCTTGTGCGCCTCTAGTATGTGGCCGATAGACAGCTATGGAAAGTCCACCAAGGTCTTTCACTAATCGAAAGCAAGGGATGTCTGTTTGGCCATCTCCGATATAGATCATATTCTCAAAAGGTATAGGGCGATTCTCTTTCTCAATGAATTTATTGACCTCCTCTTCATTACTCAAATCATGGGCGCCCTTGTTGATTCGAAAGAGGAATTGCGTTTTGGTTGTGTAGTTAATCGCTATTGCTGGCCAGCAAGCCACGCCATTTTCATTAAACAGAAACCTAGACGCGTAGATCTTCTTGAATTTCTCTGCTATCGAAGTTCCTTCGATAATTTCCGCATTCCCGGAGGAGACAATATAGTGTTCGAGTCTGACCTGTGCGTCTCTAGCGTACCCTCCGATGCGACCGAACCAATCTTCGACTCCGTCGAAGAGTTTGATCCCCGCTCCTTTCTGTATAAAGTCCTCCATACGCACAGATATCCTCGCTGCTCCAGCCTTCTCTAACATCAGCCGCATATACATGAGAATAGGGTCTGCCTGCTTCGCCTTCGCGATCGTATTGACTTCGCTCCAGAAATCCGCCACTCGCATTCCAATATCGGGAATAAATTGATGCTCTTGAACATTGCCCGGCGCAAGCGTGCCATCGAAGTCATAGATGATGGCCATAGGTGTGAGCTTTGCCGGCACTAGGGCCTCCTTTTCATTTGCAGGACCCATACCCTGCTCGATATTTCGTCCCGCGCCTTAACAGAGATAGGCCACGACGCAAGCACCTAGGCTTCTCTGTATCTATCCCTGAGATTGCCTTCAATATACTTCGATACAAGATTACTGTCAAGACATCGACCTCGATGTTCGTTCCTCGATGCCTATTTGCTTAGCCGACGCCACCTGCCGCAACGGTCATTGCTAGCGCCATTGCCGCCGTCCTTTGGCCGCGCCCTCTCACCTCTCACGGCCGCCCTAGGGCTTGCCTTCGTCATAGCCCCCATACCCCCCGCCCCCTTTCCTGCGCTAGGCTAGCGCCGTGACTAGTGCGAACACATCGGGCAGGCTCAAGGCGCTGCGCAACATCCTCGCCGGCGAAGCGCAGGGGGGATTTACCGACAAGACGGTCATCGGCGGCCTCGACGCCTTCCTGCGCACGCTGGGCGCCGACGCGCAGGGGGGAGACGCCGCGCTGCGCGCCCTGGCCGACGGCGGCCTGCTCGACGTCGGCTACGCCGCCCTCGATCCGCCGCGCCGCAAGCGCTGGAGCGAGGAGGTGGGGCGCATCCTCGGCCCGGAGGCGCCGCCGTCCAAGCGCACGCCCAAGAACGCCCCCGCCGCCAAGCGCCCGCGCAAGGCGGCGCCTCCGCCCCCGGCGCGCTTCGACCTGGACGCCGATGTGTCCGCGCTGCGCGCTGTAACCGCTGCGCAGCGTCCGCGCCTCGAGCGAATGGGCGTGCGCGCCGTCCGCGACCTGATCTTCCTCTTCCCTCACCGCCACCTCGACTACTCGCAGCGCCGTTCCGTCGCGCAGGTGCGCCCGGGCGAGGAG
This sequence comes from uncultured Dehalococcoidia bacterium, assembly GCA_964560025.1. Lineage (GTDB taxonomy): Bacteria > Chloroflexota > Dehalococcoidia > Lucifugimonadales > Australimonadaceae > JAGWBE01. Next base: position 102,223 of record CAZLKC010000002.1, read on the forward strand.
CAGACCATCGTCGTCAACCTGTGGGAGGCGCACGACCTGCGGCTGGGGCGCGATGGCCGCCTGCGCGCGACCGAGGCGGTGGTGGGCGATGACACGGGCAACATCCGCGCTATGTGGTTCGGCCAGCCGTGGATCGCGGGCAGCCTGAACAGCGCCCTCGAACGCGCCCAGCGCGCCGCCGCAGGCCCCGTCCGCCTCGTCCTCAGCGGCAAGGCCACCGCCTTCCAAGGCCGCATGCAGATGGACTCCCCCGAGTGGGAGGTGATGGACGACGCCGCGACCGCCGCCTCCGTCCACACCGGCAGGCTGGTGCCCGTCTACCCCTCCACCGAGCGGCTGCCGCAGCGCACGATACGGCGCATCGTGCGCGAGGCGCTTGACCGCTTGTTCGGGCCCGAGGGCGCGCGCAGCCCCGGCGCGCTGCCCGATCCGCTCGATGCGGAGACGCTCCGGCGGCGCAACCTTGTGTCGCTGGGCGACGCGGTGCTCCAAGCCCATTACCCCGATGACGACAAGGCCAAGGAGCGGGCGCGCCAGCGCATCGCGTTCGACGAACTCCTGACGCTCCAACTGGCGCTTGGCGCGCGGCGGGGCAGCGTCTCCACCGCGGGGAGCCTCCCGCTCCCCGCGCGCTCGCCCGCCGTCGCCGCTTTCGTCCGCTCGCTGCCCTTCACGCTTACTGCGGGACAGCGGAACGCCTTGCGCGAGGTGATGCGCGACGTCGAGCGCGGCGACAAGCCGATGAGCCGCCTGCTGCAAGGGGACGTGGGCGCGGGCAAGACGGTCGTCGCCCTCGCCGCTCTGCTGGCCGCCGCGGCGGACGGACGCCAGGGCGCGCTGATGGCGCCGACGGAGGTGCTCGCCGAGCAGCACTTCATCACCGTGCGCCGTCTGCTCGGTGGGTTCGACCAGCAGGACGGCGCCGCTCACCGCTTCGCCTGCCGCGTGGACGGACGTGAGCACCCGGTCGAGGTTGCCCTGCTCACCGCCTCGCTCCGCGCCAAGGCGCGCCGCGAGGTCTACGAACGCGCGCGCGACGGCTCGATCGACGTGCTCATCGGCACTCACGCCCTCCTTCAAGAGGAAGTGTCGCTGCCCAACCTCGCCCTCGCCGTCGTGGACGAGCAGCACCGCTTCGGCGTCGTGCAGCGCGCCGCCCTCCGCGCCAAAGGCCCCGGCGCGGGTGTGGAACCGCACTTGCTCGTGATGTCCGCCACCCCGATACCGCGCACCCTCGCCCTCACCCTCTACGGCGACCTCGAGGTCTCCACCATCCGCGAACTCCCCCCCGGCAGGCCGCCCGTCCAGACGCGCCTAGTCCCCCCCGAGCGCCGCGAGGACGCCGAGCGCTTCCTGGTTACGCAGGCGCGCGAAGGCCGCCAGTCGTTCGTCCTCTGCCCCCTCATTGAGGAGTCGGAGGCCGTCCAAGCCCGCGCGGCCATCGAGGAGTACGAGCGTCTGCGCAACGGCGCCCTCGCAAGCGTGCGCGTCGGACTGCTGCACGGGCGAATGAGCCTCGCCGACAAGCAGGACGTGATGGAGCGCTTCCGTGAGCGCGAGCTGGACGTGCTCGTGGCCACGCCCGTCATCGAGGTGGGCGTGGACGTGCCCAACGCGACGGTGATGCTCATCGAGGGCGCCGAGCGGTTCGGCCTCGCTCAGCTCCACCAGTTGCGCGGCAGGATCGGACGCGGCGCGCACCGCTCCTACTGCCTGTTGATGGCCGAATCGTTGACCGACGATGCGCGCAAGCGCCTCGAGGTCATCGTCCGCTCTTCCGACGGCTTCGAGATCGCCGAGGCCGACATGCGCTTCCGCGGCCATGGCGACATCTTCGGCACGCGCCAAGCGGGGCTGCCGACGCTGCGGATGGCGCGCCTCGACGACCGCGCCCTCCTCGACGCCGCCCGCGAGGAGTCACGCACTCTCCTAGCCGCCGACCCGCAGTTGCGCGCCCACGCCGAACTCGCCGAAGCCGCCCGCCGCTACGCCGAGCGCGCTGTCGAAGAGGTGGGCTGACACCTGCTCGGGGGCAGGGCGCGGTGGTGCGCCATTTACCGATTGACCCGCCTACTAGCATGGGGGCGATGATTCCCATCGGCAGATCGCGGGAGGGGAGGTACCTTCTCCTCTTCACCTTCCAACTGATAATCTGTCTCGGACTGCTCACGTGGTACGAGGTGGGGCATCAGAGGGACGACGGCAGCCTAGCGACCGTCATAGCCATCGGGCAGGGCATGGCCCCGCTCGTCGTGGTTGTGACCGCGACGACGGTAGTCATCTTGGAGGGTTCCACAATGCTGGCAGAGCGCTATCTCCAGAGACGCTACGAGGCAGGCAAGGCTGACGAGGCGGCGCGGTGGCGGGCGTGGAACGCCAGGCGCCTGGAGGCGGAGCGGGAGGGCCGCCCCTTCGACGAGCCGCCGCCCGGCGAGGACGCGGCGCCGCGCAACAGGGAGTAGTCGAGGGCGCGCTTACGCCCCTTGCGCCGCCTCCCGCAAGCGCCCGATGTCTATCTTCTGCATCGTGAACATCGCCTCCATCACCCGCCCCGGCGCAGGCGCCAGCAACTCGCCCAGGTTGGCGGGGAGCACCTGCCACGACAGACCGAACTTGTCCTCCAGCCAGCCGCACCAGCCGAGCGTTCCACTCTCCGATAGCGCGCCCCAGTAGCGGTCGATCTCTTCCTGCGATTCGCACGACACGACGAACGACACGGCCGGGCTCAGCTTGAACATCGGCCCGCCGTCGAGCGCGGTGATCCGCTGCCCGCTCAATTCGAACTCCACGACCGCGCCGCCCTTGGCCGGCCCCGCCGCCACTGCTGAGACGTTCACCACTCTCGAATCGGGGAAGAGCGAGACGTAGAACCTGGCCGCCTCCTCAGCGCGGCTCTCGAACCACAAGAACGGACTGACCTTCGGCGTCACTGTCATAGCGTCTCTCTCCTCCTGCGCCGCCACCGGCGGCGGCTCCCCTATACTACCCCGCACGGAGCACACGAAGAATATGGGCGTCATGAACAGCATCCTCAAAGGCCGTCACCTTGCCCTGGCCACGCTCGCGGCGCTCGCCATCGCCACGCTCCTAGCCGCCTGCCAGAGTGCCCCGGCGCCCACGGCAGCGCCGACTGCTGTGCCTACTCCGTCGCCGACGCCAACGCCGACCTTGCCCACCGTCACGCCCACACCGGCTCTTACTCCTACGCCGATGCCAACGTCGACGCCGACCGCTACTCCGATGCCCACTCCCACAATAACGCCGGAGCCCATATACCAGCAGGAACAGTTAGCGCTGGTCGCGTTCTATCGTGCTGCAAACGGGTCTCACTGGCTGGACAATACCCACTGGCTGAGCGATAGGCCGATTAGTGAATGGTACGGGGTGACTACCGGCGTTAACGGGCAAGTGATTCGCTTGACGCTGGGCGGAAACGGGTTGACCGGAGAGATGTCAGCAGAGCTGGGCAACCTCTCTAACCTTGAAGCGCTGCACCTTGACGACAACCGGCTGAGTGGGGAGTTGCCGTTGAGGCTAGGCAACCTTTCCAACCTTGAAGAACTGAACTTCTCCTCGAATGAATTGAGCGGAGGGCTGCCGGTGGAGCTGGGCAATCTCTCCAACCTTACAGAGCTGAACCTCTCTGCGAACGAGTTGAGCGGGAAGATACCGACAGCATTGAGCCACCTCTCCAACCTTACACTGCTCGACCTCTCCTCGAACGAATTGAGCGGGGAGATACCTGTGCAGTTGGGCAGCCTTTCAAGTCTCACAAGACTGAATCTCTCCGCGAACGAATTGAATGGGGAGATACCGGCGGCGCTAGGTAAACTCTCCAGCCTTACGAAGTTGAACCTCTCCGAGAATGAGCTAAGCGGGGATATACCGATAGCGCTGGGCAATCTCTCCAAACTTGAAGAGCTGTGGCTTGCTGACAACGAATTGAGCGGGAAGATACCGGCGGAGCTGGGCAACTTCGTCAATCTTGAAACGCTGATCCTCGACCGCAACGGATTGAGCAGAGAGATACCGGAAGAACTGGGCAATCTCTCCAAACTTGAAGAGCTGTGGCTCGCGGATAACAAGTTGAGCGGGGAGCTGCCTATGGAGCTGGGCGCCCTTTCCAACCTTACAGGGTTGGACCTCTCCGCGAATGAGTTGAGCGGAGAGCTGCCGGCGGAATTGGGCGGCCTCTCCAATCTGACGTATCTGAACCTCTCCGCGAACGAGTTGAGCGGAGGACTACCGGCGGAGTTGGGCAATCTTTCCAAATTGATGTATCTAGTCCTTTCCGCAAACGGATTGAGCGGAGGACTACCGATGGAGCTGGGCGATCTTCCCAATCTCGAAGTGCTGCACCTCGCCGGCAACCGGTTGACCGGAGAAATACCGCCGGAGCTGGGCAGCCTCTCCTACCTTCGATGGCTAAACCTCGCTGAGAATAGTCTGACCGGAGAGATACCGGCATCGCTAGGCGACCTCTCTAACCTTGAAGGGTTGGACCTTAGCAGCAACCAGTTGACCGGATGCGTGCCCGAGAGCATGCGGGAACTGTTGGACGCCACGCTGGACTTGCCGTACTGCGGCTAGGCGGCGCCGCCTAGCCATCGCCCCCGTCCGCCCTTCGAGTTCCCTCAGGGCGAACGGGAGGCTACGCCTCCGGCCCTCACCGCCCGCCCGCCTCTACCTCCCGCACGCGGCCTGCGAACTCCTCGCTTACGAAGATGCGGTTGTCCAGCACGGCCACCGCCGTCGGCGACACGAGGTCGTCCGCCAGCGCGTCTAGGCCGCCGTCGGGGCGGACGCGCACGAGGCGGCCTGGCGCTTGCGCGGCCTCCGCGTAGCCCAGCTCGATCAGGGCGCGCATATCGAGGCTGAACTCCGTAACCAGCATCGCGCCGTGCGCGTCGAACGCCACGTCCGTCGCTGCCGTGAGGCCGCGCGCCGCCACGGATGCCTCGCCCGCGTCCAGCGCGTCGCCGTCGCCGTTCACGTCTTCCAAGCGGTGGACGCGCGCGGCGCCGGCCGGATACGGGAAGCCGGTGAGCATCGCGGCATAGAGTGCGCCGTCCGGCCCTATGGCCAGGCCCGTCGGCACCGCGTCCATCTGGGCGGGGCCTTCGCCCGTGGGGTTGTCGAGCGGCCGGAATTCCGCGTAGAGCGCCAGCTCGCCATCGAGCGAGAGGCGCCACACCACGTTCGCGCCCGCGTCGCTGACGAACAGGGCGCCGTCCGGCGCGCGCGCTAGGTCATAGGGGTTCAGCAGCGGATTTGGCGGCGAGACGGCGAGCAGGTCCTGCCCGGTGATTCCGGTAGGCTGCTCGCCGGGGCGCCAGCGGTAGACCTCGCGGAAGCCCTTGGCGCGCGCCTCGCTCACGGCGAAGAACAGGCCGCCCGCGCCATCGGGAATGACCGCTGACGGCCCGGCGGGGGCGCCCTCCGGCCCATCGGCCAGCGTCGGCAGCAGGTCGAGGACGACGCTGCGGGAGCCGTCCGGGTCGAGCCGGGCGATCCTGCCCGCGCCCACCTCCGCGACGAGCAGGGCGCCGTCGTGGGGCGTGAGGCCGCGCGGCGATTCGAGACCCTCGAAGACGAGCGGGCCGCCGCCGCACGCGGCCAGGAACGCGGGCAGCGCCGCCAGCAGGCCGAGGGCGCGGCGCACGCTAGGCGGCGGCGATGGGCGGCAACGCGCCCCGCGCGGGCGACGCCTGCTCGTAGGCGTGGGCGACGCGGTAGAGCAGCGGCTCCTCGAACGGGCGCGCCGTCAGGTGCAGGCCGATGGGCATGCCGCCCTCGCCGAATCCGCACGGCACGCTGATCGCGGGCATGCCGGTGATGTTGGCGAGGAAGGTGTTGCGCCCCAGCACCTTGTCGCGGGTGAGTTGGAGTTCGTGCACCTCGCCCTTGATGGTGATGCGCTCGGCGTCGATGCGCGGCGCGACGGCGGGCGCCGTGGGCGACACGATGACGTCGCACGCGCGCATCGCGTCCGCGAAGCCCTCCTTCACCAGGCGCTCCAGGTTGCGCGCCTTGATGTAGTCGCGCGCGAGGATGAACTGCCCCGCCAGCATGCCCACCACCAGATCGTCCGTAACGTCGGCGCGGCGCTCGCGCAGGAAGCGCTCGTGCGTGACTGCCGTCTCGACCGCCATCAGCAGCCAGACGCTGCGCGCGTAGTCGAGGTAGGGCAGGCGCACCTCCACGATCTCCGCGCCCATCTCGCGCATCGCCTCGATAGCGCGGCGGACGGCCTCCTCCACGTCGTCGGCCACCACGTCGAAGAACCAGTCGCGGGGCACGCCGACGCGCACGCCGCGCAGGTCGCGGCCCAATTCGGCGGAGAAGTCGGGAACGGGCATAGGGACACTGGAGGGGTCGCGCGGGTCGTGCCCCGCGTAGGCCTGGAGCACCAGCGCGTTGTCCGCGACGGTGCGGGTGAGCGGGCCGACGTGGTCGCCGTGGCGCCAGGTGAAGAGCGAGCCGCGCTGGCTGGCGCGCCCGAAGGTCTGCTTCATGCCGACTACGCCGCAGCAGTGGCCGGGATAGCGCACCGAGCCGCCCACGTCGGTGCCCAGGGAGGCGTAGGTCATGGCGGAGGCGACGTTCGCGCCGCTGCCGCCGCTGGAGCCGCCCGGCACGCGCTCCAGGTCCCACGGGTTGCGCACGAAGCCGTAGTGGGGGTTGTTAGAGCGTCCGCCCGCCGCGAACTCGTGCATGTTCTCCTTGCCGACGATGACGGCGCCCGCCTCCTTCAGCCGCGCCACCGCTTCCGCGTCCTCCGCCGGAACGTAGTCGTCGTTCGCTTTGGCGCCGGCGGTGGCCTTCACGCCCGCTACCTCGACGCAGTCCTTGATGCCGACGGGCACGCCGTCGAGCGGGCCGAGGTAGCCGCCTTTGGCGATGGCGGCCTCCCGCGCCCTGGCCGTCTCCATCGCCTGCTCGTGCATCAGCGTGATGAAGCCGTTGACCTGCGGCTCGACGCGCTCCGCCTGCGCGATAGCGGCGGCGGCGACCTCGACGGGCGAGACCTCGCGCGAGGCGATTTTGGGGGCAAGTTCGCTGATGGACAGGGTTATCAGGTCGTTAGACGCCACGCGAGAACCCCCCGTCGTCGGCGCGCAGTTGGAGCGCCGAATAGACGTTCGACAGGTCGAGTTCGCCGAGGCGCGAGAACTCGGCCACGAATGCCTCCACAGCTGGCGCCACCTTGGCCAACTCCTCGTCCGTCATTTCGATGCCCCCGTAGTCGTTCAGGATCGCGCGGAGCGTCTGCGGCGATACGGCCATAGTTGCCTCCTCGTTCGCGGTTGGCGCGACGCCAAGGCTAGCACGCGGTGCGGATAGGCGCAGCAGACGGCTATCCCGCTCACCCTTCGATTGCCCTCAGGGCGAACGAGATAGCGGCGCGCCTCAATGCTCCCCTACCACGCTACGCGCAGGGCGGGCGCAAAGCGAACGGAAGGGGCAGCGCATTGGCTACCCGACAGAACCCTCTGCGAGCAGGTCGCGCAGCGCCGGTTCGAGGTCGGGATGGCGGAAGCTGAAGCCGCCGCTCAGTGCGGCCTCCGGCGCCAAGCGCTTGCTGGCCAACGCCTCGACGGCGAACCCGCCCAGCATCAGCCGCAGCACAGCGCCGGGGACGCGCCACGGCGCAGGGCGGCGCAGGACGCGCGCCATCGCCGTGGAGAAGTCGGCCTGTCGCACGGGATTGGGCGACGCGGCGTTGACGGCGCCGGAGACATCCGCCTCCAGCGCCCACGCGATCAGCGCCGCCGCGTCGTCGAGGTGAATCCACGACCACCATTGGCGTCCGCCGCCTAGCCTGGCGCCAAGCCCCAGGCGGTAGACCGGGCGCGTTACGCCCAGCAACCCCCCCGTAGACGACAGGATCGTAGCGAAGCGCAGCGCTGCCGTCCGCACGCCCGCCTCTTGCGCGCGCAACGCCTCCGTCTCCCAGTCGCGGCACACCTCGGCCAGAAAGTCGCCGCCGGGCGGTTCGCGTTCGCTGAGGACATCCTCGCCTCGGTTGCCGTAGTAGCCCATAGCGCTTGCGCTGACCAGCGCGCGGGGCGGGTGGGCGGCGGCGCTCACGCCGGCGACGAGGTTGCGCGTGCCGACGACGCGGCTGTCGTAGATGGCGCGGCGCTTGCGGCGCGTCCAGCGTCCGGCGACGCGCTCGCCCATCAGGTTGACGACGGCGTCGGCGCCGTCAAAGGCGGCGGGGGGCGGTGGGCCGGACAGGGGCGCCCAATCGTAGGCGGCGACGAGGATGGGGAGGCGTTTGCGGGCGGCCTCGGCGCTGCGCGAGAGGGCGGCGACCTCGTGCCCGGCGTCGGTCAACGCGGCGCAGAGGCGGGCGCCGAGCGTTCCGGTGGCTCCGGTTACGAGCACGCGCATAAGGGCGGCTCCGTTAGTGCGGCGCAAGAGGGCGGCCCACAATGGGCCGCCCTCTCGGTTGTCGCGGAAGCGTTGGCGCTTAGAGCGCCGCTTCGATCTTGGCCGCCGCCTCGCTGGTCACCCAGCTCTTCCATGCGTCGTTGTTGGCGAGCCACCACGTGGCGACTTCGCCGTACTCCGCGCCGGTCTCGACGAAGTAGCCCTCGGCGACCAGCTGGTTGCCGGCGCTCCAGTCCCAGTTCTTCAAGACCTCGATGACGTCGGGCGCCGATTCGAGCAGCTCGGAGCGGACGGTGATGAGCACCTCGGCGGTGGGGTAGGCGCAACCGTTGTCGCCCTCCCAGCACTCGACGCTGTAAGGCGGCTCTTCGAGGATGACGTAGCCGTCGAACTCGGTGTTGAGCCTGTGCGACAGCGTAGTCGGGCCCCAGTAGTAGAAGAGCACGTCCTCTTCGTTCTCGAAAGCCGACGTAATCTCGGCGGCGAGCGCCTCGCCGGAGCCGGGGTTGACCAGCTCGACCGTGTCCTCGAGGCCGTAGGCGACGATCTTCTTCTCGTTCACGCCCTCGCACTCCCAGCCGGGGATGCAGGTGATGAGGCGCGCCTTGCCCCTCGAGTCGGCGGTTACGAACAGGTCCATATGGTCGGGCAGGTCCTCAACGGCGCGCAGGCCCGGGTTGGCGTCGGCGGTGTACTGCGGGATGATGAAGGCCGACTGCCAGTTGTCCTCGAGGCTCTTGCCGATGGAGGTGATGGTGCCCTCGGCGATGGCGGCGTCGTAGGCCGCCTGCTGGTTGGGCAGCCAGATCTCCATCGAGATGTGCGTGTCGCCGCGCGTCAGCGCCTCCATCAGCGGGATGGTGCCGCCGAACACGGCGTCCGTCTCGTAGTCGTAGCCGTTCTCGATGATGAAGCGGGCCACGGCGTTCTGAATCTGGGCGCTGTCCCAGTTCAAGTCAGAGAAGATGAGCGTCGGCTTGTCCGCCGCCGGTGGGGGCGGAGTGGCCGTGGCCGTCGGCGCCGGCGCGGTAGGCGTCGGGCTGGTGCTTGACGGAGGCGGAGTGGGCGTGGCCGTCGGCTGCGCCTGGGCCGCAGTCGGCGTGGCCGTGGGCCGCGGGGTGGGCGTCGGGTCCTCGCCGCCACAGGCGGCGAGCGCCGCCGCCGCCAGCGCAAGGCCGGCGAGGGCGATCAGCGGTCTCAGATATCTCACGTTCATTGCGGTCTTATCCCTCCCATGCGTCTTTGTTGGCTCCCGCGGCGATGCGCGGGGAGCGGCGCCCGGCGAACCGGACGCCCTTTGCGGTTAGTGTGTGTCGGTGCGCAGCGCCTCCTGGCGCTCCCTGGCCCATGCCTGGGTAACGCGGTCGACGATGATGGCGAGCACGACGATGGCCAAGCCTCCCAACAGCGCCTCGCCAGGCTGGAAGCGCTGGAGCGCGCGGAGCACGTCCTCGCCCAGGCCGCCGGCGCCCACCAGCGCGCCGACCACCACCATAGCAAGCGCCATCATCGTCGTCTGGTTCACCCCGGCCATGATGCTGGGAATGGCCATGGGCAGCTGCACCTTTATCAGCAGTTGACGCCGCGTCGTCCCGAACGACTGCGCGGCCTCCACCACCTGCGGCGTAACCTGGCGGATGCCGAGGCTGGTGAGGCGGATAGCCGGAGGCACGGCGTAGATGACGGTGGCGAAGATGGCCGGCACGTTGCCGATGCCGAACAGCATAATCGCCGGCACGAGATAGACGAAGGCCGGCATCGTCTGCATGCCGTCGAGGAACGGGCGCAGGACGGCGTCCACCGTGTTGCTGCGCGCCGCCAGAATTCCCAGCGGGATGGCGACGGCGATGGAGATGATGACGGCGACGGCGATGAGGGCGGCGGTCTCCATCGCGGAGGGCCACAGGCCTACGAAGCCGACCGCCACCAGCGACAGCATAGAGAACGCCGCCATGCGCCAACTCACCATGCGCCACGCCACGTAGCCGATGCCGCCGATCATCACTGGCCACGGAATCCACAGGAAGATGCCCTCCAGCCGCAGGAGGAAGCGCAGCACGATGTCCGCGATGGTGTCGAAGATGAAGGAGAAGTTCCGCGTGATGGTGCGGATGGCGTCGTTCACCCAGTCGGCGATAGGCGGCCCGACGTCGGCGGGGAACTCCATCTCCGAGCTCCAGATCCATGCTGCGGCGAGCATCGCGACGATGAATCCGCCGATGGGCAGCGCGGCGCGCTGCCAGCGGTTCAGCTGGAAGCCCTTGCGGGCCGGAGCGGCGGGCGGCTCTTGGGGGCGGCCCGCTTGGGTCGGCGGTGTTGCGACTGCCATAGGTGATCTCCTCGAGCGCTAGACGCTCGCGGCCTCCGTCGATTCGGCCTCGAACGCAGCTTGGATGAGCGCGTCGCGCTCCACCTCGCCGACCAGCAGGCCCGACTCGTCGACCACCGGCAGCTTGCCGTGCTGGTCCCACGCGTTGGCCAGCGCCTCTTCGATGGACTGCTGGCGCTGGATGGGGGCGAAACGGCGGTCGACCGTGGCGCGGATGGCCGAGTCGCCGCGGCGCAGCGACTGCTTGACCTCATGGATGCTGACCTCGCCCACGTAGCGGCCCTCGCTCGTGCAGATGAACACCGCCTCCGTTCCGGCCGACTCCATGGCGCGCAACGCCGCGTCGGGCGAGTCGTCTTCGCGGACGCGGGTGCTGGGGTGCTCCATCAGGTAGCCGACGGTGATGACGGTGGCGCGGCGCACGTCGCGAGTGAAGTCGGCCACGTAGTCGTCGGCGGGGTTGGACATAATCTGTTCGGGAGTGCCGATCTGGGCGATGGCGCCGTCGCGCATAATGGCAATGCGGTTGCCGACGCGGATCGCCTCGGCCAGGTCGTGCGTGATGAAGATGATGGTCTTCCGCATCCGCTCTTGAAGCACGAGCAACTCGTTCTGCATGTCGCGGCGGATGAGGGGGTCGAGGGCGCTGAACGGCTCGTCCAGCAGCAGAATCTCAGGGTCGGAAGCGAGGGCGCGGGCGAGGCCGACGCGCTGCTGCATGCCGCCGCTGAGGGCGGACGGGCGGTAGTTCTCCCACCCGGAGAGGCCGACCATCTCGAGCACTTCCATCGCGCGGGCGCGTCGCTCCGATTCCGGCAGGCCTTGCACTTCGAGGCCCCAGGCGGCATTGTCGAGCACGGTGCGGTGAGGCAGCAGGCCGAAGTACTGGAAGACCATGCCGGTCTTCTTGCGGCGGAACTCGATGCGTTCCTCCTCCGTGTAGGCGAGCACGTCCTCGCCGTCCACGAAGATCTGCCCCGTCGTCGGCTCAATGAGCTGGATAAGGCAGCGCACGAGGGTGGACTTGCCGCTGCCCGACAAGCCCATCACCACGAAGGTCTCGCCGGAGGAGACGTCGAAGTTCACGTCGCGCAGTGCCACGACCGACTTGAGTTGCTCCTGCGCCTCGGTCTTGCTCAGTTCCGCAAACCGCTCCGCAACGTCGGGACCGGCGGCAGGGCCGAAGACCTTCCACAGGTTTCGGACGCTCATCCGCAGAGGCTCGGATTGTCCGTTCATTCGCTCACGACCTCCTCTTTGTGGCATGCGTCGGGCGGAGCAGCGCTCCGCCGGATGTTGGCGACGGCAACCCAGCAGGCATAGCTAGCCACGGGTACGGGTTGCAGTGGAGAGTGGAGAGGGCGCCGCCAGGCGCTGCGCGGGGTGGACCCGCTAGGGAGTGCGGCCTCACCCTACCGACCCCCGGCCAAGAGTGTCAAAGCGCCGAATGCGCCAGCGAAGGCGCTCATACTTACGAATTCCGTATTGCTATAACCTATATCCGCATCCCTCGTGGGCGCGCTCTCCCTGCCGCTCTCCTGTGGACGCGCGGCGCCTGTCTCCCGCCCAGTCCGGCGGGAAACGCCGCGTTGCAGGGCGCGTCCACTCCGCACGACTCAACGGGCGGACGCGACGCTCTTCCGCATGCCGCCGTTGCCGATTTCCATCAGCATTGCGGCGATAGATGCGCCTAATCCGTCGCCGGTGGCGTATTGGGGCCAATCTGGACAGGGCGCCGGGCGCGTTTACACGCGCAGGTCGCGGCGCTCGAGGCCGACAGCCGCCGCAACCGCCAGGGCGAGCGCCGCGACCGCCAGCACCGCCGCGTGGACGGGGTCAAGGCCGTTGGCGAGCGGCACGGCTTCGCCGTAGTAGCGGAAGGGCGAGACCACGCGCAGCGCGTCGAGCGCGTCCACCAGCGGCGCGAGGGCGTCCACCAGGTAGGCGGCGACGGCGTAGCCCGCAGGCAGTCCCATGCTCAGGCCCTTGTTGCCCGTAACGGCGCCCACCGCCAGCGCCAGCGCCCCAAACATAATCGCCAGCAGCGCCAGGCTCAGCACGGCTTCGAAGATGCGCGCCACGGCGATGTCCATCGCCACCGCCGTCCCACCCGCCCATACCGCCGCGAACGTCGCCGCCGACAGAACCGTCGTGCCGCACACGAGCGCGCCGAACTTCTCGACAACGAGGCGCCAGCGCGCCACCGGCGCGGACAGCAGCGCCTCGATCGTCCCGCGCTCCTCCTCGCCCGACACGCCGCCCACGCCCTGCCCGATGGCGTAGACCAAGAACACGGCGGGCGCGAGGAAGGCGAAGAAGCGCGAGTGCAGGTAGCCGGTGGGCGAGAGGAAGTCGAGCACGCCCGCGCCCAGGAACAGGTTGCGCACCACCTCGGGCAGGCTGTCGATGAGTTGGCGGAACTCCGGCACGTCGCGCACCGACGGATAGACCAGCACGATCAGCAGCACGGCGGCGGCCATTCCCGCCGACCACCAAGCCAGCGAACGCCGCTGCTCCCACAGCGTCTTGAGCAGGATGGTGCGGAGCATCGCCCTACTCCGCCTCCCGCTTGTAGTAGCCCAGGAACACGTCCTCCAGGCTCGCCTCCAGTGTCGTCAATGTCTCAACCTCATACTGCGCCAGTGCTTTGACCAGGGCGTCCATCGAACCCTCGACGCGGCACGCCAGCGCTCCGTCCGTCAGCGACACGTCCGACACGCCGGGCAGCCGCGCCAGGCGCTCCGCCGCCTCTGCGCCGCCTCCGTCGCCGCCGAACCGCGCCTCCACGACGCGCCCCGCGCGCTGTTTCAACACCGCAGGCTCCTCCACCGCCTCCAGCATGCCTTTGCGGATGATGCCCACGCGGTCGGCCACCTGGTCAACCTCCGGCAGGATGTGCGACGAGATGAACACCGTCCGCCCCTCCGCCGTCGTCTCGCGCAGCAGTCGGTAGAATTCCTGCTGCATCAGCGGGTCGAGGCCTGTGGAGGGTTCGTCAAGCACCAGCAGGTCGGGACGGTGCATGAAGGCGTGCACGATGCCGATCTTCTGGCGGTTGCCGCGCGAGAGCTCCCGCAGCGGCACGGTCGGGTCGGCGTCGAAGCGGTCGAGTAGGCGCTCGACGTAGGCCGCGTCGACGCCCGCGCCGCCGCGCAGGTGTCCCGCGTAGGCGAGCAACTCCCGCCCCGTCATCGCCGGGTACAGGCTCAGCTCGCCGGACAGGTAGCCGGTGCGCCGCCGTATCGCCAGCCCGCCGCGCCGCGCGTCCAGTCCGAACACCCGCACGCTCCCCGCCGTGGGGCGGATGAAGTCCAGCAGCAGGCGGATAGTGGTGCTCTTCCCTGCGCCGTTCGGCCCCAGGTAGCCGAACACCTCCCCCTGCTCCACTGCCAGGTCAAGCGCCTGCAACGCGCGCACGGAGCCGTAGTGCTTCGTGAGCGCGGCAGCCTCGATGACGGGGGGCATAAGGCGATGATACGCGACAAGGTTTAAAGCGGTGAGGCATGAACAGCCCCCGCCTGCTCCAGGCTCCCGCCGCCCCGGATTACCCCGCGACCCCGGCGGGTTGACCATTGCGCCTTGCGCTGCTAGCCTGCCACCGTCGGCAGGCAAGGAGGAGCCATGATCACCATCAGCGACACGGCGGCGGACAAGCTGAAGGGCATCCTCGACGAGGAGGGGCAGCCGGAGGCGGCGCTCCGCGTCATCGTCGTTCCCAACGGCCACGGCGCGCAGTACATGCTGGCGCTGGAGGAGGCGCCCAAGGACGACGACATGCTCGTCCACGAGAACGGCGTGCGCGTCATCGTCGACACCGACAGCGCGCCGCTCCTCGAGGGGGCGGAGATCGATTACAGCGACGGGCTGATGCGCAGCGGATTCGTCATCAGCAACCCGAACCTCGCGCCGACGGGCGGCGGATGCGCCTGCGGCGGCAACTGCGGCTGCGGATCCGGCTCCGCCTGCTAGCCCGCGCAACCCAAACGCTCACCGAACCAGGGGCGGCCTCGAGGCCGCCCCTCTTGCTATCCCCTCGCCTCCGCCCTGCCACTTTCCCTCTGCCCTGCCCGCCTCTCCGTCGCATTTATGACATTCAATCGTTGCGCAAACGGCGCTCCTGTGAAACCCTTTCCCTATGAACGCCTGCGCCCTCGTCCGGCTGCTCCTCTGCATCCCCTTCCGCTTGCCCGTGGCGGCGGCCAACCCCCCTGTCACCATGTGTAACGCCGGCGCCCGCAGCGGTAACGCGGTTACGGCGCAGCCGGCGCCCCCCCTGCACGTTTCTGCCCGGCGTTCCCCGCGTAAACGTTACACAATGGAACACTTTCCGATGAAATTCACGCAGGGGTGGGTATACGTCGGTCTCGCGAACGCCTGCTACCCGCCGCTTCCTGCCCGCCAGCGGCGGAGGCGCAGGCTGTTGGTTACGACGGAGACGGAGCTGAGCGCCATCGCCATCGCCGCAAGCATCGGGTTGAGGAAGCCGCTCTCGCCCAGCGCCCAGCGCAGACCGGCGGGCACGCCGCCCTCGCCGAACGCCGCGTAGAGCACGCCCGCCGCCACCGGGATCAGCAAGATGTTGTAGCCGAACGCCCATCCAAGGTTCTGGCGCACCACCCGCACCGTCGCCCTCGACAGTTCGATGGCCGCCGGGACGCCGCGCAGATCGGACTTCATCAGCGCGATGTCCGCCGCCTCCAACGCCGCGTCCGTCCCCGTGCCCACGGCGATTCCCACGTCCGCCTGCGTGAGCGCGGGCGCGTCGTTCACGCCGTCGCCGACCATAATCACGCGTCTGCCCGCCTCTTGGAGGCCGCGCACCGCCATAGCCTTGTCGCCGGGCAGCACGTTGGCGAAGACGCGGCGGATGCCGAGTTGCTGGGCGACCGCCTCGGCGGCCGTCTCGTTGTCGCCGGTGAGCATCACCACCTCGACGCCGAGCGCGTCGAGGCGCTCCACCGCCTCCCGCGCCTCCTCCCGCGCCGCGTCCGCGACGGCGAGCAGGCCGATGACCAGATGCCCCCTGACGACGACCATCGGCGTCTTGCCCTGCGAGGCGAGCAAGCGCGCGGCGCTCAGCGTCGCCGCGTCCATCTCCACGCCCGCGCTCTGCGCCATCTTGACGCTGCCCACCGCCACCCAGTCCTCGCCGACACGCGCCCGCACGCCCAAGCCGGGCGCTGACTGGAATCCGCTCGACTCCTCCGGCGCGTAGCCGCGCCGCGCCGCGCCGTCCACCACGGCCGCCGCGATGGGGTGCTCGCTCAGCCGCTCGACCGCCGCCGCCAAGCGCAGCACCTCCGCCTCCGTAACGCCGTCGCCGTGGGGCAGCGCGTCGGTCAGCACCGGCTTGCCGCGCGTGAGCGTGCCCGTCTTGTCCAGCACCACCACGTCGGCCTTGTGCGCCGCCTCCAGCGCCGCTCCACGGCGGATGAGGACGCCGTGCTCCGCGCCCCGCCCCGTGCCGACCATGATGGCCGTGGGCGTCGCCAGCCCGAGTGCGCACGGGCACGCGATGATGAGCACGGCGACGACGTTCAGCATGGCGAAGCGGTAGGCCGGTTCCGGCCCGACGGCCAGCCACACCGCCAGCGTCAGCAGCGCCGCGGCCAACACCGCCGGAACGAAGTAGGCGGCCACCTTGTCGACCAGGCGCTGGATGGGCACCTGGGAGCCCTGCGCCTCCTGCACCAAGCGGATGATCTGCCCCAAGGCGGCGTCGCTGCCCACCCTCGCGGCGCGCAGGCTGAGGCTGCCCGTCTGGTTCAGCGTTCCGCCGTAGACCTGGGCGCCGGGCAGTTTGTCGACGGGCATGCTCTCGCCCGTCAGCATCGACTCGTCCACGGCGGACGCGCCCCCGGTCACCTCTCCGTCGGCAGGGATGCGCTCGCCAGGCCGCACCACCACCTCGTCCCCCACGACCACCTCGCCGATGGCTACGTCGTAGGTCTCGCCGCCGCGTACGACGCGAGCGGTGCGCGGTTGCAGCCCGGCGAGCGCTCTGATGGACGAGGCTGCTTGCGCTTTGGCGCGCGCCTCCAACAAGCGCCCCAGCAGCACCAGGGCGATGATGGCCGCCGATGTGTCGAAGTAAGTGTGGGAGCCGAGGTCGAACACCTCGCCGAAAGCGGTTGCGAACGCGCTGTAGCCGTAGGCGGAGCTCGTTCCCAACGCGATGAGCGTGTTCATATCGGACGAGCGGCGCTTGAGCGCGCTCCACGCGCCCGCGTAGAACTGCCGTCCCGCCCAGAACTGCGCCGGAGTCGCCAGCGCCCACGCGGCGAGGTTGACCCCCAACGCGCCCAGCGCGCGCTCGGCGCCGGGCGCGAACATCAGCGCCATAATCAGCACGGCGGCGGCGCCGCTCACCGCCAAGCGCCCGCGCAAGCGGCGTATCTCGTCCGTCCGCGAGAGGCGGTCGAGGTCGTCGCCGCCCGACTCGCGCAGCGCCGTAACCGTGAACCCGGCCGCCTCCGCCGCTCGGCCCAGCGCGTCGAGCGTCGCGCCGCCCCGCACGAAGCGCACGCTCGCCTCGTCCGTAGCGGCGTTGGCGACGGCGTCCACCACGCCGTCCGCCGCGCGCAGCGCCGCCTCCAACGCGCGCGCACGCGCCGTGTCCAGCGGCCCCTGCACGCTGATAGCCGCCTCGGCGGCGGCGGCGCGATAGCCCGCCGAGTGGATGGCGCGCACGAGCGGGTCCACTCCGCCGCTGAACGTCACCAGCGCCGTCTCGCTGGCGAGGTTCACCTCGGCGCCGCTGACGCCCGGCACGCGCTCCAACGCGCCGCGCACCGTCGTTACGCAGGTGGCGCAGGTCATCCCTTCGATGGGCAGGGCGACCTGGCGCTGCCCGCCGCCAACGGCGGCGGGTCGGTCGCTGGATTGGCGGGGATTCGCGCTCATAGGCGGCGATTGCGGCACGGCGAGCGGGCGCGGTGGCAGAGGCGCTCGCGCACCGGACGAGTCTATCCTACGCGCGGGCCGCAGGCGCGGCTATACTCAGCGCGTGAAGCCTACCGCTACTTCGCAGCGCGCGCGTACGCCCGCGATGGGCGCGCTCCCTAGCGCAGCGTGAGCGCCTTTACGCAATCGACGACGGCCATCGGCCTCGCTATGGGCCTCGGCCTGATCGCGGCGGGGCTGCTGGCGATGAGTCTCGTGCTGGGCGCCGGTATGCCGTTGCTGGCCGGGCTCGCCCTGCTCGCCGTCCTCGACGCCGCGGTCCTGGCCGGCGGCTATCTGCTGGTGCGGCGGGCGGTTCGGCCCCGGCGCTAGCGCGCTACAGCGGCATTCCCCAGATGGGATACCACTCCTTCGCCTTCTTCTCCGTCGGCAACTCTTTGCGCAGCGCCTTTTCCATCCGCGACTCGAGGGCGTGGTCGCGTTGCTGGTCGCCTGGCGAGCCAACGGGCGCAAAAGGCGTGTAGCGGTTCAAGCGGCGTTGGAATATCCAATACTGGCGCGCCTGTTGCCAAGTGAACGGGAAGACGGCGGCGATGATGCGCGGACCCAGCGACGCCTCCTCCAACACGCGGCAGGCTACCTCCGCGTCGCGCGCGAGGCCTTTGAGTGCGTCGCCGCGCACCAGCAGCCACTGCATCTCCATGTCGTCGTCCGCTACGTCGAACCGCAGCCACGAGGTAGCGGAGGTGGAGCGCAGCAACTCCTCCAACTGCGCGCGAGCCGATTCGGGCGACTGCGCGCTGTCGGGCCGCACGACGATGCCGACGCGCCCTGCGTGGAAGGTCTCCAACTGTCCCTCCAAGCGCGGCGCCGCCTCGCCCATCGCCCGCAAACCCGCCGCCCACGGGTCTTCCCGCTGCGGCTGCGGCGCGGAGAAGAGAGACAGGGGGAGCATAAAGGCTAAGCCTGCCCCTGCCTGGCTAGGCTAGCCCCAAGCGCGTAGTCGGTTCGCTCGCTCATACGCCCACTCCTCTACGTGGTGGACACGCTCTAGCGCTCGCTCATTATCCCAGCGCCACTTCGCGCTCCAGTTCGCGCAGTTGGGCGATGCGGCGCTCGGTGTTGGGGTGCGTCGAGAAGAGGTTGGCCAAGCCGTCCGCGACGGCGGGCATGATGAAGAAGGCGCTCATCGACTCCACCCTGCGCAGGTCGTCCTTGGGGATGCGGTTCACGGCGCCGTCGATGCGCTGCAAGGCGGAGGCGAGGTCTTGCGGGCGGCCGGTGAGGAACGCCGCGCCTCGGTCGGCGGAGAACTCGCGGTAGCGCGAGAGCGCCGCGATGAGGATCTGGCTGACGAGCCAGACGACCAGCGTAACCAGCAAGGCGATGAGCGCGGCGTTGCCCTCGCTGTTGCGCCGCCCCCCGAAGCCGCCGAACAGGCCCATCCAGAAGAAGAACGTCATCAGCGTGGAGGCGACGACGGCGAAGAAGGAGGCGTAGGTCATCACCTGCACGTCGCGCGTGCGGATGTGGCTTATCTCGTGGGCGAGCACGCCCTCCAACTCGCGCTTGTTCAGGACGTTCAGCAGTCCGGCGGTTACGCACACCGCCGCCTGGCGCTGATTGCGCCCGGTGGCGAAGGCGTTGGGGACGTGCATGTCCGACACGGCGACGCGGGGTTTGGGGATGCCCGCGGCGGCGGAGAGGCGGTCGATCATCGCGTGCAGTTCGGGCGCCTCGTCCGGCGTGACCACCTTCGCCCGCATCAGCGTGAGCACCATGCGGTCGGAGAACCAGAACTGGAAGAGCACCATCAGGCTGGCGAGGACGAGCATGAGCACGGCGCTCGCGCCCAGGTTCCACAGGATGGTCAGGAAGACGCCGTAGACGCCGCCAAGCAGCAGCATCGTCAGCAGCATGCGCGCCTGGAGCGAGCGGTCGGTCGGAATGCGCCGTGGAACGCCGATCATCGTCTTGCCTCGCCTCGCCTGCGGAGCGCCGTCCCTCGCGCGCCCCTGTGCATCATACCGCTCGCGGCGCCCACGCGTCAGCCGAGCAGTTCGCGCCTAGCGTCGGCGAACGCGGGCATCGCGCCCTCCAGCACGCTCTCCTCCATGCAGAAGGAGACGCGAAAGTAGCCCGGCATCCCGAAGCCGCGCCCGGGGACGACTAGCACGCCCCGCTCCATCAGCGCGTTCACCAGACGCATCTCATCGGGCACGGGCGACTTAGGGAAGGCGTAGAAGGCGCCCTGCGGCTTGACCAATTCGTAGCCCGCGCCGGTCAGCCCCTCGTGCACCAGGTCGCGCTTGCGTTGGTAGCCGCCGGTGTCGACGGCAACGCCTTGGAGAACGGCGGCGGCGCGCTGCATCAGGGCGGGCGCGTTGACGAAGCCCAGCACGCGGTTGGCGAAGATCATCGCGTCCACCGCCAACGCTGCGTCGGGCATCAGCGGACTGACCGCCGCGAATCCGATGCGTTCGCCGGGCAGCGCCAGGTCTTTGGAGTGGGAGGTGGCGGTGATGACGTGCGGATAGTGCGCTTGCGGGTAGGGCGCGGCTACGCCGTCGAAGACGATGTGGCGGTAGGGCTCGTCGCTGACGATGGCGATCTCCGTCCCGTGCCGCGCGCCCTCGCGCTCCAGCGCCTCCGCTACCGTGCGGATGACGGCCTCGGGGTAGACCACGCCGCTAGGGTTGTTCGGCGAATTGAGCAGCAGCGCCTTGGTGCGCGGCGTAATCTTGGCGGGCAGCTCGTCCAGGTCGGGCATAAATCCGTCGCCGCAGTCGACGAGCACAGGCGCCGCGCCGTGGTTGCGTGGGTAGAACAGATACTCGGCGAAGTAGGGAGTGAGGACGAGCACCTCGTCGCCTGGGTCGCACAGCGCCCTCAAGGCGCAGTTGAGGGCGCCCGCCGCGCCGACGGTCATAACGACGTGCTCAGCCCCGTAAGGCAGGCCCGTCTCGGCGGCGAGCGTCCGGGCGACGGCGGCGCGCGTCTCGGGGTAGCCCGCGTTGGGCATGTAGCGGTGCGCGCCGGGCGCGGGGTCGGCGGCCAAGCGCCGCAACTCCGCCTTGAACTGCTCCGGCGGCTCCATCACCGGGTTGCCTAGGGAGAGGTCGAAGACGTTCTCTGCGCCGAGCGTGCGCCGCAGCTCCGCGCCCGCCTCGAACATCCGGCGGATCCACGACGAGCCCTCCAAGTCGCGCCTGATGCCCTCGGCGACGCCCATAGCCGCAAGCATAGCAGGCCGCGCCCAGGCACCCGAACACTCCTTTGCTAGAATGGGCGTGGCCAATCAGGAGGAGCAAGCGTGGCGACGCAGATGGGACAGAAGCTCGCCTACGGCGACCAAGGCCCGCACTTCATGGTTACGCGTGGGGCGGAGGTGGAACTCGCCTACGCGCCCGACGGCGAGGGATTCACGCTAGGCAAGCGCTACGCGGCGGAGGCGTCGGGCGTGACGGTGCTCTGCACGAAGGCAGGGCCGGGGCAACTCTCGGCCAACGGGGAGCCGTTGGCGCTGCTGGCGCAGAAGCCGCTGCCGTCGTCGGATTAGGTGCGCCTTACCCTTCCCGGGCATCGTCCGCATCGTCATCCGGGGCGTCGTCGTCATCGCCATCCACCGCGTCCTTGATGGCGGGCACGCCGCGCGTCTCCCTGATAGCGACCTCAACCGGGTCGCGTGTCGCGAAAGGCTCCGCGTCCACTGATGCCAGTTGCGCGAACCGGCGGCCCTGAGGCGCCACTTGCCTTTCATACGAACCGATGGACTGGTTGTAGGTCTTCACTGCCGACTCCAGCCGCTCCCCAACTCGCCAGTAGTGTCCCATAAAGACCTCGATTCGTTTGTACAGTTCCTGGGCTGCTTGGCGTACCTTCTCGGCGTTCTCGCTGAAGTTGTGGCGTTGCCATCCGTGCTGAACAGTCCAAAGCAGTGAGATGAGGGAGGCAGGAGTGGCGATGGCGACATGCTTGTCCATAGCGTATTCGACAAGATTGGGGTTGGCGCTGAGCGCCGCAGCGAGGAACTGGTCGCCCGGAACAAACATCACGACGAAGTCAAGGGAGTTGCGGGTAGTTGCGCCGTAGCGCTTCCGGTTCAGTTCATCCACCTGTCGCTTGAGGGCGCCGGCGTGGCGCTGCATGGCGGCATCGCGGGCATCCTCGGTCTGTGCCTCGTGGGCCTCAAGGTAGGCGGCAATGGAGGCTTTAGCGTCAACGACGATGACGCTGTTTTCGGGAAGGCGGACGACGAGGTCGGGGCGCTCACCAGAGTCGACTACCTTCTGCTCGGCGAAGTCGCAGTAGTCGACCATTTCGGCGAGTTCGACGATGCGACGGAGTTGGATCTCGCCCCAATGTCCGGCTTGGCGGTTGTCCCTGAGGGCGCTGGAGAGCTTGCCGGTCTCTCGGACGATGTCGCGGTTCTGGTTCATCAGCAACTCGATGGTGGGATTGAGTTTGACGTAGTTCTCCGATAGGGGCTTGACCAGCTCTTGGAATTGGGTGTGGCGCTTCTCGAATTCGCCCCTGGCCTCGGCCAGCGTCTTGCCGAGGTTCTCGTTGGCGGCGGTGAGGAACTGCCGGTTGTTGGCCTGGAGGGCATCGGAGGCCATCGCCTTGAAGGCGTCGCCCATCTGCTGTTTGGCGTCGCCCGCAGCGTCGATGCGGGCCTCGACGACGGCGACGCGCGCTTTGGCGCGCTGCTCCTGAATGAGCCAACAGGCAAGCCCGCCGACGATGATGCCTACGATGAGGGCGACAATCCATTCCATGTGGTCTGCTCCTAATCCGCCGCCGTTAGCGGCGCGCCGCGCCTTTAGCATAGCGGCGCGCGCCAAATGCCGCTTGGTTCGTCCAGTGGGGTTAGCTATGCTCCGTCTATGATTAGGCTCTTGCGCGGCGCTTGGTGCGGGGAGTTGGCGCAGGTCGCCGCCGCGGCTGAAGAAGCGGTGCCGATCGCCTCTCCCTATATCAAGGAGCGGGAAGAGGTTTGACTCCGCGGCCAACTGCGTCCGAGGCTTGCCGTTACTACGCTGACCAATGTCAACGTGGCGGCCATCAGCAGCGCTGCGTTGGATGCGAGGGCATTGCGTCGCCTCGCGGAGGCGTCGCCCTTCGCGCGCCTCAATTGCGCTGTCTATGCTGCATGCCAAGGTGTTCGTAGCGGACGACAAGGCGGCCATCGTTACGTCCGGCAACCTCACCAGGTCGGCCTTGGATTACAACATCGAGTACGGCGTGCTGCTCCAGGAACAGGCGCTAGTGCGGACGGACAGGGACGACATGCTCGCCTTCGCGCGGCTAGGCAGCCTCGTTCCATCGGCCACCATCGACCGTATCGGTCCGCTGGAGCGCGGTCTGCGTGAGGCTCGAGCCAAAGCGGACGGGGACGCGCTGCCCGCCGTACGGCGCGAACTGGCGGAGGCGATGCGGGAGGCGCGCCCTGAGCTCGTCGCCGCACAGGTCGGCGGGCAAACCAAGCACGCGGTGTTCGGTGAGGCTACCCAGTTCGTACTGGCGCAGGGGCCGCTGCTCACCGCCGACATCCATGAGCAGGTGAGCGCGCTCTTGTCCGACCTATGGGACGACGCCAAGCCCCTCACTATCAACGGCCAGACCTTCGGGAAGGCATGGAAACACGACGTTCGCAACGCCGGACTGGGCCTCAGGCGCAGAAGCGCCATCGCCCTAGACCGAGACACGGGCTTGTGGTCGCTTGCCTGATTCGCCCCGGCCGATAGCCGACTCTTCCCCTACCTTTCCCCCTCCACCACGGCGATGCCGTAGTAGGAGTCATGGGAGAGGACGCGGGCGAGCGACTCCTCGGAGATGTGGCGCGGGCGCGGGGAGGAGGCCCACAGGTCGGTGATTCTGTCGTGGATCGCACTCAGCGGCAGGCTGTCGTTCGGGGCGCTCAGCAGCAGGCGGAACGCCGCCTCCAGCACTGGCGCTTGAGAGGGAATGTAGTCGGGGTCGTTCGAGCAGTTCCGCCGCGCCAGGCTGCGGAGCTGCTTGAAGCTCATCTTCCGCAGCGCCTCGGGGCTCTTCGCCTTCTGTAGGGCTTGGGTGCAGAGCCGTTCCGCGACGATGGTGTTCACCGAACGTCCCTGCGCCTCGATCAGGTCGGGACGGATGGCGTAGGAGGGTTGCTTGGTCTCGGTCTTGGCGGGCGGGGCTGCTTGAGTGGTCATAGGTTCTCTCTTACGGCGTAGTTGACGCGAACAGCGGCGTGTGGTCGTGCCAGTCCAGCAACTCGACCACGACCTCGCCGCCCGCCGCGACTTCGCTCACGTCCTCCGGGCAGATGGCGAGGCCGTGGGCGGCGACCATAGAAGTTAGCAGGTTCGAGCCTTGCGCGCCCGCCAGCCGCGCGTGGATGCGTTCGTTGCGGCGTGACAGGGTAACGCGAGCGTAGACGCGGCGCCCGTCGAAGTTCACGATGGCGTCGTCCGCCACTGCCTTCACGCGGGGCAACGGCGCGGGTTCGCGCCCCATCATATTGGCGACGGCCGGACGCGCGAACTGCGCCAGCGCCACCAGCGCGCTCACCGGATTGCCGGGCAGCCCCAGGTGGGGCACGCTTCGCCCGCCGGGGGCGCGCAGCAGGCCGAAGGCGAGCGGGCGCGACGGGCGCATCCGCACCGACCAGAAGTCGATGCTCCCGAACTCGGCCAGCGCGTCCTTCACGATGTCGAACGCCCCGGCGCTGACGCCCGCCGAGGTGACCAGCATGTCCGCGTCCAGCCCGGCGCGCAGGCGCTCGCGCAGCGCGTCCATATCGTCGCCCGCGACGCCCAGCAGCACCGGCTCCGCACCCCATTGCTTCAGAGCCGCCGCCGCGCCGTAGGTGTTGCTGTCATAGAGATGGCCGGGTTGGAGCGGCTCGCCGGGCGCTTGCACCTCGTCGCCCGTCGCCAGCACCGCCACGCGGGGGCGGCGCACGACGCGGCAGGAGGCGTATCCGAAGGACGCAAGCATGCCGACGGCGGGCGGGTCGAGAACGCGCCCCTTGGGAAGGACGAGCGACCCGGCGGCCGCGTCCTCTCCCGCCGGGCGCACGTGGTCGCCGGGCGCGGCGGCGTGCCGCGCCTCCACTACGCTGGGATGCGGCTGTCCGGCGTGGCGCAAGTCAGCCTCGTTGGTTAACTCCCAAGGCACGATGGCGTCCGCGCCCTGCGGCACGGGCGCGCCCGTCATGATGCGCACCGCCTCGCCCGGCCCGACGGGGACCGTAGGCAGGCCTCCCGCCTGTAGTTGGCCGACGACGCGCAGCATGGCGGGAGAGGAGACGCTCGCGCCTGACGTGTCCGCCGAGCAGACGGCGTAGCCATCCATCGCCGAGTTGGCCATCGCAGGGACGTCGAAGGGCGCGCGCACGTCCGCAGCGAGCGTTTGCCCTACGGCGTTCAGGATAGGCGCGTCCTCGGCGGGCAGTTCGTGAACGAGGGCGAGGACGCGCGCCAGCGCCTCCTCCACGCTGAGCATGTCGGGCTGGCGGGGATGGATGTGCCGGTTGGCGTGCGTATCAGCCACGGAGGGTTGCGCCTGCGCGGGCGGCCAGTTGTTGGGTGATGGCCGCCATAGCGTCGTTGATCTCGTCGGGGCCTAGCGTTCGTTCGTTCGATTGGAGTTCGACGCGGAAGGCGAGCGACTTCTTCCCCGGCGCCAGCGTTCCGCCCTCGAATGCATCGAACAGGCTTGCGCGGCTCACCAACGGATGCTCGGCGATGATGGCGTGCAGCTCCGCCGCCGGCGTGGCGCGGTCGACGACCAGCGCGAGGTCGCGGTCGGCGGCGGGGTAGCGCGAGAAAGGGCGGAAGGCGTGACGGAGCCATGGCGTTCGTTGCGCCAACGCCCTGATGTCCAACTCGCCGAAGGCCACCGTCTGCCCTGCCATGTCGTAGACCTCCGCCTCGCGCGGATGCAGTTCGCCGATCACGCCCACGGGCGCGCCGTCGAGCAGGATGGACGCGGCGCGGCCGGGATGCAGGAGCGGGTCGGCGCAAGCCTCGAAGGCGGGCGTCAGCCCTAGGTTGGCCAGCAGCGATTGGACGATGCCCTTGGCGTAGTAGAAGTCGCGGGGCGCTAGGGCGCCGTCCCACAGCGCGCCGCCGCGCGCCTGGGCAGCGGTGAACACCGCCGTCTCCCGCTCGTCGGGCAGGTCATTCCCGCGCGGGAGGTAGACCTTGCCGACCTCGAAGAGGCCGAGCGCGCCGTTGGCGTGGCGCAGCCCTGCGGAGAGCGCGCGCAGGACGCCGGGCCGCATGCTCGTCCGTAGGGCCTCCTGTTCGCGGCTCATCGGATTCAGCACGCGCAGCGCGGGCGCACCCGCCGGCGCCGCGGTCAGGCTCGGCGAGATGGTCTCGTGGAGACCGGCGGCGGCAAGCAGGTCGCGCGCCTCTTCGCGCACGTCGCGCTCCGTCTGCGGCGGATGGCTCGGCACGCGCCCGCCGAGAGGGATGGCGGGCACGGCGTCGTAGCCCACGATGCGCGCCACCTCTTCGATGAGGTCTTCCTCGATGGCGACATCCGTGCGCCAGTAGGGCGCGGTTACGCTGAAGACGCCGGGAGCCTGCCGCTCCGCCTCAAACCCCAACGACGCCAACGCCTCGGCGATTGTCTCGTCGCTGATCTCCATCCCGAGTAGGCCGCTCAGCTTGGCGCTGGCGAGGGGCGCCGTCCGAGGCGCGGCGCGCCCCGGATAGGCGTCCGCGATTCCTGCGTCGGGAACGCCGCCCGCCGCTTGCGCGATGAGCGCCGTCGCCCTGCGCAGTGCCCGTTCCGCCAGGTCGGGGTGCAGACCTTTCTCGAAGCGGGTGGATGCCTCTGTCCGGACGCGCAGCGCCGCCGCCGTGCGCCGCGTGTTGATGGCGTTGAAGGTCGCAGATTCCAACAGGATGTCCGTCGTTGCGTCCGACACCTCGCTGTTGGCGCCGCCCATCACCCCGGCGAGGGCGACGGCGCGCTCTGGGTCGGCGATGACCAGCATCGGCGGCGCCAACTCGCGCTCAACGCCGTCTAGGGTCGCGAGTCGCTCGCCGGGCGCGGCCTGCCGCACGACGATGGTCTGCCGCCGCACGCGGGCGAGGTCGAAGGCGTGGAGCGGTTGGCCATACTCCAACATCACGTAGTTGGTTACGTCCACTACGTTGTTGATGGGGCGCTGCCCTGCCGCCTCCAAGCGTTGCCGCAGCCATGCCGGGGACGGCGCGATACGCACGCCGCGAATCACGGTCGCCGTGTAGCGCGCGCATAACTCCGCGTCCCGTATCTCAACCCTGACCGGATTCGGCGTAGGGGCCTCGTCGTAGGCGATGGAGGGCTCCGTAACCCGCTCGCCGCTTCCGGCGGCAATTTCCCGCGCCACGCCCAGCATAGAGAGGCAGTCGCCCCGGTTGGCCGTTACCTCCACCTCGAAAGTGTCCCCGGCGGCGATGCAATCGGCCAGCGCTGCGCCGATGGGCGCGTCGTCCGGCAGAACGAGGATGCCCTCGTGGTCGTCGCTCAGCCCCAACTCGCGCTCGGAGCACACCATGCCCTCCGAGCGCACGCCGCGGATGGTGGCGGCGGCGAGGGTCATGCGCTCGCCCGTGTGACCGTTGACCAGCTCAGCGCCCACGCTGGCGAAGGCGATGCGCTGGCCGACGGCGACGTTCGGCGCGCCGCAGACGACCTGCTTGGCGTCGGCGCCTATGTCCACAGTGGCGAGGCGCAATCGGTCGGCGTTGGGGTGCGGTTCGAGCTCCACGACGCGCCCCACGACGACGCCGTCCCAGCCTGACGCGGGGCCGGGCAGGTAGGCCGTCTCGATGCCCTGCATCGTCAGGCGGTGAGCAATCTCATCGGGCGAGCCGCGCAACGGCGCGTACTCTGCAAGCCACGAAAGGGGCGCTTTCATGCGGCGGCGGGCTGCTCCGTCCAGGCGCTGCGAGAGCGCCGTTCCCTAAAGGCGCAGTATACCTGCGGCGCGTGCGCTCGTCATTGGGAGAGGCTCGGCGCCCTGCGGCTCACGACAGCGTGAACACCCACAGCATCGCCGCCGGGTAGGCGACGGCGATGGCCGGCACCAGGACGCGGGCAGGGCTCTTCGGCGCGGAGCGCATCGCGTAGAGCACGACCACGCCCGCCGCCATCAGCACCACCGCAGAGGTGAGTGCAGCCGTGTGCTCGCTTCCCATCAAGCCCAGCAGGGGCTCCGCGTTGGCCAGGTCTGCGTAGAAGAGCACCGATAGGTTGAAGGCGCACGAACCGTACAGGTTGCCGAGCACCAGACCGGGCGAATTGCGCAGCGCCGCCGTAACCGACACGGTCGCTTCCGGCAGCGTCGTTACGATGGACACCAACAAGATGCCGATGAAGCTGGCCGCCAACCCCGTCGCGTCGGCGATGCCGTCGGCGCTGGCGGCCAGGAAGGGCGCGGCGGCGATGACGGCCAGCGACGCAATGCCGAACCCGATCCACGCGCGGCGCGCTGAGCGCGTCGCGTCGTCCGCCTCCTGCTCCTCGCCGCCCGGTTCAGGCTGTCCCTGCCCCGCCTTGTAGACCGCGCGCATCGCGCCGACGTAGGCGGCGAGCACTACCAACCCGCTGATGCTGGACGGCCCCAGCTCTGCGTCGCCCAGCAGGCTCAGCGCGAGGAGAAGAAGGCCGATCAGCACTGTGCTGAGGGCTAGCACTTGGGTTTGGCGCGGCTGATGCGCGAAGAGCCTAGGAACGCCGAAGGCCAGCGCCACTAGCGACAGCGTGAACATATTGATCATGTTCGCGCCGAAGATGTTGCCTAGCGCCAACGACGGTGTGCCGATGATGACGGCGGAGAGGTTGGTGATGAGCTCGGGGAGCGAGGTGGAGATGCTCACCAGGATCGCGCCCACCCACAGCCGTCCCCAGCCCGTATTGTCGGCGATCGCGTCGCCATTGGTGGCGAGGCCGACGCCTCCCAGCACCACCACGGCGGCGCTGACGAAGAAGACGGGCAATGCGATGACGAGGCTGTCCATAGGCGCGGTGAGGGATGCGCCCGCGCCGCCCGGCGGCGAGCCTCGCCGATGCAGCGGCGCAGGGGCAGCGCTATTATAGGAGCGTTCACACTCCGGCGCAGAGGAGAGCACGCTATGGCCATCGACATTGACGCATTGCATCAGACGGCGCGGGCGCTGGTCGCTCCGGCCAAGGGCATCCTGGCCGCCGACGAGAGCAGTTCCACCATCAAGCGCCGCTTCGACGCCATCGGCGTGGAGAGCACCGAGCAGAACCGCCGCGACTACCGCGAGCTGCTGTTCCGCGCTCACGGCGCCGCCGACTACGTGAGCGGCGTCATCCTCTACGACGAGACCATCCGCCAGGACGCCGCCGACGGGACGCCCATGGTCAAGGTGCTGCAAGGCCAGGGCGTCATCCCGGGGATCAAGGTGGACACCGGCGCCATGCCCCTCGCCGGGGCCGAGGGAGAGACAGTAACGGAGGGGCTGGACGGCCTGCGCGAGCGCCTGGCGGAGTACCGCGAGTTGGGCGCGCGCTTCGCCAAGTGGCGCGCCACCATATTCATCGGCGACGGGCTGCCGACGGACTATGCCATCGGCGTGAACGCCCACGCGCTCGCGCGCTACGCCGCCCTCTGTCAGGAGGCGGGCATCGTTCCCATCGTGGAGCCGGAGGTGCTGATGGACGGCGCGCACTCCATCGAGGCGTGCTACGACGCGACGACACGCACGCTGCGCGAGGTCTACTGCTGCCTGGCCGAGCAGCGCGTCGCGCTGGAAGGCACGCTGCTCAAGCCCAACATGGTGCTCTCCGGCAAGGACGCCGCCGACCGCGCGCCCGCAGAGGAGGTGGCCCGCCAAACCGTTGCCTGCTTCAAACACACTGTTCCCGCCGCCGTGCCGGGCATCGTCTTCCTCTCCGGCGGCCAAGGGGACGAGGAGGCGACGGTGAACCTCGACGCTATCAACCGCCTGGCCCAGGCGGAAGGGGCGCCGTGGGAGCTCTCCTACTCCTACGGACGCGGCCTGCAAGCCGCGCCGCAGAAGGCGTGGGCGGGCAAGGCGGAGAACGTCGTCGCCGCCCAAGCCGCTTACCTCGAGCGCTGCCGAGCCACCTCCGCCGCCCGCCAGGGGCAGTACGCCCCGGTGGCGGCGAGGTAGGGGAGGGACAGCCCCCCGCCCGCGTCTCCGGACTTTGCCGGAGGGATCGATTATGAAGAGCCGAACGCGGCGCACAACGGGCTTGGTCGAGCGCAATCGCGGGGTAGCCCCGGCTGGATTCGAGGCGCTCCTGCCCAGGCTGGCTGAGTCGCTGCCTAAGCCTGCGCCGCCGGCTCTGAGTTCGTGCAGATACCGGAAGAGGCTGCGGCTCGCAGGGCGCGTCTGGCCGAGGCTTTGACTATGCTGCGCGGCGGCGCCCTCACCCACGAGGAAGCCCTGGCTGCGTTGGAGGACGCCGCCCATGTCATCCTGGGCAACTGGATGAACTACGGCGTAGACCACGGAACAGGGAAGGCGCTCGTGCGAGAGGCCTTGGGCAGGCCGCTAGGCTCCTTCAAGGCCAAGACGGCTGTTCCCCACCGCCGAAGGCGAACCTGCCCATCGCGCGTTCATCCTGCGCGGCGTCTCCTTGCATCTGGACGGCGCATGCCGCTTGGTGTCCATCGGCATCGAGCCAAGGAGGCTCCGCGAGCGGGCCAAGCTGATGTCCTTCGTGGGCAAGCACCGCGACGCCAAAACGGATGTCTCCGTGCGCCACGACTACTGCCTAGAGCGGCAGGACCCGCATGGCAGAGACAGACCGCATCGCCGTTGACACCTCGGCGTTCTACGCCATAGCGGTCGACACCGACCTCTTCCACCCGCAAGCAAGAGCCTTCTACACGAGCGTAAGCGACACGCTCCAAGAGATTTGAACTACCTCCTATGCGCTGGTGGAGAGGCGTTTGGGATTCGGCACCGTAGAGGAGTTCTCTCAATGGTTTGAGGCCAATGAGGTGCAAATCCTCTGGATCGACGCGGTCTCGCACAATGAAATCTGGTGATGGTACCTCGCGCAGCCCGCCAGTCCGCTCAACTTCATTGACTGGACGACAGCGGTCGCATGCCTTCACCTGAACGTGGCTATCTTCACCTTTGACTGCGCCTTCGCCCAAGTGGGGTTGACCGGTGGCGACAGAGTAGAGGCCGCTGCCCTCCCTACTTGAATCGCACCTTGTCCAGGCGGGTGAAGTCGTGGACGGACTCGATCCAGCGGAGAGTGCCGGAGCGCGAGCGCATGACCAGCGATTGCGTCGTCGCGCCGTTGGGGGTGAAGCGCACGCCGTCCAGCACCTCGCCCGTGCTCGCGCCCGTAGCGGCGAAGAAGACGTCTTCGCCCCCCACTAATTCGTTCGTGTCGTAGACGCGGGCAAGGTCCACGCCTGCGTCGGCTAATTGCTCGCGCTCCTCGTCCGTTCGCGGCCAAGCGCGGCAGAGGATGGCGCCGCCGGTGCATCGGATGGCGGCGGCGGTGATGACGCCCTCCGGCGCGCCGCCTATGCCCATCAGCACGTCCACGCTGGTGTTGGGCAGCGTCGCCTGGATGCCCGCGATGACGTCGCCGTCGGAGATGAGCTTGATGCGGGCGCCCGCTGCGCGTATCCGCTCGATGAGGTCCTGGTGGCGCGAGCGGTCGAGCACGATGACGGTCACCTCGGAGATCTTACGGCCTAGGGCGTCGGCGACGGCGTGCAGGTTGTCGGCCACCGGCGCGTCGAGGTCGATGGCGCTTGCCGCCTCGGGGCCGACGGCGATCTTGTCCATATAGAACACGCCCTCCGGCACGTGCATCATCCCGCGCCCTGCCATAGCGATGACGGAGATGGCGCCTGGCAGCCCCTTGGACAGCAGCGTCGTGCCGTCGATGGGGTCTACGGCGATGTCGACGCCGGGGGGCGTGCCGTCGCCGATGCGCTCGCCGTTGTAGAGCATCGGCGCCTCGTCCTTCTCCCCCTCCCCGATAACCACCACGCCGTCCATGCTGATGCCGTCGAGGGTGAAGCGCATCGCGTCCACGGCGGCCTGGTCGACGAGCACCTTGTCGCCCATGCCCATGTACTGCGCGCCGGCCATAGCCCCCGCCTCGGTTACACGCACCAGTTCCATAGCCAGGTTGCGCTCGATGGGCTGCCGGGTGACGCCTGATGGAATGAAGGATTCTGTCATGCCGCCTTCTCCTGACCGCCTGGGAATGGGCGGCGCGATTATAGCCGCGCACGATATGCTAGTGTCCCGCCGCAACCCTACGCACCAGGATATCGAATGGACGCCGACCACCGCCAAGCGGTCAACGCCGCCGTGCGCGCCTACGACCAGATGCGCAACGCCGCCTTCCGCCGATTCAACGGCGCCGCCGACCGCGCCTTGCGGCTGGAAATAGAGGAAGGCCGCGAGGCGCTCGACGCGGCATGGCGCCTCTACGTGGACGAGATGCAAGAGGCGGGCGCCGCCCTCAGCCTCACCCTCGAACGCCTGGGTCGCTGAGGGGAGCGCAGGCGCGGTATAGGCGCCCCGTTCGCCCTGATGAGGAGAATCGAAGGGCGAACGGGAAAGGACAGGGAAGGCGCAAGCGGCGGCGGCGCGGGGCGGTGGTAGCATGGCCGCCCTTGAGCCGCTCCCGCCTTCTCCTCGCCCTGCCTCGCCCGAGCCGCGTGTTCCACGGCTGGTGGGTCGTCGTGGGCACGTGGGCGATGCAGGCGATTCAGGGGTCGCTCTTCTTCCTCTCGTTCGGCGCGTACGCCGATCAGTTGCACGGCCACTTCGGCTGGAGCCGCACGTCCATCTCAGGGGCGTTCGCCCTGGCGCGTGTGGAGAGCGGCCTGCTGGGGCCGCTGCAAGGATGGTCCGTGGACAAGTTCGGGCCGATGTTGAACATCCGCGTCGGGGTGGTGCTGTTCGGCGTGGGCTTCATGCTGATGAGCGCGATTCAGAGCCTGTGGCACTTCTACGCCGCCTTCCTGCTGCTGGCGATTGGCGCGAGCCTGGCGGGGTTCCTGACGCTGAACACCGCCGTGGCCAACTGGTTTGTGCGCAAACGGGCGCGGGCGATGGGGATAGCGCAGACGGGTTTGGGCTTCGGCGGCGGCGCGCTGGTGATTTTGGTGGCGTGGATGCTCCAGGCGTTCGGCTGGCGCGCCACGTTCCTCATCGCGGGCGTCGCCATCCTCGCCATCGGTCTGCCTTTGTCGTCGCTGTTCGTCCATCGGCCGGAGGACAGAGGGCAGCTGCCCGACGGCGCGGCCAAGGAGGAGCGGGCGTCGGGCGGCGGCAGCGGAGGCGCGCGGTTGGAGGAGGATGAATTCCTGCTGCGGGAGGCGGTGCGCGACCGCTCATTCTGGTTCATCTCCATCGGCCACGGGGCGGCGCTGCTGGTGGTGTCGAGCATCCAGGTGCATCTGGTGCTCCACCTGCGCGACCTGGGGTGGAGCCTCACAAGCGCGGCGTCGCTGGTTACGGCGCTGACGCTCACCAGCACCTTCGGCCAGTTGGGGGGCGGATTCCTGGGCGACCGCTACTCGAAGCGGATGCTGGCTGCGGCGTGCATGCTGGGGCACGCGCTGGGGATGCTGGCGCTGGCCTATGCGACGGCGCCGCTCATCATCGTGGCGGCGGCGCTCCTGCACGGTCTGGCGTGGGGGACGCGCGGGCCGCTGATGACGGCGATCCGCGCCGACTACTACGGGCGGCGCAACTTCGCCAAGGTGATGGGCGTATCGTCGCTGGTGGTGCAGTTAGGGACGGTGGCGGGGCCGCTGCTGGCAGGCTTCCTGTTCGACCGAACGGGAAGCTACCAACTGCCGTTCACCATCCTCGGCGCGGCGACGGGCGTGAGCGCGGTGTTCTTCCTGCTGGCGCGTCCGCCGCGGAGGCGTACCGAGCGCTTCACGCCCGCCGCTCCGCGCGCTTGACGCGCGGGCGGGGCGCTGCGTATCTTGGCGCACATCCTGGCGCTTGGCGCGTTGGATGATGGGAGCGCGCAGCGCGCCTGGGGGAGGGTGAATATGGCCGTCTTCGAGAAGCGCGAGAACGCAGCGTCGGCATCGACCGACACAAGCGACACTCCCTACAACCGTGCGGTGCTGGGGTTCCGGAACTACTGGTACCCGGCTCTCCCGGAGCACGACATCGGCGGCCGCCCCAAGCGGATGATTCTGCTGGGCGAGCCTATCGCCTTCGTCCGGCGCGGCAAGAAGGTGTACGCCGTGCAGGACGAGTGCCCGCACCGCGGCGCACGGATGTCGTTGGGCAAGGACGAGTTCCCCGGCACGGACACGCTGGCGTGCCGCTTCCACGGGTGGACGTTCGACCTGCGCAACGGCGCGTGCGTGGCGGCGCTGACGGACGGCCCCGACTCGCCCATCGTCGGCAAGGTGCGCATCCGTGTGTTCCCGACGGAGCAGCGCAACGGGGTGGTGTTCGTGTGGATGGGGCGCGGAGCGCCCCCGCCGCTGGAGGAGGACATCCCCGCGCTGCTGCTGCGCCCGGACGCGAGTCTGAAGGTGCGCTACCGCCAGGTGTACGGCAACTGGCGCCACCACGCAGAGGGGTCGGCGGGCGGCCACTTCTTCATGCTGCACCGCGACGCCATCGCGCTCCAACTGCACAAGTTGGGGCAAGGCAACGCCACGCACAGCTCGGAGTTGCAGGAGCGCTGCCCCACCGACAACCGAATGTACCTGTTGGAGACCTCCAAGGACTTTCACTGGGGGCGTGACTTCGGCAAGTTGGGCGCCTGGCCGCCGACGCGCCCGTGGCGGTTCATCAAGCCGCCGAACCGCCGCGCCGCGCGTGGCACCTCGACGGAGGTGGAGGGCATCAAGTACATCGGCATCTCGCTGCCGGGCTACCTGCGCGTGCGCCACTTCCCGAAGAACGGCGCGGTCTACTATGAGTGGTACATCGCCATCAACGAAGACCACTACCTGTACATGCAGATCAGCGCCCACTTTCCGCGCAACATCATCCACCGCGCGTGGGTCACGCTCTGGTACAACCTGTGGGCGGGTCCGATGCGCAAGGGCCACTTCAACGACCAGGACAAGTCGATGGTGCGCGACAACACCGACTTCGAGAAGCGCATGGGGCAGCACAAGCCCACGCCGCTCTACCAGCCCGACCTGTTCCCGCGCATGTGGATCGAGATGTGCAACCAGTACGCGCGCGGCGAGGGCTGGCTCGTAACCGGCAAGGAGGCGGCCGAGCGGGCCAAGACGGAGATTCCCGTCTACGCCGGGGGCTAGGGAGGCCGCTCCCGTTTTCGGCGTAGCGCGTGAGGCGACGGGCGCTGAGGTCGAGGCGCGGCTGCGCGTTGCCGTGCGCGGGCGCATAACGTTCGCCGAGTTTATGGGCGTTGCGCTCTATTGGCCCGACGGTGGTTACTACGCCTCGGTGCGCAATCCCTTCGGCGAGCGCGGCGACTTCTACACCGCGCCCCACGTCCATCCCCTCTTCGGCGCGCTTGTCGGGCGGCAGGCGGAGCAGGCGCGCGCGCGGCTCGGTTCGCCCCCGGGCTTCGCTCTTGTCGAGGCAGGCGCGGGGGACGGACGCCTCGCGGCAGACGCGCTGGCAGCGTGGCTGTCGCTCCGCTGCCTGAGCGTAGACCTGCGTCCGCCTCCGGCGCGTCCGCGAGGGCTTGCATGGGCGCTGTCCGACGGATTGCCGGTGCGCGGGCTGAACGGCGTGGTGCTTGCCAACGAACTTCTCGACGCTATGCCCGTCCACCGCGTCACGATGCAGGACGGCGAGTTGCGCGAGGTCTACGTGGCCGCCGGAGGGGATGGCGCGCTCGCCCCTGAGCTCGGCGCGCCCTCCACGCCCGCGCTTGCCGCGCGCCTCGACGGCCTGGGCGTGCGACTCGGCGAGGGGCACGTCGGGGAGGTGAACCTTGCGCTCGGCAATTGGTTGCGTGGCCTGGCGGCTTCGCTCGAGCGCGGATGGGCGTTCCTGATCGACTATGGCCACGAGGCGCGCGACTACTACGCGCCGTGGCGGGCGCGGGGGACGCTGCGCTGCTACTACCAGCATACCGTGAGCGCCGACCCCTTCCGCCTCGTGGGGCGGCAAGACATCGGCGCGCACGTGGAATTGACCAGCCTCAAGCGCGAGGCGGCAGCGGCGGGATTCGCGCTTGCGGGCGATGTGCCGCAGGCGAAGTTCCTGCGCAACCTGGGCCTCAACGAGGCGCGGGCGCGTCTCCTCGCGCGCTCCGGCCTGCGCCCTGCCGAGCGCCGCGCCAACGCCGACGCTATCGACGCGCTCACCGATCCGGACGGGCTTGGCGGCTTCCGCGTCGTCGGCTTGGCGAAGGGGGTGGGCGACGCGCCCCTGGCGGGATTCGCGGCGGACGCCGTCGATGGACTGCCGCCGCCGACGGAGCCGCCGACGCTGGACGCGGAGCATCTCCCGCGCCCCGGCGCTCCGCCGCCGCCCGCGCCGACGTGGGAGGAGCTGGCGCGATAGAGCGGGCGCTCAGTAGAGGTTGATGAGGCGGCTTTTGGTGAGGAGATAGACGGCGACGAGCATTGGCACGCCCAGCAGCACGAACAGAAGGAGGTCGAGGGTGACTTGGGAGCCGGCGACGCCGAGCGCCGTGCCTGCGGCGGGGGGGTGTTCGGTGTTAGTGGCGGTCATCAGGAACATCGAGAGGCCGACGCTTCCGGCGGCGAACATCGCGAAGTAGGCTGCCGCGCTGCCGACCGTCTCGCGGCCCGTCGCAGTGTCGGCAAAGAGGGCGAAGAGCACGCCGACGCCAAGGGCGAGGGCGTGGCCGCCGAGGGTGTTGCGAGGACGGGAGGGGCGGCTGTGGGGCATGATGAAGAGCAGGAAGGCGGTGGACGCGATGGCCGCCACAATCACGGCTTGAGAGCCGAGCTGCCCGGTGATCATCGCCTTCACGAACACCACGGCGAACAGGGAGACGGTGGCCAGCGACACCTGCCCAAGGTAGCGCCACCCGTTCTCCTTGATTTTGGGATCGAACAGGAAGCGCACGGCGCCGCTCCTAGCGCTTCTTGAAGATGGACAGGAAGCGGTCTTGGTACTGGTCGAAGAGGCCCCAGCGCTCTATCTCGCGGTGCGCATCGGAGGGGTCGACGTTGCCTTGCCCCGCCTCCGTCAGCAGATGCTCGATGCGCTCGCGCGCGTCGCGGGGAGCACCGTCCTCCATATCCAGCAAGCCGCGTGCGTTCATCTCCGCCACGTTGGAGCGCACCGACGCGGAGGTGAGGTCGAAGATGAACTTCATCAGGGAGACATCCCATAGCTCGTCGATGCCCTGGATGACCGCCTCCAAGCCGCGTCCTTCGCTGTTGAGCAGTTGCTTGAGGCGCTCGGTCACCTGGCGCATGCCGCCGGTGGCGATGTTGGTGCGCATATCCTCGTTCTTGTAGGCATAGAGCAGGCCGGGCGTGTCGGAACCGCGTTCGCCGGCAAGGCGTCGCAGGTATTCGCGGGCGTTGTCGCCGAATCCCTCGTGCTGCATCAGGTAGTCAGGCGTCACGACGCGGGGGCGCTCGGCCTTGACCACGCCTTCGCGGATGACCACGTCGTCCTGCGCCTGCGGTTCGATCTCGCGGTAGGCGGGTTCGGTTACGAGGTAGTACTTGACGGAGGTCGCGCCGAAGGTGGCGAGCATCTGGCGAGGTGGACGCACGACGACGGTGTTGCGAATAGCGTAGGCCATGCGCCGTTCTTCCTCGCGCGAGCGGTCGGGCAGTCCTTCCATGCGCTCATTGTAGCGCGTCCGGCGCGTGCTACAGTCCCTCTATGGCGCACGCGGCTCCGTCCACCTTCCCGCAGCCCGAATTCTGGCGGGCATTCGCCGACGAACGCTTCGTGCTGCCGCGCTGCTCGGCTTGTGAGGCGTGGCAGTCCTACGGCGCGCGGGCGTGCGCCGCCTGCGGCTCCGACGGCCTCGAGTGGCGGGACGCGGGCGGCGGCGGGAGCGTCTACAGCCTAATGGAGCGCCATGCGCAAGCGGGGGCGGCGCGCGCCTTGTACGTCGTAGTGCTCCAATTGGACGAGGGGCCGCTTGTGATGGGCGCGGCCTACGCGCCGCGAGGGGCGCTGCGCCCCGGCGCCCGGGCGTCGGCGCTGGTGGGAGAGGCGGCGGTCGAGGGGCTGCCGTTGTTCGAGGTTTCGCCCGGCGCTGAGTGAAAGGGGGTCTATAGACCATCACATATAGGCCATGTCTATGACTCTGCAACCTGAATGGGCAACGAAGCGGTTGGTTCTTGGATTGGCGCGCCGGGCGCGTTTACGGCAAGCGAAAGGTAGGCTATACTCCGATTTCGGCGGAGCACTCCGGCGCAACGCACGGAAGCGCCGCCGCAAATCCTGAGCCGCGAAGGCCGGAATCTTAAGTTTGCTTCTATGACAGCCTACGACCTTGTCGTCATCGGAGCCGGGCCGGGAGGCTACGTCGCCGCCATCCGCGCCGCCCAGCTGGGTCTGTCCACGGCCATCGTGGAGCGGGAGGCCGTCGGCGGCGTGTGCCTCAACTGGGGCTGCATCCCTTCCAAGGCGCTCATCCGCAACGCGGAGGTGCTCTCGCTGGTCAACAGCGCCGGCGACTACGGCGTCGCCGTCTCCGGCGTGGAGGCGGACTACGCCGCCGGAGTGAAGCGCAGCCGTGGCGTGGTTGAGCGGCTGACGCGGGGCGTGCAGACGCTGCTGCGAAACGCGAAGGTTGAGGTAGTGATGGGCGGCGCTGCGCTCGACGGGCCGAACGCCGTAGTCGTCGGTGAGCGCCGCCTCGAGGCAAGGAACGTCATCGTCGCCACCGGCGCAAGCCCCCGCCCGCTGCCAGGCTTCGAGATCGACGGCGAGCGCGTCGTCACCTACCAAGAGGCCATCGTCCAGACGGACGTGCCCGGCCGGATATGCATCGTAGGCGCGGGGCCTATCGGCGTGGAGTTCGCCTACGTCTACGCTGCCTACGGCGCCAAGGTTACGGTGATCGAGGCGGAGGCGACGGTGTTGCCCGGCGAGGACGCGGAAGTGACGCGGTTCCTGCGCCGCTACCTGGAGCGTCAGGGCATCGAGTTCCTCACCGGCACGAAGAGCAGCAGCGTCCGCCCTACTGAGGACGGCGCGGCGGTGACGATGCAGACGCCCGAAGGCGAGCGCGACGTGAGTTTCGACCGAGTGCTGGTGGCCGTGGGCGTGAAGCCCAACACCGAGGGGTTAGGCCTGGAGGCGGCGGGCGCGCAGTTGGAGCGCGGGTTCGTCAAAGTGGACGAGCATCTGCGGGCCAACGGCTCCGGCCTATACGCCATCGGCGACGTAACGGGCATCAAGCCGTTGGCGCACGTGGCGCAGGCGCAAGGCGTCTACGTCGCCGAACTCATCGCCGGAGAGGAGCCCTTCCCGCTGGACTACCAGGCGATGCCCAGCGCTGTGTACTGCAACCCGCAGGTGGCCAGTTTCGGATTGACGGAGCAGGCGGCGGCGGAGCAGGGGATCGAAGTGAAGGTCGGCCGCTTCCCTCTCGGGGCCAACGGCAAGGCGCTGGCGTTGAACGAGGCAGAGGGGTTCGCCAAAGTGCTAGTGGACGCGCACACGGGCGAGATTCTCGGCGCGCATCTGCTGGGCAGCGAGGTTACGGAGCTGCTGGGCGAGCTGAGCCTGGCCCGCATCATGGAAGGAACCAGCTTGGAGGTGGGGGCGGTGGTCAACGCGCACCCCACCATCTCGGAAGCGGTGAAGGAAGCGGCACTGGCCGCCGAAGGCAAGGCGGTCCACGTATAAGCCCGCGCGGGCGCGCTCCGAAAGCCGCCCGTCGAAGCGAAAGGGCCGGAGATGAAGGTAGCAAGAGCAGTCAGCAAGACCGAACTCCTCGACCTGTACCGGCACATGAAGCTGATTCGCGTGTTCGAGGAGGCGTGCGCACAGCAGTACATGCGCGGCAAGATTCGCGGCTTCCTGCACCTGTACATCGGCGAGGAGGCCATCGCGGCGGGCGCCATCCCGCTCATGCAGCCGCAGGACTACGTGATCACCCACTACCGCGACCACGGCCACGCCCTCGCCCGCGGCATGCACCCCAACCCCGCCATGGCCGAGCTCTTCGGACGCGCGACTGGGTCGTCCAAGGGCAAGGGCGGCTCGATGCATCTGATGGACGGCTCCGTCAACATGATGGGCGGCTACGCCATCGTCGGGGGACAGATACCGCTGGGGGTGGGCCTCGCCATGGCTTGTGCGCACCGGGGCGACGAGTCGCTTGTGCTGTGCTTCATCGGCGACGGCGCGCTGAATGAGGGCGAGTTCCATGAGGGGATGAACCTAGCGGCCATCTGGAATCTGCCCATCGTCATCTTCTGCGAGAACAACCTGTACGGGATGGGCGCGCCCGTGTCGGAGGTGCTGGCGGCGAAGCACATCTACAAGATGGCCGAGCCTTACGGCATACCGTCGATCCAGGTCGACGGCATGGACGTGCTGGCGGTGCGCTCGGCGATGACGGAGGTGTACGAGCACGTGCGCGCGGGCAAGGGGCCTTACTTCGTCGAGGCGCTCGCCTACCGCTTCCGCGGCCACTCTATGTCCGACCCGGCCGAGTATCGCCACAAGGACGAGGAGGCGCTCTGGCGCCAACGCGACCCCGTCCCCAACTTCCACGCCTACCTGTTGAACGAGGAGGGTGTGCCGCAGGCGGAGTTGGACGCCGTAGACGCCGAGGTGGACGCGCAAGTGGAGGAGGCGGTGGAGTTCGCCAACGCCAGCCCCGAGCCGGACATCTCCGAACTCGCGTCGGACATTACCGGGGGGTAGCCATGGCCGAAATCACCTACCGCGAGGCTGTCGCTCAGGCGTTGACCGAGGCGCTGGACGCCGACGACCGCGTCTTCATCATGGGCGAGGACGTGGGCGCCTACGGCGGAGCCTATGCCGTAACCAGAGGGATG
The DNA here is from genome assembly GCA_964560025.1 of uncultured Dehalococcoidia bacterium. Taxonomy (GTDB): domain Bacteria; phylum Chloroflexota; class Dehalococcoidia; order Lucifugimonadales; family Australimonadaceae; genus JAGWBE01. Next base: position 142,788 of record CAZLKC010000002.1, read on the forward strand.
TTGGACAAGTATGGGCCTATGCGCATCCGCGAGGCGCCCATCGCGGAGTCGGTGTTCGCGGGCGCGGGCGCGGGCGCGGCGATGGGCGGGATGCGCCCCGTCGTCGAATTTATGACCATCAACTTCAGCCTGCTGGCCATAGACCAGATCGTGAACCACGCGACGAAGGTGCGCTATATGTCGGGCGGCCAGTTCAATGCGCCCGTCATCTACCGCGCTGTCACGGGCGGCGGCGCGGGCCTGGCGGCTACGCACTCTCAGAGCCTCGAGCCGTGGTACGCCACGCTGCCCGGCATCCACGTCGTTCTCCCCTCCACGCCGTACGATGCTCTTGGCCTGCTCCGCGAAGCATTCACCAAGGAAGACCCCGTGCTCTTCTCCGAGCACGCGCTGCTCTACCGCCTCAGAGGCGAGGTTCCCGACGAGCACTACACCATCCCCTTCGGCGCGGCGGACGTGAAGCGGCGCGGGGCGGACGTTACGCTCGTCGCCTATTCGCGCATGGTGCACGTGGCGCTCGACGCCGCCCAACTGCTCGCGCAGCGCGGCGTGGAGGCGGAGGTGATCGACCTGCGCACGCTGCGCCCGCTGGACATGGAGACGGTCTACCAATCGGTGCGCAAGACGAACCGCGTGGCGGTGGTGGAGGAGGCATGGCGCACGGGCGGGTTCGCCGCCGAGGTCTCCGCGCAGATTCAAGAGGCGTGCTTCGACGACCTGGACGGCCCGGTGGCGCGCGTCGCCGGCGAGGACGTGCCTCAGCCCTACGCGGCCAACCTGGAGCGCGCCTCTATACCCAGCGCGCAGAAAGTGGTGGATACTCTAGCCAAGGTCGTCGGCCTCTAACCCCGACCGCCAACCCCCGCTACACGCTACGACGGAGGAGCGCATGGCCACCGAAGTCCTGATGCCCCAGATGGGATACGACATGACCGAGGGAACGGTCGTGAAGTGGCTCAAGCAGGAGGGCGACGCCGTCTCGAAGGGCGAGGTCATCGCCGAAATCGAGACGGACAAGGCGACGGTGGAGATGGAGGCGGAGGCGGGCGGCGTGCTGCGCCGCATCGCCGTCGGCGAGGGCGCGACCGTACCTGTCGGCCAGGTCATCGGCGTCATCGGCGGCGCCGACGAGGAGCTTCCCGAGGCGAACGCTCCTGCTGCCTCGGTGCCGCCGCAAGCGGAAGAGGCCGCTCCCGAGCCGGAGGCGGCGCCCGCCTCCGCGCAGGCTCCTTCGGATGCCGGCGCGTCCGGCGCGCTGCGCGCTTCTCCTGTCGCGCGCCGCCTCGCGGATGAGCGCGGCGTCGACCTCAAGTTGGTCGCCGGCACCGGGCCGGGCGGGCGCATCACCAAGGAGGACGTGCTGAACTTCGCGCCTCCGTCCGAGGAGCCTGCCGGCGCGCCGGAGGCGGCGCCCGCACCCCAGGCCGCTCCCGCGGCGGAGGCCGCCGTCGGGCAGTCTATGCGCGTGGGGCCGCCGCCTCGCACGCCCGACGCGCAGGGCCGCATCCCCTTGTCGAAGATGGCGCTGGCCATCGCGCGGCGCACCGCCGCCACCAAGGGGCCGGTGCCTCACTACTATGTCAACGCCGCCGTGGATATGACGCGCGCGATGGAGTTCCGCCGCGAGGTCAACGAGTCGCTGAGCGACGCGCGGGTGAGCGTGAACGACCTGATTATCAAGGCGGCGGCGCTCGCGCTGGGCAAGTATCCCGTGTTCAACGCCACCTTCCAGGACGACCACCTCGAGGTCTCGCCCCACATCAATGTCGGCGTGGCCGTGGCACTGGACGAGGGTCTGGTCGTGCCGGCCATCCTCGAGTGCGACCGCAAGCCGCTGACGCAGATCGCCAAGGAGGCGAAGGACCTGGGCCGCCGCGCACGGGAGGGCAAGCTCCGCCAAGACGAATACACGGCGGGAACCTTCAGCATCAGCAACCTGGGGATGTTCGAGGTGGACAGCTTCACCGCCATCATCGTGTCGCCGCAGGCGGCGGTGCTGGCCGTGGGCGCGGTGCAGCCGACGCCGGTCGTGCGCAACAACGAAGTGGTCGTTCGCCAGATGATGCAGGCGTCCCTCTCCGCCGACCACCGCATCAGCAACGGGGCGGACGCGGCGCAGTTCCTGGTGGAGATCAAGCGCCGCCTCGAAGCGCCGTTCAGCCTGATAGCGGACGACCTGCGCGGCTAGCGGCGGCGCGCCCGCCCTACTTCACGCGGACGAAGCGTTGTAGGCGCTTGCCGGTGTTGACCTCGCCGGTGAAGAGGTTGCCGTTGGCGTCGCCTGCGAGGCTGTGCACCCACTCGAAGTAACCGGCGAGGCGGCCGGGATGGCCGAACGCGCCGATGACCTGGAGGTCGCGGCGCGTCAGGATCCACACCTTCATATTCGTGCCGTCGGGGACGTAGAGGTAGGTTTGCTCGGGGTCGGGGGAGAACTCCAAATCCCACACGGCGCCCATCGCCAGCGTGCGCGTGGCGAAGAAGGACTCGGCGACGAATGTCCCGTCTTTGTGGAACACCTGGACGCGGTTATTGGTGCGGTCGGCTGTGTAGACGAGGCCGTCGTTGGAGATGCGGACGGCGTGGACGGGCGAGCGGAAGGAGCGCAACACCTCGCCGTCAGGGTCGTAGGGCGGCAACTCCTCGTCGTGGGGCGCCTCGCCGTAGGCGCCCCAATGACGCTTGTACGCGCCGGTCTGCGCGTCGAACACGACGACGCGGCGGTTGGCGTAGCCGTCGGCGATGTACGCCTCGTTCGCCTCGTGATCGACCGCGATGTCCGCCGCGCGCCCGAGCAGGCGCGTGTCGTTGCTGCCGCCTGTCTCGCCCCATTGGCCGATAGTGAGGAGGCGCTCGCCGTCGGCAGTGGACTTGAAGATAACGTGGTCTTGGTCGTTGATGCCGCCCGTCCAGACGTTGTCGTCGTCGTCCACGAACAGGCCGTGTTCGGTTACGGGCCAGCGCTCGCCCTCGCGCTCGCCCCACGCGCGGACGACGTGTCCCTGGGGGTCGAACTGGAGGACGGAGGGCGCGGGGAAGCAGCACTCGGCGATGGGCGGGTCTTGAGCCGCGCCCGTCTCGCGCTCCGTCAGGCTGCGCGGCCGATGGACGATCCAGACGTGGTTGCGCCGATCGACGGCGACGCCCGCCACCTGGCCGATGATCCAGTTCTCCGGCAACGGCTTGGGCCAGTAGGGGTCGACCTCGTAGTGGGGGACGGCCTCGGCCACGCTCAGCTCCCGCGTCCGTACAGGTCGGGCCACGTCATCGGCCCGGCGTCCACGGCGACGATGCGGTTGCGCAGCAGACCCACCTGCTCGATCTCCACCTCCACCACGTCGCCGTCTTGCATTGCGCGGCGGGCGCCGGGCAGGCTCGGAGGGCGGACGGTGCCGGTGTAGATGACGTCGCCCTGCTGCAAGGTGGCGTAGCTGCTGAGGTAGCTGACGAGGCGGGCGACATTGTTGCGCATATTGCGCGTGCGTCCCTCCGCCACCACTTCGTCGTTCAACCGTATCTCCATCGCCAGGTCGCCGTAGTCGAGGCCGGTGACGACGGCGGGGCCGAGGCACGCCCACGTGTCGAGGCCCTTGGCGGGAAGGCGCGCAGGCTCCTCGATGCCCTGGCGCTCGCCGTACCACGTGTTCTCGCTCCAGTCGTTGCCGACGGAGACGCCGAACACGTAGTCCGGCGCGTCCTCGACGGAGATATGCCTGCCCGGTTTGCCGATGATGACGACCAGTTCACCTTCGTAGTTCAGGTTGGCCGCCCCGGGAGGCAACTCCACGTCGCCCTCGTGGGGGTTGAGCGACGTGGCCAGTTTGGCGAACCAGCGCGGGTGAGGGATGGGCTGGCGCTCGCCGGGCGTGTCGTGGTTGGTGGTTACGCCGATGACTTTGGCGACGTGCTCCGGCGCCAGCGGGACGAGGAGTTCGACGCCGGCCAGGGCGTGGGAGCGCCCGGTCGGGCGCGGCGGGTCGTCGAAGAGCGAGCCTTCGAGCTCGTGCACGGTCTCGCCGTCGAGCACGCCGTAGGCGGCGGCGCCGTTGGCGCGGTAGCGGACGAAGCGCGTTATCCGGTTGTCGGTCATTGGGCGTTCTCCTTGACGAGGGGGCGTGGCGCGGGCTAGCCGTGCAGCGCCGCCGTCCCTTCGAAGCTGGCGGTCATCGGCTCGATGGGGATGTCCGCCCAACTCTCGGCGTTCATAAACTCCTCCCACCGGCGGTAGAAGTGGCGTTGGTTGTTCTCAGAGATGTAGCGCTCGGCGACGACGCCTGGGTAGTCGTCGTGTGCGCCCGCGTGGCCGACGCCCATCGAGACGTGCTGGCGGTACTTGCGGGCGACCGGGCTGCGGCTGGCCTCCGACACCTGACGCCAGTTGTCGATGTCGTCCTGCTCGTTCAAGCCGGTGGCGCCGTTGTTCTGCGCGTGTCCCGCCGACAGCGCGTGCTTCATCTCTTCCGGCGCATCCTTGTCGAACACGGTGAAGTCCCAGAACTCAGTCATCAACGGGCCGCGCGGGAGGGCGAGGCGGAAACCCAGGACGCCGTTAGGAAAGAGGCTGTGGTTGCCCAGGCGCACTTGCGTCGCGCGGAACCTCCCGAGGCGGCGCTCCACCTCGGGCAGCGTCTCCTCGTGGTAGCGCTCGAAGCGCTCGCGGTTGTCCTTGGTGACGCCCGCGAGGATTTCCAGCCCCGTGCTGCCCGGCGGGCGGGTGGTGATGCTGTGGCCGTTGATGGAGACGTGGCGCGCGTCGCTCACCAGCTGTTGCTCCATCGTGGGGCGCGGCCGCCCGATGAAGCGCGCCTTCACCGCAGCGGCGGAGGCGTGGGTTACGGGCACGTGGTAGTTGTCGGAGCAATTGTCGACGGGCGTCTTCCAGTTCACCGGCTGCAGCCACTTGATGGGGCCGACGGCGACGGTGCCGCCGTCCCGCCGGTTGAACACGGTGTCCAAGTACCACCGCGCGTCGCCCAGGTAGGCCTCGAGGCTCGGCGCCTCGTGGTCCCACGTCGCGAACACGATGCCTGCGTAGGTGTCCACCTTCGCCTCGATGAGGCTCAGCTCGTCCATAGCGAGGGCATCGTAGTAGGCCTCGGCGACGCCGGGCACGTGCTCAAGGCGTCCGTCGTTGGCGAACGTCCACCCGTGGTAGGTGCACATGAAGTTCTTCGCGTTCCCCTCGTCGGCGCGGACGATGCGGTTGCCGCGGTGGCGGCACATGTTGAGGAAGGCGTGGAGTTGGCCGTTGTTGTCCCGCGTCAGAATCACCGGGTCTTCTCCCATATAGGAATGGAAGAAGTCGTTGAGGTTCGGGACGAGGGAGACGTGGCCGACCATCTGCCACGCGCGCCCGAATATCTTCTCCAACTCCTCCTGGTAGATGTCGGCGTCGACGAAGATGCGCCGGTCGAGCGCGCCGGTTGCGGGGTCGATGACGCTGTACTTCTTGGTGGCGACCATAGGAACGGCCTCCTGCGGAAGGTGGGCGCAGTGTATCACCGAGGGCAACGGGGTAGGGAGCGCGAGGGCGACGGAGTAGAATCGGGGGCGTCCTTCGGATTTCGTAAGGGCGAGCGGAGGGAGACCGCGTGGTTAGGCAAAGGTCTGCAGGAGGCGGGATGGGAGTGAACGGAGGCAGCGCAGGCGGAGGCTGGGACGGGCCTGCGCTGGTCGTGGACGATCAGGAGCGCGGGTTGTTTCTGGTGCATCGTTCGGTGTTCACGGATCCCGGCGTCTTGGCGCTGGAGCGGGAGCGGATCTTCGATCGGTGCTGGCTGTACGCAGGCCACGAGTCGGAGATTCCGGAAGTGGGGGATTTCGTTACGCGGCGAGTGGCGGGGCGGCCGATCATCGTTACGCGCGGGCGAGACGGGAAGGTTCGTGTGCTGCTGAACACCTGCACGCACCGAGGGGCATGGTCTGCCGCGAGCCGCGAGGCAACGCCAAGGTGCACCAGTGCTTCTACCACGGTTGGAGCTTTACGCCGGAGGGAGAGGTGAACGGGATCCCGGGAGAGGAGGCGTATAGCGAGGCGTTCGACCGCGGCGAGCGGCGGCTGCGGGAGCCGCCGGGAGGGACGGCGTCGTACCGCGACTTCATCTTCGTGAATTTCAATTCGGAGAACGAGGTTTCGCTGGAGGATTACCTGTGCGACGCGAAGGAGTACTTGGGGTGCATCGCGGACCAGTCGGCGGGGCGCATGGAGGTGTTGCGGGGTTCGCAGCCGTTCGGGATGCGGTGCAATCACAAGCTGCACGTTGAGAACAGCACGGACGGTTATCACGCGCTTGTGGCGCACAAGCGCTATTTCGATTGGCTGGCTGGCGCGGGCGCGATGGATACGAGCGCAGGTCTGCGCTTTTCGCCGAAGGATCTGGGCAACGGGCACGCAATCATCGGCCGGTCGGTCGCGCCGTTCGGGCGGCCTATGGCGCAGTGGATCCCATATTTCGGGGAGGAGCGGAAGCCGCACTTCGAGGAGATGTACCGCAAGGCAGTGGAGCGGTTGGGCGAGGAGCGGGCGCATCAGGTGTGCACGTGCGGCGGGATCCTGTTCATCTTTCCTAACCTGATCATCAATGACATCATCTCGACGACGGTGCGGACGTTCTATCCGATCGAGCCGGGGTATATGGAGGTTACGGCGTGGTGCCTGGGGCCGGAGGAGGAGGAGGCGCCGGAGCGTGCGGTGCGGCTGGACGGCTTCGTGACGTTCAATAGTCCCGGGGGGTTCGTGAACCCGGACGATACGGAAGCGCTGGAATCGTGCCAGCGCGGGTTCGAGGCGGCGAAGGAGGTGGAGTATTCGGACGTGTCGCGGGGGATGAAGCGCTTGGTGCAAGGAGGGGAGGACGAGTTGGAGATGCGTGTGTTCTGGCGGCAATGGGCACGGTTGATGAAGGAAGAGGAGCCGGGTTCCATCCACGCCGACGCGGACGCCTAGGCCGCCCTTCGAGCGCCCTCAGGGCGAACGGATAGGGGCGCTAGTCCTCTTCTAGGGTGGAGGTGTCGCCTTCGGGGAGGCCTAGTTCGCGGGCTTTGAGGAGGCGGCGCATAATCTTGCCGCTGCGCGTCTTGGGCAGGCCGTCGATGATCTCTATCTCGCGAGGGGCGACGGCGGCGGCGAGCTTGCCGCGCGCGAACCCCATCAGTTCGCGGCGCAGGTCGTCGGTCGCCTCGTAGCCCTCCTTCAGCGACACGAACGCCTTGACCACCTCCATCGCCACCGGGTCGGGCTTGCCGATGACGCCCGCCTCGGCGACGGCGGGGTGCTCGATGAGGGCGCTCTCCACCTCGAACGGGCCGACGAGATGCCCTGCCGTGTTAATGACGTCGTCCGTGCGCCCGATGAACCAGAAGTAGCCGTCTTCGTCCTGCTCCGCCTCGTCGCCGCTGAAGTACCAGCCGTTGACGAAGCGCGAGTCGTAACGCTCCTCCTGCCGCCAGTAGGTCTGGAACATCGACGGCCAGCCGGGACGCGCGGCGAGGTTGCCGGAACGTCCGGGGGGCAACGGATTGCCGTCGTTGTCGACGATGGCGGCCTCGACGCCGGGCAGCGGCTTGCCCATCGAGCCGGGCTTGACGTCGGCGCAGGGGTAGTTGGCGATCATGATGGCGCCCGTCTCCGTCTGCCACCAGTTGTCGTGGATGGGCATGCCGAACGCCTGCTGTCCCCACACGACGGCCTCGGGGTTGAGCGGCTCCCCGACGGAGGCGACGTGGCGGAGGGAGGAGAGGTCGAAGGAGCGGGGCAGGTCGAGACCCTGCTTCATCAGCATCCGCACCGCCGTCGGCGCGGTGTACCAGACCTCGACGCCGTAGCGTTGGACCGTCTCGTACCACCTGCGCGCGCTGAAGCCGCCCTCGTAGATGACCTGCGTAACGCGGTTCGTCCAGGGCGCAATCATGCCGTAGGAGGTGCCGGTTACCCAGCCGGGGTCGGCTGTGCACCAGTAGACGTCGCCGGGGCGCAGGTCGAGCGCCCACTTGCCGGTGAGGTGCTGCTGGATGACGGAGTTGTGGCGGTGGACGGCGCCCTTGGGCTTGCCCGTAGTGCCGGAGGTGTAGTGCATGATGGAGAAGTCGTCGCGCGTGGTTGTGATGGCGGGGTCGTCCTCCGACGCCTCCTCCATCAGCGCGGCGAAGTCGAGGTCGCCCGGCGCAAGGGGGCCGGGAAAGCGCCCATTCTTGTTGAGCACAATCACGTGCTTAAGATCGGGCAGGTTGGCGATGACGCCCGCGACGCGCTCGCGCAGGTCGGGCTGCGTAACCAGCACGGCGGCGCCGCTGTCCTCGAGGCGGTCGCGCACCGGGTCGGGGCCGAACGCGGAGAAGAGGGGGCCCGCGATGCACCCTGCCTTGAGTGCGCCGAAGATGGCGGCGTAGTGCTCCGGCACGCGTTCCATAAAGGTGAACACGCGGTCGCCCTTGCGCACGCCCAGATTGGCCAGCAGGTTGGCGAAGCGGTTGGTGAGGCGGCGCAGGTCGTCGTAGGAATAGGACTCCGTCTCGCCGCTCTTCCCCTCCCACAGCATGGCGGCGGCTGCGCCGTGGCCGTCGTGCACGTGGCGGTCGATGGCCTCGTAGGCGATGTTGAGGCCGCCGCCGGGCAGCCACGCCAACTCGCGCTCCACTTCCCCCCAGTCGAAGGACGCGCGCGCGGCGTCGTAGTCGGCTAGGTTGGGCGGGGAGGCGGGAGCCTCCTTGCGGATGGTGGGGTGGCTCATCGTCATAGCGCCGCCTCCGTCGTAGGGGCAAGTTTCAAACCCGCCCCCTTCGCGGCAAGTGTAGGGCGGGGCGGGGGAGCGGGCAAGGGCGGCGCCCGGACAGGGCGCAAGGCGCGGGCGTAGCCTAGTGGAACCGCGCCTTGCGTCGGTTAGAGTGGCTGGGAGTTCGGACGCGCCTGCGACGGAACGGCGCGGCTCCGCTCAGGGAGGAAGCTTATGCATCTGCGTCTCGCCGGGCTCTACCTGATGCTCTCCGGCCTCGTCGTCGCGGTCTACTTCATCCTCTCCGCCGTCATCCAGGCCGACTGGGAGGTGTCTGCCTGGCAGACCATCAACTGGTTCATGGCGATGGGCGCCCTGCTCGCCCTGGGCATCGGCTGGGTGCAGAAGCGCGGGACAGAGAACTACGGCGACAGTGGCCTCGCCCGTTTCATCACGGTCAACGCCACCTTCTACGCCGCCGCCACCCTCTTCCTTCTCTTCTTCTGGAAGTGGTTCTCCGCCGTTCTTTTCCAGAACGAGGACGACTCAGGCGTGTCGTGGGTGGCGGTCGACGTGCTCTACCCGCTCGTTACTTTGAGCCTGGGCCGCCGCCTCTGGAACGAAGAATAGCGCGCCCAAACGGGGCGCGCCGGGCGGCGGCAGCGGACGGAGACTAGGAGCGCGAGCGGCGGCGGCGGCGCGCGGAGCGGCGCGCGGCGATGCGCGCCTTCTCGCCCTTCGAGCGGAAGAAGCGCCGGTCCTTGTGCTGCTTCAAGACGCCCGTCCGCGTAACCGCGGAGCGGAAGCGGCTCACCAGTCCCTCGGGGCTTTCGCCGTCGCGCAGAGTTACGAACGCCATAGCTCGCTCACCATAGCACATCGCCCGCGTCGAGGGCAACGCGCGCCACGCCGCGCCGGCGGCGCGTTGACAAGCGCGGGCGCCGGTGGCACTATTGGCACTCTAGACCATCGAGTGCTAACCCTGCGGCTCCTTCTATGCCCATCTACGAATACGCATGCGAAACAGGGCACGACTTCGAGGTGCGCCAAGGCTTTCACGACGACCCCGTGTCGGAATGCCCGCGCTGCCGCCGCCCGGCGCGCCGCGTCTACCGCCCCGCGCCGGTGATCTACAAGGGCTCCGGCTTCTACACCACAGACTACGCCCGCAAGCAGCCTGGCGTGAGCGCAAGCTCCGGCGCGTCCTCCTCCTCGTCTTCTTCCTCCCCTGCGCCTTCCCCATCGTCGTCCGACGACGACTAGGCCGGTGCGGGCGGTCATCCAGCGCGTTTCGCAAGCCGCCGTCGCTATCGAGGGGAGGGAAGTAGCGCGAATCGGCCCCGGTCTGCTGGTGCTGCTCGCCGTCGGTGACGGCGACACGGATGCGGATGCCGCCTACGTAACCGAGAAGACGGCGAACCTCCGCATCTTCCCCGACGAGGTAGGGCGGTTCGACCGTTCGGCGCTGGACGTGGGCGGCGAGGTGTTGTTGGTGAGCCAGTTTACGCTCTACGGCGACGTGCGGCGGGGGCGCCGCCCGAGCTTCAGCGGCGCGGCGCCCCCGCCCCAAGCGCGCACGATGTTCGAGCACGCTGTGGCGCAATTCGAGGCGACGGGACTGACGGTGCGGACGGGGCGCTTTCAGGAGATGATGGAAGTCTCGCTAGTGAACGAAGGGCCGGTGACCATCTGCCTGGACAGCGCGGAGCGAATGCGTCCCCGGCGCGCCTAGTCTGCGCCTCGCCGCACTTGCCGCGACGGCGCGCGTAGGTGATGCTCACCATATGCGCATCCTTGGCGTTGACCCGGGCACCCACCGGCTCGGCTACGGTGTGATCGAGGTGGACGGCCCCGAGCGGCACTGCTTGGAGGCGGGCTGTCTCGAGGCGGGGCGGCGCGACCCCATCGAGCGGCGCTTGCACGTTCTCCACGCGGGGTTAATCGAGGTGGCGCGCCGCTGGCTCCCCGACCACCTGGCCGTAGAAGAGCCGTTCGTGGCGCCGGAGCGCGGCGCGAAGTCGGCGGTGGCGGTCGGTCAGGCGCAGGCGCTCGCGCTGCTGGTGGCCGCCGACGCGGGCATAGAGGTGCACCGCTACGCGCCGTCGCAGGTTAAGCACGCGGTCGCCGACTACGGGGCGGGCACCAAGGCGCAACTCCAACGCTCTCTCCGCCTGCTGCTGGCGCTGCCCCCCGAGCCTATGGCCGACGACGCGTCCGACGCGCTGGCCATCGCGCTCTGCCACCTCCAGCACTGGCGCACGAAGCAGCGGGTGCGCGTCTCATGAGCCTCATCGCCGCAATCGCGGGGAGCATCGCAGCGAAAGGCGCCGACTACGCGCTGGTGACCGTCGGCGGGGTGACGCTCAAGGTCTACGCTCCCGCGTTCGACCTCGCGTCTATGGGGGACGAGGGCGCGCCGGTGCGCCTCCATACGCACCTCATCGTGCGCGAGGACGATCTCCAGCTCTACGGCTTCCTCGAACCGCAGGCGCAGCGGCTGTTCGAGTTGCTCATCGGCGTCAGCGGGGTCGGCCCGCGTGTCGCGCTCGGCCTGCTCTCCGCCCTGCCCGCTGGCGAGGCCGCCGCCGCCATCGTGTCGGAGGACATCGTAGCCCTGGCGCGCGCGCCAGGCGTCGGTAAGCGCACCGCCGAGCGCCTCATCCTGGAACTGCGCCAGAAGTTGGAGGTGGAGACGCGCGCTGAGCCGGTCGTTCCAGGCGCCCGGGCCACCGGCGACGCCGCCCTCGACTTCTTGGTGAGCCTCGGTTTCGCCGCCTCCGAGGCACGCCAAGCGCTCTCGGTCGAACGCGACGCGGATCTGGCGGTGGAGGAGCGGGTGAGGCGCGCACTGCAACGGATGGGGCAGGGGTAGAGGCGCTCGCCGCTCTGCTCCGCGCGCTGGCGTACAATGCCCCTCGACGGCTCGTTAGCCGGAGGCGCGTATGCAGGAACAACCACCGCCCGGCGCGGCTAGCCCTCGCCTCGTCCCGCGCCCTTTCGCCTTCCACTGGGGCAAAGGGCTGGTGGTGGAAGAGGCGTCCATCGAGATGCCCTACACCGAGCCGACCATCCAGTTGTTGGAGTATGAGGACGGCTCGGAGACGGTGCGCTTCTGCTACTACCACGGCCCGCGCTTCGGGCGCGGCCCGGCGATGATGGACGCGGACGCGCTGGACGATATGCGCGAGGCGCTCAAGGAGGCGCCCCGCTTGCGCGCGCTCCTGAAGCGGCTGACGGAGGACTAGGCGTGGCCACGTTGCCGGAGATGATTGACGCGAGCACGCCGTTCGAAGTTACGGCGGACTTCGTGCCGCGCGGCGACCAGCCGGACGCCATCCGCCAGCTCACGGAGGGAGTGGTGGAGGGTCTGCGCCATCAGACGCTGCTGGGCGTTACCGGCTCCGGCAAGACCTACTCCATGGCGAAGATCGTAGAGGGAGTGCAGCGCCCGACGCTGGTCATCGCGCCCAACAAGACGCTGGCGGCGCAGCTGGCGAGCGAGTTCCGCGACTTCTTCCCCAAGAACGCGGTCGAGTACTTCGTCTCCTACTACGACTACTACCAGCCGGAGGCGTACGTTGCGAAGACGGACACCTACATTGAAAAGGACGCGGACGTAAACGACGAGATAGACAAGCTGCGCCACTCGGCCACCCGCGCGCTGATGACGCGCCGCGACGTTCTCATCGTCGCCTCCGTCTCGTGCATCTACGGCCTCGGCTCTCCGGACGAATACTACTCGTTCGTCGAGACGGTGCGCCGGGGCGAGCGCAAGAATCGCAACCGCCTGGTGCGCCGCCTGATCGAGATGCAGTACGAGCGCAACGACTTCGACCTCGCCCGCGCGCGGTTCCGCATCCGCGGCGACACGCTGGAGCTGCTGCCCGCCTATGAGGACGCCGCCGTGCGCATCGAGTTCTTCGGCGACGAGGTGGAGCGCATCGTAGAGCTCGACCCGCTGACCGGGGAGTTGCTGGCCGACCGCGAGCGCATCGACATCTACCCGGCAAAGCACTTCGTCACTTCCGCCGAGAAGATTGACGCGGCCATCGCGGATATCGAATCGGAGTTGGAAGAGCGCCTCGCCTTCTTCCGGGGGCAGGGCAGAGTGCTGGAGGCGCAACGCCTCGAACACCGCACGCGCTACGATATGGAGATGCTGCGCGAGACGGGCTACTGCGCAGGGGTGGAGAACTACTCGCAGCCGCTGGGACGCCGCCCGCGCCACAGCGCGCCGTGGACGCTGCTGGACTACTTCCCCGACGACTTCCTGCTGATATTGGACGAGTCGCACATGGCCATCCCGCAGTTGCGCGCGATGTATCACGGCGATATGTCGCGCAAGAACGTGCTGGTCGACTTCGGCTTTCGCCTCCCGTCGGCGCTGGACAACCGCCCGCTCAACTTCGACGAGGTGGAGTTGCGCATCAACCAGGCGCTCTTCGTCTCCGCCACCCCCGGCCCCTACGAGATGCAGCGCTCCGAGCGCGTCGTCGAGCAGGTCATCCGCCCTACTGGTCTTCTCGACCCGACCATCGAGGTGAAGCAGACCAAGGGGCAGATCGACGACCTGCTGGAGCAGATAGCGCAACGCGTCGCGAAGGGGCAGCGCGCGCTGGTGACGACACTCACCAAGCGCATGGCGGAAGAGTTGACCGACTACCTGCGCGAGATGAACGTGAAGGTGCACTATCTGCACTCGGAGATCGACACGCTCGAACGCATCGAGATACTGCGCGACCTGCGCCTGGGCGTCTACGACGTGGTGGTGGGCATCAACCTGCTGCGGGAGGGCCTCGACCTGCCGGAGGTGAGCCTGGTGGCGATCCTCGACGCGGACAAGGAGGGTTATTTGCGCTCCACCACCTCCCTTATCCAGACCGTCGGCCGGGCGGCGCGGCACATCGAAGGCCACGTAATCATGTACGCCGACCGGGTGACCGACTCGATGCGCCGGTGCCTCGACGAGACCTACCGCCGCCGCGAGATTCAGGAGCGATTCAACACCGAGCACGGCGTCCGCCCCGAGGGCATCCAGAAGGCGGTGCACGACATCACCGAGCGCATCCGCGAGGTGGCTGAGCCCCAGGCGGCCTACAACGTGCGGCGCGAGATGTCCAAGGACGACCTAGCGCGCGCCGTCAAGGAGCTCGAATCGGAGATGCGCAGCGCGGCCAAGAAGCTGGAGTTCGAGAAGGCGGCGGCGTTGCGCGACGAGATGATCGAGCTCAAGCGCCTCGTGGTTGCCCAAGAGGTCGTCACGCGCGGGGAGCGCGGCGAACGGGCGGGGCGGGCCTCCGCGTAGTGCGCCGCGCTCTCGCCGCGCTTCTGCTGGTCGCGCTCCTGGCAGCTGCGTCCGCCGTCGCTGCAGCTGCTTGCAGCGGCGCGAAACCCGGCGACCCCGCGCTGCCCCCGGGCTTTGTCGAACGCGGCCTCCCGCCTGTCGAACTGAACGCCTACGTCTACGCCGACCCCGGCTATGCTGTGCCTGTCAACGTGACCGCGTTCGGCGGCGTGGCGGGCGCTCCGCCGTTCGCCGTCCGCCGCGCGGAGGGCGCAGTGGCCGCGCCCGATACGGAGCAGGCGGCGCAGTTCGAGCTGGACGCGGCCTGGCAGGCGCAAGCGGCGGCTTCATGGTTCGGCGGCCAGTCCGGTGCGGGCGCGTGGGCCATGGCGGATGGGCCTGTCTTGGCGGTCGCGAGGGAGCCGGGCGCCTGGGCGGACGAGATGGCGGCGGGCTGGAGCCTCGATCGGCGCGAGGCTATCGATTCGCGCTATCCAGAGGTATGGGAGACGCTGCGGCTGCTGCCGGAGGCGCCGCCGGGCGAGCCGTTGGCGGCCGGATTCGTGCGGAACGCCGCCGGCGTCGCGGACGACCTGGCGGCACTGACGCGAGCGGACGCGCCGAATCTGGAGCAGGCGTTCGACCTTGCCCGTATCGACACGGTCGTCTTCGCCGTCTACGCCGAGCGTCCGGAGGCGCTGCGGAGTGGAGCAACGCCCGACTCCCTGCGCGCGGCGGGCGTAGGCGCCATCGCCGTCGCCAAGTCGCGCTACCCCGCCCTCGTCATCGGGCTGCTCACCGGGCGCTTCACCGGCCCGCTCGCCGGGCGATTCGCCGGTCAGTTGGGATTGGAGGAGGCGGAGGTGGAAGGCGAGCGCGCGTGGCGGCGCAGCCTGAGCGGCGAGGCGCACCTGATGGTAAAGATCTACGGCGCGGCGTTCTACTTCGCCGCCGCGCCGACGCCCGAGGGCGCCGAGGCGCTCATCGCGTCCGTGATCCGCAGCCAGGAGGCGCGGTCGTAGGGGCGGCAGCGCACCGAAACGGGGCGCCGCTAAAGTTGACAATTAAGGTCAACTTTCTCTAGACTGCGCCTATGACGACCAAGAAACAGGTCGGGGCCGAAGAGGTCACGGACGCGCTGAAGGACGTCTACGACCCGGAGATTCCGGTCAACATCGTAGACCTGGGGCTGGTGTACGACGTGGACGTGGACGCGGGGAGCAACGTGAGCGTGAAGATGACGCTCACCGCCGCCGGGTGCGGGATGGGCCCCTTCATCGCGCAGCAGGCGGAGTGGGCGGTGGCGGACGTGGAGGGGGTGAACGACGTGAGCGTCGAGGTGGTCTTCGAGCCGCCGTGGAGTCCCGACCGCATCTCCGAAGAGGGCAAGAAGCTCCTCGGCCTCGACGACTAGCGCCCCGCCCGGCGTTCCCGCTCCATCGTTCGGAGAACCGGGCCGCGCAAACGCCCCGGGCGGCGCTTGGGTCAGCCGAATCAGGAGGCAGCCGCGCGATGCAGCAGCAGATGACCGAGGAGCAGCGGCAGGCGCGGCTGGCGCAGATCAAGCGCCAGTGGGAGCAGCGGCGCCAGATTGGCCGCTCCCTAGGCCGGATCAAGACCAAGGTCGGCGTCTACAGCGGCAAGGGCGGCGTCGGCAAGACCACCGTCGCCGTCAACCTCGCCGCCTACCTGGCCAAACAGGGCTACCAGGTCGGCCTCCTCGACGCGGACATCGATTGCCCCAACGCCCACAAGGTGCTCGGCGTAACGGAGCGCCCCCTGGTTGAGGACGGTCGCTTGACCCCGCCGCAGAAGGACGGCGTCAAGGTGGTCTCTATGGCTTTCTTCCAAGAGAACGAGGACGAGGCCATCATCTGGCGCGGCCCGATGATCCACAACGCCATCAACCAGTTCCTCCAGATGACCGATTGGGGCGACCTCGACTTCCTGGTCGTGGATATGCCGCCCGGCACCTCCGATGCCCCGCTCACGGTGATGCAGGTGCTGTCGATGGACGGGTTCGTCGTGGTTACCACGCCTCAGGCGCTGGCGGCTATGGACGCCAAGCGCTCCATCAACATGATCCGCAAGCTCAACGTGAACGTGCTGGGCGTGGTCGAGAACTTCAGCGGCGAGGTCTTCGGCTTCGGCGCGGGCCGCGACCTCGCCGAGGAGCTGGCGCTGCCCTACCTGGGCGCCGTGGCGCTGCGCTCCGGCTACAAGGACCAGGCGCGCGCGCCGGTCTTGTCGCTGGCGGAAGTGGAGGAGGAGTACGCCGCCGTTTGGTCTGGCGCGCGCGCCCAACTCGAGCGCCTCGAGCGCCTGCCGGAGCAGATCGCCTCCGTCGAGGCGGCGGAGGGCTAGGCGCCCGCGGGCGTAGGCGCTGGCGCGACCGCGTCCTGCGTGCGGAGGGGCCGCGCAAGATAGACGAGGCCCGCGGCCACCAGCCAGTTGATGAACATGATCCAGTACGCCCACTCGTACCCGCCCAGGGTGTCGTGGACGAACGCTATCCACCACGGACCCGCGGCCGCCGCGTAGAGTGAAGGAGTGGCGAAGTAGGCGCGGATGGCGCCCAGGTTGCACCGGCCGAAGTAGTCGGCCCAGATGAGCGCCTGGATCGACACGAACCCCCCGAGGCTGAGCCCTGCGAGCGCCGCATACAGCATCGCCATCCACAGGGTTGTCGCGTTCAGGAGGATGAGGAGCGGCAGACCCGTCACCACGCAGGCGAACAGGAACACGCGCCTGATGTGGACGCGCTCCGCCGCCAGCCCCCACACGATGCGGCCCACGATGGCGAACAGGCCGTAGGTCGAGACGGCGAGGCGCGCCGATTCGCTGGACAGGCCCGAGTCCTGGTAGTGGTTGATCCAACTCGACCCCAGCCCCTGGAGCGACCCCGAGATAATGATGGTGGCGGCCATCAGGAGCCAGGTCGTCGGTGAACGCAGCGCCTCGCCCACACTGAAGCTAACGTCGCGCGCAGCCGTGGGCTGGCCGCGAGGCGACGCCGGGGCGCGCGCACCGTCGGGGAGCAAGCCGATGTCCTCCGGCTCGCGCCGCACCAGCATGGCGATGGGGACCATGATGACGAACATGATGACCCCGGTGACGAACCAGGCGGGGCGCCAGCCGAGTCCGTCCACCAGCAGGCCGACGTAGAGGGGCGCGGTCAGTGCGGCAAGGGACGAGCCCATCGATCCGAAGGCGACGGCGCGGCCCCGCTTCGTGACGAACCACTTGGGGACCAGCGCCTGGTAGAGGCCTCCGCCGGCGCCACCGGCGCCAAGCCCGCCCAGGATGGCGAAGACGAGATAGTACTGGAAGACGTTCTGGACGGCGGCGACCAGCATGAGGGAGGTCGCGTAGACGACGCTGGTGGAGACCATCAGAATGAGGGGCCAACGGGGCTTGTCCATCAGGCGGCTCATGAAGGGCATGAGGCCCACGCCGATGAGCATCCGCACGGCAACGGCGCCAAAGAGGGTGCCGCGGCTCCAACCGAGCTCCTCCTCCATTGGCACGACGAACACACCGAAGGCCCAGGTGGTGGGGCCCGCGACCGCCATCACGGCCAGGAACTGCGCGCCGACGATGAGCCAGCCGTAGTAGAAGGGAAGCCGTTGGGCGAAGGCCTCTGTCCGGGAGGTGGTCATCGGAGGTCCGATGGTACACCCGACTGCTAGGGAAGGACAGACTAGTCGTCGTCGGGCGTGTAGATGACGGGGCGCGGCTTGCCGGGCTCGGCGGCGGCGCCGACGACGCCCTCGTCCTCCAGCTGGTCCATCAGCCGCGCGGCGCGGGGATAGCCGATGCGCAGGCGGCGTTGCAGGAGCGAGGTGGATAGCTGACGGTTCGTAGCGGCCAACTGGATGGCGCGCTGCAGCAGCGTGTCCTCGCCGCCGTTGCTCAAATCCTCGTCCCCGCCGTTGGCGCCCAGGCCCGCGCTCTCCGCCTCGATGGCCAGAGCGTCCAGGTCGATAGCCGGAACGGAAGGGCCGTTCTGCATGCGCCAGTGGTTCGCCAGCACCGCCGACTCGTCGTCGCTGATGTAGACGCCCTGGACGCGTCGGGGCTTGGCGGCGTCGGCGGACAGGAAGAGCATGTCTCCCCTGCCCAGCAGGCGCTCCGCGCCGGCGGAGTCGAGGATAGTGCGCGAGTCGATCTGCGACGCCACAGCGAAGGAGATGCGGCTGGGCAGGTTGGTCTTGATGAGGCCGGTGACCACGTCCACAGAGGGGCGTTGGGTGGCGACGATGAGGTGGATGCCCGTGGCGCGCCCCAGCTGCGCGAGGCGGCAGATGCCTTGCTCCACGTCGAAGGATGAGGTCATCATCAAGTCGGCCAGTTCGTCGATGCAGATGATGAGGTAGGGCATATGCTCGACGGCTTTGGAGCTCTGGTTGTAGGACTTGATGTTGCGCACGCCCGCTTCTTCCAGCAGCTTGTAGCGCCGCAGCATCTCCTGAATCGCGCCGCGCAGGAGGCGCACCACCCGGTCGGGTTCCACTACTACCGGAGTCACTAGGTGCGGGATGCCGTTGTAGGGGGTCAGCTCCACCCGCTTGGGGTCGATCAGCACCATGCGGACGTCTTTCGGCTGCTGGCTCATGATGAGCGAGCAGATGATGGTGTTCATGCAGACGCTCTTGCCGCTGCCGGTGGCGCCGGCGATGAGGAGGTGCGGCATCTTCAGCAGGTCGATGACCATCGGCTCGCCGGCGGACGCCTGGCCTAGCGCGATGGCTAGCCCGCCGCCGTTGGTGACGGCCTTGTATTCGTCCGATTCGATGACGGAGCGCATAGAGACGGGCGTCGAACTGCGGTTAGGCACCTCCACGCCGACGACCGATTCGCCGGGCACGGGCGCCTCGATGCGCAGACTGGGCGCCGCTAGCGCGAGCGCGAGGTCCTTCTCACGGGCGAGGATGGCGTCGACGCGGACGCGGTTGCGCATCTCCGGCTCGCCCTGCTGGCCGTCCTTGCCGCGCCGCGTTTGGCGATTCCAGCCCGGCACCAGGCCGTACATCGTTACGGTGGGGCCGGGGCGCACCTCGGCCACTTGCACCTCCACACGGTGCTGCGACAGCGTCTCCTCGATGAGGCGCGCGACGGTGGTCTGCTCCTTGTTGCTCACTGTGGGCGCGCGGGCTTCGACCAGCACGTCCGCCCGGGGCAGGATCCAGTCCTTCGACGGTTCGGCGCGCTGCTTGACGGGGGCAGGTTCTTTCTGCGGCTCTTCGGCCTCGCCGCCCTCCGCGTCCGTTTCGTTAAGTAGTTCGTCAAGCTCAGCGTCCCAGTCCTTGTGGCCGTTCGCGGCTGCGTCCGCCGTTCCATGAGGCCAACTGCCGTTGCCGTTGGCGGCGGCGTGGTCGGCGGCCTGCTGATGCGCCGCCGCCGCGCGCCGTTCGGCGCGGGCGGCGCGGTATGCGCCGACCGCGGCGCTCAGATCGCGCCAGCCTTGGCGCGTGGCGCGACCCGCCGCGCGACCCGCGCGCTCGGACGTGCGCACGGTCCAGACACTGCTGACGGCTGCGCCCTTGGCCGCGCCTTTGGCGGAGTGCTTGGCCATTCGCTGCGAGAGCACGGGGTGGAGCGTCCACGCGGCGGCGGCGAACGCAACGGCGGCGCCCGCCCAGGCGATGACGGCGTTGTTAGCGGAGAGGTCGAAGCCCACGTCGCCGCCTAGGTTGGCGGTCCCGATGAGGGGCAGCGGTGCTTCGAAGCCGGTCATAGCCAGCTGCGCGCTCAGGAAGAGGAAGGCGAAGCCCACCGCCCATCGCCACTTGCGCAGCAGCAGGCGTGGGAAGTAGCGCAGCAGCACGACCATGACCACTGCCCAGAGGCCGAAGGTGAACAGCCCGGCGCCCATCGAAGTCAAGGCGCTCTCCGCTGCGTTCCGCAGCGGGTCGATGGCCCAGGCGGGCCTTGTGACGCCTACGGCGATGGCCGCTAAGACGACGAGGACAGCCAGGAGCCTGGCGATGCCGATGGCGCGCAGTGCCTTCATAGGTTCAGCGTGGGCCGCGCTCCCGCCTTTGCGGAGCGCTCCGGCGGCGCTTGGCGCTCTAGGGCGCCGCAGCGCTGATTCGAATCACACTTCCACGGGCGCCGGGATGATCATCGGACGCCGTCCCGTCTCCTGATGGAAGTATGCGCCGAGGGTCTCCCGGGCGAGTCGGCTCACCTCCTCCAACTCTAGGCGTTGGCCGGCGCTGTTCGCCAGTGAGTTGGCTAGCAGATCGGAGGCTTGCCGACTGAGTTCCTCGGCGTGGCCCGGCTCCGCAAAGCCGTGCGTGACCACCTCAATCGGCCCGGCCAACCTGCCCGCCGCGCCGTCGATGGGCACGATCACAACGACGAACCCCTCGCTGCCCAGGCGCTGGCGGTCGCGCAGCACCACGCTCCGCACGTCGAACCTGTCCGCGCCGTCCACGTAGACGTGCCCTGCCGGGACGCGCTCCGCCACTCCGGCCCCGGCCTCGTCCAACTCCAGCACGTCGCCGTCTTCCAGCACGAAGACGTTGTCCGGCTCTACGCCCACCTCCTCCGCCAAGGCGGCGTGAGCGGCGAGCATGCGGTATTCGCCGTGTATGGGGACGAAGTAGCGCGGCTTGACCAGGCTGAGGATGAGCTTGAGCTCCTCCTGGCTGGCGTGGCCTTGCACGTGCACTTGGGCAGAGCGGGACGTTACTACGCGCACTCCCTGGCGCACGAGGTTGTCGATGGCGGCGGCGACGGCCGATTCGTTGCCCGGGATGGTTGAGGCGGAGAGGACGACGGTGTCGTCCTCGCGCGCTTTGATGTCGCGGTGGCGCTGGCTGGCGATGCGCACGAGCACGGACATCGGCTCGCCCTGTGCGCCGGTCAGCATCACCGTCTGCTCCCAGGGCGGGTAGGCGTCGAGGTCTTGCAGTTCGACGATCGTGCCGCTGGGCGCGCGTAGGTAGCCCTTGGCGAAGGCCATAGCCGCGTTGTTGGTCATCGAGCGTCCGACGAAGGCGACCTTGCGCCCGTCGTTCACCGCCGCGTCGATGACCTGCTGGACGCGGGAGATGAGGGACGCGAAGGTGGCGACGAGCACGCGCCCCGGCGCCTCGGCGAAGGCGTGGCGCAACGCAGGGCTGACGACCTGCTCGGACGGCGTATGCCCCGGCCGTTCGGCGTAGGTGGAGTCGGACAGCAGCAGCAGCACGCCCTCCTGGCCTAGTTCGCCGATGCGGCGGAGGTCGGCTTGGCGTCCGTCGACGGGAGTGTGGTCGATCTTGAAGTCGCCGGTGTGCAGCACCAATCCCGCCGGCGTGCGCAGCGCGATGGCGCAGGCGTCGGGGATGCTGTGGCACATATGCAGGTACTCGGCCTCGATGTCCCCCAGTGGGATGCGGTCGCCGGGGAGCGCCTCGTTGAGGCTGACGGAGGAGAGGGCGCGGTGCTCCTGGAGTTTGACGCGGATCAGGTTGAGCGCGAGCGGGGGCGCGTAGACGGGGACCCGCAGGTCGTGCAGCAGGAAGGGGAGGGCGCCGATGTGGTCTTCGTGGCCGTGGGTGATGAGGACGGCGCGGACGCGCTCCTTGCGCTCGATGAGGTACGCCGCGTCGGGCAGCACCAGGTCTACGCCCGGCATATCGGCCTTGGGGAACATCACGCCCGCGTCGATGACGACGATGTCGTCGCCGCACTCGACAGCGAGCATGTTCTTGCCCACTTCCCCGAGGCCGCCGAGGGGGATGACGCGCAGCGGCGCGCCTGCGCGCGTCACGCCCTCACCGGAGCGGCGCGGAGAGCGGTGGCGGCGACGCTAGAGGAGGTGGGGTTGCTGGGTTTCACTGTGCTCTTGGGGAGCAGCGGGCGCGGGGCGCTCGCCCGGCGCGGAGGCGGACTGTTGTTGGTCGAGCAGAGAGGTCGAGGGTTGCGGATCGGCGGCGGGCGAAGGCGGCACGCCTACGCCTTTGAGCAGGTCGCCGATCTTGCGGAAGTCGTCGACGATGGTGGAGCGCAGGTTGCCGTTGTGCAGGGCGGCTGCGGGGTGGTAGAGGGGCAGCACCGTCGCGTCGCCGAAGCGCTTGGGCTTGGCGCGGAGTTTGCTGATGGTCTCCCTCGGGAACCAACGCGCCAGGGCGTGGCGGCCTAATGGGACGATGATGTCGGGGTTTATCGCCTCGATCTGCTCGTCCATATAGCCGGAGCAGGCGGCGATCTCGCCTGGGAAGGGGTCGCGGTTGTTGGGCGGCCTGCACTTGACCATATTGGTGATGAAGACATCCTCGCGGCGCAGGCCGATGGATTCGAGGAGTTCGTTGAGGAACTGGCCTGCGGGGCCGACGAACGGGCGGCCTTGGCGGTCTTCGTTGAAGCCGGGTCCCTCGCCGACGAACATCACGCGGGCGTTGGGCGAGCCCTCGCCCGGCACGGCGTTGGCGCGCGCCTTGTGGAGCGCGCAGGCCGTGCACGTCATGATGGCGCGGTGGGTCGCCTCCAAGTCTGCCATTCTTCTCTGCTCCGCCCGCCTTTGGGGACGCGCCTAACGCGCGGCTAGTCGGAGAAGCCTTTGGACTTGATGAAGTCTACGGCGTCTTGGATGGTGCGGATGTTCTCCGCGTCGCTGTCGGCGATCTTCAGCGGCTCGTCCCCGTCCGAGAACTCCTCCTCGAACTGCATGATGAGTTCGACGAGGTCGAGGGAGTCGGCGTTGAGGTCGTCGACGAAGGAGGCTTCGAGGGTTACGGCGGCCTCGTCGGCGCCGAGGCGGTCTACGACGACCTTCTGCACTCGTTCGAATACCGTTGCCATGCGGTTCTCCTGGTTCGCTAGGTGTCCGATGCGTCGTGCGGGGCTGCTGCGGCGCTGCCCAGCACGCCGTTGATGAAGCGGGGCGACGCCTCGCTGCCGTAGGTCTTCGCCAACTCCACTGCTTCGTTTATCACGACGCGCTCCGGCGTGTCGCCGCTCCACAGCTCATAGAGCGCGAGCCGCAGCACGTTCCTGTCCACGACGGCCAGTTGCTCGACTGGCCACGCGGGCGCGAAGCGGGCGATGGCGGCGTCCAACTCCGGCAGGCTGTCCAGCACGCCCTCCAGCTGTCGCTCGGCGAAGGGCGCCGACTGCGCCGACCAGCGGGTCGACGCGCACTGGCGCTCCAACGAGGTGCGCCAGTCGTGGCGGGTCACGTCCCACTCGTAGAGGACGCGCAGGGCGAGGACGCGCCCTCGATGCTGGGCGCCGCCGGGCTTGGCGCGTGGCGCTTCTGTGGAGTTGGCGGGCATATCGCGTCGGCCCGGCGCGGGAGCGCGGCGGGCGCGGCTAGATTACGCGAGCGCTCGTACTCCGTCTAGGCCTGACACGTTGGTGGTCGGGGCGCCGGGGATGATCCTGCGCGCGAGGGCGGTCAGCGTCTTGCCCGGCCCGAACTCGATGAAGCGCGCGGCGCCGCGATCGCCCATAAGCTCCATAGATGCGCGCCACAGCACGGGGGCGCACACCTGCTCGGCCAGTTCGGCGCGCACCTCCTCCGGCTCCGTCATCGGCGCCGCCGTTGCGTTCGCTATGACGGGGCAGCGGGGAGGGGCGATCCGCACGGCGCGCAGTTCCTCCGCGAGCGCTTGCTGCGCAGGGCGCATCACTTCGGAATGGAACGCGCCCGCCACGTCGAGGGGAATGACGCGGCGCGCGCCCCGCTGTTCGGCCAGGGCGCTTGCGCGGCGCAGAGCGTCGTTGGGCGCTGCGATGACGATCTGCTCGGCGCTGTTGACGTTGGCGGCTTGCGCGCCGGTTTCGGCGCAGACGGCCTCCACTTCCTCGAGCGGCAGGCCGAGCACGGCGGCCATGCCGCTGGGGGTCGCTTCCGCCGCCGCTTGCATCAACTCACCGCGCCTGCGCACGAGGCGCACCGCGTCGGCGAGGTTGAGCGCTCCGGCGGCGACGAGGGCGGTGTACTCGCCGAGGCTGTGTCCGGCGGCGAAGGCGGGCTCGGGAAAGGCCGCGCCCATATGCTCTTGGGCGGCGCGCAGGCAGGCGACGCTCGCGGCGAGGATGGCGGGCTGGGCGTTGTGGGAGAGGGTGAGCGCCTCGGCAGGGCCGTTGAAGGCGATATCGCTGAGGCGTTCGCCCAGGGCGTCGTCCGCCTCGTCGAAGACGGCGCGGGCGGCGGGAGACGCGCCGTAGAGGTCGGCGGCCATGCCGACGCTCTGGGCTCCTTGGCCGGGGAAGAGGAAGGCCGCGGTTGCGCCGCTCATACGGCGGCTAGGCGTTGGCGGTCTCGATTTCGAGCACGTCTCGGCCGCGGTAGTAGCCGCAGGCGGGGCAGACGCGGTGGGCCATCATCGGGCGATGGCAGTGGGGGCACTCGACGATGGCCGCGTTCTTGACGGCGTTGTGGGCGCGGTGGGCGCCCTTGCTGGCCTTGGAGCGCTTGCGCTTGGGCAGAGGAGGCATAGGGTTTCTCCGTGGGGGCGCTCGCGGCGGAGCGCCAGAGTAGGGTCGCTTACGCGAACAGTTCCTTGAGGGCGGCCCATCGGGGGTCGGCCTCCGGTTCGCACGCGCAAGCGTCTTCGTTGGCGTTGGCGCCGCAGGCGGGGCAGAGGCCCGCGCAGTCGTCGCGGCAGACGGGGGCGATGGGCATAGCGGCGAGGCGGTTCTGGCGGATGGCCTCCGCGAAGTCGGTCTCGTGGTGCGCGTCGATGAGGAAGGCGCCGTCGTCTTCAGGCGAGTAAGAGATGCGGCGGCCGCTCTGAACGTCCACGCTTGGCAGGTACTCTTCGTCCACTCGGAGGCGCGCCCACGACGCGAAGGGCGTCAGGCAGCGCCCGCACTCGGCATCGTAGGTTACGCGCGCGGGGCCGGACACCCACACGCCGCGCGAGGTGCGAGTGAGCTTGAACGCGGCGGCAACGTGGCCTTGGGGCAGGCCGTCGGCCTCCCACAGGCCCTGGTAGTCGAAGTTCCTGACGGCGCCGACGTTCTCTTTGAGAAGTCCGGCAAGGTTGACGCGAAGGCTCATAACCGCTCCGTGCGCTTGGCGTTCCGCATTATACAGCCTCCGCGCCCGCCGCTCGCCTCAGCCCCGGCCGTGATTTTCGTGGAAAAGTGCACCAAAGTGCCCTATTCACGCGTGGGAGTGGGCGCCGAGGCGCCATGAAAAGGCGCGTCTGCGGGGCAAATTGGCGGCGGATGAGGGCGGGGGCGTAGCACATTTGGGCAGGGGGCTTGGCCGCCTCGGGTCGGCGGCGGAGGAGAACGGAGAGGAGCAGCCGGATGAGGGCGCGGGCGTTCATAGGGGTAGGGTTTCATAGGCGCGCCGTTTGCGCAACGGGCGGATGTCATAGAAGCGTCTGGAGTGTTCGCCCTTCGAGTTCCCTCAGGGCGAGCGGGAAGAGGCTAGTTAGGCGGGGATGATGGGGAGGGTGAGGCGGGAGGGGTGTTGAAGAGTGTGCCAGACGGTTTGGACGGCGGGGCGCATCTGCGTCGCCAGCGAGGGTTCTTCGCCGGTGTTGGGGTTGCGGTCGAAGCGGGGGAAGTTGCTGCTGGAGACCTCGACGCGGATGCGGCGGCCTTTCTTGAAGATGTTGCTGGTGGTCCACAGGTCGATGCGGTATTCGACCGGCTCGCCGGGCGTGATGAAGTCGGCACTCTCCGTGCCGTTGCGGTAACGGGCGCGCACGATGCCGTCGGTCAGGCCGACGGCGCAGTCGCCCGCCTCGCACACGTCCACGAGTTTGGCGGTGAAGTCGGTGTCGGGCGCGTCGGTGGAGGCGTAGAGGGTGAGGGAGACGGGGCCGGTTACTTCGATGTCGTGCTCCAGCGGCGGCGTGGTGTAGCAGAGCACGTCGGGGCGGCGCTCGATGGCGGAGTGGTCGAAGGGGCCGCCGGGCAGGAGCGCGGGGTAGCAGCAGAGGCCGCCGCCGTTGGTGGGAACGGGGTCGGCGGGGTCGTAGACGAAGGAGTCGGGCGGCTCTTCGCCGGGCGGTTCGACGGAGAGGAGGCCGTCACCGCCGGAGGTGTTGGCGTTTCCGGCGGAGTGGAGGTAGTAGTCGGCGTACTCCGTGCGCGCCAACGGCCACTCCTGCTCGGCGCGCCACCTGTTCGCGCCCATCACGAAGATGCGCACGGGCGGATCGTCGGGCACGCCGTTGTCTTCGCCCTTGAGCCAGTAGTCCCACCAGCGCAGATGCTCGGCGAGCAGGTCGAGGCCGAGGGCGGTCGCGGCGACGCCGAAGTACTGCGCGCCGGAGGCGGCCATAGCGATGGTGGTGTGCGACCAGGGGCCGATGATGAGACGCTGGCCGCTGCGCGCCTGTTCGGTCGCGCCGTTGGCGCGCATGCCGGTGAAGTTGCCGATGGTGCCGCCGAGGAAGATGTCGAACCAGCCGCCGATGTTCAGGGCGGGCGTGGTGATCTGCGAGTGGTGGTCGGCGATGCGCACCTGGCGCCAGTAGTCGTCGAGCGTCGGATGGCGCTGCCACTCGAAGAAGAAGGGGCTTTGGGCAGGGTCGAGGTGCGGCAGCCGGGCGGGGGCGTCGTCGCCGAGGCTGTGGGGGAGGCGGTCGATGGCGGCGGCGAGGCGCTCGCGGTCGCCTTCGCGCACGCGCCCGTTGCGCTCGAGGTTGGCCAGGTTGGCCATCGTGAGCGCCTGGAGCGACCAGGATCCCGCGAAGCCCAGTTGGAAGGCGCCGCCCTGATAGGTCCAGCCCTCGTAGTAGTCGTCGGAGGTTACGGTGGGCGCGATGCAGGCGAGGGCGGGATGGCGTCGCGCGGCGGCGAGCCACTGGGTGGCGCCAACGTAGGAGGCGCCGTAGGTTCCGACCTTGCCTGCGCTCCAGGGTTGGCTGGCGCACCAATCGACGGTGTCGTAGCCGTCGTCCAACTCCTGGTGGAAGGGGGCGAACTCGCCGTCGGCGCCGTGGCGGCCGCGCACGTCCACGATGACGACGGCGTAGCCGCGCTGCGCGACGTAGACGGGCATAACGACATGGTTGCCGCGCCGCTCCCAGCGGTTATAGGGCGTGCGCTCGAGGATGACGGGGAAGCGCCCCGGCGCGTCGGGGCGGTAGACGTCCGCGCGCAGGACAACGCCGTCGCGCATAGCGACGGGCACGCCCGATTCGACCTTGATGGTGTAGAGGTGGTCTGTCATAGCGTCGCCCCCGTAGGCGCCGATGATAGCGCCTAGCGGGCGTGGGGCTTGGCGAGGGCTGCGCGGATGGCGGCTGAGATATCGGCGGCGCGGGCGCCGGGGCCGAACACGGCGGCGACGCCCATCTCCAACAGGGCGCGGCGGTCGGCTTCGGGGATGATTCCGCCCGCCATAACGGGGACGGCGCCGAGGCCGCGCTCCTCCAGCGCGTCGAGCACGCGGGGGGTGAGCGTCATATGCGCGCCGGAGAGCATGCTGAGGCCGACTAACTCGGCGCCGAATCGTTGCGCCTCGTCGGCGATCTCGGCAGGGGTGCGGCGGATGCCAGTGTAGGCGACATCGAAGCCCGCATCGCGCAAAGCGCGCACGAGCACGAGGGCGCCGCGGTCGTGGCCGTCGAGGCCGGGCTTGGCGATGAGGACGCGCGGCATCGCGGGCGATTAGTCCTCCGCGAAGGGCTGCACCAGTTCGATGAGCGCGCCATAGGTCTCAGACGGCTGGATAAAGGCGATCCGTCCGGTGACGCCTTGGCGGGGCATTTGGTCGATCATCTGCACGCCGAGCTCCTTGAGCTGCTCCACCTTGGCGTCCACGTCGTCCACGTTGAGGGCGAGGTGATGGAGGCCTTCGCCGCGCTTGGCGATGAAGCGGGCAAGGTCGCTGTCGGGGTCGGTGGGTTCGAGCAGTTCGATGTGCGTCTCGCCCTGGACGATGATGGCGATGCGGAGGGGAAGGAAGTCGGGCTCGAGGACGCGCGTCTCAGGGGAGTCGAAGAGCGCGCGATAGAGGCGGAGCGTGGCCTCGATGTTGCGGACGGCGACGCCGACGTGGTTGACGGAGCCGACGACGCAAGGGGGGGTGTTCATAGGGGGATTGTACGCCGGGGGGAATGGAGGCGTGTTTGCCGCACCCCTTATCCGTTGCTCCAGCGGAGGCGGGAGCCTCGACACGGCCAAGCCCTGCTACGCAAAGAGAGCCCTGCTGCGTACGGGAGGAGGGGAGCGGAATGCGCATGTCGGCGGGGAAAATTTCGGAGATGCGGGGCGCCTCAGGCCGAGGTTCCTGCCTACGCAGGAACGACAGATGGGGAAGGCGGGAGCTGCGGAGAAGAAGGGCGCCCTTCGAGTTCCCTCAGGGCGAGTGAAGGACGGAGGGGGAAGGAGGGGTCAGACGGTGCGGTGGGAGCGGCGGGCGAGAAGGATGACTACGGCGATGAGCGCGACGGCGCCCGCTATGCCGATGGCTAGGATTGCCCAATCGCTGAGGCCGCCCGGGGGCTGGCTGCGCGCGCTGAAGGTTCGCGGCTCTGTGCTTGTCAGGTCGAGGTCCCAGACGAGTTCGTCGTCTTCGACGCGGTCGGCGTTGTGGTCGGCAATCTCGCCGGGCAGGGCGAGGCGAACAGTGTATGAGGCATTGGCAAGGAACGAGCCGAACTGGTCGAGAGCGTCTTCGTCGCCCACTTCATCTGCCAACGCTTCGCCTGGCGGCGGGATCATCATCGAGAAGCGCCAACCGTCGCCTTCGCGGGCCAACTCCAACTCGCCGACGCCCCCGTCCAGGTCATCGTCTCCCGCCAGCAACTGCTGGAGCTGCTCCATGTCGGAGACCTCGATGCTCACGCGCTGCCCCGTGAAACCGTCTTGGCTGTACTCCTCGACAACCGTGCCCAGCGGGATGTCGCCGAGGCCGAAAAGGTCGCCTTCGGGTGTTTCGCCCGCCATGCCGGCGAAGGAGTCTTCAAAGGCCATTACGGTGCTGAAGACACCGGAGCCGTCCTCGTTCACTCTGATGGACAATTCGACGCGGAAGCAGCCGGTGAGCGCGAGGGAGCAGAGGGCGAGCAGCAGCGCCGTTGAGAGTAGGCGAGGACGCGGGGAGCCGATCGTGCGCATAGGCCGATGCTATACCGGCGCGGGCGCTTGGCGTAAGGGGTTTAGGGCGCGGCATCGCGGAGGAGGGCGCGGGCGATGACGATGCGCTGCACCTCGCTCGCGCCCTCGTAGATCTCGGTTACGCGCTGGTCGCGGTAGAGGCGTTCGACGGGGCTGTCGCGGAAGTAGCCGTAGCCGCCGTGAAGTTGGAGCGCCCTGTCGCAGGCGAAGTTGGCGGCCTCGGAGGCGTAGAGCTTGGCCATGGCCGCCTCTTTGTTGATGGGCAGGCCCGCGTCCTTGAGTTGGGCGGCGCGGCGCGTCAGCAGGCGCGCGGCATCGAGCCGGGTGGCCATATCGGCGAGCATGAACTGGACGGCCTGGCGCTCGGCGAGGGGTTCGCCGAAGGTGCGGCGCTGCCGGACGTGGGTAGTCGCGGCGTCGAGCGCGGCCTGGCCGATGCCGACGGCCTGCGCGGCGATGGAGATGCGGCTGGAGTCGATGACGCTGAGGGCGATGCGGAAGCCCGCGCCCTCTTCGCTGAGGCGATTGGCGGCGGGGACGCGGCAGGCGTCGAAGGCGAGTTCGGCGGTGGAGGATGCGCGGATGCCCATCTTGCCCTTCTGGGGCATGACAGCGAGGCCCGGCGCGCCCTTCTCGACGACGATGGCGGAGACGCCGCGGCGCCCGGCGGCGGGGTCGGTGGCGGCGAAGACGACGGTCAGGTCCGCCTCGGGGCCGTTGGTGATGAAGGTCTTTGCGCCGTCGAGGACGTAGTGGTCCCCGTCGCGGACGGCGCGGGTCTGCATATCGCCCGCGTCGCTGCCGGAGGAGGGTTCGGTGAGCGCGAAGGCGCCGAGCGTCTCTCCCGCCGCCATAGACGGCAACCAGCGGCTGCGCTGGGCGTCGTCGCCGTAGCGCGCGACGCACTCGGCGGCGAGGGAGAGGTGGGTGAGGTGGATGACGCTGGTGGCGGCGCAGGCGCGGGCGATCTCCTCGATGGCGACGGCGAGTTGGGCGCAGGAGGCGCCCGCGCCGCCGTACTCCTCGCCGAGGGCGAGGCCCATCAGGCCGAGGGCGGAGAGTTGGGCGACGTTGTCCCAGGGAAAGGTTTCGGTCGCGTCGTACTCGGCGGCGCGGGGGGCGAGTTCGCGGTTGGCGAACTCGCGCACGGAGGCGCGCAGCATCCGCTCTTCCTCGGTCAACAGCGCGTCCAAGCGTGCGCCCTCCTATAATCGCGACGGGAGCATTATGCCAGGCACGCTGTACGTCGTCGCTACGCCTATCGGAAATCTCGAAGACCTGACGTTGCGGGCGGCGCGCGTCCTAGGGGAGGTTGCGCTGGTGGCGGCGGAGGACACGCGGTCGGCGCGCGTCTTGCTGCGCCACGTTGGGGCGTCGCCGAAGGTGGTGCGCTCCGACGCGCACGCGGAGGCGAAGCAGACGCCGCGCATTTTGGCGGCGCTGGAGGCGGGCCAGGACGTGGCGCTGATTACGGACGCAGGGGCGCCGGGAGTGAGCGATCCGGGCGGGGCGCTGGTGCGCGCGGCGGCGGAGGCGGGCTACCGCGTATCGCCGCTGCCGGGGCCGTCGGCGGTGACGGCGGCGTTGGCGGCGGCGGGCGTTGCCGCCGACCGCTTCCGCTTTCTGGGATTCCCGCCGCGGACGGACAAGGCGCGTATGGACTTCTATCAGCGCGCGATGAGCGAGAAGGAGACGATGGTGCTGTTCGAGGCGCCGCACCGCTTGCGGCCGTCGCTGTACGCGCTTTGGCAGGCGCTGGGGGAGCGGCGCGTGGTGGTGTGCCGCGAGATTTCCAAGGTGTACGAGGAGGTTTGGCGGGGGACGCTGGAGGAGGCCCACGCCTACTTCGTGAAGCCGCGGGGCGAGTTCACCATTGTGATCGAGGGCGCGCCGCCGATGCAGATAGGCGAGTCGGACTCGTTAGCCGCGCTGGGGCTTATCAAGATGATGCAGAGGGAGGGGGCGACACGGCGCGAGGCCGCCGCCTCCGCGTCGGAGCGCTATGGCATATCGCGGCGGGAAGCCTACCGCCTGTGGCTGAGATAGCGGCGCGCCCTGCTAGAATGGCGCCGACCCCTTCGTGAACGGATCTCCCTAATGGCTGAGCGCATCCTCATCGGCGTGGCGTGGCCCTACGCCAACGGGCCGCTGCACCTGGGGCACATCGCGGGCTCCTATCTTCCGGCGGACATCTTCGCGCGCTTCCACCGGCTGCGAGGGAATGAGGTGCTGATGGTGTCGGGCAGCGACGCGCACGGCACGCCGGTTACGCTGCGCGCGGAAGAGGACGGGGTTACGCCTGCGGAGACGGCGGCGCGCTATACGGCGTCATTCGTCGACTGCTGGGAGCGCTTCGGCGTGTCGTTCGACCTGTTCACGACGACGATGACGGACAACCACCGCGAGACGACGCACGAGCTGTTGCGGCGGCTGCACGAGGGCGGCTATCTGTATCCCGGCTCGATGCTGGTGGCCTACTCGCCCGACTTCGACCGATTCCTGCCCGACCGCTACGTGAACGGCGAATGCCCGCACTGCGCGTTCGACCGCGCGCGGGGCGACCAATGCGACAACTGCGGGCGCATTCTCGACCCGATCGAGTTGAAGGCGCCGTTCTATCAGCGCGACGGCGCGCGCCACCCGGTGGAGATACGGAACACGGAGCATCTGTTCTTCAAACTCAGCGCGTTCGAGGAGCGGATGCGGGAGTGGCTGTCGCAGCCGGACAAGGAGTCGTGGCGGCCCAATGTGCGCAACTTCACGCTCGGCTACCTGCAGCAGGGGCTGAAAGACCGCGCGGTTACGCGCAACCTGGACTGGGGGGTGAGCGTGCCTATCGCGGGCTACGAGGATAGGCGGGTGTACGTGTGGTTTGAGGCGGTGATGGGGTATCTGTCGGCGAGCCGCGAGTGGGCGGCGCGCTCGGGCGACCCTGATGCTTGGCGCCCGTTCTGGCAGGACGAGGCGACGCGCTCGTACTACTTCATGGGGAAGGACAACATCCCGTTCCACACCATCATCTGGCCCGCAATCCTGATGGGCGCGGGCGGGCTGAACCTGCCCACCGACGTGCCCGCCAACGAGTATCTGGGCATCGAGGGACAGAAGCTCTCGACCAGCCGCAACTGGGCGGTGTGGCTGCCCGATTACCTGGAGGAGTTGCCGCCAGATCCGCTGCGCTACCACCTGGCCGCCGCTATGCCGGAGACGAGCGATTCCGACTTCTCGTGGGCGGAGTACGTGCGCCGCAACAACGATGAACTGGTGGCGGCGTTCGGCAACCTCGTGCACCGGGTGCTGACCATCACGCGGCGCAACTTCGACGGACGCGCGCCACAAGCGGATGCCCCCGATTCGGCGGGACGCGCGCTGATGGCCGCCGCAGACGCGGCCATGGCGGCGGCGGCGCAGAGCCTCGACCACGCGCCCCGCTTTCGCGAGGGGCTCGGCCACGCTATGGGCCTCGCGCGGGAGGCGAACCGCTACCTGGACGCGCAAGCGCCCTGGCGCCAAGTGAAGGAGGACAAGGCCGCCGCCGCGCGCACGCTTAGCGCGGCGCTGTACGCAATCGCGGCGCTGCGGCAGATGCTCAATCCGTACCTGCCTTTCAGTACGCAGCGGCTGCACGAGCTGCTTGGCGGCGCGGGTCGCGTCGAGGAGGCGGGCTGGACGATCGCGCCGCCCGCTCCCGGGACGCCGCTTCCGGAGCCGACGCCCCTGTTCACGAAGTTGGACGACGCGCTGGCCGAGCGCATGCTCGCGTCGATGGGCGCCTGATGGCTGCGCCGCCTAACCAATCGTTGGAGGCGATCTACGCGCCGGTGCGCGACGACCTCGACCGGGTGGACGCG
This sequence comes from uncultured Dehalococcoidia bacterium, assembly GCA_964560025.1. GTDB lineage: Bacteria > Chloroflexota > Dehalococcoidia > Lucifugimonadales > Australimonadaceae > JAGWBE01. Next base: position 175,658 of record CAZLKC010000002.1, read on the forward strand.
AACCTGCTCGATCTGGCGGCAAAGGCCGACCTGTCGCTCGACGACCGCCTCTTCGCTCAGGGGGTGCTCAGCGGAGGGAAGAAGGTGCGCCCGGCGCTGACGCTGCTGGCGGGGCGGGTCGGCGGCGAGCGCAGCGACAAGCCCATCGTCATGGCTACGGCGGTGGAGTTGCTGCACATCGCCACGCTCATCCACGACGATACGGTGGACGGAGCGCTGACGCGGCGTGGCCGCGCCACTGCTCCCAGCATATGGGGAGGCAAGGTCGCCATCCTGCTCGGCGACTACGTATTCGCTGCGTCCGCCACCTACGTCTGTGACACGGGCAACGTGTACGTCATCCGCCGCTTCTCCGAGACCATCATGGAGTTGGCGCGCGGTGAGCTGGCCGAGCACTTCAGCGCGTTCGACTGGTCGCAGACGCTGGACGACTACACGAGCCGCATCTACAGCAAGACGGCGTCCCTCTTCGCCACGGCGGCCGAGGCGGGCGGCGTGCTGGGCGGCGCGGAGCCCGCCGCGTGCGAGGCGCTGCGGCGCTACGGACGCGCCGTCGGCATGGCGTACCAGGTGATGGACGACGTGCTCGACTTTCTGAGCACGGAGGAGGAGTTGGGCAAGCCAGTGGGCGCGGATCTGCTTCAAGGCACGCTGACGCTTCCTACGCTGCTCTTCGCGCAGGCGCGCCCGAACGAACCGGCGGTGCGCCGTCTGCGCAACGGGGGTGCGGCGGACGACGATCTGCGGGAGCTGGCGGGCCTGGTCGCCGCATCGGACGCGATCGAGCACTCGCTGGAGGCGTGCGGGCGTTATCGCAGCGAGGCGCTGGCGGCGCTGGAGGGCCTGCCCGCAGGTGAGGCTCGCAACGCCTTGGCGGCGCTTGCGGACTACATGAGCGTCCGCCGCTCGTAGCGCGGCGGCGTTCGCCACGCGTCTCCTCCGGAGCGAACGGACTCTGCCCCGGCGACTCGCCTCGCCAACCGAGCGAACGGCATTGACAAAACGGGGTTGCGTGGCTATTGTCCACGCAATTGGCGGATTGCGCCTATAGCAACCGCAGGAGTGTGAAGCATGCCGACCTTCACCGCGCAGACGCGAGGCCAGTTGGAGCACGACGCGCCCA
>CAZLKC010000003.1:0-43756 GCA_964560025.1 uncultured Dehalococcoidia bacterium
CGTGCGGATGCGCTCGGCCAGCACGCCGTGCTCGCGCCGCACCGCCGAGCGCGCCGGGTCGAAGGGCGGAACCTCCGCGCGGCGCGCCCGCTGCGCCGCCAACGGCGCCGGCGGGTCGATCGCCTCGTCCTCCATCGACGCCACCACCGCCAGCGTCCCCTCCGCGCCCACTGCGTCGAGCAGCGCCAGGACGACGGCGTCCACCCCGCCGACAACCCTGCCGACGGCGCGAAGGCTCGCGTGAATCTCCAGCACGTCGCCCCGCTCGACGCCCAGGGCGCGCAGGTCGGCGGTCAACTGCGAGCGGGTGAGGGGCGGGCCCGCCACCTACTCCATATCCCCCCACGAGTAGCCCCTCTTGATGTCGATCCGCAGCGGCACGATGAGAGGCTCCGCGTTGGGCATAATCTCCTCCAACAGCGCGGCCAGCGCCTTCTCCTCTTCCAGCGGCGTCTCGAAGACCAACTCGTCGTGCACCTGCAGCAGCATCTTGCTGCGCATCCCGTCGCTCTCCAGCCGCGCCTGCACCTGCGCCATCGCCTTCTTGATGATGTCGGCGGCGGTGCCCTGAACGGGCATATTCACCGCCATCCGCTCGGCGGCCTGGCGCACGTTGCGGTTGGTCGCGTTGATGTCGGGAATCGGACGCCGGCGCCCCAGCATCGTCTCCACGTAGCCCCGTTCGCGCGCCGTGCGGATAGTCCCGTCCAGGTACTCCTTCACCCGAGGATAGGCGCCCATATACGTCTCGATGAACTGGTTGCCCTCCTCCATCGACAGGTCGGTCTGGTTGGAGATGCCGAACGCGCTGAGGCCGTAGATGACGCCAAAGTTCATCACCTTGGCCACCCGCCGCATATCGGGCGTAACTTCCCCGATGGGCACGCGGTTGACGAGCGCCGCCGTGGAGGCGTGGATGTCCTCGCCTCGTTCGAAGGCGGCGATGAGTTCGGGGTCTTCCGACAGATGCGCCAGCACCCGCAACTCCACCTGGGAGTAGTCGGCGGCCAGCAGCATCCACGCCGGGCGCTCCTGAGCGACGAACGCCTTGCGCACGCGCCGCCCCAACTCCGTGCGGATGGGGATGTTCTGGAGGTTCGGGTCGTTGCTCGCCAGCCGCCCCGTCGCCGCGCCCGCCTGGTTGTAGGTCGTGTGGATGCGCCCCGTGGCCGGGTTCACCTGCTGCGGCAGCGTGTCCACGTACGTCGACTTCAACTTGGACAACTCGCGGTACCTCAGCACGTGGTCGACGACGGGATGCTCCCTCAGCCACTCCAACGTCTGCGCGTCCGTGGAGTACCCCGTCTGCGTCCGCTTGCCGTGCGGCAGCCCCTGCTCTTTGAACAGCACGTCGGAGAGCTGTTGCGGCGAACTGATGTTGAACTCGTGCCCCGCCGCCTCGTAGACCGCCGTCTCCTCCGCCCGCACCATCTCGGTCAGTTCCTCGTTCAACTCCCGCATCGCTTCCGCGTCGAGCGCGATGCCGTGCAACTGCATCCGCACCAGCACGGGCACGAGGGGCGTCTCGAGCGTGCGGAGAACCTTCATGCTGCGCTCGTCCAACTCCGCCGTGAAGTGCTCCCGCAGGCGCAGCGCCGCGTCCGCCTTGGCGCCCGCGTACGCCGCCGCGTCGGCGACGGCGACCTCGCCGAAGGGGATCTGCTTGCGTCCGCTCCCGATCAGGTCGGTCAGAGGCGTCAGCTCCAGCCCGAGCCGATGGAGCGCCACTTGCGGCAGGCCCAACGCGCGGTCGCGCCCCAGCAACTGCGCCGCGAGCATTGTGTCGAACTCCACTGCCACCTGCGTAGGCTCCAGCCCGTGCTTGGCCAGCGCCGTCAACTCGTGGTTCAGGTTGTGGCCCACCTTCGCGACCGCCGCGTCCGTCAGCAGCGGCAAGAGCGCGCCCAGCGCCTCCGCCCAGGGCAACCGCGCCCCCTCCGCGTGGCCGACGGGGAGGTACCACGCCTTGCCCGCCTCGGCGGCCACCGCGACGCCCGCGACCTCCATCAGCATCGGCGCGGACGGCGACCCCTCGACCACGAGCGACATCACGCCCGCCGCGCGCACCGCGTCCGCCATAGCCGCCAGCGCCTCCGCCGAATCGACCACCGCCGTCTGCGTGTCCGGCGCGCCGACGGCCGGGCGCTCAGGCTCCGGCGCCGCCGAGGGCGCGGCGGGCGCCTCTTCGGGCGCTTGCACCGGAGCGCCGTCGGCTGAGCGCGGCGCGGGTATCCGCGCGATGAGCGAGTTGAATTCCAACTCGCGGAAGAGCTCGACCACCGCCTCGCGCTTGAAGCCGCCGAACTCCGCCTGCGCCAAATCAAAGCCCGCAGGCGCGTCGGTCACGATCGTAACCAACTCCTTGCTGCGCCGCGCCTGCTCCTCGTGCTCGCGCAGCAGTCCCTGGATGCGCGGCGGCTTCACCTCGTCGATGCGCTCGTACACGGTCTCGACGCTGCCGAACTCCTGCACCAGTTTGACCGCCGTCTTGCGCCCGACGCCCGGCACGCCCGGCACGTTGTCCGACGTATCGCCCTCGAACGCCTTCACGTCGATCTGGCGCAGCGGCTCCAAGCCGCCGTAGCGCTCGCGCACCGCCGCCACGTCGTAGGTCTTCTGATCGCCGAACCCCGTGGTCATCAGCACGCGGACGTGCGGGGTTACCAACTGGAGCGTGTCGCTGTCGCCCGTGAAGATGACGGCGTCCACCCCCTTGGCCGAGCACTCCGCCGCAATCGTTCCGATTACGTCGTCCGCCTCGTACCCAGGCGTCTCGTAGATAGGTACTTCCAACGCGCGCATCAACTGCTTGACGCGCTCCACCTGCTTGTTGAGCTCCTCCGGCGTCGGCGGACGGTGAGCCTTGTAGTCGGCGTAGAGTTCGTCGCGGAAGGTGGGGCCCGGCGGGTCGAAAGCGATGGCCACGTGCGTCGGCCTCAGCTCGCCGATCGCCCTGAACAGCGTGCCTGCGAAGGAGTGGACAGCCTCGACGCGCTCCCCCGCCGAGCGCGTGGTCATCGGCATCTTATCCATCGCGTAGAAGGCGCGGAAGGCCATCGCGTGCCCATCGAGCAGCAGCAGGAGCGGCGCGCCCCCCTCCCCCGCCGCAGGAGCGGCGCCCGGCGCGTCCGGCTGAGCGGCGTCTGTGTCTTCGGCGGCGAAAAGCCCCGTTTGCCCTTCCTGCTCTTCCGATTTGCGCGCGGCCATAGCGCCGCGATTCTAGCACTCTCTCCTGTTCACCCTTCGAGTTCCCTCAGGGCGAACGGAGGCGATGGAGGCTGCTCAGGACGGGCGGAAGGAGCGGGCTACACCTCCCGCGTCAGCGTCGCCAGGAACTCCTGGTTGCTCTTGGTGCGGCTCATCCGCTCGATGATGCGCTCCGTCGCCTCGGCCGAGTTCACCGAGTCGGACGCGATCATCGAACTCATCCGGCGCAGCAGCCACACCTGGCGCAGCGTCAGGTCGTTCAGCAGCAGCTCCTCGCGGCGCGTGCTCGAGCGCTGGATGTCGATGGCCGGGAAGGTGCGCCGCTCCGACAGCCGCCTGTCCAGATGCAGCTCCATGTTCCCCGTGCCCTTGAACTCCTCGTACACCACGTCGTCCATGCGGCTGCCCGTGTCGATGAGGCAGGCCGCCAAGATGGTGAGGCTGCCCCCCTCTTCCGTGTTGCGAGCCGCGCCGAAGAAGCGCTTGGGCGGGTACAGCGCCACCGGGTCCATGCCGCCGGACAGCGTGCGCCCGCTGCTCGGCACCGCCAGGTTGTAGGCGCGGGTGAGGCGCGTGATGCTGTCCAGCAGAATCACCACGTCGCTGCCCGACTCCACCAAACGCTTCGCACGCTCGAGGCACAACTCCGCCACGCGGCAGTGGTCCTCCACCGGCTCGTCGAACGTGGAACTGAACACCTCGCCGTTCACCGAGCGCTTGATGTCCGTCACCTCCTCCGGCCGCTCGCCGATGAGCGCCACCATCAGGTGGAGGTCGGTGTGGTTGACGCTGATGCCCGCCGCGATGTCCTTCAGCAGCGTCGTCTTGCCCGCCTTGGGCGGCGCCACGATTAGGCCGCGCTGACCGCGCCCGATGGGCGAGATCAGGTCGATCATCCGCGCCGACAGCAACTCCTTCGTCGTCTCCAGCTTGATCTGCACGTCCGGGAACACCGGCGTCAGATTCTCGAAACTCTGCCGCCGCCGCGAACGCTCCGGGTCCTGCCCGTTGACCGACTCGACGCGCGCCAGCCCCTGGAAGCGGTCGGAGTCGCGCTGCGACTTGACCTGCCCCAACACGTGGTCGCCGGTGCGAAGCCCAAAGCGCCGCACGTGCGCCTGCGACACGTAGACGTCGTTCTGCCCCGGGCGGCGCCCGTGGCGGCGCAGGAAGCCGTAGCCGTCCGACATCACGTCGAGGATGCCGCTCGCTATCTGCTGCCCCTGCTCGCCCGCGTAGGAGTGGAGCAGCGCGTTCAGCACCTCGTCGCGGCGCATCGACTCCGGCGCTCTGCCGTTGCCCAAGTCGCGCTCGCGCGCCAGCTCCACCAGCTCCTGCGGGGTCTTCTCGTACAGTTCGGCGATGTTCATAGGCTCCAGTCCGGACATTGGGAGGATGGGATGCGGACGGCGTGCTCCGCCGTGGTCGAGACGCGCAGGGGTGGGGTTGGTCGCCAAGTCGGCTACCGCATCGACCCCTCGCGCCTTGGGCGAGGGTCGTCCGCCGGGGATCGGGGCGCGGCCCAGTCTAGGGAAGGGCTGCGCGGAGAGGCAAGTTACGAAAAGAACGCCGCGAACCACGGCAGTCGCTACTCTACCACACTCCCGCAACCACCCGCAACCACCCCTTGCCCGCTACCCCGCTCGCCCTGAGGAAGCTCGAAGGGCGAACGGAGGGTTTATATTGAATCTGCTCCTCTCCAATAGAAACGCTGTGGAGGCTGTCATGGCCATAATCGCGCGGATAATCGGCGGCTGATGCTGGCGTACTCGGCGCTGTATGCCGCCCACTTCGTCTTCGACGCCCTCTACGACGCCCCGCTCATCTGGACCGTCTTCAACGTCGTCTCCACCGCGGGCGTGCTCATCGCCCTGACGGCCAATTTCGCCCATATGCGCGCGCAGTCCGGCCAACAAGCGGCCACCGCGCCGCAGATCGGCGCCTACGCCCTCTTCTACGCCAACGCCGCCCTCGCCATCTGGTTCTTCCGCAACTGGGTCCACCTGCTTGCCTTGGAGGAGGGCGAATCGGTCAGCGTCCACTCGGACGTCATCTGGCTCGTCATCGCCGTGCTCATCCCCCTTGTCCTGACCACCACGGGATGGCGGCTCCGGCGCAAGCCGGACTGAATCGCGCGCACGGCGGCGCCGCCTCTCCCGCCACGGTAGCGTAACCTTCCCCTATGGCTGGCGAGAACCTGCGCGTGCTCAGCGTCGTCCACTACGCCGTGTTCGGCGGCCCGGCGGCGATCAATCTGCGCGTCGCCGACGGCCTCGCGGACGCGGGCGTCGACCTGACCGTCGCCCTCCCGCGCGAGCGCGGCTCCGCCCACGAGCGCCTCGAGGCGGCGGGCGTACGCACGCTGACCTTGCCGATGGGCAGGCTCCGCGCCAAGCCCGACCCGCGCGTGCAACTGGGCGTAGCCGCCTCCTTCTGGCCAACCGTCGCGCGCATCGCGCGCCTGGTGCGCCGCGAGGGGTTCGACGTAGTGCAGGCCAACGGTTGGGAGAACCCGCACGCCCTGCTGGCCGGACGATCGGCGGGCGCGGGGGTCGTCGCGCAGATCGTCGGCGCGGGCCTGCCTTCCGCCCTGCGCTGGGGCTTCGCGCCGCTGCTGCCGGTCGCCATCGACGCCGCGCTCGCGACGGGCAAGGCCGTCGCCGCGCGCTATCCGCTCACCGGCGACCTCGGCGAGCGTCTCGTGACCTACTTCCCCCCGGTTGACCTCGACCTGTACGCCCCGGCGGTGGTGGACGGCGCCGCCATGCGCGAGCACCTTGGCTTCGGCGCGGACGACCTGGTGGTGGGCAGCGTCGGCAACTTCAACCCGATGAAGGGGCAAGACCTGCTGCTGGAGGCGTTCGCCATAGCGCGGGAGCGCGCCCCCGCCGCCAAACTCCTGCTCGTCGGCCAGACGCTGGAGACGCACGCGGGCTACTACGCGGGACTGCTGGCGCACGCGCACCGCCTGGGGCTGCGCCCGGGCCGCGACGTAGTCTTCGCCTCGCCCCAGGGCGACGTCCAGGAGCACTTCGCTGCGTTCGACCTGTTCGCCCTCGCTTCGCGCAGCGAGGGCATCCCCACGGCGATGCTGGAGGCTATGGCGATGGCTAAGCCCGTCGTCGCGTTCGACGTGGGCGCCGTGCGCGAGGCGCTGCGCGACGGCGTAGACGGCCTCATCGTCCCGCCGCTCGACACGGGCGCGGCGGCGGACGCGATAGCGCGCCTGCTGACCGACCGTCCCCGCGCCGCCGATATGGGCGCGCGGGGACGCGAGCGCGCGTTGGCGGCATTCGGCGCGGCCAACGCCGTCGAGCGCCACCTCGCCGCCTACCGCCTCGCCGTCGAGCACGCGGCGGCCAGGCAGCGGTTCCGCCTGAGGCGCGGCGCCGAGTGGCTCCGCCGCTGGGGGAGCGGCGCGCTGTGAGGGTGCTGCTCGTCGCCCACGACTTCCCGCCGACGCTCAACTCCGCCGCGCGCCTGATGGGCGAACTGGCGGACGACCTGCGCGGCGCGGGCCACGCGGTCACCGTGCTCACGCGTTGGCGCGTAGGCGCGCCGAAACGCGAGGGTGTGCGCACGGCGCGAGGGCTGCCGCTGCCGCGCAGCGTCCCCGGCCTGCGCGCCCTCGACCAACTCTGGCTCAGCCTGGCGATGCTCCTGAACGGGCTGCGCCTGCCCAGGCAAGACGCCGTCATCGTCTACTCGCCGCCCCTGCCCCTCGCCGCCGCCGCGCTGCTGCTATGCCGCCGTTGGCGCTGCCCGCTCATCGCCAACGTCCAAGACCTCTATCCGCGCACCGCCGTCGAGTTGGGGCTGCTGCGCAGCGGGCCGATGCTCCGCCTCGCCGAACGCCTCGAGTCGCTCCTCTACCGCAAGGCGGCGGCGCTCGCCGTCCATTCCCCCGGCGCCCGCGACTACCTCGTCGCCAAAGGTGCGCCGCCGGAGCGCGTCCACGTCGTCTACAACTGGATCGACCTCGACGCGGGCGCCGACGCCGACCCGGACGCCTGGCGCGCCCGGCACGGCCTCGACGGCGTCTTCCTCGTAACCTTCGCGGGAACGATGGGCTTCGCCCAGGACTTGCGGACAGTTACGGACGCGGCGGCGCTCACCGCGAGCGCCCCGTCCATTGTGTGGGCGCTGGCCGGCGGCGGCGTGATGCGCGGTGAGGTGGAGCGCGCCGTGCGCGAGCGCAACCTGACCAACGTGCGCCTCTTCCCGCGCCAAGCCCCGAGCGGCTACTACGCCATGCTCCGCGCGTCGGACGCGGGTTTGGTTACGCTGTCCGCCTCCCTCACGGCGCCCGTTACGCCCGGCAAGGCGCAAGCCCTGATGGCGGCGGGCGCGCCCATCCTCTGCGCCGCCCACCCCTCCACCGACCTCAAGCGCCTGGTGGACGAATCGGGCGCCGGGGTATACGTAGAGGCAGGCGACGCGCAAGCGCTAGCCAACGCCGTCTTATCCCTCCGCGCCGACCCGGAGCGCGCCCGCCGCATGGCCGAGGCGGGGCGCGCCTTCGCCGCCGCGCACTTCGACCGGCGCAGCACAACGGACGCCTACGCGGCGCTGCTGCGCTCGCTGGCAGGGGAGTAGGGCGCGTCCTTCCGTTCGTCCTGAGGGAACTCGAAGGACGAGCGGAAGAATCGCATCCCCCGGCGGCGGGCGATATGATGGCGGCGGAGGTGGCCGTGCGCGCGCTTGTCACCGGCGGAGCCGGATTCATCGGCTCCAACGTCGTTAGCGCCCTGCTGCAAGCAGGGCATGAGGTCGTCGTGCTCGACGACCTCTCGTCCGGGCGCCGCGAGAACCTCGAGGGCCTCGCCGCCGCGCGCCTGATCGAGGCGGACGTGCGCGACCGGAACGCCGTGGCCGCCGCGTGCGAGGGCGCGGAGGCCGTCTTCCACCTCGCCGCGTCGGTAGGCAACAAGCGCTCCATCGACGACCCCCGCGCCGATGCCTCCGTGAACCTGCTCGGCACGCTGAACGTGCTGGAGGCGGCGCGCCAAGGCGGTGTCCGCAAGGTGGTGCTCTCGTCGTCGGCGGGCGTGCTGGGGGAGGTGGAGAGCCTGCCCGTTACGGAGGAGCACCCGGCGCGCCCCATCTCCCCCTACGGCGCCTCCAAACTGGCGGCGGAGAAGATGGCGCTGGTCTACCACGGCCTGCACGGCCTCGAAGTCGCCTGCCTGCGCTACTTCAACGTGTACGGCCCCGGCCAGCGCTACGACGCTTACGGCAACGTATTGCCCATCTTCATCTCCCTCCTGCTGGCGGGCGAAGAAATTACCGTGTTCGGCGACGGCGAGCAGACGCGCGACTTCGTCTACGTGGACGACGTAGCGCGGGCGAACCTGCTGGCCGCCGCGCCGCACTCGCCGTCGGGCGTCTTCAACGTCGCCTCCGGCAGGGCGCTCTCCGTCAACCGGCTCGTCGAGTTGCTGCGGGACGCGAGCGGGGCGGAGGTTCGCGTGAACTACGGCGCGACGCGCCCGGGCGACGTGCGCGACAGCCTCGCCGACACGACGCGGGCGCGGCGGGAGCTGGGGTTCGAGGCGGCGGTGGCCATCGAGGAGGGGCTGCGGCGCTGCATCGAGTGGACGCGACGCGGCGCGGCGCAGGCGGTTGCGCCGTGAGCCAGCGCGCGCTCGTGATCGGCGGCGGCGGGATGCTCGGCCACCAGGTGTGGCGGGCGCTGGACGCGCGATTCGAGACGCGCGCCGCCGTCCGCGAGTGGCGCCCCGCCTTCGAGCAAATCGGCCCCCGGGCGCGCGAGCAGGCCATCGAGGGCGTGGACGCGCGCCGCTTCGACACCGTGCAGCGCGCGCTGGCCGACTTCCGCCCCCGCTACGTCGTCAACGCCGCCGGCGTGGTCAAGCAGTCGCCCGCCGCCAAAGACCCCATCGCCTCCATCGAGGTGAACGCCCTCTTCCCCCACCGCCTCGCCGAGGCGTGCGCGGCCATCGGCGCCAAACTCGCCCACGTCAGCACCGATTGCGTCTTCTCCGGGCGCAGGGGACGCTACGCCGAGACGGACGAACCCGACCCGATCGACCTCTACGGGCGCACGAAACTGCTCGGCGAGCCGGGCGGCGGCGCACTCACGCTCCGCACCTCCATCGTCGGGCGCGAACTGGACACCGCGCACGGCCTCGTGGAATGGTTCCTGTCGAACCGGGGCGGGCGCGTGCGCGGCTTCTCCCGCGCCGTCTTCAGCGGGCTATCGACGGGCGTCTTGGCCGCGCTTATCGCCGATATCCTCGAACGCAAACCCGACCTGTCGGGGCTGCATCACGTGGCCGCCGACCGCATCGACAAGCGCGCGCTGCTGGCGCTGCTGAACGACGCCTACCGCGCGGGCGTGGATATCGAAGTGGACAGCGAGATGGTCATCGACAGGAGCCTCGACGGGCGCGCCTTCGCGGAGGCGGCGGGCTTCCGCGCTCCGCCCTGGCCGGAGATGGTGGAGGCTATGGCGGTCGAGGACGCAGCCTACGCGGGAGTACGCGCGTGACGTTCCTGAACGCCAAGCGGGTGCTCGTAACCGGCGGCACCGGGTCGCTCGGCCAAGCGTTGGTGCGCCGCATCCTGTCGGGCGAGGAGGGGCAGCCCTCGCGCGTAACGGTGCTTTCGCGCGACGAGGCCAAGCAGCACGAGATGCGCCTCGCCTACGCCCAGCAGCCGCAGGCGACCGACGACATCATCTACGCCGCCGCCCGCGACGCCCTCGCCTTCCACGTGGGCGACGTGCGCGACTACGATGCGCTCCGCTGGGCCGTCGCCGAGGCCGACGTCATCGTCCACGCGGCGGCGCTCAAGCAGGTGCCCACCTGCGAGTACTTCCCCGAGGAGGCGTTCCGCACCAACGCGGGCGGCGCCGCGAACCTCGCCCGCGCCGTGCGCGAGGCGGGCAATGTCGAGGTGGTGGTCGGCGTCTCGACCGACAAGGCGTGCAAGCCGGTCAACGTGATGGGCATGACCAAGGCGCTGTCGGAGCGCATCCTCGTCGAGGCGAACCGCCACGCGCCCAACACCCGCCTCGTCTGCGTGCGCTACGGCAACGTCCTCGCCTCCCGCGGCTCCATCATCCCCCTCTTCCAGGAGCAGGCGGCGCGGGGCGGGCCGCTGACCGTAACCGTGCCGGAGATGACGCGCTTCCTCCTGTCGCTGGACGACGCCGTGAGCGTGGTTTTCGCCGCGATGAAGCACGCCGCCGCGGGCGAGATCATCGTGCCCAAGTTGGAGTCGGCGCGCATCGTCGACGTCGCCCGCGCCATCATCGGCGACCGCCCCGCCGCCGTCGAGTACACCGGCATCCGCCCCGGCGAGAAGGTGCACGAGGTGCTGGTCTCGGAGGAGGAGCTGCCCCGCACGACGGAGCGCAACGGCTTCTTCGCCATCGGCTCGGTGCTGGAGCCGCCGCCGGAGGGCGCGCCCGCGCTCCGCGAGGAGTATTCGTCGCGCAATCCGACGCTGGAGGGCGAACGCCTTCGCGCCGTGCTCGCGCCCTTCCTCTCCGACGGGGGCGCCGAGTGAGGATAATGACCATCCTGGGCACCCGCCCGGAGATCATCCGCCTCAGCCGCCTCATCCCCGCGCTCGACCGCGCCGCCGACCACCTCCTCCTCCACACCGGCCAGAACTTCCGCCCCGAGCTGAGCGACGTCTTCTTCGACGACCTAGGCGTGCGCCGCCCCGACGTGCGCCTCGACGCGGGCGCGTCCGGCTTCGGCGGACAGATTGGGCGCATCCTCGCGGGCGTGTGGGAGGCCGTCGCGTCGGCGCGGCCCGACCGCGTCGTCATCCTCGGCGACACCAACAGCGGCCTCTCGGCGCTGGCCGCCGCCCGCGCGGGCGTGCCGGTGTTCCACCTCGAGGCGGGCAACCGCTGCTACGACCCGCGCGTCCCCGAGGAATTGAACCGCCGCGTCATCGACCACGCCTCGGCGGTGCTCATGCCCTACACGCACCGCAGCGCCGCCAACCTAACGCGCGAGGGAATCGAGCGCGAGCGCGTGTTCGTCGTCGGCAACCCCATCAACGAGGTGATGCGCCACTACGCCGACCGCATCGACGCAAGCGGCGCGCTCGAACGCCTCGGCGTGGAGCCTGGCGCCTACTTCCTCGCCACCCTCCACCGCGCCGAGACCGTCGACGTCCCCGAGCGCCTCCGCGCCGCCGTCGCCAGCCTCGGCGCCGTCGCCGAGCGCTGGGGCGCGCCCGTCCTCCTATCGACGCACCCCCACACCGCCGACCGCCTCGCCCGAGAGGGCGTCGCCTCGGCGGACGGCGTGCGCCTCATCGAGCCGCTGGGCTTCTTCGACTTCGGCCAACTGGAGCGCGGCGCGCGGTGCGTGCTCACCGACAGCGGCACCGTCCAGGAGGAGTGCTGCATCCTGCGCCTCCCCAACGTTACGCTGCGCGACGTTACCGAGCGCCCCGAGACCGTCGAGTGCGGCAGCAGCATCCTCGCGGGCGTTGAGGCGGAGCGCGTGCTGCGTGCCGTCGAGGCCGCCACGGCGGCGCCCCCCGCGTGGACGCCTCCGCCCGAGTACCTCGTTCCCGACGTAACCTCCGCCGCGCTCAACGTCATCCTGGGCCGCCACCTGCTCCTGCGCGAGGCCACGTGAGCAAGGCGGCACCGTCCGACGAGACGCCGCGCTACAAGCGGGCGATGGACCTCGCGGTGCTCGCCGCCGCGCACCTTGTCGCGCTGCCCCTGTGGGCGCTGCTCTGGCTCGCCATACCCATCCTCATCCTGCTGGACGACGGGCGCCCCGTCTTCTACCGCCAGCGCCGCGTCGGCAAGGACGGCGCGCCGTTCGAGGTGCTCAAGTTCCGCACCATGCTCCGCGGCAGCGACGAGGACGGCCCCGCCCGCACCGCCCGCGACGACCCGCGCGTAACGCGCTTCGGGCGCCTGCTGCGCCGCACCGCGCTCGACGAACTGCCCCAAGTGCTGAACATCCTGCGCGGCGAGATGAGCTTCGTCGGCCCCAGGGCGCTGTCGGAGACGGAGTGCGCCGAACTGGCCGAGCGCCTCCCCGACTTCGCCCAACGCCAAGCCGTCCTCCCCGGCCTCACCGGCCTCGCCCAGGTCTACAACACCGGCGACGACCCCGAGCGCAAACTCGCCTACGACCTCGACTACGTCCGCCGCCGCTCCCCCCTCCTCGACGCCAAACTCCTAGCCCTCTCCGCCGCCAACACCCTCCGCGCCCGCTGGGACCGCCGCGGCTAGCGCGCCCTCTCCCGCCCCACCGCCCGCTTTACAAACCCCGCCCCCCTGCGCCACAATACCCCCAAGGGCGGATAGCTCAGTCGGTTAGAGCGCCTGCTTCACACGCAGGAGGTCGCAGGTTCAAGTCCTGCTTCGCCCACCAGGGGCTTACCTAATCGGTGCCCAGAAACCGTTCTCGTCAACCTTGTCATTTGGCGGCTGACTGGTCGCCGAGAGGATCTTCTGAGCGAGTGCGATACCACGCCGCTTATCCAAGTCATCGCGCGAGCGAGGTGGAACGATGCAGTTCGGGCAGCCTCTTGAGCACCGGCACTCAGCGGCCATCCGAACGCCCGTAGTAAGTATTTCTTGCCATCTCTCGAAAACTTTTCGGACAATTCCAATGCCGCCAGCGTGACTCTCAATCAGATACGCGGACTGCTCGCGCTGGGTTGCATGGGGAATAATGTCATGCATTTCTGCCGGGATGGTGAACAATGTACCAAGGCGCAACAGATGTTGGAGTTCAGCTATTCCTCCTTGCTCTCTTTTGTTCGTGGTTATCAAACCAGAGTCACTGGCAATTGCCAGCCAAAAGGCATGAGCATTTGAGTAGTTTGCATTGTTGACATCAGGTGTCCATATTCTCAGGGTCTCATCAGTGCGCTCATCATACTCCCTAACGTTAATGAGGCGTTCGATTGCAGTGACATTGCCGTGCATGATAGTGATGCCTGATTCCCATTGGTATCCATCGAACAAATCTTGCGGTTGAATGGTCGTCACTAGCTGAGGTGCCGTACGGGCATAGTCGGAAGCGCTATTGAGTCTAATCGTGCCTCCCCCACTTGTTAGTTCAATGGATTCAACACGGTAAACCGCAGTGCTGTGCAAGTAAATTGCGTCATGGTAGGCTTCTCGAAATTGTTGATGGGCAGATAATGTGCCAATTTCTTCTTCGCCACTCTTTAGCACATACATTCCGCCGCCCACGCCTCGAATATCTACACGGGGATGAGGCGGATAACCTGATATCCGGCGCAAGCCTTGTTTAGTGGCATCATACGCTGCCTTATACAAAGTTTGTCCCAAAATGTCTTCTCCACTTTCTATGTTAGGCGTTTCGTACAGCAAGCAAGGGAGGTGCCGTTTAACAAGCTCCTCGTTTTCAGGGTTGACCACAAGTTCGTCAAATGGCTTATTAAGGAACATCTGAAGATTTGAAGCGTAGAATTGATCAAGGGGGTTGTTACGGGCGTAGTAAAATACAAAAGCATCCGAGTCCCATCTTCGTCCTGCTCGGCCAATGCGCTGCCAAGCCGACATCATGCTGTCCGGAAAGCCAGCAAGAATCACGCCATCAAGACCACCGAGATCGATACCGAGCTCGAGCGCATTTGTAGTAAAAGCTAGGCGCACAGACCCGTTGCGTAATCCATCTTGTATTTCGTGGCGTTCCTCGGAACTCAATCCACCACGAAACACACGGATTGATTCCATGTCAAGTTCAGCGAACCCTTCTTCTCGCAATTGATCGACGCGTCGACGCGCAGTTCTGTAGCACTCTTGGGCGAAATTGCGAGTAGGGCAGAACACTAAAACAGCCTTGCCCATTGCCAGACTCGCCAGGCCTGCGTTAACTGCGCGCAATTGAAGAATCTTCCAGTACTGATGGTCAGGGATATCTGGTTTTACAAAATAAAAGTTTCGGTTTGGGCGAAATTGATTAGCCTTTCCTACCTCTTCAAATCTCAGGCCCGTTAAGCGTTCCGCATGTTCTTGTGCATTTGCGCAAGTCGCAGAGGCAAGGAAGAACTGGGGTTTCGTATTAATCGAAGCCAGATGGTGCGAGAGGCGGCGTAGAAGAAGCGCAACATTGGAACCGAAGTAACCACGATATTCGTGCATTTCATCAATTACAATGCAGCGCAACTGACTCAAGAATTGCATCCATACTGTATCTGAGAAAGCCAAGAAACTATGGTGCAACATCTCTGGAGTAGTAATCAAAATGTGAGGCGGTTGCGAGCGAATTGCCTGCCGGTCTTGTGCTGAAGTGTCCCCGTCGTACCACCATGATTCGATAGGTCTTCCGCGAAAGTCGTTTATTTTGCCAAAGATGCGGTGCAGTTGATCTCGTTGGCCGTTGCCAAGGGCCTTTGTTGGGTAAATCAACAGCGCATGCCCGCCCTCGGTAATCAATACGTTGCATCATCGGAATCTGAAATGCCAGAGTCTTACCGCTTGCCGTCGGTGCCTGCACCACAACATTCGCCCCTGCAAGCGCCTTTACGACCGCATCTGCTTGGTGTTGATAGAGATGTGTCAATCCTTTGGTGCGGAGTCGAATGGCAATCTCCGGATGGAGCATATCCAAAATCTCCGACTCGGCATAGGTTGGCGGGATTCGCTCCACCGTTTCCGATAACAGTTCGTCACCCCCGCCTGCTTCCTCGTCACGGAGAGCATCGAAGCGGCGGAATTCGTCAAGGAGAGATTTCATTGCACCCTGCCCCCTCAGATACAGGCATTGTCGGTAGCGTTGTCCCAAATGTCAATTCCCCGACCCCTCCTCCCTTGCCTGCGCTGCGCTGCCCCAGCGCAGTATCACCTCTCACCCCTCCGGGACAATGTCCCCTCGAAAACCCCTCTCTCACGCCGGAAATAGTAGGACATCGCAATGGACATTGTCCAGCGCCGTGTCCCCTTGTCGGGCGCCGCCCCGCCCCCCGCCCCTACCCATCCGCCCCCTTATGCGCTACAATGTACGGCGTGGGTGTCCGCGCCCACGTGCGAGAGGCTGCCTTGCCGAGGTGGCGGAACCGGTAGACGCGCTACGTTCAGGGCGTAGTATCCGTACGGATGTGCGAGTTCGAATCTCGCCCTCGGCACCAACCCTCGCCGCGCGCGCTTGTAGCTCAGTGGATAGAGCGCATCCCTGCGGAGGATGAGGCCGTGGGTTCGAGTCCCACCAAGCGCGCCAGCCCCCTCTCCGCTCATCCTCAGGAAACTCGAAGGGCACCCCTCTCACCGTTCGCCCTGAGGGAAATCGAAGGGCGCCCCTCCCTCCGTTCGCCCTGAGGGCACTCGAAGGGCATCCCCCACCGTTCGCCCTGAGGGAACTCGAAGGGCAAGCCACGCTTGACACCCCTCCCCGCCCCTTCCTAGACTAGCGTCCCGTCTTGCCCCCCTCTCCGCGGCAACGCCATCGCGTCGCCCTGGGCCTATGGGTCCTGCGGTTCGCGCCCCCCTCTTCCGCCGCCCCCCTCCCACTCACGCCCGTGCCGGCCGGCTCGCTATGACCACCAAGTACGTCTTCGTAACCGGCGGCGTCGTCAGCTCCATCGGCAAGGGCATCGCCGTCGCCTCCATCGGACGCATCCTCAAGAGCCGCGGCCTGCGCGTCTCCGTCCAGAAACTCGACCCCTACCTCAACTTCGACCCCGGCACCATGTCCCCCTACCAGCATGGCGAGGTGTTCGTAACCGTCGACGGCGCCGAGACCGACCTCGACCTCGGCCACTACGAGCGCTTCATCGACGTGGAGCTCACCAAGAAGTCCAACGTAACCGCCGGGCGCATCTACAGCGACGTCATCGCCGCCGAGCGGCGCGGCGACTACCTCGGCGGCACCATCCAGGCCGTCCCTCACCTGACCGACGCCATCAAGCGCTTCATGCACGACCTCGCCGCCGACGGCGCGCCCGACGTCATCGTCGTCGAGGTCGGCGGCACCGTCGGCGACATCGAGGGCCAGCCCTTCCTCGAAGCCATTCGCCAGATGCGCAACGAGGTCGGACGCAACAACGTCTTCTACGTCCACCTCACCCTCCTCCCCTACATCAACGCCACCGGCGAGCTGAAGACCAAGCCGACGCAGCACTCCGTCAAGGAACTCCGCGCCCTCGGCATCCAGCCCGACGCCATCATCTGCCGCGCCGACCACGAAGCCCCCGACGAGATCAAGGACAAGGTGTCGATGTTCTGCGACGTGCCCCGCCGCGCCGTCTACACCCTCGCCACCGTCGACAACGTCTACCGCGTCCCCCTCATCCTTGAGGACGAGGGCCTGGGCGACCTGCTCATCGACGCCCTCGCCCTCCCCGCCGGAGGCCGCGACCTCGCCGACTGGCGCGCCATGGTCGAGCGCATGTCCGCGCAGAAGCCCGCCATCCCCATCGCCGTCGTCGGCAAGTACACCGACCTCCCCGACGCCTACATCTCCGTCCGCGAGGCCATCCGCCACGCCGGGCTCTTCCACGGCGTGGACACCGAGATCGATTGGGTCTACGCCGAGGAGGTGGAGCGCGTCGGCCCCCACCCGCTCCTATCGCGCGCCTCCGGCATCGTCGTGCCGGGCGGATTCGGCGAGCGCGGCGTCGAGGGCATGATCGCCGCCGCCGCCTACGCCCGCACGCGCCGCCTGCCTTACCTCGGCCTCTGCCTGGGCATGCAGGTCATGGTCGTCGAGCACGCGCGCAACTCCCTCGGCCTCACCGGCGCCAACTCCACCGAGTTCGACCCCGCCACGCGCGCCCCCGTCATCGACCTGATGCCCGACCAGCGCGAAGTAGAGAGCATGGGCGGCACGATGCGCCTCGGCGTCTACCCCTGTGTGCTGCGCGGCGGCACGCACGCCGCCGCCGCCTACGGACGCGGCGCCGTCGACGAGCGCCACCGCCACCGCTTCGAATTCAACAACGCCTACCGCGAGGACATGCAGGACAGCGGCCTGCTCCCCAGCGGCCTATCCCCCGACGGACGCCTGGTGGAGATCGTCGAGCAGGTGGAGCACCCCTTTATGGTCGGCGTCCAGTTCCATCCCGAGTTCCTCTCCCGCCCCCAATCCCCCCACCCCCTCTTCCGCGAGTTCGTCCGCGCCGCCAAAGAGACGCTCCGCGAAGGCGCGCAGCACGCTATGCCGATCGGGCCGAAAGAGGCGGGGTAAGCAGCCGTATGCCCGCCGACTTCACCCGCATCGCCTCCGTCGACGACCTCGCCGACGGCCGCATGAAGTCGCTCCGCGCCGGGTTCGAGCAGATCTGCCTCGTGCGCGTCGAGGGCGAGTTCTACGCCCTCGAAGAGTTCTGCTCCCACGCGGGCGGCGCGCTCTCGAGCGGCGCGCTGGACGGCTACGAGGTCGTCTGCCCTCTCCACGGCGCGCGCTTCGACGTGCGCACCGGCAAGCAGAGCGTCGGCCCGTCCCTCACCGGTCAACCCACCTACCCCGTGCGCGTGGACGACGGCGGCGTCTACGTCGGCCCGATGCGCGGCGGCCCCGTCATCAGCGCCGCCTTCAACGAATAGCCGTGACCGAGCGTCCGCCGTTCCGAGAGACCCAGCGCTTCACCCGATGGTGGGCGTGGCGGTTCGTCGTCGCCGGGCTCGTCGCCGTGGGCGCGGCTACGGGCTGGGCGCTCTTCCGAGAGGCCGCCGAAGGCCCCGGCGCAGCGGTCGGAATCGCCGTCGGCGTCTATGCGCTGCTGGCCGCGCTCCTCTGGCTCTTCCTCGCCGGAAACCTCGTTACGGAGGTGGAGGCGGACGGCGTCTACTTCCGCTACTTCCCCTTCCACCGCGCCCGCCAACGCATCGGCTTGGAGCAGATCGACCAATGGGAGGCGCGCCGCTACAACCCCCTCCTCGACTACGGCGGCTGGGGCATCCGCATCGGCCTGCGCGCGCGGGGCAAGGCCTACAATATGTACGGGCGTTGGGGCGTGTGGTTCCGCACCGGCGACGGACGCCAATGCCTGCTCGGCACGCAGCAGCCGGAGGCG
Source organism: uncultured Dehalococcoidia bacterium (assembly GCA_964560025.1). Lineage (GTDB taxonomy): Bacteria > Chloroflexota > Dehalococcoidia > Lucifugimonadales > Australimonadaceae > JAGWBE01. The sequence goes on from CAZLKC010000003.1 coordinate 18,202, forward strand.
TTCGCGGCGGCGCTCCGAGCCGCGCTGGACGCGAGGCAAGCCTGATATGGCGGGCGAACTGGCGCACGTCCGCGCAGTCCTCTTCGACTTCGACGACACCCTCGCGGGCACGAACCACGCGCGCGTCGTCGCCTTGCAGCGCGTGTTCGACGAGGTAGGCGTCCGCGAGCCGACCGCCGCCGACTTCTGGGCGGGCATCCACGGGCGTACCTACGACGGCCCCCTGACCGAACTGCGCGAGCGCCTCGGCCTCGACGCCGACCTGACCGAACGCTACCCCCGCGCCTACTGGCTCCACGAGGCCGCCAACCTCCAGCGCTACGACGGCATAACCGACGCCGTCGCGCGCGTCGCCGAATCCGGACGCGCCCTCGGCGTGGTGACCACCAAACGCAGGCGCTTCCTGCTCGACGGACGCGCCTGCGGCGTAGACGACCAACTGCGCCTGCTGGATCTCGAACGCTTCTTCGGCGTAGTGATCGGCTTCGAGGACGTAGCGCGCACCAAACCCGACCCGGAGGGCATGCTGCTGGCGCTCGAACGCCTGGGCGCGTCGCCCGAGCACGCCGTGATGGTCGGCGACACCACCGCGGACTTCGGCGCGGGCCGCAGCGCGGGCGTAACCGTCTGCCACGCCGCGTGGGGCGGCGGAGCCACCGGCCCCGCCATCCCCGGCGCAACGCCCCACTACACGCTCCGCCAACCCGCCGAACTGCTCGACCTGCTCGGCCTGGCGAGCGGTTGACGCGCCTGGGCGCGCGAACGCAGAATCGGCGCGAGGGGGCGCTATGCGCGACGTAGTCATCGTAAGCGGGGCTCGCACGCCCATCGGCCGCTTCGGCGGCGCGTTCAAAGACCTATCCGCCGCCGACCTGGGCGCCGTAGTCGTCCGCGCCGCCGTCGAGCGCGCGGGCGTCGAACCCGCCGCCGTCGATCAGGTCATCATGGGCAACGTGCTCCAGGCCGCCGATTCGGGCTACGCCGCGCGAAAGGCCGCGCTCGCCGCAGGCCTCCCCGACAGCGTCCCCGCCCTCGCGGTCAACCGCGCCTGCGCCTCCGGCCTCGAAGCCGTCAACCTCGCCGCCCACGCCATCATCGCAGGCGACGCCGAAATCGTGGTCGCCGGAGGAACCGAGAGTATGAGCAGCGCGCCCTACCTCGCCCAGGGCGTGCGCTTCGGCGGCCTGCGCTACGGCGACCACCAACTCACCGACGCGCTCCAACTCGGCCTCTCCTGCCCCATCTACGACTACCATATGGGCGTAACGGCGGAGAACGTCGCCGAGCGCTACGAGGTCAGCCGCGAGGAGCAAGACCGCCTCGCCCTCCAAAGCCACCAACGCGCCGTCGCCGCCCAGCAATCGGGCGCCTTCGACGCCCAGATCGAGCCGGTGAGCGTCCCCCAGCCGCGCGGCGAGCCGATCGTCGTTACGCGCGACGAACACCCCCGCGCCGACACCAGCCTCGAACGCCTAGCCGCCCTCAAACCCGCCTTCAAGACCGACGGCACCGTTACCGCGGGCAACGCCGCCGGGATGAACGACGCGGCGGCGGCCCTCGTCGTGATGTCGGCGGAGCGCGCCGAGCGCGAGGGCGTCGCGCCCCGCCTGCGCTGGGTCGGACGCGGCGTCGCGGGCGTAGACCCCGCCGTGATGGGCATCGGCCCCGTCCCCGCCGTCCGCCGCGCTATGGAGCGCACCGGTCTCGACCTCACCCTCATCGACCTGGTGGAACTGAACGAAGCGTTCGCCGCCCAAGCCCTCTACGTCATCCGCGAACTGGGACTCGATGAGGCGCGAACCAACGTCAACGGCAGCGGCATATCGCTCGGCCACCCCCTCGGCGCCACCGGCGCGATTATGGTCGTGAAACTGATGGAGGAGTTGGAGCGGCGCGGCGGGCGCTATGGCCTCGCCACCCTCTGCGTCGGCGGCGGCCAGGGCGTCGCCTCCGTCTTCGAGCGGCCTCACGCGGCATGACGGCGCCGCTCCCCAAACTGGTCATCGCGGCGGACGTGCCGCCCCAGTGGGCAGGCTCGCCCCAGTTCGACCGCCTCCGCGCCTTCACCGACGCCACCCTCTACCCCGACCTCCCCGCCGACGACGCCGAGCAGATGCGCCGCGTGCAGGACGCGGAAGTAGTCATATCCCCCGTGCGCCTCAAGTGGACGGAGGAGACGCTCGCCCGCCTCCCCAACCTGCGCCTCATCGTCCTCGTCGCCATCGGAACCGACTCGGTCGACCTCGAGCCCGCGCGCCGCTACGGAGTCAGCGTCTGCAACGTGCCGGGCCGCACCGCGCCCGTCGTCGCCGAGCACGCGCTCGCCCTCATGCTCGCCGCCGCCCGCAAACTCCCAAGCGAGACGGCCAACGTGAAGGCGGGCGAGTGGAAAGTGCGCCGCACGACGCTGCTGCGCGGACGCACCCTCGGCGTCGTCGGCGCCGGGCACATCGGCGCCGCCACGGCGCGCCTCGCCAAGGCCATCGGCATGGAGGTCGTCGCCTGGACGCTCAACCCCTCCCCCGAGCGCGCCGAGCGCCTCGGCCTGCGCTTCGTCTCCCTCGACGAACTGCTCCGCACGGCGGACGTGGTAAGCCTGCACACGCGCTTGACCGAGCGCACGCGCCACCTCATAGGCCGCCGCGAACTGGCGCTGATGAAGGACGGCGCCATCCTGGTCAACGTCGCGCGCGGCGGCGTAGTGGACAACCTAGCCCTCGCCGAGGCGCTGACCTCCGGCAAACTCGGCGGCGCGGGCCTCGACGTCTTCGACCCCGAACCCGTCCCGCCCGATCATCCCCTCCTATCGTGCGGCAACGTAGTGCTCACCCCTCACGTAGCGGACAACACCCCCGAGGGCATGGAGTTCCTGAATGAAGGCGCCGTAGACGCGGTGGAGGCCTTCCTAGCCGGAACTCCCATCAACGTCGTCAACTAACCCGCCCCGCCCCCTCTTTCTCCGTCGTTCCTGCGGAGGCAGGAACCTCGACGCGAGGCGCCCTGCATCCCCCAAAACCAGCAGCCCCGGCGACACGGGGGTGGCGGTGGGCGCTATGCCTTCCCACGCGCCTCGTAGGCCAGCCACCACGACGCCGACAGCGCCCACCACAGCAGCGCCGCCAGCGCCACATGCGCTATGCGCAGATGCTCGGAGAAGGGCGCCGTGCGGAAGTCCAGCACCATCAGCACGCCCAGCAGCCCCTGCGCCAGCAGCAGCGTCATCGCTCCGTGGTTCAACGCCGTCGCAAAGGGCGTCGCCGCCGCGCCGCCCAACCGCCGCCGCCGCGCTATGCCCGCCCCGGTGGCGATGAGAGCCAGCAGCAACGCCGCCCCGACCGCCCGGTGCAACTCGTGGAACCCCGTCGCCGTGAGCGAACTCCGCTCATCGCACAGCGGCAACGCCGGGCAGCCCGCGCCCGTCCCCGAGCCTACGATTGCGCCGCCGCCGAGCACCATCACCGCGCCGCCCAACGCCAGCAGCGTCGCCCGCCTCAGCCCCGGCGACGCGCTCGGCGCCGCGCCAAGACCGCGCAGTGCTCCGAAGGTGAGCAGCGACAACGCAGAGAAGGCGAAGGTGAGGTGCGCCAGCCGCACCATCCCGTGCAGCTCCGTCAGCACCGTCGCGCCGCCCAACCCCGCTTGCAGCAGCATCACGACCAGCGCCGCGCCCAGCACTCGCGCGAGCACGACATCGGAGCGGCGCCCCGCGAAAGCCACCACCGCAGCCGCAAGCACGACCAGCAGCGTCAGCCCGGCGAAGACGCGGTGGCCGAACTCGATGGCCGTGTCGCCCTCCAGCCCCGGCACAATCACGCCCTCGCAAAGCGGCCAGTCGGGGCAACCCAGCCCCGAGCCCGACACGCGCACCCACGCTCCGTAGGCGATGAGGCCGACGGTCATAACCGCCGCCAGCAGCGCCGCCTGCCCCGCGCGCCGCGCCCGCCTCGCGTTCTCCGCCGCCAAGTTCTCCATCGCCGCCTCGCCCTCTGTCCGTCGCTCCCGCTCTCCCTTCCGTCGCTCCGCGAAGGCGGGAGCCTCGGCGCTAGGCGCCCTGCATCCCCCAAACCCGCCCCGGCGATACCGGGGCGTGGGGAGGGCATTTCCTTGTAGGGGCGACCTGCCGGTCGCCCGCATACCGTCGCGGGTTAGTTACGCAAAGGCCGCCGGGACGTTGTATCGGTCGGGCGCGGTTAGGCCCGCCGCCCGCGCTCGCGCTCCTTGATGCGCGCCGCCTTGCCCGAGCGGCCCCGCAAGTACGCGAGGTTCGTGCGCCGCACCTTCCCCCGCCGCGTCACTTCCACGCTCTCCACGTTCGGCGAGTGGTAGAGGAACGAGCGCTCAACCCCCACGCCCGAGGCGATGCGCCGCACGCTGAACGACGCGCTCTGCCCGCCCTCCCGCTTGCGGATGACCACGCCCTGGAACGACTGCTGCCGCTGGCGATCGCCCTCGCGTATCCACACGTTCACCTTCACCGTGTCGCCGGGACGGAAGTCGGCGATCTTCTCGTTGCGCTCAAGCGCCACAGCCTCGCGGGCGTCCATAGTCGATGCCTCGTAGCGGAAGTTCTCCGTGGGGGGAGGCGCTCATCATATCCGAACGCACGCCCCCTCGTCCACGCCCTTGGCGCACGCGGAGCGCGGGTCCCTCGCCGCCTCACCGCGTGGAGATGCGCTGGATGCGCGTCAGCGTCTCTCCCCACGGGTCGGCCCGTTCCGGCAGGTCGTCGCCAGGGATGAGTTCGATGCGGTTGTTTCTCCACGCCGTCAGCACGCCCGACTCGCCGCCTAGCAGCGCCTCGACCGCGCTCACGCCCATCCGCGTCGCCAGAATGCGGTCGAAGCGGGACGGCGCCCCCCCGCGCTGGATGTAGCCCAGGATGGTGAACCGCGCGTCATAGGGGTTGTCCGCCTCGTTGATCAGGCGCGTCAATTCGCTCGCGTGCCACTGCGCCCCCTCTGCCAGCACGATCATAAAGCGGTTCTTCCCCCGCCTCTCCGCGTTCGTCATCTCATCGAAGACCGACTGCAACTCAATCGGGCGCTCCGGCGTGATGATCATCTCTGCGCCCGTGGCGATGCCCGACTGCACGGCGAGGTAACCGCAGTGCCTCCCCATCACCTCCACGATGATTGCGCGGTTGTGCGCCGACGCCGTGTCGCTCAGCCGGTCGATGGCCTCCACGGCGGTGTTGATCGCCGTGTCCGTCCCGATGGTGATCTCCGTCCCCGGCATATCGTTGTCGATAGTGGCGGGCACGGCCACGACCGGCACGCCCATGCGGTGGAGTTCCATCGCACCCGCAAGCGAGCCGTCGCCCCCGATGACCACCAGCCCGCCCAGACCCGCCTCGCGCGCGTAGGCTGCGCACTGCGCGCGAACCTCCGCGTCGTGGAACTCGGGGCACCGCCCCGAGCCGAGGATGCTCCCGCCGCGCTGGAGCAGCCCCGCCACCTTGGCCGAGTCCAACTCCTCCACCTCGTGGCGAATCAGGCCGTTGTAGCCGTCGTACACGCCCCAAACCTTGACGCCCCTGTAGAGCGAGGCGCGCACGACCGCACGCACGCAGGCGTTCATCCCCGGCGCGTCTCCGCCGCTGCACAGCACCCCGACCGCGCCGATGTCCGTGTTCAGCATCATCGCGGGCTTAAGCGTACACCGTGCGCAGCGTCCCGCGCTGCCCCCTTATCCGTCGCTCCCGCGAAGGCGGGAGCCTCGACGCGAGCCGCCCCGCATCCCCAAACCCCCGCCCCGACGACACGCGCATTCCGCCCTCACTCTCCCCGTTCGCCCTGAGGGAACTCGAAGGGCGCCCTCCGGCCGCCTTGCCCTCGCGCGCGCCTTCCCCTAGAATGGAGCGGTTGCGCGCGGTTTCCCCGTCGCGCCTCCGAGCGAGCCTAATGACCTACGCCATCATCGAAACCGGCGGCAAACAGTACCGCGTCGCGCCCGGCGACCGCATCACCGTCGAGAAGATAGCCGCCGACGAGGGCGCCTCCGTCGAACTCGACCGCGTCCTGCTCGTCGAGGGCGGCGATGGCGTGCGCGTCGGCGACCCGCTCGTCGAGGGCGCCCGCGTCCTCGCCGAGGTCTCCGCGCAGGCCAAGGCCGACAAGATCATCGTCTTCAAGTACAAGCCCAAGGTGCGCTACCGCCGCAAGCAGGGCCACCGACAGCGAGTTACCCAGTTGGACATCAAGGCCATCGTGCCCGACGGCGCGGCGGCGCAGCAGTAAAGGGGGCGTCGTATGGCGCACAAGAAGGCAGGCGGCAGCAGCCGCAACGGACGCGACAGCCAAGGCCAGCGCCTCGGCGTCAAGCGCTACGGCGGACAGACCGTCCGCGCCGGTACCGTCATCGTCCGCCAGCGCGGAACCAAGATTCACCCCGGCCGGCACGTTGGCCTCGGACGCGACTTCACCCTCTACGCCCTCGCCGACGGCGTCGTCCGGTTCGACCACGCCAACAAGCGCTCGCGCCGCGCCAACGTCGTCCCCTCGGCGAACGGCAACGGCGCCCACCCGGAGCCCACCGCGTGAAGACCGGCATCCACCCCGACTACTTCGAGGCGGCGCAGGTCTCTTGCGCCTGCGGCAACACCTGGACGACCGGCGCCACCAAGGCCCAGATCAAAGTCGAGATCTGCCACGCCTGCCATCCCTTCTTCACGGGCGAGCAGCGCATCGTCGACACCGAAGGCCGCGTCGAGCGCTTCCGCCGCCGCTTCAACCTCCAATAGGCGCGGCGGACGAGCGCGCGTTGTCCGGCCTCCCGCCCAACTCCGGCGCCGCCGCGCCTGACGGCTCGCCCGAGCAGGAACTAGCAGCTGCGGAGTGCTGCGGGCGCCAGTCCAACCAGCACACCTTCGTCTACGGCGGCCAAGCCGTCCTCGAAGGCGTGATGATTCGCGGACTCCACGCCATCTCCGTCGCCGCGCGACGCCCCGACGGCGTCATCAAACTCCGCTCCTTCCCCCCTCCTCGTTGGGCGAACAACCCCTTGCGCAAGGTGCCCGTCGTTCGCGGCGTCGTCGTGATGGCCGAGATGCTCACCATCGGCGTCCGCGCCCTCACCTACTCCGCACAGGTCGCCGCAGGCGACGAGGACACGGAGCAGCCGATCCCCGCGTGGAGCATGGCCTTGACCCTGCTGATGGCGCTCGGCCTCGGCGTCGGCCTCTTCGTCGTCGCGCCCCTGTTGGTAACCACCGCCGCCGTCGACCGCTTCACCGAATCGGCCATCCTCAGCAACCTCGCCGAGGGCGCCATACGCCTCGCCATCTTCCTCGCCTACGTCGTCTTCATCGGCCTCACTCCCAGCATCCGCCGCGTCTTCGCCTACCACGCCGCCGAGCATATGACCGTCCACGCTATGGAGGCCCGCCTACCCCTGAATTCCGACAACGTGCGGCGCTTCCCCGCCGCCCATCCCCGCTGCGGCACCGCATTCCTCCTCACCGTTATGCTCGTCTCCATCCTCGTCTTCGCCCTCCTCGGCACGCCCGACCTGCCCCTCCGCATCCTCTCCCGCATCCTCCTTATGCCCGTCATCGCCGGAATCTCCTACGAGATAATCCGCTTCAACGCCCGCCACAGCGGCGCCACCCTCGTCCGCGCCATCGCCGCCCCCAGCCTCGCCCTCCAGGCGCTCACCACCCGCAAGCCCGACGACGACCAGATAGAGGTCGCCATCGCCGCGATGAACGGCGCCATCGAAGCCGACCGCGCCGCCCAAGCCGCCTAGCCGCCCTCGCCACGGAGGTCTCCTATGCCCGCCGCCGTAACCGTCCAGAGCATCCAACGTATGACCCACCTCGTCGCTAGCGACGACCACGCCCTCGTCGCCGACGAACCTCTCGACGCAGGCGACGACCTGGGAATGGACCCCTACGAACTCCTCCTCAGCGCCCTCGGCGCCTGCACCGCTATGACCCTCCGCATCTACGCTGAGCGCAAGGGCTGGCCCCTCGAATCGGTCAACGTCCGCCTCACCCACGAGCGCGTCCACGCCCGCGACTGCGAGGACTGCGAAGAAGGCGCCGACGGCTACGTCGAGGTCATCCGCCGCACCATCAACGTCAAGGGCGCGCTCGACGACGACCAACTCGACCGCCTCCGCTACATCGCCACGCGCTGCCCCGTCCACCGCACCCTAGCCGCCGCCCCCCAAGTCATCGACGCCCTCTCCCTCGCCGGCTAACCGCGCCCGCCCCCATCGCCGCTCCGCCGCCTCTTCCGTCCCTCCTGCTCCTTCTCGGACGCTCCCTCTCTTCTCCTCCGCGCGCCCCCGCCCTCTCTTCCGTCGCTCCCGCGGAGGCGGGAATCTCGACGCACGGCGCCCCGCATCCCACTCCGGCTTAGCGACGACAACCGCATTCGTCTTCCCGCCTTCCCCGGCGCCCCTCACCCCCGCGCCCTCATCTCCGCGCGCACCGCCAGCGCCACCCCCGCGAACAGCAGCACACCCCCCGGCAGGATCGTCCACGGCGGAACCTCCCCCAACACCGGCATCGCCAACAGCGTAGCGATGACCGGCTCCCCTCGCGTCGACATCGCCACCGTCGTCGCGGGCGCGTGCGCCAGCGCCCAATTCAGCGCCGAATGCCCCACCGCCTGCGGAACCAACCCTGCCAGCGCTATCCATAGGTACGCGTCGGCGGGCAGACCCGTCGCGCGCGCCCCCGACGCCAGCGCCGCCGCCCACAACATCAGCGCCGCCGCCGCGTACACGACCGTTACGTAGGGCAAGAACGGAACGCGCCGCCGCACCTTCCTCCCCACCAACAGGTTGCCGCCCATCGCAACCGCCCCCGCCGCCGCCAGCGCGTCGCCCCCGAAGTGCCCTGCGCCTCCCGCCTCTCCCGCCGCCAACACCAAGCCGCCCGCCACGCTCAGCGCCACCGCAAACGCCATCAGCCCGCCCACCCTGTCCCGCATAGCGAAGTGCGACCCCAGCGCCGCGAACACCGGCGTGGTCGTAACCAGAAAGACCGAGTTGGCGAGCGAAGTCAGCTGCAGCGACGCAATCCACGCCGCGAAGTGCGCCGCCAAGAACGCCCCCGACAGCAGCAGCCATGGCGCGTCCTCCCGCCGGATCGCCGCGAACTCCCGCCGCGCCCGAACCAGCGCGAACGCCCCCACCGCGAACGCCCCCACCGCCATCCGCCCCGCCGCGATGGTCAACGCGTCCGCCTCCGCAAGGCGGATGAAGATCGCCGCCGCCCCGATCGCCCCCACGCCCAGCCCCAACACCCCGAACAGCGCCGCCCCCGACACGCCCCCCTGCCCGCCGCTAACCCGTTCCCCATCCATAACCCACAGAGACTAGCGCAACCAAGCGCCGCGCGCTCCCAGGCGCCTCTCCTCCTAGTAGAAACAACCGCCGGGCGCCATGCCTCCCCCCTTCACCCTGAGGGAACTCGAAGGGTGCGGTCTCACTTCCGTCGTTCCTGCGGGGTCAAGAACCTCGACGCAAGGCGCCCACGTCCACCGGACCGACCCCAACGCAAACGGCGCTCCCTTGCTTGCCGGAGCGCCCGCCCCTCACCCCTCCGCCACCTCGATGCGCAGGCGCTTGTTGATGCGCCCCTTGCTCTCGTGCCCCACCACCCTGATGCGCCCCACCTCCCCCGTGCTGGCCACGTGCGTCCCTCCGTCCGCCTGCACGTCCAACCCCCGGATGTCCACCACCCGCACCTCGCGGATGCCCGGCGGCAGCAGGTTTACCTTGGTGCGGATCAACTCCGGGTGCCGGTCGGCGGCGTCGCGCTCCATGAACGACACCGCGACCGCGCGGTCCGCCGCCACCTCCGCGTTCGCGCTCGCCTCAACCCGCTCCGCGAAATCCGCGCTCATCGAGTCCAACTCGAAGTCCATCCGCGCCGCCAGCGGCGTCATATTCGACCCCGTCACCGACGCACCGAAGTCGCGGTAGATGACCCCGCACAGCACGTGCAGCGCCGTATGCGTCCGCATCAGCGCGTGCCGCCGCTCCCAATCCAGCACCCCCGTAACGCGAGCGCCCACCGACGGCGGCTCCCCGCCCTCCACCTCGTGCCACAACACCGCCCCGTCGCGCCGCATCTTCACCACGCGCCACGCCGACCCGCCCGCGCTCAGCGTCCCCACGTCGTGCGGCTGCCCGCCCCCGCCGGGGAAGAACGCCGTGCAGTCGAGCATAACCGCGCCGCCCTCGACGGCGGTAACCACCGCGTCGAACTCGCGCACGTAAGCGTCGGTATGGAACAGCGCTTCCGTCATCGCCCGTCCTGCGCCGCCCTAGCCGCTCCGCGCGGCGGCGAGGCCCATCAGCGCCGCCACGCCCGGCGCGCGGTCGAGGTTCCACGCCGCGTCCAGCAGCCGCGCCGCCTGGTCGGGAGGGAACACCTCCGTCGCCAGGTCGGTGAACTTGACCTCCAACGCCGCATCCGACATCGGATTCTGCGGCGTGCCGATGGCGTGCTCCACGAACGTCTCCAGCGTCCGCCCGTCCGCCAGATGCACGCGCACGCGCGCCTGGTCCTCCGCCACCGCGTCCTCCACCTCGCCCGTAACCGCGCCGCGAATGCGCGAGATGTCCGGATCTGCGGCCTTCGCGTCCGTGAACTGCGCGTCGTGCCCTGCCCCGTCCACTAGCGCCGCCGCCGCGCAATGCTGGAACGAGAACTTGCCCTCCAACCCCGTCCGCACCACCGGGCGGTTCATCAACTCCAGCACCAGCGGGTGCACGCCCAGCGATATGCCCGCCACGTCTCCCGGCTTGAGCGCGTGTTCGTTACGCAGACGGATGACCCCGTCCTGGATCGGATGCGAGACGATGCCGTTCGCGAACGGCTTCAGGCCGTTGTTGCGCAACTCCCATTGCTCGCCCAGCCCGCCCAGCAACGCCTCCTCGCTGTGGCCGCCCGCCGACAGGATCGCCCAGAACCCGCGCCGCCCGGCCAATATCTCCTCCGGCCCCGTGAACCCCTGCGCCGCCAGTTCCGCCGCTTGGAGTCCCGTCGACGCGGCGTGGCCCGGATGCAGCGCCTTCCCGTGCGTGCCCAGCAACTCGCGCACCCCCGACGCGTGGGTGCCCCCGACGCCCAGCGCGTGCGTCATCCGCGCCCCGTCCAGGCCATGGACGCGCCCCGCTCCCGCGACCGCGCCGAACAGCCCCGCCGTGCCCGTTACGTGCCAGCCCTGGTCGTAGTGCCACGGATAGACCGACATCGCCACCCGGCACGCCGTCTCCGCCCCCAGCGCGAACGCCGCCAGCGTCTCGAGGCCGCTTGCGCCCGTCTCCTCGGCGGCGGCCAGCACCGCGGGCCAAACGGGCGCGCTGGGGTGCAGAATCGTCGGCAGGTGCGTGTCGTCGTAGTCCTCGAGGTGGGCGAGGTACCCGTTCGCCAGCGCCGCGTTGAACGTCCCCGTGCGGATGTCCGTCCCGATCACCCCGGCGGACGGATTGCCCCCCTGCCTCCGCACCCACGCCCCGACCATGGCCGCCGGTTCGTAGCGCGTCGCCGAAACCGCGATGCCCAGGATATTGATGAGCGTCCGCTTCGCCTCGTGCAACGCCCAACCCGGCAACTCGGCGGCGGAGGCCGAGACGATGAAATCCGCCAACGCCCGCGTAGGCCCGACCCCCTGTGCCGCCATCCAAAGCCCTCCAAGCCAAGATCGAGGCCGCAGGATACACGAACGCCCACGCGCGCAGACCAGCGCTCCCCTCTTTGTAGGGGCGGCCTGCCGGTCGCCTTCTCTCTCCTTCGCTCGCCCTTGTCCCGCCTCCGTTCGCCCTGAGGGAACTCGAAGGGCGAGCCCGCCCCCTCCCATCCGTCGCTCCCGCGAAGGCGAGAACTCGACGCGAGGCGCCTCGCATCCCAAGACCACCCCCGACGACACGGGGGTGCGGGGGGACGCCGGACGCGCAAAGGGAACCCGGCGGTTTGGCTGCCGGGTTCCCTTGCCGTTGCAGGCGTAGGCGCTGAGGCGCTACGAGGCCGCGCCCGCCGACGCCCCGTTCCCGTTGCTGGGCGCGGCGTTCACCAACTCGACCTTGATCGCCTCGGCAGCGACGGCCGTTGCGGTGCGCTCCTCCGGCGACGTAAGCGCGGCGACGCCCTTGCGGGTGGTGTCCAATATCTCCGACACCTTCGCCTCCAACTCCAGCAGCGTGTCGCGCGTGTAGGCGTTCGCGCCCCGCTGCCGCTTCTTCGCCTCCGTCTCCGTGCGCGCCAATATCAGCTTCGCCTGCTCCTCCGCCTCGCGGATGATCGCGTCGCCCTTCTCCTTGGCCGCCGCGAGCACCGTGCTCTCCTCCACCAGCATCCGCGACTCCCGCTCGGCGGTGGCGCGCAGTCGGCGCACCTCGTTCGCCGTCTGCGAGATCAGGTCGCTCCGGTGCTCGATGACCTCCGTGGCTTCCTGCACGTTCTTCGGAACCGAGAAGCGCAATTGCTCCACCAGCTCCGCCAGGCGCTCGCCGTCGATCATCGTCCTGCCGGTGATCGGCATCTTCTTGGCGCTCGCCACCAGGTCCTCCAGCTTGTCGATCAGGTACATCAGTTCCATTGCGCTCTCTCCCTTGTAGGTTCCCTCACCTGCGCTCCCCTAGCCGATGGCGTAGGGCAGCGACCACGTTCGGTGGGACTAGTCCGTCGATTGCGCCTCCGAGGCGGGCCACCTCCCGCACGAGGCTCGACCGGACGAATTGATACTGAAGGTCGGTGATCAAGCACGCCACGTCGATCTCCGGAGCAAGGCGGCGGTTCATCAGGGCCATCTCGAACTCATGCTCGAAGTCGGCGTTCTTGCGCAGCCCGCGGACGATTACCTGGGCGCCCTGCGCGCGCACAAACTCCACGATGAGCCCGTCGAAGGTGGTTACCGTTACGTTCGCCATGCCCGACGTCGCGTCCTCTATCATCGACAATCGCTCGCCCGCGCTGAACAGCGGCTCCCGCTCCGGCTGCTCGAACACCGCCACCACCACGCTCTCGAACAGTCCCGACGCGCGGTGCATGATGTCCAAGTGCCCCAGGTTCACCGGGTCGAACCGGCCGGGATACACGGCTCGCGTCATCGCGCCGCTGCCTCCCCCGCCGGCTCGTAGAAAGCCAGCGACGAGTCCCCGTACCGCCGATCCTGCGTCAGCGCAAGCGCTCCGCAGCGGGGCGGAGCCTCCGAGCGCGAAGGGTGGCCGACGACCACCACCGCGCCTTCCGCCAGCAAGCCCCGCTCCGCGATCCGCTCGACCAGCCGCGCGGGAAACGCGTCGCGGTACGGCGGATCCATCATCACGATGTCGTAGCGGCCTTCCATGCGCTCGACCGCCCGGCCCGCGTCCGCATGCAACACCGACGCCCTGTCTTCCGCCTTGGCGGCGCGAAGGTTCACGCGAATGTCCGCCGCCTGCCGGCGGTCGGCCTCCACGAAGTCCGCGCGCGCCGCCCCGCGGCTCAGCGCCTCGATGCCCAGCGATCCCGTGCCTGCGAACAGATCTGCCACTACCGCGCTCTCGATCCCCTTCGGAGCCAATAGGTTGAACAGCGCGCCGCGTACTCGGTCGGTCGTTGGCCGCACGCCCCGCGTGCTCGGCGGCTTCAGCAAAACGCCCCTTGCCGCTCCGCCCGTGATGCGCATCGCGATCCCCGACCTCTCGCCGCCTAGCCTCGCGACATGCGCTGCGGCCCGGCTCTACGGACGAGCGCAAGCATCGTAGGAAGGCGTGTCCGCAGGGTCAATGCGATAGCGTTGAGAGTAATCGGGAATCGCCAGCCGGGGCGCCTCCCCCTCTCGCTCCCCCTGAGGGCGCTCGAAGGGCGCCCGCCGCCCAGCATTGCGCTAGGCGCCGCCTAGCGGTACAATGGAGTCTCCCCTTGAGCGCAGCCGCGCCTGTCGTCGGCTGACCGGCGCATCGCCCGGTCGCACGAAGCGCACAAGCGGGGCGAGGCGCGTTATGGCCCAAGAGCAGACCTACCTCACCACCAAGGGACTGCGCGAGATCGAAGACGAGCTCGAACACCTCCGCACCGTCCGCAGACAAGAGGTCGCCGACCGCATCCACCAGTCCAAGGAGATCGGCTCCATGGGCGAGAACGCCGAGTACGAGGAGGCGATGAACGAACTCGCCTTCCTCGAGGGCCGCATCCAAGAACTGGACGCCATGGTGCGCAACGCCGTCATCATCCCCGACCACTCCTCCGCCAAGGCCAAGAAGGACACCGTCGAGATCGGCTCCATCGTCAAGGTCGAGGTCGAGGGCGTCGCCAGGTCCCGCGTCTACACCATCGTCGGCTCCGCCGAGGCCTCCCCCGCCGACGGCCGCGTCTCCAACGAATCCCCCATCGGCCAAGCCCTGATGGGCAAGAAGGCCGGCGACGAGGTCGAATTTCCCGTCCCCTCCGGCAAGCAGCGCCTAAAAGTCCTCCAAGTCCGCTAACCCCCTCTTTCCTCCGTTCGCCCTAAGGCCACTCGGAGGACGCCCGTCCTCTTCGTAGGGGCGACCGGCCGGTCGCCCCCGCTCCATCGCGCGCATGCGGTCAAGGGCGTGAGCGCGGGAACGCCCGAATCGCGCCCCCAAGCCCGCTAACCCACTGTGCTCCGCCTTGTACAATCCCCCCGGCGCCCGCGCGCGCCCTCCACGCCAATGACCCAACGCGGCGACGAACTCATCCATGCCCGGCAGGCCAAACTCGCCGCTCTGCGCGAGCGCGGCGTCGACCCCTACCCGCCCCGCTTCCGCCGCTCCCACACCGCCAAGGCCGCCGTCTCCCGCTTCGAGAAGGCTGAACGCGAAGGCAAGGCCGCCAGCGTCTCCGTCGCAGGGCGCGTCGCCCGCATGCGCGGCATGGGCGGCAGCGCCTTCATCGACGTGGAAGACTCCACCGGCGCCATCCAGCTCTACCTCCAAGCCGACGCCCTCGGCGACGGCTACGCCCTGCTGGACGACCTCGACCTCGGCGACTTCCTCGGCGCCCAAGGCCCCCTGATGCGCACCCGCCGAGGCGAAATCTCCGTGCAAGCGCAGCGCCTCACCCTCCTCGCCAAGGCGCTCCGCCCCCCGCCCGACGACTACTACGGCTTGCGCGACGTCGAGCAGCGCTACCGCCGCCGCTACCTTGACCTCATCGTCAACCGCGACGTGCACGCCGTGATGCGCAAGCGCAGCGCCGTCGTCGCCGCCCTCCGCCGCTTCTTCGACGCACGCGGCTTCCTCGAAGTGGAGACCCCCACCCTCGTCCCGGTTCCCGCCGGGGCGATGGCCGCGCCCTTCGCAACCGAGCACAACGCCCTCCGCCGAACCCTCTACCTCCGCATCGCCACCGAGCTCTACCTCAAGCGCCTCATCGTCGGCGGTCTCGACAAGGTCTACGAGATCGGCCGCGTCTTCCGCAACGAAGGCATCGACCGCGACCACAACCCCGAGTTCACCCTCCTCGAATCCTACGAGGCCTACGCCGACTACCGCGCCGTGATGGCGATGGTCGAGCGCCTCGTCCCCTACGTCGCCCAGCGCGCCCTGGGCACGACCACCGTTGAGTTCGACGGCGCCTCGATAGACCTGCGCCCTCCCTGGCCACGCCTCGACCTGCGCGAGGCCGTCCGCACGCACGCCGCCATCGACGTCGACGACTTCCCCGACGCCGCCCCCCTTGCCGAGCGCATGCGCCGCGCAGGCGTCCACGCCGCCTACGGCGAGAGCCGAGGCCGCCTCATCGACAAGCTCGTCGGCCATTTCGTTGAGCCGCGCCTCATCCAACCCACCTTCCTCGTCGACTACCCCGCCGAGATGTCCCCCCTCGCCAAACTGCGCCACGGCGACCCCCGCTACGCCGAGCGCTTCGAGGCCTTCGCGGGCGGCATGGAGATCGCCAACTCCTTCACCGAGTTGAACGACCCCGAACAGCAGCGCGCCCGCATGCAGGAGCAGGAAGACCTCCGCCGCCGCTACCAAGGCGAAGACCTCGACCGCATCGACGACGACTACATCCTCGCCCTCGAACACGGCATGCCCCCCACCGGCGGCCTGGGCATCGGCGTCGACCGCCTTGTTATGCTCCTCACCGGCCAACGCTCCATCCGCGACGTAGTGCTCTTCCCTCAAGTCCGGAGCATCGACGAATGATCGACCCCAACCTGCTCCGCCGCGACCCCGACGCCCTCAAACACTCCCTCGAGCGCCGCGGCGAAGACCCCGCCATAGTGGCCGAGGCGCGCGAAGCGGACGAGCAGCGCCGCAACTTCACCTCCACGCTCGACGCCCTCCGCGAGCAGCGCAACGCCGCCAGCAAAACCATCGGCGCGTTGATGCGCGGCGGCGCCCCATCCGAGGCGGACGCCGCGCGCCTGACCGAGATGCGCGAGGACGTGCGCCGCACCGGAGAACAGATCGACGACGCGGAGCAACAGGCCGCCGCATCCAACGCCCGCCTCCGCGAACTCCTGCTCGCCATCCCCAACCCGCCGCAAGACGACGTGCCCGACGGCGCCGATGAATCGGACAACGTCATCGTGCGCCAAGTCGGCCAAGCGCCCGAACTCGACTTCAAGCCCAAAGAGCACTGGGAACTGGCCGACTCCCTCGGCCTGGTCGATATGGAGCGCGGCGCCAAACTCTCCGGCTCCCGCTTCTACGCCCTCGGCGAACAGGGCGCCCGCCTCCAACGCGCCCTCGTCGCCTATATGCTCGACCTCCACCGCCGCGAGCACGCCTACCGCGAGATGAGCCTCCCCCTGCTCGTGCGCCGCGAGGTGATGGAGGGGTCGGGGCAACTCCCCAAGTTCGCCGACAACCTCTACCACGACGACGAAGACGACCTCTGGCTCATCCCCACCGCCGAGGTGCCCCTAGCCAACCTCCACCGCGACGAGATCCTCCCCCCCGGCGCCCTCCCCCTCCGCTATATGGCGCACACCCACTGCTTCCGCCGCGAGAAGGCCGCCGCCGGACGCGACACGCGCGGCATCAAGCGCGTCCACCAGTTCGAGAAGGTGGAGTTGTTCCACTTCACCGCGCCCGAAGATTCGGCCGCCGCCCTCGACGCCCTCCTGAGCCACGCCGAGGCCGTCTGCGCCGGGCTCGAACTCCCCTACCGCGTCCAAGAGCACTGCACCGGCGACCTCCCCTTCCAGGTCTGCAAGTCCTACGACATAGACGTATGGGCGTCCGCCTCCAACGAATGGCTCGAGGTCTCCTCCTGTTCCAACTGCGGCGACTTTCAAGCCCGCCGCGCCAACATCCGCTTCCGTCGCGAGCAAGGCGCGCGCCCCGAGTTCGTCCACACCCTCAACGGCTCCGGCCTCGCCCTCCCTCGCATCATCATCGCCCTCATCGAGAACGGCCAGCGCGCCGACGGCAGCGTCCGCCTCCCCGACGTCCTAACCCCTTACCTAGGCCAACCCAGCCTTCCCCTCGCTCCCTAATCCTGCCCCCCTATGCTTGTAGGGGCGACCTGCCGGTCGCCCTCTCACCCCACATTCGCCCATCCGTGCAACCTTGCAGCGTTGACCATTGCGCTCGCGCCCGCCCTAGAATCGTGATACACACGCCCAGGAGCCTCATTTGCACCAACGCAGCGTCCTCAACAACGGCCTCCGCGTCCTCACCGCCGCTATGCCCCACACGCGCTCCGTCTCCGTCGGCCTCTTCGTCGGCGCCGGTTCGCGGTACGAGCACGAGGCCATCGCCGGCGCCTCCCACTTCCTCGAACACATGCTCTTCAAGGGCTCCCCCAAGCGCCCCCAACCCCAACTCATCTCCGGCGCCATCGAGGGCGTCGGCGGCGTCCTCAACGCCAGCACCGACCGTGAACTCACCTCCTACTGGACCAAGACCCCCGCCGACCGGTTCCCCCTCGCCATCGACGTCCTCGCCGATATGGTGCGCAGCCCCCTCCTGCCGCCCGACGAGTACGAGCGCGAGCGCGGCGTCATCCTCGAAGAACTCGCTATGACCTACGACCAGCCCGACGCCTACGCCGACCTCCTCATCGACCAGACCCTCTGGCCCGACCAGCCGATGGGGCGCGACGTTGGCGGAACTCCCGACTCCGTGCGCGCTATGCCCCTCGCCGCCCTTGCCGACTACCACGCCCGCCAATACGTTCCCGCAAACGTCGTCGTCGCCGTCGCAGGCAACGTAACGCACGAGCAAGCCGTCGCGGAAGTCGACGCGCTCCTCGGCGATTGGACAGGCGGCGAACCCCTCGCGCTCCACCCCGTGGAGCCTTCCCCGCCCGGCGCCAGAGTCGCCATGGCGCAGAAACGCACCAACCAAGCCCACGTAGCGCTCGCCCTCGACGGCGTATCCTTCGTCGACCCCGGCCGCTACGCCGTCGACATCCTCAACACCGCCCTCGGCGACGGCATGACCAGCCGCCTCTTCGTCGAACTCCGCGAACGCCAAGGCCTCGTCTACGAGATCTTCTCCGCCGCCTCCCACTACCGCGACTGCGGCTCCCTCGCCGTCTACTTCGGCTCCGACCCCAAGCGCGTCGACGACGCCATCGGCGCCGTCCTCAACGAACTCGACCGCCTCCGCAGCGGCCTCGACGACGACGAACTCCACCGCGCCGTCGAATACTCCACTGGCCGCATGATGCTCCGCCTCGAAGACACCCGTTCCGCTATGGCATGGCTCGGCGCCCAGGAACTCCTGCTAGGCCAAGTCCGCACCCCCGAAGAGGTCGCCGCCGACATCCGCGCCCTCACCACCGGCGATGTCCGCCGCGCCGCCGAACGCTGCCTCCTCCCCAACGCCTGCAAACTCGCCGTAGTAGGCCCCTACCGCTCCCAAGCCCGCTTCCACCGCCTCCTCGCCGCCTAACCCTCACCGCCGCCCTCTCCCCCTCTCTCCTCCGTTCGCCCTGAGGAAACTCGAAGGGCGGCCCCGCCTTCCTCTCCGTCGTTCTCGCCTCCGCGAGAACCTCGACGCGACGCGCCCCGCATCCCCCAACCCCGCCCCGACGCACACGCCCCATCCGCCCTTTTGCCCGAATCCGTGGAAACCGGCAGCGAAGGGGTTGACACGATTAGAACGCAAGTTCTATTATGCCTGAAACCGAACAGGAGTTCTGAACGATGCGCCCGCTCACGCCATACCAAGCAGAAATCGCCCGCGCCGTGCTCGCCAGCGTCCTGAAGGAGGAGGGGCGCTTCTTCACGGTCGAGATGGCGCGCGGCGCGGGCGCGCGCGAGGTGTCCGCCCAACTCGAACTGCTCCTCCTCACCCTTGGCGTCCACGCGGGCGCGCGCATGGTGAAGGTGGTTCCCCCCGGCGACTGCGCCCACGCGCTCCGGCTGGTCGAGCGCTTGGAGTCGCGCGCCCAGCCGCACGTCTACCTGCGCGAGGCGGGCATGGTGCGCGCCGGGCGCGCCGAGCAGCGCTTCGTCTCGCCCGACGACCTCGCCGCCGTCCCTTCCCGCCTCTCGCTGATCGAGGTGGCTGACGCGGAGCGCTGGACCTCCGCCTTCTTCGAGGAGGAGGTGCTGCCCTTGGCCCGCGCCTCAGGCGCGACGGTCGTCCTCTACGGAAGGCCATGGAACGGGAGCACGTGGTTCGAGCGCGCAAAGCAAGCCAACGAAGAGGCGGAGCGCGTGGGCGCGGCGCCCCTGCACTTCCGCGTGGCGCGTCAGGCCGCCGCAGCGCACCTCCCCGGCTACGGCGCGGCGGCGGTGCGCGAAGCCGCGCGCCTGGGCAACGACGACTACCGCGTAGCGTCGGGCCTCGATCTGCGCCCTATGGCCGCCCTGTCCCCCCTCCTCACCGCAGCGCAGCAGGCGGCGCTCGACGGAGACTTCCGCCGCCGCCGCGCCCCCGGCGCAGGCGTCCGCTACGCCGCCTCGGTCAACGTCACGCGCCTCCCCCAGCCGCGCTCCTCGCCCCACTTGCTCGCCGAAGAGGACGCTGAGGCGGTGGTGACGCTCGCCGTGCATTGCCCGGGCGAAGCACAGGCGCGGGTGGTCGAGCACCTCTTCCTCCACGCCGCCGACGGCCCCGGCTTGGCGTGGGAACTGGCGAAGGCGTTGCGCGGCGAGTGGCGCTGCTCCCGCGTGGTCGCCGCGCTCCCGGCCAACGGAGGCGAACCCGCCCGTGCGATGCGCAGGCTGCTCACCCAGGCCATCGGCGCGAAGGCGCTGCAGTGGGCGCGCGTCCCATCCGGCGCGGAACTGCTCGCGCTCGCGGACGCGGTCGGGGAAGGGCGCGTGGCGGTCTACACGGACGACGGCTCGCCCGAGCGCCGCGCGCTGGCGCACGAACTGCGCGAGGCGAAAGTGGAGCGCCGCGCCGACGGGACGCTCGGCGTGCGGCAGGCGGCAGGCGGCGCGGGCCTGCTGGAAGGCCTCGCCTTGCTGGCGGCGGACGCGCGCGGCGTGGAGCGCGGCGAGCGTGAGCGGACGCTCGCCCGCGCATCGTAAGGCAACCAAAGCGGAGAAGGACGAACTAGGCAGGAGGTTACGGCTATGACGCAGCTACACACGAGCCCCTCCCAGGGGCGCGCGCGGCAGCACGACGCGCTGCCGGAAAACGTCCAGTACCACGACACCGGGTGCGAGGTCAACGCCTCGTGCCTGACCTGTCCCTTGCCCCAGTGCAAGTTCGACGACCCCGCGTGGTACCACCAGTACCGGCGCGACAACCGCGACCGGCAGATCTACGCGGAGTGCGCGCGCGGGCTGACGGTGTTCCAAGCCGCGGCGGTCTTCGAGATCAGCCCCCGCACCGTCCACCGCGCCCTGCGCCGCATGCGGATGCCGCAGGCAATCCCGGCGTAGCGCCAGGCGCCCCCACCCCCAAGCGCCGCCGCGCTAAAGGCCCGCCCTGCAATGAGGGCGGGCCTTATTTGCAAGGGAGAGCGCAGGCCTAGGCGACAGCGTCTCGGTGGTCCAAGATGCGGAACCCGTACCGTGGGTGGCCGTCATACAATCGCTCGCTCTTGAATTCCAGCCGCTTGACGATTGGCCACATCGGCGCCACGTGGGCGTAGTCCACGGCGTTCCCGATGGCCGAGCACTTGCCCTGGTAGTGATAGGAGTAGACATAGGCGCCCACGATGTCCACCAGCTGTAGCCCGGGCGTCAGGACGGATTCGGCGAACAACGGCGCTTCGATTACCCGGTCGAGCGTTCTGCCCGCCTCGTGCCCGAAGACGTAGTTGAGGTGGGACTTGGCAACATTCGAGTCCAGCCGTCTCGTTCTGGAGTCGAGAATCATGATTCCCGTCTCTCCGCCTGGCGAACACTCCTCCAAGAAGGCTTGGAAACGCCCGGCGAGGAGTCGGAGGGCCATCCCGTACATGGCGGCCTTCGCGGTTGGCGCTACGGGGTTCTTCAGGAAGACAATCGAGAACGCACGGGCGCCGTACGCCTCGAGATTGTGGAAGACATGCTCTGCGAAAGCCCGGCGGCGACTGCTAGCCTTCTGGCGTGGGGCAGTGAGCGTGTTCCCCTTGACTTCGTAATAGGCCGCCTCGCGGTTGCCGATCTCCTTCTTGAAGAACCCACGCTTCAGCAGGGCGTGGTCGCGGCTCAGCTGCCGCCACTGGCTTTCGTGCACCGCGAGGGCGCTCAAGCAGAAGAGAGGGGTCTCCCCAGGGCCTAGTGGTTCGGAGTGGGGTTCGGGCGAGCCGCTCTCGTCGACGTAGAGGAAGTACATGGCAGGTACGACGAAGCCCGCCTCTCGGCGGGCTCCGGGCGGCGCTCGGCGGGCTGCCGTAGCAACCCTGGATCCAGCCTGCACCAGGGATCAGAGTAGCAGCGGCGGCGCGACGCGTCAAGGCGCGTTAGCCTTGTGTTGGAAATCTGGTCGGGGTGATTGGATTCGAACCAACGACCTCCTGCACCCCATGCAGGCGCGCTTCCAAGCTGCGCCACACCCCGACCCCTCTACGCTAGCACACGCCCGCGCGCCCCTTCAACCGCAAGGCGGTGTATAGTGCGCACAGAGCAACCGCACCATGGACGACCTCCGCGCACGCCTAGACGGCCTCGCTGGCCGCATCGCCGCCCTTATGGTGCGGCTTTGACGTCGCCGCGCAGGTAGCCGAGGCCGAGCGCCTCGAACAGCGCGCCGCCCTCCCCGGCTTCTGGGACGACCCCCAAGACGCACAGCGCGCCCTGCGCCGCCTCGCCCGCTTGCGCGAGGTCAGCGGGCGCTGGCTCGACCTTGAAGAGCGCGTCAAGACCGCCGCCGAACTGCTGGCGCTGGCGTTGGAGGCGGGCGACGCCGAGATGGCCGCGCAGGTGGCGGAGGAGGCGCCCGGCCTCGCAGCGGAGGCCGAGGAACGCGAACTGGAGGCCGTGCTCGCCGGAGAGTACGACGAGCGCGGCGCCGTCATCGCCGTCCACGCGGGCGCGGGCGGAGCGGATTCGCAGGATTGGGCCGAGATGCTGCTGCGGATGTTCACCCGCTGGGCGCAGGCGCGGGGCTACACCGCCGGCCTGCTCGACCTATCGCCGGGCGAGGAGGCCGGCGTCAAGAGCGCGACCCTCGAAGTAGCAGGCTCCTTCGCCTACGGATACGCCAAGGCCGAGCGGGGCGTCCATCGCCTCGTCCGCCTGTCCCCCTTCGACGCCGGACACGCGCGGCACACCTCCTTCGCCCTCGTCGAGGTGCTGCCCGAGGCGGAGGACGACGTGGACGTGGCGATTGACCCGGACGACCTGACCATCGACACCTTCAAGGCGAGCGGCGCGGGCGGGCAGCACGTGCAGAAGAACTCGACCGCCGTCCGCATCACCCACGCCCCTAGCGGGCTAGTCGTCTCCTGCCAGAACGAGCGCTCCCAACTCCAGAACAAGGAGACTGCCCTCCGCATCCTCCGCTCGCGCCTCATGGAACTGGAACTGGAGCGCCAAGCCCAAGAGCGCGCGCGGTTGAAGGGCGAGCATATCGCCGCCGGGTGGGGAAACCAGATTCGCAGCTACGTCCTCCACCCCTACAAGATGGTGAAGGACCACCGCACCGGCGTGGAGTCCGCCAACCCCGACGAAGTGCTGGACGGCGCCCTAGACCCCTTCATCCGCGCCTACCTCCGCGCCAGCGTAAGCGTAGAGGGCGAGCCGGGGTAGCGCCCCCTCACCCCTCCTCCCGCGTGTTGCGGTGCACGTGCCATAGGCGTTGGAGCGAGGTGAGCAGCGCGAGGCCGGCGATGATTCCCATCGCGTAGAGCGGGTAGCCGAGCAGCAGGCCGATTCCCAGCACAACGATCCGCTCGGGGCGGCCAAGCAACCCCACGTCGCCCTGCACGCCCAGCCCCTCGGCGCGGGCGCGCGAGTAACTGACCAGCATCGCGGCGAAGGCGGCGCCGAAGGCAAGGTAGGCGCCCAGCGCGTGGCCGTCGCGCACGTAGAAGGCGAGCAGGCCGAAGAAGACGACCGCCTCGCCCGCGCGGTCTACGACCGAGTCGAAATAGGCGCCGAAACGGCTGGCGGAGTTGGCGAGACGCGCGACCGCCCCGTCCAGCATATCCAGCGCCGCCCCGGCCAGCATAACCGCGCCCCCCGCGAAGAGGCGCCCTTCCGCAATCAGGTAAGCCGCGCCCCCTGCGACGCCAAGCCCGGCCAGCGTGATGGCGTTGGCCGGGATATGCAGCGCGATCAGCACGCGCGCGATTGGGCGGCTGACCCGGCGCTCGGCCCACTCCTTCGCGTGCAGGCGCGGCGCGCGGCGAAGGGCGTTCATAGCGCCGGAGCGGCCTGCGCGTCGTCGAGGGGCAGCCTGCGGTAGACGGCCTCCACCTGGTCGGCGACCCGCTCCCAACGGTACTGCTCGACGGTTGCGCGCCCCCGCTCGCCCATCTCGCGGCGCTCGACAGGGTCGGCGATGAGGCGCTCCAGCGCGGCGGCCAGCGCGGCGTCGTCCTGCGGCGGAACAAGCAATCCCTCGACGCCGTGAGTGACGACGCGCCGGAATCCGTCGATGGCCGTCGCGACGATAGGCTTCCCCGCCGCCATAGCCTCCACCAGGATGAGGCCGAAACTCTCGCGCCCCGTGTTGGGCGCGCAGAAGATGTCGGCGGTTTGGTAGTACCGCGGAAGGTCTTGGGGCGAGACGCCGCCGACGAACTCCACGTCGTGCAGGTTGCGCTCGCCGATGACCCCCAGCACCTCCTCGCCCGGATTGCCCGCGCCGACCACGATGAGGCGAAGGTTGGGATGCTCCCACTTCAAGCGGCTGTACGCTCGCACCAGGTGGAGCAGCCCCTTGCGCCGCTCCAAGCGCGAGACGAACAGGATGTTCACCTTCCCGTCCGCGAAGCGCTCGATGGGCGGCTTCGGCGTGGAGAAGAGGTCTACGTCCACCCCGTTGGGGATGATGTCGTACTCGCCGGGCAGGAACCGGTTGGCGAAGTCGAACGCGGGCTTGGACACGGCGATGCGCGCAGCCAGCTTGCGGCAGTAGCGCCTCGCGTAGAAGCGCCAGATGGGGTACAGGCGGTTGCTTTGGAAGGCGTGGAAGGTGCCCACGTTCAGCGCGTTGGAGCAGCGCAGAATCGTGATGGGCAGCCAGACCGCGGCCGGCTCGTGCAGATGCACGATGTCGAACGCCTCGCGCTGCAAGACCGCGCGCACCGAGCGCTCGCGCCAGAACGAGATGGCGATGCGCGCGGTCGAGCCTCCCGTCGGGAACGGCACCGGCCTGCCGATCGGGATGAAGTCCGCCTCCAACTCCAGCTCGGCGGCGCTGGCCAGCGGCGCGATGATCTTGACCGTGTGCCCCCGCAGCCGCAACTGCGTGGCCAGGTTGGAGACGTGGACGTTGACGCCGCCCGGCGCGCCGTAGTCGTAGGGCGAGACCATCCCGATCTTCAGCGGCGCGCGCCCGCCGTCCGCGCGCCGCGCCGCCGTGCCGGAGGACTCCGTCACGCTTGCGCTCCTAGGCGCCGTTCTTGATGAACGCCTCGACCATCTCGTGCGCCTCGCTGTCGTTGTACTGGATGGGAGGCGACTTCATGAAGTAGGCGCTCGGGCCGTTCAGCGCCCCAGACACCTCCCGGTCCATCGCTATCTTGGCGCACCTCACGGCGTCCACGACCACCCCCGCCGAGTTGGGGCTGTCCCACACCTCAAGCTTCAACTCGAGGTTCAGGGGCACGTCCCCGAAGGTCGTCCCCTCGATGCGGATGTGGCACCACTTGCGATCTTCCAGCCACGGCACGTAGTCGCTCGGCCCCACGTGCACGTTCTCCTCCCCCACGTCGTAGGGCAACTGCGAGGTCACCGCGTTCGTCTTCGACTCCTTCTTGGACTCGAGACGCTCGCGCTCGAGCATGTTCATAAAGTCGGTGTTGCCGCCGAAGTTGAGTTGGTAGGTGCGGTCGACCCGCACGCCGCGGTCCTTGAAGAGGTTGGTGAGCACCCGGTGCGTGATCGTCGCGCCAACCTGCGACTTGATGTCGTCCCCGACGATCGGCACCCCCGCGTCGTGGAAGCGCCGCTGCCAGTACGGCTCGCGCGCGATGAACACCGGGACGCAGTTCACGACCGCCACCTGCGCGGAGAGCGCGTGCTCCACGTACCACTTGGTCGCCTCCTCCGAGCCCACCGGCAGGTAGTTGATGAGCACGTCC
>CAZLKC010000003.1:43815-80995 GCA_964560025.1 uncultured Dehalococcoidia bacterium
GGGTCATCCCGCGCTGGACGGTTACCCCGGTCGGCGGCACGTCCCAGAAGCGCACGGTGTTGTTCAGGCCGCTGAAGATGGCGTCGGAAAGGTCTTTGCCGACCTTCTCCTTATCCACGTCGAAGGCCGCCACCACCTCGATGTCCCCCACGTGATAGTCGCCCAAGACGGGATGCATGAGGCCAGGGATGAAAGCGTCCTCCGGCGCCTCGCGGTACTTGTGAATCCCCTGGACGAACGATGACGCGCAGTTGCCGACGCCGACGATGGCGACGTTGATTTTCCCCATTATCTGCTCCCTCCATAGATGCGCCCCGCGCCAGGGGCGTTGCTTGCCAACAGCAGGGCAGGCCGAGAATCGAGAGGCGGCCTGCCCGTGAACCGATGGATTATAGCCGAGCCGGGGCGTGAGGCAAACCGCAGGCGTCACGCCGCCCGTGCAAGGCGCTAGTAGATGTCAAGCGCGAACCCCATGCCCATCGGCGTCTCCTTGAAGTCCAGCGTGGCGCGCGCAAGGCGCTCCGCCACCTCCGCCTCCACTCGCAGCACCGGCTCCGCGCCGTGCGCAACCACCAGGTCGCCCGGGCTGGGAGCGTCGATGACGACCCCGAACTCCCCTTCCCCCGTCCACTTGGGCGGAATCGTGAGCCGCAGGCACTGGGCCGGGCTGAGGCCCCGCTGAGCGGCGACCTGCGCCAGTTGCCGCTTGGCCGCGTCCGTTACGGCCAGCACGCCCTACGCCCCCTCCGGAGCAAGCGGCGAGGGCGCCGCGATGTTGAACACCTTCTCCGGCTGCCACACGCTCTGCGCGCGGTTGAAGCGCACGATGCCGATGAATCTCCCATGCTCGCCGTAGGCGCGCCGCTGCTCGGCGTGTTCGGCGGTCGGCCCCGCCTCCCGCAGCGGCACGCTCTGCCCGTTGCGCAGTTGGCGCTCAGCCGCCGGAGGCGCGGCGATCGCCTCCAGATCAACCACGGCGGCGTCGGGCGGAAGGATGAGGTCGTCGAGGCCGCCCACGTCCGCCGCCTGCTGGAGATACTCCGGCTGGAGCGCGTCGTCGATGCTGAACGCGCCCGCTCGCAACCGCGCAAGCGCGGACAGGTGCGCGCCGCAGCCCAGCGCCTCGCCCAGGTCGTGGGCGAGAGTCCGCATGTAGAAGCCTCGCCCGCACTCGGCTTCTATCATCGCGCGGGGCGGCGCCCACTCCGTGAGCGTAAGGTTGTACACGACGACCTCCCGCGCCGGGCGCTCCACCTCGACGCCCTCACGCGCAAGGTCGTAGAGCCGCCTGCCCTGGTGCTTCAGCGCGCTGTACATCGGTGGGCGCTGCTGCACGTTGCCGATGAACTGCGGCAACAGCGCCTCGAGCTGCTCGCGCGTAACCGCCTCCCAGGGGCGCTCCTCCACCGCCTCCCCGTGCGCGTCGTAGGTGTCGGTCGAGACGCCAAGCGTGAGTTCGCCCCGGTACACCTTGCGCCCGTCCACCATATGCTCCATCAGGCGGGTGGCCTGGCCCATGCAGATGGGCAACACGCCGCTCGCTATCGGGTCGAGCGTCCCCGCGTGCCCGACGCGCTTGACCCCGGTGAGCCGCTTGATCATCCGCACCATGTCCATCGAGGTGCCGCCGATCGGCTTGTCCAGGTTGATGACGCCGTCGATGAGCGGCCTAGCCATCCGCGCCTCCCGCCGCCCTGTCAATGGCCGCCAGCACCCGGTCGCCCTCTTCGACGGCGGCGTCCAACTCGAAGCGCAGCGTGGGCGCCCGCTTGAGGCGCAGCCGCGCGCCCACGCGCCCGCGCAGCAGCCCCGAGGCGGCGCGCAGGGCGGTCAGCGCCTCGTCTCGCTCCCTTTCGCCGCCGAGGACGCTCACGGCGACCACCGCGTGCTGAAGGTCGGCGGAGACGCGCGCGCGGGTGAGCGTAACCAGAGCGCGCAGGCGCGGGTCGCGCAGGTCTTCGCGCACGGCGGCGCTGAGTTCGGCGCGCAGCAGACCGGCGACGCGTTCGGCGCGGTGGTTCACGGGAGCCTCGCTAGGCCGCTAGCCGGCCTGCTGGCGGTGGGCCTCGATGACGTCGCCCTCTTCGAAGTCGTTGAACCCCTCGAGCGTGAGGCCGCACTCGTAGCCGGTCTGCACCTGGCGCACGTCGTTCTTGAACCGCCGCAGGCTGGCGATGGGCCCGTCGAACACCTCCGCGCCGCCGCGCGTAACGCGCGCCATAGCGCCGCGCGATACGGAGCCCTCCGCCACGTAGCAGCCCGCGCTGCGGCGGCTCCGGCTCAAGTCGAAGACCGCACGCACGGTGAGCCGCCCCTCCACCACGTCGCGCAGCGTGGGCGCCAGCATGCCTTGCAGCGCCTTCTCCACGTCCTCGGTCAGGCGGTAGATGATGTCGTAGTTGCGAATCTCGACCCGGTCTTGACCCGCGAGGCGCTTGGCGCCCGGCTCGGTGCGCGTGTTGAAGCCGACGATCAC
Source organism: uncultured Dehalococcoidia bacterium (assembly GCA_964560025.1). GTDB lineage: Bacteria > Chloroflexota > Dehalococcoidia > Lucifugimonadales > Australimonadaceae > JAGWBE01. The sequence goes on from CAZLKC010000003.1 coordinate 46,292, forward strand.
CGCGTTGGACGCGGCGGCCAGCAGCACGTCGTTCTCCGTTACCGCGCCGGGCGCCGCGTGGATGATGCGCACCTGCGCCTCCGACGCGCTGAGCCCCTCCAACGCCTGGCGCACCGCGTCCACGCTGCCGAAAACGTCCGTCTTGAGGACGACGGCCAACTCCTTCGTCTCGCCCGAGGCCGCGCGTGCGCCGATGTCCTGGAGCGTGGTCGCCCGGCGCTCGTCCGCGGCGCGCTGACGCCCCTCCACCACCTCCCGCGCCGCCTTGTCGTCGCTCACGACGACCAAGCGCACGCCCGCGTCCGGCAACTCGCTCAGTCCCAGCATCTCCACCGGGGTCGAGGGTCCCGCCTCCTCGACCCGCCTCCCCCGATCGTCCACCAGCGCCTTGACGCGCCCCTTGGCCGTGCCGACGACCACGTTGTCGCCGATGTGCAGCGTGCCCGTCTGCACGAGGACGGTGGAGACGGCGCCTCGGCTCTTGTCGCGCTTCGATTCGATGACCACCCCCATAGCCGCGCGCCGGGGGTTCGCCTTAAGTTCCGCCATCTCCGCGAGCAACTGGATGCTGGCCAGCAGGTCGCTTACGCCGTCGCCCGTCTTGGCCGAGACCTGCACGTCCAGCACGTCCCCGCCCCACTTCTCCACGATCACGTCCTTCTCCGCCAGCATGCGCCGCACGCGCTCGGGGTCGGCGCCGTCAAGGTCGCTCTTGTTGATGGCCACAATCATCGGAACCTCGGCCGCCTTGATGTGGTCGATTGCCTCCGCCGTCTGCGGCATAACCCCGTCGTCCGCGGCCACCACCAGGATGGCGAGGTCGGTCACCTGCGCGCCGCGCGCGCGCATAGCCGTGAATGCCTCGTGCCCGGGCGTGTCGATGAAGGTGATGGGCTGGCCGTCGTGCTCGATCGCGTACGCGCCGATGTGCTGCGTGATGCCCCCCGCCTCTCCTTCGGCGACGCTCGTCTTCCGCACCGCGTCCAGCAGCGTGGTCTTGCCGTGGTCGACGTGGCCCAGAACCGCCACCACCGGCGGCCTGGTCTGAACGTTCTCGTCCTCCGTCAATTCGGCCATGGCGGAGGAGGCGGCGCGCTGAGATTGGTCTCCCGCCTGACGGGCGGAGAAGCCGAACGCGCGGGCGACGGTCGCGGCGGTCTCGTAGTCCACTGCCTCGTTGATGCTCGCGAACACACCCGCCCGCATCAACTGCTTGATGACGGACACAGGGTCCGTGCCCATGCGCTCGGCGAGCGCGCCGACCGAGATGGCCTCGGGCAGCGGCAGCGCCTTCAACACCACGCGACGGGTCGCCGGACTCTGTTGGTCTACCATCCTGCTCTCCTCTCGTTCCGTCCCGTCAGGCCGGCTGCGGCTCCTTCGCCAGCGCCGCTCCGTAGGCCGCTATCTGCTCCAGATCGCCGCGCGCTATCTCCGCCCGGAGCGCGGCGGACAGACGGCGGCTCCGCGCGGACGCCTCAGCCCAGCACGCGGGGCGCTTGCACAGATATGCGCCGCGTCCGTTGCGCTTCCCCGTCTCGTCGACCAGCACGGCGCCCTCCGGCGTCCGGACGATGCGGACGAGGCTGCGCTTGTCCGTCTTGGCGCGGCAGACGGCGCAGGTGCGTTGTGGTGCGTGCTTGGGACGCAAACCGCCCTCCTGTCGCCGCGCCTACGGGCGCGAGGTTGGCGGCGCTCCGCCCCGCCGGTTCGGCGGCCTCTGAGGTGCGCGGCGTCCGCCGCCCCGCCGCCGCCCGCCGCCCCGAGGGGCGTCGCCCATGATGTCTTCGGCGAAACGGATGCCGGTCAGCCCGCCCGCCGCCTCCGGCATCTTCCAGAGGTCCTCGTCCGGCTCCGCCTCCTCCACCACCTCCTCCGGTTCGGCCGCCTGCTGCTGGTTGGCGAGCTCGAGCGATTCCAGCGCCAGTATCTCCTCAGCGCTGAGGCCCCCCGGCGCCGGCGCGGGTTCGGAAACGCCGGGCGCCTCGATGGCCTCGGCGTCGATCGCGGGGACGGCTTCGCCCTCCGGCTCGATGACCGCCTCCATCTCCTGCATCGCGTTGAGTTCGGCGGCCACCTCGTCGATAGCCTCCGCGGCTGCGCCCGGCGCGTCGGCTGCGTCCTCGGGCGCGGCTACGGCGACAGTCGACGCGGCGGCTTCCTTCTCCTCGATGTCCGTCCTCAGGCGCTCGTACTCGACCTCCGCCGAACTCTTGATGTCGATGTTCCAGCCGGTGAGTTTCGACGCGAGCCTCGCGTTCTGGCCTTCGCGTCCGATGGAGAGCGTCAGTTGGCGGTCTTGGACGACGATGACGGCGGAGCGCTCGTCGGGGCTGAGGTCAACCCTAAGAGGCTGCGCCGGGCTGAGCGCGTTGGAGAGGAAGACGGCCGGGTCGCGCGACCATTGGATGACGTCGATCTTCTCCCCTTGCAGTTCGTTGACGATGTTCTGGATGCGGATGCCGCGCAGGCCGACGCACGCGCCGACCGGGTCGACCCCGTCTTGCGTCGCCACGACCGCCACCTTGCTCCGCGAACCCGCCTCGCGCGCGATGGCGCGTATCTCGACGATGCCGTTGTAGATCTCCGGCACCTCCATCTCGAAGAGGCGGCGCAGCAGCCCCGGCTCGGCGCGGGTTACGATGATCTCCGGCCCCCGGCTCGTGCGCTCCACGGAGGAGACCATCACCTTGACCTTCGCCCCCGGGCGGTAGCGGTCGTACGGCGACTGCTGCTCGTGGGGCAGCACCGCCTCCGCCCGCCCGTTGAGGTCGAGCGTAACCGGGCCGCCGTAGCGCGCCTCGGAGCGCTGCACCGTGCCCGTGAACACTTCCCCCTCGCGCCCCGAGAACTCGGTGAAGACCAGTTCGCGCTCCGCCTCCCGCAGGCGCTGAATGACCACCTGCTTGGCGGTCTGCGCCTCGATGCGGCCTGCCATCTGCGGCTCCAACTCGAACTCGAGCACGTCGCCCACGGCCACCGACGTGCCCTTGCGCTCGCGCTTGGCCTGGGCGAGCGTCATCTCGGTCGACTCGTCCTCGATCTCCTCCACGACCGTCTTAAGTTGGAAGACGGACACGTCGCCGGAGTTAGGGTCGAGGACGACCTTGATGTCGCCGCTGTCCGGGGTGCTGTTCTTCTTGTAGGCGGAGACCAGGGCGGCCTCGACGGCGGAGATGACCATGTCGCGCGGCAGGTTGCGCTCCGCCGCAAGCTGCGTTACCGCGATGAGGAAATCGCTCTTCATCGATTCGACGCCTCCTCTGCCGTGCGCCCTCGCCTAGCCCTATCCGCCTACAAACGAGAGAGTGGGCGCAAGCCCACTCCCCTGCCCGCAATCATAGCCCGGCCAGGCCCCGTTGTCCACAACTACGCCCTACGCTAATCCCCTCTCCGTGCGCGCCGCGCCCGTTGCTATACTTCCCCCCATGCGCTGGGCGTCCGCCATTTCGCAGAAAGCGTCGGTCGAGGACGCGGTCGACGAACTTGCCGCCACCGTGAACGACGCCCTGGACGGCCTCGCCCCGGATCTGCTCCTCGCCTTCACCACCATGCACTACGTCTCGCAGCGCGCCGAGATCGTGCCCGCGCTGCGCCGCCGCTTCCCGCGCGCGGTCATCATCGGCTGCACCGGCGCGGGCGTCATCGGCGCGGGGCAGGAGGTCGAGGACGGCTCCGCCTTCTCCCTCACCGCCGCCCACCTGCCTGGCGTAGCGGTGAACCCCTTTTATGTCGACAAGGACACGATGCCCTCGCCCGACGCGCCGCCCGACGCCTGGACGCGCTTGACGGGCGTCGCGCCGGACGCCGAGCCCCACTTCATCCTGCTGCCTGACCCCTTCTCCATCGACGGCGAGGAACTGCTGGCGGGGCTGGACTTCGCCTTCCCCGCGTCTGCCAAGATTGGCGGCTTGGCGAGCGGCGCCCAGCGCCCGAACGTGCAAGCGCTCTACGCGGACGACGGCGCTCTCCCGGGCGGCGCCGTCGGCGTCGCGCTGTCGGGCAACGTCGTAATGGACACCATCGTCGCCCAGGGATGCCGCCCCGTCGGCAGGGCGCTGCGCGTCACCCGCGCCGAGCGCAACATCCTCGCCGAACTCGACGGCGAACCCGCGCTCCAAGTGCTCCAAGAGACGTTCGCCGCGATGGCGCCCGACGAGCAGCGCCTCGCGCAGCGCAACCTCTTCATCGGCCTTGCGCCCGCCGCCGGCGTCGACGCCGACGACCCCGGCGAATACCTCATCCGCAACCTGCTCGGCGCCGACCCCGACAAGGGGCTGCTCGCCGTGGGCGCGCTCCCCAGCGAAGGCCAGATCGTGCGCTTCCACGTCCGCGACGCCCAAACCTCGGCGGACGACCTCCGGGCGCTGCTGCGCGCCTACGCCCCGCACGGAGGCGCAACCGGCGCGCTGCTCTTCTCCTGCACCGGGCGCGGGCGCGGCCTCTACGGCGAACCCGGCCACGACAGCGCCCTCTTCCGCGACGAGGTAGGCGCCGCCCCCATAGGCGGCTTCTTCTGCAACGGCGAAATCGGCCCCGTAGGCGGCACAACCTACCTCCACGGCTACACCTCCTCCTTCGGCATCTTCCGCCCCCGAGCAGGCGAGGAGTAGCAAGCTTCCTAATCGCCCAAGGGCGTTATCCGCTCCTTGGCCAACTCAGCCGCGTAGAGAAGGGATGCCTTGACCGCGTCCACGGAAACGGACGGGTAAGCCTCGGCGACCTCCTCGGCGGTGAGACCTGCCGCGAGGTTGTCCAGCACCACCGTAACCATCCACGCGCGTGCCCGCGATGCAAGCCTGTCCATGGCAAGTATACATGTAGCTAACTGCACTCTACGGATACACCCCTTGCACGACGGACCTGTGTTTGGTAGCCTGCGGTTCAAGCATTGGCCGAATCGCCTGAGGCTCTGCCAGATAGGAGGAAACTTTGGCACGAAGAACGTTCACCTTTGCGGAGTTCACGCCTGTCATCTGGCGCACCGGCCCTGAGGGGAGCACCGATACCACCGTAGTTGCTGAGCCAGCCCCGGATGGTGTGGAACGCGAAAAACTCCAAACAACCTTCGCGCCACTGCCCATCCCCATTCCTGACGGATTTCACGGGTTTACCATCACGCACGATGAGGTCAAGAGCATGACGGCATATGCTCCAGGGACGGATGACGACCCTAGCCCCGAGGAAGTTAGGGAGTTAAGAGTCGTCCAGCCCCGCGCGGCCTTTCTCTATGCGTTCGTCAACAACCCCAGCCAGATATATGTCACGGCACCAGAAGCTGTCATCAAGCGGATAGCGCGTCGCGCCAAGGCAACCAATGCCGATCTGGCCATGTCGTTACGCGTTCGCACCACCGACCTGGAGACCATCGAGTCCACCCTGAGAAGTGCCACGTCAGTAACGCTGACGGAAGTCATCGGCTACAAATTGTTCAATGTCTCTTCCGATACTCCCATTTCGACACTTGACGTTGTGGGCGAGGACATCATCCACAACGATGAAATACAAGATGCTAAGAACAGAGCAGGTAGGGTGAGGGCCTTGGCTGTCCGCATTCAGTTCCGCCAGTCCATCATCGAACTGCGGATTACCGAGAAAGGCGGTGTCTCCTACCTCAAATACCCCGGCGATGACGTTGCTCTGGGGTTGTTGATGATTCTGAACCCGATTATCGAACAGTGCTCCGGATTGGAGTCAGTCACCATACGCTAATTGGGGAGATACTAAGTAGTGCCGCGCCATGTCCATCAGTGTGGCCGGAGTTCTTGCTGTAACAGTGATTGAGGTGGCAGTCATGTCCAGTGATCCCGTGGAGTGTCTCCGTTTCACATGGAAGGCATTGGGGTGACTTGACGCCACTTCTCTGAGGTAGAAAGTTAGGAACGGGTTCGTATCATCTAATTCGACCTTGAGTACCAGATTGGCCAACGTCTTCTGCTGTATCAGTTCTGTGCAGAAGGATTCCAGCAGAAACTGTGCATGTCTCCTGAGCACATCATCGATGCTCGCTATGCGCCCACGGAATCCACCGAGTTTGAAGCTGACCTGTTTGATGAGTTCCTGCGGTTCGTCATCGTCGTCGTCATCGATGCTCCGTGTCACCACCGTAGCCGTCAGGCTGGAATCTCTCAAACGGATGACGACCTTGTTGTCGAGGCGGGTGTCTACCTGGACATCCTCCCACACATCATTAGTCAGTCGATGCACCTCATTCAACACTGCGCCATCGCTCTTGGTTACATCCACCTGCAACACCCCTGTGATGTTGGCGGTGCAGGAAGGGCCCAAGAACCGATAGTAGCACTGATAGCCCACCCTGCGAAGTGACAGGCGATTCCACAAAACCAGCCAGACGCCCCCTCCCACTATCTGAATCACGGAGATCACTCCACCCAGATACCGGATGTCTTCGACCAGGGAAGGGCCAAGCACAATGACCGCCACGACCGCCGCTACCGTGAAGCTCAGCGTCGCAACGCCGTAGATGATATCTGGTGGGCGGAGCGTCCCCATAGTGGCGGCAGGTTACACGGTGACCTTTGCAGCCTCAAGCCTTCGGCCCCCGGCTGCCCTGATATGAGGTGCTGGTCTGCTCGGTCGGCCGGGCACTGGCGATGACTCGTTCGTAGATGTGGCAATGGCCTTTACACCCCATCCTCCCTACGCGGGCGGCGAAACAGTAAGGCGCGCGCTGTGGGAGACTCTTCGTGGTGGTCTCCCTCGTACGCCTCTTCGTGGCGACCGTAGTACCACCGCACGTTAACGTCCAAGCGGACATCCCGCAGGAGGATGCTCTCTTGCTCCAGATCGTCGCAGCCGCCCTCGTAGCCGTCGACCATGACGCGGAGGTCGGACGGATAAGTTCGGAGCGCCTCTATCAGTTGCTCGACGGTCATGGCGATTCTCCTTTCAAGAGGTCAATCATACCTTGCCCCCTCACTCCCCCAACCGCCCCCCGAAATACCCCGCCGCTCGCTCTACGTACGCCCCGCCTTCCGCCTCGGAGGCGCGGCCATGCTCGCACCCGTCGACTATGGCGAGCGTAGAGCCTTCCGGAGCCGCGTCGCGGAGGCGGAGGCTATGTTCGAGCGGCACTCGCTCGTCATCGCGGCAATGGACGAGCGCAATCGGGTAGTCGAGCGCCGCGGCGGCGGGCTCGGGCGAGGCGTCGTTCAAGTTCAGGCCGCGAGACGCGCGCGCGGACAAGAGGATGCCGGGCAAGAGCGCGGTTACGGCGGGCTCTGGCGCGCTCGTGCGGTCGGCGACCTCGCCCGTCATAAGTTCGGTCAGCCTGGCGTAGGCCGAGTCCACCACCACCGCGCGCAGGCGGGGCTCGCGCGCCGCCGTGAGCAAGGCGACGGCGCCGCCGTAGCTGAGGCCGAGCAGGCCCACTCGGTCGATGGAGATGCCCCGTTCGCTGGCGAGCCAGTCGATCGCGCCGAGCAGGTCGTCCTGTTCGTGGACGCCCGCGCCCATCGGAACCCTGTCCGACTCGCCGTGGCCTCGGAAGTCGAACGCGAGCACGTTGAACCCCGCGCCGCGCAGACCGGCGACCACGTCGATGCGGCTGCCCTTGTTCGAATCGAGGCCGTGGAGCCAGACGATCGTCGGCGCCGATTCGTCCGCCTGGAGCCACCAGCCGCGCAGCGTCACCTCATCCCACCCGCGCGGAGAGAACGTGACCTCTTCGTAGGCGGCGCCGCGCTCGGCGGGCGTGTGCTCGATGGGACTGACCTCGGCCACCAGGCCCTGGCCGACGATGTACCACGACGCAAGCGCGTACACGGCGAGCAATACACCGAGGGCGGCTATCAGGATGCCGAGGCTCTTGCGCAGGCGCGTAGTCATAGCACGGAGGCTAGTATGGTAGCCGTATGGGCGCATGCACGGGCGCACGCCTGTCCGGCGGCTTGACGCGCGCGTGGACGCGGAGCGCGAGCGCTTGCCGCCGCAGCCTGCTGCTTGCGTGCGCTTTGGCGTGCGTATCCGCGCTCGCCGCCTGCGCCGCCGACCCTACGCCCACCCCTACCCCGCCCTACGGCCTGCCGCCTCTGCGCCTGCCCGCCGACGAGGCGCCCCACGACTTCCTCACCGAGTGGTGGTACTTCAGCCTGCACGTGGAGACGGAGAGCGGGGCGCGCTTCCCGCTCCACCACGTGCTCTTCCAAGTGCGCGAGCCGAACAGCGGGCGGACGCTCTACGTCGCCCACGCCTCCGTGGCCGACGCCGCTACGGGCAAGCACGCCCAGGGCGAGCGCATCCGCATCGAACCCGCTCCCCTGCCCGCCGCCGGCGACGGCTTCGCGTTCGAGGCCGGGGATTGGGAGATATCCGGCGCCGCCGGAGACTACCGCTTGCGCGGCGGCGCGGGCGCCTACGCCTTCGACCTGAACCTCACCGGCGGCGGCGCTCCGCTGCTCCATGGGGAAGACGGCCTCGTCGACTTCGGCGTCGCGGGAGTGAGCTACTACTACACGCGCACCCGCCTGGACGTCGCGGGGAGTCTGTCCACGCCGTCCGGTGTGGAGATGGTCAGCGGCACGGGGTGGTTCGACAAGCAATGGGGCGACTTCCAACCCGTCGCGGTGAGCTGGGATTGGGCGGGCGTCCAACTGGACGACGGGCGCGACCTGATGCTCTCGCGCCTCTTCCACGCCGACGGACGCCCCATCGCCGTCTACGGTACCCTCGGCGGCCCCGGCGGCGCCGTCCGCCTGGACGAGGACGAATTCCGCTTCGAACCCGTGCCGGGTGCCGAGTGGCGGAGCGCCGACTCCGGCGCGGTGTACGAGACGGAGTGGCGCGTGTCCGTGCCGGAGGAGAACATCGACGTTACGCTCCGCCCGTTGGTCAAGGGCGCGGAGTTCCGCAGCCGCGCGTTGGGCGTCATCTACTGGGAAGCGGGCGTGGACGCCGTCGCCCCCGACGGGCGCGCGATCGGGCGCGGCTTCGTGGAACTGACCGGGCGCGTGGGACTGTCCGCCGCGCCGCGTTAGCCCTCGCGCGCGATGCGTTGGAGCAGTTCGAGCGCCCCCTTCGTCGGCCTGTAGGCGCGGACGGCATAGGGCGAGTCGACCTGCTCCGCCAAGCCGGAGGCGACGAGCGCCCGCAACGCCGTCTCGCCCACGTAAGGCGCGAGTTCGAGCGCGTGGTCGGGCACGGCGCCCTGCCGCCGCCCGAATTCGGCGGCCAACTGACGCAGCAGGCGGACGGGGTAGCGCCGCAACTCCTCTTGCAGTTCGCGCATAGGCGGAGCAGCCAGCACGAGCTCCTCGAGCTCGGACTGGGCGTGCGGCGTGCGCTTGGCGGCGGTCATGCGCGGGCGCTTCTCGCCAAACCGGCGACGATCTGGTTGACGACGCCCGGGCCGCGGTAGACGAGCGCGGTGTACACCTGCACGCTGTCCGCGCCCGCGTCGATGGCGCGCCGCGCGTCCCCCGCGTTCATCACGCCCCCGCAGGCGTTCACCGCCAGGCCGCCCCCCACCTCCCGCCGCGCGTCAGCCGTCATACGCAGCGTGTTCTCCAGCAGGACGCGCCCGCTCAGGCCGCCCGTTCCCGTCGTGATGCGCGGCTCGAGGACGGACAGCGCGTTGGCGACCGTTACGCCCTGCGCGCCCGCCTCGACGCAGACGCGCAGCAGCGCGTGCGTCTTCTCCCGCGACGCCTCGTCCTGATAGGGCGGTACTTTGACGAACAGCGGCTTGTCGCGCCCCTGCAGCAGCGTGAGCAGCCGTCGCAGCGCCTCGGCCTCTTGATACTCCCGCACGCCCGCCGTGTTCGGCGAACTAACGTTGAGTTCGAATCCGTCCACGTGCGGGTCGAGCCGCTCGACGCAGAAGAGCGTGTCCTCGTCCCTCAGCGCGGCGACGCTGGCGATGATGGGGACGCGCCGTTCGCAGCGCTCGATGCGCTCCGCGCACGCCTCCACCCCGTCGCTCGGAAAGCCCATAGCGTTCACCAGCGCCTCCTCGGCGGGACGCCGCGCCAGCCGGGGCCGCGGATTCCCAAGCCTCGGTTCGCGCGTGATGGTGCCCGCGACCAGGTAGCCGAACCCCAAGTCGGGCAGCGTATTCAAGTAGACGCAGCGCTTGTCGAACCCGGCGGCGAGGCCCACCGGGTTGGGCGCGCGCACCCCCGCCAGCGCGGGTTGGGGCGGCGGCGCGGATGACGCGGTCGCGATACGGTGCAGACGCCACAAGGGACGAATGCGCAGCGCCGTCTCCGCCGCGCGCTGCGCCGTCTCGGGGTCGAGGCGGAACAGGATGGGGCGCGCAACCACCCTGTACCACGGCAGGCAGGCGAGGATGCGCAGAAGTCGGCGCAGCAGGCGCAGCTTATGCCTCGATTGCAGTGATGCGGTAGCGCCGCTCGCCCTTCGGTGCCTGGACAACCACCTCGTCGCCCTGCCCGCGCCCCTGCACGGCGCGGCCCACCGGCGAGTCGATGGACAACTTGCCGCCGAGCGGGTCGGCCTCGGCGGAGCCCACGATCGTGTAGACGATGTCCTTGCCCGACTCCATGTCGTGCAGGCTGATCCTGTTGCCCACGCCCACTCCCTTGGAGCGGTCGCCCCTCCGCGCGCCGTCGACGATGACGGCGCGCCGCAGCGTCTCCTCCAACTCGCGGATGCGCGCCTCGTTCTCCCCCTGCACCTCGCGCGCCGCGTCCAGCGGCGAGTTCTCCGTAACGTCCCCGTCCGCCCGCGCCGCCTGAATGGCGCGCGCCACCTCCTCGCGGCGGCTCTTGCGGTCGCTCAACTCGGCGGTCATAGCCGCATGGCCGTCGGCGGTGAGCTGGATGGCCTCAGGGTCGCCGGACGCGACCGCCGCCACGGCGGCGCGGACTGCGGCGCGCGGAATCTTGACGTGCGGCGCCAGCGAGAAGGAGGAGAGGCGGTGCTTGTGCAGGAAGGTGAGGAATCCCTTCACGTGCGTCAGGCGTCCGTGCACGTCGCCCCCCGACGACACCACCACGTCCCGGTAGTCGGCCACCTGAGGCGGGGTGAGAGCGGCCACCTCCTTCTCCCAGCCGAGCGCCCTCCCGAAGCGGTGCAACTCCTGGTGGGCGCGCTCGTCCATAGGCGCCTTCGCCGACGCGGAGTACTGTCTGAGCGCTTCGGATAGGGTTACGGTCACAGAACCTCTTGGGCGCATAAGAGCGCGAACGTCGGGGCGATTCTAGGCGCGCCGCGCCGGAGCGTCAACGAAAGGGGCAAGCTCGGCGCTCTTCGAGTTCCCTCAGAGCGAACGGAGGGGACAGCCAGGGTGAACGGGAGCGGGGGAGCCGTGGGCGGGCGGCGCCCTGGGGCATAGCGTAACCCTAAGCGCCGCCAAGCGCCTCGCTCAACTACCCGCGCCGCCGAGGAGCAGCAGTGACGCAGGTAACCGCGCGCGTGCCCGACGCGCTAGCGGAGTCCCTCGCCGCCGCAGCCGCACAGCTCAAGCGCAGCCGCGCCGAGGTGATACGCCAGGCGCTCGAGAACTACGTCGAGGACTTCGACGACCTCTCCGTCGCGGTCGAGCGATTGTGCGACACGTCCGACCTTGCCCTCGATTGGGACGAGGTCAGACGTGAGTTGGTCGGTTCGGATTAAGAACAGCGCCGCCCAAGGAGTGGCCGCCGTCCCGCAGCCTGCGCGAACAATCTCGTAGCGAAGCCGAGGAAGATCGAAGGGCGAACGAGCAAAGCGCGCCGCCCATGCCTTTGCGTTCTAGTCCCGCCGGTGGGATAATCACCAGGTTGGCGGCGCGCAGACGCCGCGTTACGGCAGAGGCAGCACAGGCGCATGGGCGGCAAACGAATCAGCAACACCTTCGTCTACCTGGTGATCTTCGTCGCGGTGATCGCCATCTTCTTCACCGTGTTCGCCTCCGGCGACGGCGCCCGCGAGGTCACCCTCACCCAGGTGCTGGACATGGCGGAGCGCGGCGATGTCAGCAGCATCGTGGTCGAAGGCGACAAACTGCTCGTTACGCCCCGCCTGTCGCCCAACGAGCAGCTGACGGCGACCAAGGAGCCGGGCTCCAGCGTGTTCGAGGTGCTGGAGGCGGGCGGCGTCGACCCCGTCGCCTCCGGCGTCCAGATCGAGGTCAAGCGCTCCTCCGGCCTGGGCGCCCTCTTCGCCATCCTGCTCCAGTTCCTTCCCCTCATCTTCTTCGGCGCGATCCTCCTCTTTATGATGCGCCAGGCCCAGGGCACCAATAACCAGGCGATGGGCTTCGGGCGCAGCAGGGCGCGCATGCTCACCGGCAACCGCCCCACCGTCACCTTCACCGACGTGGCGGGAGTGGAGGAGTCGAAGACCGAACTCCAAGAGATCGTGGAGTTCCTGAAGTATCCCGAGCGCTTCCTCGCCCTCGGCGCCCACATCCCCAAAGGCGTGCTGATGGTCGGCCCGCCCGGAACCGGCAAGACGCTGCTCAGCCGCGCCGTCGCGGGCGAGGCGGGCGTCCCCTTCTTCTCCATCAGCGGCTCCGAGTTCGTCGAGATGTTCGTCGGCGTCGGCGCATCGCGCGTCCGCGACCTGTTCGATCAAGCCAAGCGCAACTCCCCCTCCATCGTGTTCGTCGACGAGATCGACGCGGTCGGACGCCATCGCGGCGCCGGCCTAGGCGGCGGCCACGACGAGCGCGAGCAGACGCTGAACCAGATCCTCGTCGAGATGGACGGTTTCGATACCAGCACCAACGTCATCGTCATCGCCGCCACCAACCGCCCCGACATCCTCGACCCCGCGCTCCTGCGCCCCGGACGCTTCGACCGCCGCGTGGTGCTCGACCTGCCCGACATCAACGGGCGCGTCTCCATCCTGAAGGTGCACACCCAGGGCAAACCCCTGGGGACGGACGTCGACTTGGAAGAGGTCGCCCGCGCCACTCCGGGCTTCAGCGGCGCCGACCTCGCCAACCTCGTGAACGAGGCGGCAATCCTCGCCGCCCGCCGCAGCAAGAAGGTCGTCGAATTCCCCGAGTTCGCCGAGTCGGTCGACCGCGTCATTATGGGCCCCGAACGCCGCACCCGCGTCATCTCCCAGAAGGAGAAGGAGATCGTCGCCTACCACGAAGGCGGCCACGCCCTCGTGGGGCACGTCCTCCCCTTCGCCGACCCCGTCCAGAAGATAACCATCGTCTCCCGCGGCATGGCCGCAGGCTACACCCGCTCCGTCCCCGACGAAGACCGCATCTTTATGTCCCGCTCCCAGTTTATGGACCGCATGGCGATGGCCCTCGGAGGCCGCATCGCCGAGGAGATCACCTTCGGCGACGCCACCACCGGCGCAGGGAACGACATCCAGGAAGTCACCCGCATGGCGCGCGCCATGGTCACCCGCTACGGCATGAGCGACAAACTCGGCCCCCGCACCTTCGGAAAGTCGGAGGAGTTGGTCTTCCTGGGGCGCGAGATATCGGAGCAGCGCGACTACTCCGAGCGCGTCGCCCAGGAGATCGACGACGAGGTGAACAGCCTCATCCTCGAAGCCTCCGCCCGCGCCAAGCGCGTCCTCAACGACAACTACGCCAAACTTGTGCAGGTCGCCCGCTACCTGATGAAGAACGAGACCGTCGAGGGCAAAGCCCTGCGCGAACTGTTCGAGTCCGACGCCCCGCCGCTCGAAGGAGCCGCCGCCGCCGCCGCCGGCTAGCGCCTCCGCACCCCCTCTACGCTTATCCCCTATGCCCACTTCGGACGCGGCCATCGAGACGCGCGGCCTCCGCAAGTCCTACGGCGCGCTCGAGGCCGTCCGCGGCGTCGACCTCCGCGTCGCCCCCGGAGAGACCTTCGCCCTCCTCGGCCCTAACGGCGCGGGCAAGACCACCATCGTCGAGATCCTCGAAGGCCATCGCGTTCGCAGCGCCGGCGAGGTGAGCGTGCTCGGGCGCGACCCCGCCGCAGGCGAGCGCGCCTTCAAGGAGCGCATCGGCATCGTCCTGCAGTCCGCCGGCGTCGACCCCTTCCTCTCCGTCGAAGAGACCCTCAACCTCTTTCGCGGCTACTATCCCCGTCCGCTGCCCCTCGACGACCTGCTCGGTGCGGTCGGCCTGCGGGAGAAGCGCCGCGAGCGCGTGCGCCGCCTCTCCGGAGGGCAGCAGCGCCGCTTGGACGTGGCCATCGGCCTGGCGGGCGACCCCGAGCTGCTCTTCCTCGATGAACCCACCACCGGATTCGACCCCTCCGCGCGCCGCGAGGCGTGGGAGATGGTCGAGGGGCTGAAGGAGCGCGGCAAGACCATCCTCCTCACCACCCACTATATGGAAGAAGCCGAGCGCCTCGCCGACCGCGTGGCCATTATGACGCGCGGCCAAGTAGTGGCCGAAGGCGCCCCGTCCGAACTGACGCAGCGCCAGGCCGCGACGATCGTCCGCTTCCGCTTGGCCGGCGGCGCCCCCGCCCTCCCGGACGGCCTGACCGCGCAGGCCGAGCTCAACGCAGGGACCTGCACCCTGACGACGACCGAGCCGACGCGCGACCTGCACCGCCTGACCGCGTGGGCGCTCGAGCAGCGCGTCGAGCTGGAGGCGCTGTCGGTCTCCCGCCCGTCGTTGGAAGAGGTGTTCATCGGCCTTATGGACGAGTCGGGCGAGGAAGGGGCGGAGTCGTGAGGGGCATGGCCCTGGCGCTGCGCCAAGTGCGGTACGAGAACGCCTCCTTTTGGCGCAACCCCGTCTCCGCCTTCTTCACCATGGCCTTCCCGCTGATGTTCCTGATCATCTTCAACCTCCTGTTCGGCTCGTCCGAGTTGGAAGTCGAGGGCGGCACGGTGAGCGTGTCCACCTTCTACGTCTCCTCCATCACGTGCTTGGGGGTAATCGGCGCCTGCTACACCAACATCGCCATCGGCGTGTGCTTCTCGCGCGACGGCGGCCTGCTCAAACGCGTCCGCGGCACGCCCCTGCCGGGCTGGGCGCTGCTCTTCGGCAAGGTCGGCCACGCCGTGCTGCTAGCGCTGCTGCTGGTCGCGATTATCTTGGCGGCGGGCGTGCTCTTCTACGGCGTGGACGTTCCGTCCAACACGCTGTTGGCGTTCCTCGTAACGCTTGCGGTGGGGGCGGCGGCCTTCTGCGCCGTGGGGCTGGCGATAACGGCCGTCATCCCCAACGCCGACGCCTCCCCCGCCGTAGTCAACGCCTCCATCCTCCCCCTCCTCTTCATATCCGACGTCTTCATCCCTCTGCGCGACGCCCCCGCATGGCTCATCACCTTCGCCGACCTCTTCCCGGTCAGCCACTTCGCCGAAGCGCTGCACGCCGCCTTCAACCCCTTCGAGACGGGCTCGGGATTCGAGCCGCTCAACCTCGCCGTGCTGGCGGCATGGGGCGTCGCCGGACTGCTGCTGGCGGTGCGCTTCTTCCGCTGGGAGCCGCGCGCCTAGCCCTTCCGCCCCTCTGCTACACTACCCGCCCGATGTTCAAGCGCGTCCTCATCGCCAACAGAGGCGAGATCGCCTGCCGCGTGATTCGCACGTGCAAGCGGCTCGGCATAACGACCATCGCCGCCTACTCCGAGGCGGACGCCGAGGCGCTCCACGTGCGCATGGCGGACGAGGCGGTGAAGATCGGCGGCGCGCCCGCAGCCGACTCCTACCTCCGCGTCGACCGCATCGTCGCCGCCGCCAAGAAGACGAAGGCCGACGCCGTCCACCCGGGCTACGGCTTCCTCAGCGAGAATCCCGCGTTCGTCGAGGCGGTCGAGGCCGCGAAGATCGCCTTCATCGGCCCCAGCGCGTCTGTCATCAAGCAGATGGGCGACAAGGTGGAGGCGCGCGGCCTCGCCCTCCTGGCCGACGTGCCCGTCATCCCCGGAACCGACGGCGAGGTGAGCGCGTCCGACGCCCTGGCCGAGGCGCGCCGCGTCGGCTTCCCCCTGATGGTGAAGGCCGCCGACGGCGGCGGCGGCATGGGCATCCGCGCCGTCGAGCGCGAAGAAGACCTGCTCGACGCCCTCGAACAGGCCCGCACCCAGGCCGGCAACGCGTTCGGCTCCGACCGCGTCTACCTCGAACGCCGCATCGACGGCGCATCCCACGTCGAAGTGCAAGTGCTCGCCGACCACCACGGCAACGTCGTGCACCTCTTCGAGCGCGACTGCTCCGTCCAGCGCCGCAACCAGAAGGTGATCGAGGAGACGCCCTGCCCCAAACTGACGGCGGAGCAGCGCGCCGCGCTCCTCGAATCCGCCGTCCGCCTCGCCAAGACCATCGGCTACGCCAACGCAGGCACCATCGAGTACCTGCTCGACCGCGACGGCAACTTCTACTTCCTCGAGATGAACACCCGCCTGCAAGTGGAGCACCCCGTTACCGAGATGGTGACCGGCCTCGACCTGGTGGAACTCCAACTGCGCGTCGCCGCCGGAGAGCAACTGCCCATCGCCCAGGACGACGTCGAAACCCGAGGCGCGGCCATCGAGGCGCGCATCTACCCCGAAGACCCCGTGAGCCTCCTGCCCACCTACGGCGTAGTCCAGCGCCTTCGCGAGCCCGCCGGAGAGGGTGTCCGCCTCGACTCCGCGCTCTACGAGGGCTACGAGGTCTCCCCCTACTACGAGCCGATGATGGCCAAACTCATCGTCTGGGCCGACGACCGCCCCGCCGCCGTCGAGCGCCTCCGCCAAGCGCTCGACGAGTTCGACACCGAAGGCCTGATCAACAACACCGCGCTCGTGCGCCGCGTGCTCGACCGCTCGCTCTTCGTCGAGGCGCGCCACGACAACACCTTCCTCGAGGAGGTGCTGCGCGCCCCCGTCGCCGACGGCGGCGGCAACGAGCTGATCGCCGCCCTCGCCGTCGCGATGGCGCTCGCGGCGGACAAGGCCGAGCGCGCCGAGCCGGGCAAGTGGAAGATGTACGGCCGCCGCGCCGCGATGGTCAGCCGCCTCTCCGGGGGAGCGTTCTGATGGCCCGCCACGTCCGCGTCCGCGTCAACAGCGAGTGGTACGACGTCCAGATCGGCGACATCTACCAGAGCCCCGTCGAGGTGGAAGTGGACGGCGAGACCTACCTCGTGGAGTTGGAGGCGGCGGCCCAGGGCGCGACCCCCTCCCGCGCCAAACTCACCGGCCGCCCCAAAGCCGAACTCCCAGGCCTCCGCGGCATCCTCCAGGGCGACGACAAGAACGTCCGCTGCCCCCTCCCCGGCAAAGTCGCCGCTGTCTCCGTCAAGAAGGGGCAGGTTCTCTCCCCAGGCGACGAGATATGCGTGCTCGAAAGCATGAAGATGGAGCAGAGCGTGCGCATGGCGCATCCGGGCGTCGTCAAGAACATAAAGGTCAAGAAGGAACAGGACGTCTCAGCCGGCGCCCCCCTCATCGAGTTGCAGTAACGATGACCACCCCCAGCGACAACGACCGCTTCGAACTCACAAGCCTCGACGAGGTGAAACGGCGGCGCACGCTCACCTTCGCCTTCCGCCACCCCCGCTTCGGCCTCCACGACATCGCCCTCTTCTGGGACGGCGAAGGCGTCTACGCCCTCGACAACGCCTGCCCCCATATGTTCGGCGCCCTCTCCGACGGCATGGTGCGCCGCGGCGAGGTGCACTGCCCCCTCCACGGCGCCCAGTTCGACCTCCGCACCGGCAAGTGCATCGACTTCTACACCATCGACGTAGCCGCCTACGCCGTAGAAGTCCGCGACGGCATGGTCTGGATCACCGCCCCCGGCGAAACCCGCGCCTAACCCCCTTCGCCGTTCCCGCCTCCCCTCCCCGTAGGGGCGACCTGCCGGTCGCCCACTTCCCGTTCGCCCTACCTCTTCCCGTTCGCCCTGAGGGAACTCGAAGGGCGAACGTTCCCGCCCTCTCCCCCCGTCGCCCCCGCCATCTCTTTCCGTCGCTCCCGCGAAGGCGGGAGCCTCGACGCGAGCCGCCCCGCAACCCCAAAACCCGCCCCGACGCACACGCACGCCTCCCCTCTCCGTTCGCCCTGAGGGAAATCGAAGGGTGCCTCCCTCTCCGTCGTTCTCGCGGAGGCAGGAACCTCGACGCTAGCCGCCCCGCACCCCAAAACCCGCCCCGACGCACGCGCACGCCTTCCTCTCCGTCCCCCCTAATGCCGCTTGCCCACGCGCAGCGCCCCCGGCAGCGCGCCCCCAACCGCCGCGCCCGGATCGCCCTGCTGCGCCAGCACCTCCCCGTAGAACGTCGGCCCGTGCGGATCCACCAGCAGCGCCGTCAGACGCTCCAACCACGCGGCGGAGGCCTCCGCCTGCGCGTTGTACGCCTCCACGCTCTCGTGCATCGACACCACGAACAGATGCTCCTCGTCGCGGCAAAGGAAGGCGTAGGCCGGCGCCTTCCCCTCCGCCGCGTCCGCCGCGCCCCACTCCTCGATGAGGCGCGCGACCTCCTCCACCTTCCCCTCGCGCGGGAGCAGGTGCGTCAACTGGACGATAGCCATCCCTACCCCTCCTTACAGGTCGAACGCGACCGGCTGCCCCCACTGCTCCGAGTAGGTGACCTCCTCCACCGGCCTGCGCGTCTTCGCGCCGTGCCTGCCGACCGGTTGGCCGATGGGCAGCATGCAGCCGAACACCACCTCGTCCGGCACCCCGAGAATCTTCTTCAACTCCTCCCCGTGGAACATGTCGACCGCCGTAGTCAGGTTCGATCCCAGGCCCAGCCCCCGGCACGCCAGCAGCATGTTCTGCACGGCGGGAAACGCCTGCCCGCCCGCCGACGCGCGAGTCGGGTAGCGCAGGTTGCCCTGGTGGTCGGCGGTGGGAGCGACGTACACGAAGATGATGACCGGCGAGTCGGCCAGGTGGTCGCCCAAGTGCCACTCCGCCTTGTTGCCGGAGACGGACGGGTCGATGAGTATCTGCCGCACCGCGTCCTTGTACAGCACCCCGATCTTGTCCTTCGTCGCCTGGTCGCGCACCACGATGTAGCGCACCGGCTGGCTGTTGCCCCCGTTGGGCGCCTGCGTCCCCGCCTCGATGATCGCCCGCACCTGCGCGTCCGTAACCGGAACGTCCGGCCGCTGGCGCCGGATCGCGCGAGTGGTGTAGATAGCCTCGAACAGGCCGACCTCTTCCGGCATAGCGCTGCCTCCGCTGAAGATTGGCCGCCAGTATAACGGGCGTGCCCCGCCCCGACGCTGCTCCCCCGCTAGCCGCCCGCCTTAGGCGAATCCTCGCCGCCCTCGCCCGCCGTCGCGTCTACGTCCGCCTGCGCTCCGTCCCCGTCCGCATCCCCCGCCGACGCCACCGCCTCCCCGTCGGCCTGCTGCGCCCGCTCGCTCTCATCTACCGCAGCAGCAGCGTTCTCGTCCCGCATCGCCGCCTCCACGCCCTCCGTCGGCGCTCCCGCATCCTCATCCACCATCCCCACCGCCTCCGCCCGCTGCGCCGCCCTCCCGCTCTCCCCGGCCTCTACCCACACCCGCAGCAACACCGTCTCGTGCGGAGGAATCAGCACCAACGCCCGCCGGATAGCGTCCCGCCCGTCGAGGCCGCGCTGAACCGCCGCAGCCGCCGCCCCGTCCGCATCCTCGCCGCGTACGCGCACCACCTCCACGCGAGCGGGCAGAACGCGCCCGCCGAGCAGCACGCTCACCGCAGCGCCTCCCTCCAGGTTGCGCCACCACGCGCCGTGAACGCTCGTTACCGCCTCGAGCGCCCCGTCCTCCGCGCGGCTGTACGCGACCGGCACGGCGTAGCGCCTCCCCGTCCGCTGCCCTGCGAACCGCAACACCAGCACCCGCCCGCTCAGCGCCCCATGCGTATTCGGCAGCCGCAGCGCCATTCGCGTCAACGGATTGAAGAACGGAAAGACGAACGGCACCGCGCGCCGCACCGTCCACCGCCCCACCGCCATCCGCAGCGAGCAAGACCCCAGCCGCTCGCGCGCAGCGCCCAGAGGATCGCGTGGAAAGGAGGGCCCCGGCATACCCCCAAGCTATCGCGCCCAACCGCAGCGTGTCTATACTCCCCACGCTATGGCAGAGACGCGGATCATCGACAACGCCACCCGCCCCGCCGGCGACGAACTGCTGGACAGCCTAGCCTGGGCGTCCGACGTCCGCATCGCAACAGCGTTCGCCAAAAGGTCAGGCATCGCTAGGGTGCGCGAAGCGCTTGTCCGGCTCCTTTCCAAGGGAGGAGCGGTGCGCGTGGTCTATGGTCTCGATTTTCACATCACCGACCCTGAGGCGATAGAGCAATTTATCGAGATAGCGGAGGCCTATCCGGGGGCAACCCATTACGCCTATTCCGACTGGCGACTCTCTCTGAGTCACACCTTCCACCCGAAGCTCTACATCTGCACTGACATTTCCGGGAAAGCGCACGTGATCACGGGCTCGTCGAACCTAACGTATGCTGGTCTGTCGGAAAATATCGAGGTCAACGCCGTTGTGACCGGCGACGTGAGCGAATGCGTAATCGTTGATGCGCTAAGAGCCTTTGACCGAATCGCAGAAAAGCCGACGCTCTTCGTTCCCAACACAGAATATGTCGAGCGCTATCGGGAGATGTGTCACAAGGCCAGGTCGTTTCCACTTGCGCAGAGGCCTCCTGCCAAGTTGGCTTCCGCTTACAGAGAGATCAAGCAGGCAGAGGCGCAGTTGCGCCCCAGGGTCTTATCTGGAGGAGTTTGGACTGCGGACGTGTTGTCGTGTGTGCGAGAATTGCAGCAAGAGAAAGCAGAGTTCAATCTTGATGAATTTATGGAGCGTTTTGGCAGACGGCTTGAGGTTCTTCATCCCAAGAATAGGTTTGTGAGAGACAAAGTCAGACAGCAACTTCAGCTGCTTCGCCATAGAAATGTGGTTGCCTTCCTGGACAACAGAGGACGGTACCGGGTAATAGACGAAGAATCAAGTGTTGCGATTTAAAACCCTATCGCCGGCGCTCACCTGCGGGCGCGAGAACATCGTCGAGCGCTTGCCGATAGCCGCGTTCATAGGCGCAGTACGGGCACTTGTACCTTGTGGCGACCGATAGAACGTCCGCTGAATCCCGGCCTTGGTCGAGTTCGCCGATGGGGGACGCAGACCCCTTGACAGCGCTCGCCAGCCGATCAACGATCGGGGTATGGCACGTGACGCACTACAACTGGTGCAGGAGGCAGTGACTCACTGGGGGAACTTGGACGGCATCGACGATGTCGAGGTGCGGCGGATGTGGTTGGGCAACACCAGCGAGGTAGGATTCATGGCAAGAATCACCTTGCTCGGTCAGCCGGAGCCTGTCTACATCGAGCTGATTCTCGTGGACCCCTACGAGCGGATGGAAGACGAGGATCCCGACGAGGAGCTCTCCGAGGAAGAGGATGACAAGCGAATCCTCGCTCTGTACGGAGAAGGGTTCAAGAAGCACTTCCCAGTCCAGTGGCGAGAAGAACCCTGGGAATAGCCCTGCGCGGTGAGCAGGTGCGGGTCGCCTGGCTCCTAACGTGAGGAGAGGCGACGATTTAATCGATACATCACACGATTGAATCGTGTGCCGTATCGATTCTAATGCATCAATACCATAGGCCCCCCTACACCCCCGCCCCCGCCTTGCGCCTCCCCGCCTTCTGCCCGTTCTGCGCCCCGTTGGCCGACGGAGCCGCCGCGTGGCGGTCTAGCAGCGGACGCAGATAGGCGGCGGTGTGCGAATCGTCGTGCGCCGCCAGTTGCTCCGGCGTCCCCGACGCCACCACCTCCCCGCCGCGCAGACCCGCGCCCGGCCCCATGTCGATGAGCCAATCCGCGTTCTTCACCAGGTCGAGGTGATGCTCGATGAGCAGCACCGTGTTCCCCTGATCGACCAAGCGGTGCAGCACGCGGAGCAGGTGCGCGCAGTCGTCGAACGCCAGACCCGTCGTCGGCTCGTCCAGGATGTACAGCGTCTTGCCCGTCGCGCGCTTGGAGAGCTCGGTCGCCAGCTTGACCCGCTGCGCCTCGCCGCCGGAGATGGTCGTCGCGGGCTGGCCGAGCCTGATGTAGCCCAGCCCCACCTCCTCCAGCGTGGACAGCACGCGCTTGATGCGCGGAATCGCGTCGAAGAATGCGTGCGCCTCCGTAACCGTCATATTCAGCACGTCCGCGATGTTCTTCTCCTTGAACCGAATCTCCAGCGCCTCCTCGTTGTAGCGCTTCCCCCGGCACACCTCGCACGGCACCGTAACGTCCGGCAGAAACTGCATCTGGATGTGAACGTACCCGTCTCCCGCGCACGCCTCGCACCGCCCGCCCTTCACGTTGAACGAGAATCGCCCCGGCCCGTAGGCGCGCGCCTTCGATTCGGGCAGCGCCGCGAACAGCTCGCGGATCGGCGTGAAGCAGCCCGTGTACGTGGCCGGATTGGAGCGCGGCGTCCGCCCGATGGGCGACTGGTCGATGTTCACCACCTTGTCCACGTGCTCGAGTCCCTCCACCCCGTCGCTCGCGCCCGGCCGGTCCTTGGCGTGGTACAGGCGCTGCGCCAGCCACTTGTACAGCACCTCGTACACCAGCGTGGACTTGCCCGACCCCGACACGCCCGTTACGCACACCAGCCTGCCCAGCGGCACCTTCACCGTTACCCCACGCAGGTTGTTCTCCCGCGCGCCGCGCACGGTCAGCGCGCGCCCGTTCCCCTTGCGCCGCGCGGCGGGCAACGGTATCTCCCGCCGCCCCGACAGATACGCCCCTGTCAGCGAATCGGCCGCGCTCTCGATCGCCGGCATCTCCCCCTGCGCCACGATGCGCCCCCCGTGCTCGCCCGCCCCCGGCCCCAGGTCGACCAGGTGATCTGCGGCGCGCATCACCGCCTCATCGTGCTCAACGATGATGACCGTGTTCCCCAAGTCCCGCAGCCGCTTGAGCGTGCCGATGAGCCGCGCGTTATCGACGGCGTGCAGGCCGATCGACGGCTCGTCGCACACGTACAGCACCCCCATCAGCCCCGACCCTATCTGCGTAGCCAGCCGGATGCGCTGCGCCTCCCCGCCCGACAGCGTCCCCGCCGTCCGCGACAGCGTCAGGTAGTCGAGGCCGATGTCCAGCAGGAACTTCAGCCGCGCCCGTATCTCCTTGAGTATCTGGCTCGCGATGGTCTGCTCCCGCTCGCTCAGCGCCGGCGGATCGGGATAGCGCACCGACGGCTTGCCCGGCGGCTCCTCTCCCTCCCCCGCCATCGCCGCAACCCACTGCGACGCCTGCTCGACCGACATATCCGTTACGTTGATGATGGAGCGGTCGGCGATGGTTACCGCCAGCGACGCGGGGCGCAGCCGCGCCCCACCGCACGCCTCGCACGGCAGCGCCGCCATATAGCGCTCGATGTCCTGCCGCACGTGGTCGCTGCTCGTGTCGCGGTAGCGCCGCTCCAGGTTGGGAATCACCCCCTCCAACCGCGTCTCCCACTCATACTCTCTGCCCCGGTGCGTCGTGTGCCGCATCTGCACCTTCGACGCCCCCTCGCCGTACAGCAGCATCCGCATCACCCACTCCGGCAGCATCGCCACCGGCGTCTTGGTCGAGAACCCGTACTGCGCCGCGACCGAGTTGATGAGGCTGTAGTACCACGGCGTCGACGTGCCCGCCCGCGCCCACGGCTGAATCGCCCCCTCCGACAGCGTCAGCCGCCTGTTCGGGACGACCAGGTCGGGATCGACCACCAGCCGCATCCCCAACCCCGAGCACTCGGGGCAAGCGCCGTGCGGACTGTTGAACGAAAACGTCCGCGGCTCTATCTCCGCGAACGAGATGCCGCAGTACGGGCAAGCGAAGTGCTCCGAATAGGTGCGCGTCTCCCCCGTCTCCGCGTTCAGCGTAACAATCGTCCCCTCGCCGAACCGCAGCGCCGTCTCCACCGAGTCCGTTACCCGCACCCGCTCCGTCTCATCGTCCAGCAGCAGCCGGTCGACCACGATCTCAATGTCGTGCCACCGCTTCTTGTCCAACTCGATAGGCTGGTCGAGCGGGCGCACCTCCCCGTTCACCCGCACGCGCACGAACCCCGCCGCCCGCGCGCTCTCGAACACCTCCTTGTGCTCGCCCTTCTTGTGGACGACGCGCGGCGCCAGCAGCAGCAGCCGCGTCCCCTGCTGCTCGCTCTCGATCGCCCCCACGATGTGCTGCACCGTCTGCCGCGACACCGGCCGCCCGCAGCCGTAGCAATGCGGATGCCCCACGCGCGCGTACAGCAACCGCAGGTAGTCGTACA
The DNA here is from genome assembly GCA_964560025.1 of uncultured Dehalococcoidia bacterium. Lineage (GTDB taxonomy): Bacteria > Chloroflexota > Dehalococcoidia > Lucifugimonadales > Australimonadaceae > JAGWBE01. The sequence goes on from CAZLKC010000003.1 coordinate 70,421, forward strand.
CCTCCGTAACCGTGCCCACCGTCGAGCGCGGGTTGTGCGACGCGCCCTTCTGATCGATCGAGATGGCCGGCGACAGACCCTCGATGTAGTCCACGTCCGGCTTGTCCATCCGCCCCAGGAACTGCCGCGCGTAGGCCGACAGCGACTCCACGTACCGCCGCTGCCCCTCCGCGTAGATCGTGTCGAACGCCAGCGTCGACTTGCCCGACCCCGACGGCCCCGTGATGACCACCAGCCGGTCGCGCGGAATCGTTACGTCGATGCCCTTGAGGTTATGTTCGCGCGCCCCGCGAACCACGATATTGTCCGGAGCCATACCCTGCCCTGCGGGATAGGAGGCGCCTGCGCCGCGCCCCCTGCCTACGCTCTACCCTACCACCGCCGGCGCACTCGCGGGAGAGCAGCCTCCTCCCCTCCCCGCTCGCCTTCTCCACCCCCTGTTTCCTCTCCTTCCGTAGGGGCGGCCTGCTGGTCGCCCTCCCTCTCCCGTTCGCTCTGAGTGCACTCGAAGGGCGAACGCGATATACCCTATACTCCCCCCATCCCCTCGGAGGGCGCCCCGTGACCGACGACCCGCTGAAACAACTCCCCCGCGAACTCTTCGACGCCTGGGCCGCCCACCTCGGCATCGACACCGACCCCGACCACCTCGACCGCCTCTACCCCGAGACCGCCGCCCTGCTCCGCCGCGTCGCCCAAGCACACCTCGTCGACACCTCCGACGTCGACCCCGCCGAGGCGAGCGAGACCCTCCCCCGCGGCATGACCGAGACCGGCGCCCCGTGAGCGCCGCCGCCGACATCACCGACCTGACCGTCGCCCAACTCGGCGACCGCATCAGCGCCCGCGAGGTCTCCCCCGTCGAAGCGACCGAGGCCTACCTCGCCCGCATCGAGGCGCTCGACGGACGCCTGGGCGCCTTCGCCACCGTAACCGGCGAGCAGGCGCTCGCCGAGGCCAAGGCCGCCGAGGCCGAGATACTGCGCGGCGTCTACCGTGGCCCTCTCCATGGCGTCCCCTACGGCACGAAGGACATCTACTGGACGAAGGGCGTCGTAACTACCAACGGCTCCAAGGTCGACGCAGAGTGGATCCCCGACCGCGACGCGCGCGTCGTCGAACTACTTCGCGGCGCCGGCTCCTTCTCCCTCGGCAAACTGCACACCGTCGAATACGCCTTCGACCCCACCGGACGCAACGATTCGCTCGGCACCCCCCACAACCCATGGCGGCACGGCCGGTTCACCGGCGGCTCCTCCAGCGGCTCCGGCGCGGCGGTCGCGGCAGGCATGGCGCCATGGGCGCTCGGCTCCGACACCGGCGGCTCCATCCGCGTCCCCTCCGCCCTATGCGGTCTTACAGGCCTGAAGCCAACCTTCGGCGTCGTCAGCCGCACCGGCGTTACCCCCCTCAGCTGGACGTTCGACACCGTCGGCCCGATGTGCCATGACGCCGTCGACGCCGCCCTCGTGATGAACGCCCTAGTCGGTCACGACCCCGAAGACCCCCGCTCCATCCCTCGCCCCGCCGAGAACTACGTCCGCGACCTCCACCTCGGCGCGCGCGGCCTCCGCGTCCGCGTCCCCTGGGACTACATCGACTCCGCCATCGACGCCGAGGTGCGCGCCGCGTTCGCCGACGGGCTCGACGCCCTTACCGCCGCAGGCGCGGAGGTCGAGCCAATCACCCTCCCCGAACTCGAGTGGGGCAACCTCGGCTCCCTCATCATCACCGCCGAGGCCGCCGCCCTCCACGAGGCGCGCCTGCGCGACAACGCCCACCTCTACGAACCCGGCGTGCGCCTCCGCCTCGAGAGCGGCAAGTTCCTCTCCTCCTCCGACTACCTCAAAGCTCAGCAGATTCGCGTCAAACTAGGCCGCAAACTCACCGAGGTCTTCCAGCACTGCGACCTCCTCGCCCTGCCCACCACCACCGTGCCCGCCCCCCGCCACGGCGAGACCGTCGTCCCCGTCGGCGACACGGAGCTGACCTCCCGCGAGGCGATGATCCGCATCACCCGCGTCTTCAACCAGAACGGCCTCCCCGCCGTCTCCGCGCCCTGCGGCTTCTCCTCCCTCGGCCTCCCCATCGGCCTCATGCTCGTCGGACGCGCCTTCGCCGACGCCACCGTCCTCCGAGCCGCCGCCGCCTACCAACGCCTAACCGACTGGCACACCCGCCGCCCCCCGCTCTAGTCCCCCCTTCCGTCGTTCCCGCCTTCCTCCGCCGCCGCTCCTGCCCCCCCCCATCCGTCGTTCTCGCGGAGGCGAGAACCTCGACGCGCAACTCCCCGCACCCACCCAGGCTTAGCGCCGACACGCGCATTCCGTCCCGCCCTGTACGCGCCGGGCGCCGCCTAGCATATCTGCGCTTGGTCACGTCGAGACCCTCTCCCCGCCGTAGCGCCGCCGACCCGTCCTGTGCTATCCTAGCTTCTCATGGTGTGGGCCTGTGGCGCAGCTGGGAGCGCGCCTCAATGGCATTGAGGAGGTCGCGGGTTCGAATCCCGCCAGGTCCACCACCGTGCACTGAAGCAAGTGCCATCCTTAGGCTTTGGCTAGGAGGGCTAGGGCGGCTCGAAGGATAGATTGTAGGCTTCTCGAGTGGGCCGACTCGTTCAACTGACGGAAGCCGATTATTAGGTTCTCTTCGCTCTCGTCGGTGTGTCCATCCAGATGAATGTTCACGACTATCCCGGCTCCGGTCAAGGTCAGGCAAGGCGCGACCTGATTGACTACACGTTTTCCGGATCAGTCAGCAGCACCGGGAGACAGGTCTTCACCCTGGACGACCCCTCCCAGTTTCAAGCCAACGTCTACTCAGACGCTCTCACCCAGACCTATTCCATCACGATCAGCGGAACCGGCAGCGGCTCCGTGGAAATCGGAGCGACCGCCAGCGCCCAGGTGGACGCGGGCGGGGTCCCCAACTGGGGCATGGTCGCCCCTGCCGCTGGATTGACCGTACCGCGCTTGCGGTTGCGCGGGCGCCGAGGCATAACGCCAACGGTGGTCTCGATCACCGAAGACGACCCGTCGGGGAGGAGCGCGTGAACCGGCGCGTGGCGCTCCCGTGGCTCGCCGCGGCGCTGCTGGTGGCGTTGATGGCGCTGCTGGTGGCGCACCCGGCCCAGCCGGTCTCGGCGCAGGCTCCCAGCGCCCTCGTCAGCAACTTGGGGCAGAGATCCCAGGTTGCCATAAACAGTTCAGTTCCTGTCGCTCAAGCGTTCCGCACCGGCGCCCACGGCGGCGGCTACGTCATCCACACCATTGAGTTGGACAACCGGGCCAATGGTCGTCCGTTCCGTGTCTCCCTGTGGGAGGTCGACTCCCACGGCGTTCCCACGACCCGGGTCACCTCCGACTTTGTCACCGCCAGCGACTTCAGTACGGGAACGGTTGTCTTCACCGCTCCGGTGAACATCCCCCTCGATGCGTCGACCAGCTATGCCGTCGTAATTCACAGTGGCACCTCTGCGGGTATGTCGCTCGGACTCACCGCATCGAGAGCCGAGGATTCCGGCGCTGCAAGCGGCTGGAGCATAGGCGACAATAGGCTTCTACGCGATGCACTTGAAGTTAGCGCCTGGTACTCGGTAAGCAACCCTATCCGCGTGGCCATCAAGGGCCAGACCATCAACTCGCTGGTCAGCAACACGGGCCAGACGACCGCGCGGAGCCCGAACTTCACCCAAGGGGTCTCCCAGTCGTTCCAGGCCGGCGGGACGAACACCGTGACCAGCATCGAGGTGGCCTACGCCGACTCGGAGGGCGACGAGTACGACGCCTCCATCTGGTTCGTCGACGGCAACAGGCGTCCGCGGAGCAAGATCAGGGACCTGGAACCGCCCGACAACTTCGCCGCCGGAACGCTTGAGTTCACGGTGCCCGGGGGAGGGTTGCAAGTCGGCGGCGGGGGAGTCTATGCCGTGGTGTTCCAGCCAAGGGGCACTCCAACCAACGGTGTGACACTTGAGGTGACGACCTCCGACAACGAGGACTCGGGCGCGAGCGGCGGTTGGAGCATTGACAACACGCATGCACAAGACCAATCAGGAACCTGGAGTTCGTCAGCCACCGAGGCTCTCAAGATCGCGGTCAAGGGCTTCAGCGGCCATGCCCCGGGCGCGCCCGGGGACCCCAGCGCCGGCTACATCAACGGCGACAGGGTCCTCATCCAGTGGACGGCGGCCAGCGCAGGCAGCCAGGCGATCGACAACTACCTGATCGAGGTCTCCACCGACGCCGGCGCCACCTGGTCCCAGCTGACCACCGTCGGCAGCACCGCCACCAGCCACACCGACACCCGGGCCGAACCCCACGACAACGTGCGTTACCGCGTCTCCGCCTTCTCCGCGCTGGGGATGGGCAATCGGAGCGATGCCCTGAGCGTCGACCCCAACGGCATCTCGCTGGTCCGCAACCTGGGCCAGACGCCCGCGACGGACGAGCACGCAGTCGCCGCCTTCGCCCTGACGTACACCAGCGGCGGGACTTACACCGTCAAGAGCATCGTGATGCGCTACGCCGACCCGCAAAGAGACGAGATCAGCGCCTCCATTTGGACCGTCGACAGCAGCAGGCTCCCGCGCAGCAAGCTCAGGGACCTGGACCCTCCCGACACCTTCGCCACCGGAACGCTCGAGTTCACCGTGCCCGGGGGAGGCTTGCATGTCGGCAACCTGGGCATCTATGCCGTGGTTTTCCAATACGAAGACTCTGCCACGGACGGTATGACAATTGGCTTTACCACCTCCGATAACGAGGACGCGGGCGCGCACAGCGGTTGGAGCATCGGGGACGATTATGCATACGAGGACAGCGGCCGCTGGTTTCAGACAACAAACGACCTGGCCATGCGGATCGGGGTCAAGGGCTACAGCGGGCATGCCCCCGGCGCGCCCACCGGCCTGACCGCGCTGGCGACGGGCCAGTCGCGGATCTACCTCTCCTGGACCGCCCCGACCACCGCCGGCTCATCGGCTATCAGCGGCTACAGGATCCAGGTCTCGACCGACGGCGCCACGTGGGCCAACCTCGTTGCCGACACCGGCAGCACCGGCACCACCTACGTGCACACGGGCATGCCGGCGGGCGCCGCCCGCCACTACCGCGTCCGGGCGATCAACGCGACCGGCGCCGGCCCGCCCTCCAACACCGCCATGGAAACGGCGAACGTCCTCGTCAGCAACACCTTCCAGCCTGACCCCTTAACAACCGTGATGGCCGGTGGGACCTACAGCCAGGGGTTCACGGCCGGCAGCCACTCCGACGGCTATGCCCTCACCGCCATCGAGGTCGTCTCCATCGACGCTGAGGGGGACGACTTCACGGCCGAGCTCTACGCCGCCAACGCGAACGGTGTGCCCACCGGAACCGCGACCGCCCTGACCGCCCCCAGCGGCGCAGGCGCCTTCGCCGCCGGGAGGATCATGTTCACCGCGCCCGCGGGCACGAAGCTTGCATCCGGCGGGACCTACGCCGTCGTGATCAAGCGCAACGGCAGCGGGAACGTCACATTGCCGTTTTATGCTTCCGATGCGGAGGATCCGGGGAAGGCGAGCGGCTTCTCCATCGCCGATACGTCTGCGTTCAATACCTTCGGCACTTGGGTTACGGCCGGACGAACCGAGTCTCTGGCCATCACCGTGCGCGGCCACCTCAACAGCGCGCCGGTGTTCGCGGACGCGACGGTGACGCGCTCGATCCCCGAGAACACGGCGGCGAGCCAGAACGTCGGCGCGGCGGTCGCTGCCACCGACGCCGACACATCCGACATGCTCACCTACACGCTGGGCGGAACCGACGCGGCATCCTTCACCATCGACTCGACCAGCGGACAGATCCAGACCAAATCCGGTGTGACCTACGACTTCGAGTCGAAGCAGACCTACACGGTGACAGTCACCGCCTCCGACGGCCTCCTGAGCGCGACCGCCACGGTCACGATCACCATCACCGACGTGGACGAGCCGCCCTCAACCCCGGCCGCGCCGACGGTCTCATCGGTCTCGGGCGACAAGACGCGTCTGTCGGTGACCTGGACGGCGCCGGCCAACACGGGCCCCGACATCAGCGGGTACGACCTGCGCTACCGCGCGGGAAGCAGCGGCAATTGGAGCGACGGCCCGCAGAACGTCAGCGCGACCTCGACGACGATCACCGGCCTCAACGCCGACACGACCTACCAGGTGCAGGTGCGCGCCACCAACGACGAGGGCGACTCAGGCTGGTCGGCCAGCGGCCTGGGCACGACGAGCAGCAACAAGACGCCGGTCTTCGCGGACGCGACGGTGACGCGCTCGATCCCCGAGAACACGGCGGCCAGCCGGAACGTCGGCGCGGCGATCGCCGCCACCGACGCCGACACGTCCGACACGCTCACCTACACGCTGGGCGGGACCGACGCCGCCTCGTTCACCATCGACTCGACCAGCGGACAGATTCAGACCAAATCCGGCGTGACCTACGACTTTGAGGCGAAGGCCAGTTACACGGTGACGGTCACCGCCTCCGACGGCGCCGCCAGCGCGACCGCCATGGTCACGATCACCATCACCGACGTGGACGAGCCGCCTTCGGCGCCGGCCGCGCCGACGGTTTCGGCGGTGGCGGACAGCAAGACCAGCCTGTCAGTGACCTGGACGGCCCCGGTCAACACGGGCAAGCCCGACATCAGCGGGTACGACGTCGGCTACATCGAGGTAGGCGGCGGCAACCAGACCAGCGCCCTGCTGAGCGTCAGCGGGACCTCGGCGACGATCACCGGCCTCAACGCGGGCACGACCTACCAGGTGCAGGTGCGCGCCACCAACGACGAGGGCGACTCAGGCTGGTCGGCCAGCAGCTCGGGCACGACGAACGGCAACAGGCAGCCGGTGTTCGCGGACGCGACGGTGACGCGCTCGATCCCCGAGAACACGGCGAAGGAACAGAACGTCGGCGCGGCGGTCGCCGCCACCGACGCCGACACGTCCGACACGCTCACCTACACGCTGGGCGGAACCGACGCGGCCTCCTTCACCATCGACTCGACCAGCGGACAGATCCAGACCAAGGACGGCGTCGCCTACGACTTCGAGTCGAAGCAGACCTACACGGTGACGGTCACCGCCTCCGACGGCACAGCCAGCGCGACCGCCACGGTCACGATCACCATCACCGACGTGGACGAGCCGCCTTCGGCGCCGGCCGCGCCGACGGTTTGGCCGTTGGCGGGCAACTCGACGAGCCTGACGGTGACGTGGACGGCGCCGTCGAACACCGGCCCCGACATCAGCGGGTACGACCTGCGCTACCGCCAGGGGACCAGCAGCAGCTGGACCAATGGCCCCCAGGACGTCAGCGGGACCTCGGCGACGATCACCGGCCTCAGCGCGGGCACGACCTACCGGGTGCAGGTGCGCGCCACCAACGACGAGGGCGACTCAGGCTGGTCGACCAGCGGCTCAGGCACGCCCGTGGCCAACGCGCCCGTCATCGTCTCTTTCGGGTCCGCGACCTACGCGGTGACCGAGGGAGGCACGGTCAGCGTGTCGGTGAACCTGATTGCCAATCCCGGGTCCACGTTCGTCATCCCGATCACGGCGACCACCCAGGGCGGCGCCAGCTCCGCCGACTACTCGGGCGTTCCCGCCAGCGTCACGTTCAGTAGCGGGGAGACTTCGCAGGTGTTCACGTTCACGGCGACGGCGGACATGGACATCGAGGTCGGCGAGAGCGTGCTGCTGGGCTTCGGCGCCTCGCTGCCGACCGGGGTCAACGCTGGAACCACCACGGCATCCACGGTCTCCATCACCGACACCGGTCCCGTGATTGCAATCACCTCCAGCCCCAGCGACGACGCGTACACCACGCTGGACGTCATCACGGTGAGCGCCACCTTCAGCGAGGCGGTGACCGTGACCGGCCACCCGCAGCTCGCCCTGGACATCGGCGGGACGGAGCGCATCGCCGAGTACGCAGAACCCGGAGCGAGCACGGGCCAGTTGCTCTTCCGCTACACCGTGCAGCCCACCGACCAGGACGACGACGGCATCGGCGTGAAGCAGGGCGCCCTCACGCTGAACGGCGGCGCGATCCGGGCCGCGGACGACTCGGCCGACGCCAGCCTCGCCATCCTTGCGACCAGTTTCGCCGAGCACAAGGTCGATACCGAACTCGTGCTTATCGGCAACATGGAGCAGACCGCCGGCACGCCCTTGCGCATCAACGCCGGCGAAACGATCAAGCTCAACTTCGACTACGGGTATTTCAAGCACACGTTCTACGAGGGAGCGCACATCCTTCTCGACGTGCAGACGCCCTCCGACACCCTGACCCTCACTGTTATCGCCAAGACCATCGATTTGTACCGGTTATCGGGCTCCGTCGCCGAGGCCGGTGTACAGGCGTTCAGGTCCGACCGTTTCACGGTCGAACACCTGTATAGTGATAACCGCAACGTCGAACTGCTGCTCAAGGCGACGGGCAGCGGATACGTCGAGCTCGGCACGACATCCAGTACGGACGCGGATGAAGCCAAGGCCTACGAGTGGAGCATCGGCGACAGCTTCTCCAAATCTACCGACGGGACCACCTTTGTCGAGCAGACCGGCGACATGCCTCGCTTCAGCGTCATTGGCCATGCGAGGGAAGTGCTGCGCATAGACGCGGCCGCGGTGATCTCCGAGCCTGCCGATCAGTCGGCGTACACGGCGGGCGAGGACATCGAAGTGCTGGTCTTCACCAGCGCGCCTCCGTGGCCGACGACCGAAACCCTGACCATCCCGCTGCAGGTCGGCGCCAACGTTCGACAGGCCGAACTCGTCACGATTGGCGGCAACTTCAATCAGCACGCAATCTACGGAGGTCTTGACAGTTTCCATTTCGAGCGGCAGGTCATGCATTTCGTCTACACCGTGCAGCCCGGCGACACGGCGACCGGCGTCGGAATCGGCGCCGATCCGCTGGGCAGCGCCGGGATCGAGCATGCGGCGGACAGCCGGTTCGCGAGAGACCTATCGTTCCCCGCGCAGGCCCCCGCCGCCGGCAGCCGCGTGGACGGGTCGCGCGCCGAGGCCTGCATGCCATCCACTGCGCGCACGTATCCGACCGTTACTCATATCTCACCTTCAAACACGAGCGTTACGCAGTAGCGCCTGGCGGGCAAGTCACCTTAACCCTCGTCCTGGACCCGGCCTACCCGGAGACGTTCGTCCTGCCCCTGTTTCTAGACTTACCCTTTTCTTACTCGGGCACAGACTCCCAGTTTACGTTGCCCTCATCCGTCACATTCAATGCGGGAGACACTGAACATTCCTTCACGCTCTCGGTAGCTGCAGACGCCCCATTAACCAACGCCCAGATATTTGTCGACCCTCGAGGGTTCCTGAGAGGCTATCGCTATCCTTCAGCATCCCTTGCCATCACGAACAGGCCGGAGAGTATTGAATCGTCCCTGAACACTTTTCTGTTCCGGGGCTACAGCAGGCCGCGCCACCCTGACCTGCTCCCCTGGAGCACCCTGTCGAATAGCACTTTCCAATACGACCAGCGTTACGTGATCAATCGCCTTGATATGGTGAGTTACGGACCGGCTGAGGGTGATTATTTCGACGTTAGAACCGTTATAGATCAGCCGCTTTCGGACGAGGCGATCTCCCGCCTCGGTTTCGTCGTGGGCGGTAGGACAATCCCGTTTAGCGAGTTGTATGTTGTGCGTTCCCGCGACCATGGCGACCGACACCACGGGATCGAAGAACAAGTTGGGTATCTTTTCTATGGAGAAGGTCTGCGCTGGGAGAAGAATCAGCGCTACGCGATCAAGATTATCGAGTTGCCCGTTACCGCCACCTTCGGCGCGGCGACGTATACGGCGGACGAGGGCAAGACCGTTGACGTGACCGTTACACTGAGCGGCGGTTTCCGCGGTAAAACCGTCACACTGCCAATCAGCATCACGCACAACGGCGACGCGACGGACGCTGACTACGAGGGCGTCCCCGAGCAACTCGTCTTCGCGCCCGAGGAAACGACGAAAACGTTCACCGTCACGGTCGCCGACGACAGCGTGGACGACGACGACGAAAGCATCACGCTCACCCTCGGTACCTCCGAACACGTCAAATCCGGTGGCGACAACGAGTCCGCCACCATCGATCTCAAGGACAACGACGACCCCTCAGTGACGGTCTCCTTCGGCGCAGCCGCCTACACGGTCGCCGAGAGCGACAACGCAAGCACGACGGGGGTCGAGGAGCACAAGGCCACCGTCACCGTGACGCTGAGCGCCGACCCCGAACGCTCCGTCACCATCCCCCTGACCAGAACCAATCAAGGCGGAGCCTCCAACGCCGACTACTCCGGCGTGCCGGCCAACGTGGTCTTCGCCAGCGGCCAGACCTCCAAGACCTTCACCTTCACGGCCACCCATGACACAACCGACGACGACGGCGAAAGCGTCAAGCTCACCTTCGGCGCGCTGCCCACAGGCGTCACCGCGGGCGCGACCAAGGAGACCATCGTCTCCATCACCGACGACGACGACCCCTCGGTGACGGTGAACTTCGGCGCAGCCGCCTACACGGTCGCCGAG
>CAZLKC010000003.1:81095-142227 GCA_964560025.1 uncultured Dehalococcoidia bacterium
CGACGACCCCTCGGTGACGGTGAACTTCGGCGCAGCCGCCTACACGGTCGCCGAGGGAGGTGCGGTCAGCGTGACCGTGACGCTGAGCGCGGACCCGGAACGCTCCGTCACCATCCCCCTGACGGCGACCAACCAGGGCGGAGCGTCGTCATCGGACTACTCCGGCGTGCCGTCCAACGTGGTCTTCGCCAGCGGCCAGACCTCCAAGACCTTCACCTTCACGGCGACGGAGGACACGGACGACGACGACGGGGAGAGCGTGAAGCTCACCTTCGGGACGAAGCCGACCGGGGTCAGCGAGGAGACCCCCAAGGAGACAGTCATCTCCATCACCGACGACTGCACCACGGGCGCCATCTGGTGCGCCGATATCGAGTTCAATCTTGGGTCGAACTGGCATGCTCTCTGGAACAAGGCGGCTACCCCGAACACCTTCTGGTACAACGGCGTGCAGTACGACATGTACTCGACCAGGTTCGACGAGGCTCCTCCCGACAGGTTCCTTGATCCTGATAAAATTCGCCCGCCCTTCGGCATCCCGGAGCGCACGGGACTCGCGTTCAACCTCGCTGTCGTGGGTGGCGACTGCGTGCCGCAGGACTGGAGCCACCTCACACAAGGACTGCAGGGACGAGGGAGCCAGCAGACTCGGAGCAACTCCCGCGAAGCGCCATGCCACCCCGGGATCCTGCCCAATGACGACCCGCTCGACTGGGTGCTGCACGTGACCACCATCAAGAGCGGCGCGGCCCTGACGGCGGCGCTTCCCTTCAGTGAATCCAAAGACCGCGGCACGTTTCCGATGTGGAAGTGGTTCGGACGCGATCTGCACGATCTGGCGATGGCCTGGAGCGAGGGCCAGACCTACCGGTTCCGTCTCGTCCACGAGCCAAGGGCGGACAGGACGCCGCAACCACCGGGTCCACCGCTCTACCTGCGGCAACATCCCCAGATGCCGATCACGGACAAGTATCTCCTAGTCTCGTGGGTGAACCCGCAGATGCGGGATGACAGCGAACCGCTGGATGTGACGTACACGGTGCAGTGGAAACTGTCCAGCGGCAGCTGGGATACGCCTGCCGACGTCTCTGATGGTTCCCAGTGGGCCCACAGCACGAGCTTCCAGTTCAAGGGCGAGGGCAGGGAACTGGCCGCGGGCTCGGAGTACGACATCCGCGTGATCGCGAGCAACAGCGCCGGGGACGGTCCTCCCTCCAATGTGTTCACGTACACCGTGCCCGGTTCCGCGCAGAACACGCAGGGGAACAGGTCGGCGGAGGGCGCGCCGACGATCAGCGGGACGGCGCGGGTGGGCGAAACGCTGAGCGCGAGCACGGCGGGCATCAGCGACGCCGACGGCCTGGAGAGGGCGACGTTCGCCTACCGCTGGCTGCTGGACGGCTCGGAGTTGGGCGCCACCCGCCAGACGTACACCGTCGTAGAGGGGGACGTGGGGCACGCCCTGTCGGTGCGAGTGACGTTCACCGACGACGCGGGCTACGAGGAGTCGCTGACCAGCCAGCCCACGGCGGCGGTGGTCGACTCCCTACTGGAGGTGGAATCGGCCACCGTCGATGGCGCAACGTTGAAGCTCAACTACCCCGAGTTTCTGAACACCCTGGTGAATCTGCCGGAGACGGCCTTCACGGTGACGGTGAACGACGTCGCCGTCACGGTCAGCGACTCGTCAGTCTCTGGGAAGTCGGTGACCCTCACGCTGGCGTCGGCGGTCGCGGCGGGGGACACGGTGACGGTGGGCTACGTGAAGCCGGAGGGCTACACCAATGTGATCGGCGACGTGCGGGGTCGCGTGGCGGAATCGTTCAGCGGGCGGGCGGTGACCAACGAGACGGCGCCGCCGCCGCTGACGGCGAGCGCAAGCAAGGCGCCCGAATCCCACGACGGCAGTTCCGTCTTCACATTCGAGCTGCACTTCAGCGAGGAACCCAGTCTCAGCTACGTCACCCTGCGCGACCACGCCTTCACGGTTACGGGCGCACAGGTTACGGGAGCACGCCGCCTGGCGCAGGGCAACGACACCGGCTGGGAGATTACGGTCCGCCCCGCCTCCACCGGCGCAGTCACCCTGACCCTCCCGCCGACCACGGACTGCGAGGCGCAGGGAGCCATCTGCACCGCCGAAGGCCGGATGCTCAGTGGGGACCTGGTCGTCAGCGTCCCTGGCCCAAGCAATCCCTAGCCGGAGCCTCCAAGTCTCATCGCCAGCGCCAGCAACGTCCCGTCGTCGCACGACGGCAGCACAACCTTCACCCTCAGGCTCCACTTCAGCGAAGCCCCCGATCTGAGCTATCGAATGCTGAAAGACCACGCCTTCACCGTCAGCGGAGGCGAGGTCACGAAGGCCACAAGACTCACCCAGGGAAGCAACCGGAGTTGGGAAATCACCATCCGCCCCACCGGCGCCGCCGATATCACGGTCACCCTCCCCGAAACCACCGACTGCACCGCCTAGTCCGCCATCTGCACCCCATCCGGCCGCAAGCTGGCCACAACCCTGGATCTCACGATCCCCGGCCCATAGGAGCCCCAGTTGAAGGCACTGGCCGCCGCATCCCTCATTGTCATCGCGGCGTGTGCGGCTAGGGGCGGCAATGGGCGAGGCCGTTGACGGCGACGGCAAGGTTCAACGGGCCGCAGGCGCCAATTGGTCCGGATGCCGGAAGCCCGGCAGGTAGGCCACCTCAAAGGCTCCCCACGAGCGCGACCGTCCACCGGCTCCAGACCGAGACCCGCGCAGCGCATGGAACGATTTCCCGGCCGGCCCAGACGCCCGGCGAGACGCGGTACGCAAAGGCCGCCCACTCGGCCCTCAGCAGGGGTGCTCCTTAAGGAAACGGGGCCGGCAACGCAATCGCCATCCGCCAACGCAGCGGGCGACGAGGCTGCGCGCCTGTTCGGCGAGGAGGCCCCGGGCAACTACGGCGTAATGGGCCGATTGATGGAGATCAAGCGACTCCCGGTCGGCGATCTAGGGCTGCTCACGGTCGGTTTCCGAATCACGGACCGGCCCGGCGAAAAGTGGACCCGGCGCTTCAACCAGTTCAAGTACGGCGAACCTACCGCCCTCAGGGCGGCCACCCGCATCTTCTGCGCCGCCATCGAGGACTTCCTCTCCGCCGGGAACCCGCGCGTCGCCGGCGGCCAGTGGCTGGTCATCGAGGGTCTCCACGGACAAGCCAAGAGAACGTTCAACATGACAGGGGAGGAGTGCGTCGCCTACCAGAAGCAGGTGTTCAAGGCGATCAAGGCCAACAGCATCATGGGGTGGATACGCTTCGCCCGGTGGTATGGCAAGTGGCGGCCAAGCGCCTCCGTCTGACGTCGGCTTCGCCCCCGCAGTCCTTGCCGTCCTCCGCCCCGGCGCGTCTCGCTATGGAAATCGAGAGCCATCGGCGCCTCGACAGTCCCGCCGAGCCGCATCTCGAAGACGACCGCGCCTCCCGTGCACGGCGGCGGCCGGGCGGCAGCAGCAAGCGGCAGGGAGCGCGCCTCAATGGCATTGAGAAGGTCGCGGGTTCGAATCCCGCCAGGGCCGCCGGCGTATACAATAGACAGGACAGTCTTCGAACTTTGGCTAGGCGGACCGTAACCCAGCAAACAGCAGGTCGGCCTTCAGTAGGAGTTCTAACGTGTGCGGACGCGTTCTTTCGTTAACCCGGCTCGGGATCGGTAGCAGAGGGAGAAATAATGGCGACTCTTAGAATGCTCTCATGGAACGTGAACGGCATTCGCGCCGCCCTCAAAAAGGGTTTTCTGGAGTGGATGGCAGAGGCGGACCCGGGAGTGCTATGCATCCAGGAGACCAAAGCCCACCCCGACCAGCTGCCGGCCTCGCTGAAGGAGGTTGCAGGCTACCGCGCATACTTCGCCTCGGCGGAGCGCAAGGGCTACAGCGGCGTGGCCATCTACACAAAGCGGGAGCCGGCGTCGGTGACGGTGGGATTCGGCGTCGACGAATTCGACAGCGAAGGGCGGACGCTCATCGCCGACTACGGGGACTTCCTGCTGTATTCGGTGTATTTCCCGAACGGCAAGAGCTCCGAGGAGCGGCTGGACTACAAGATGCGCTTCTACGACGCCTTCCTGGAGCACGTCGATAGGCAGACAGCATCGGGGCGCAACGTGGTCATCTGCGGCGACGTGAACACGGCGCACAAGGCCATCGACCTGGCCCGGCCCAAGGAGAATGAGAAGGTGTCCGGGTTCCTGGAGATCGAGCGGGAGTGGATCGACAAGCTGCTGGCCCACGGGTGCCTCGACACCTTCCGCATGTTCAACAACGAGCCGGGCAACTACACCTACTGGGACATGATCACCCGCGCCCGCGACCGCAACGTCGGTTGGCGAATCGACTACTTCTATGTGAGCAACGCGCTGGCGGACAAGGTGACGGGCGCCTTCATCCTGCCGCAGGTCATGGGGAGCGACCACTGCCCGGTGGGCATAGACATTGAGATGAGCGGCTAACGCCATGGAGCGGCGAGAACTCATTTGGATTAGCAGCCTCTTTGGCGGATATCCAGTCTATCGTAAGAGCGCTCATAGAAGGAGGGGGTACATCTGATTTAAGGGATTGGCGATGGCCTGTAGGTGTAGGGTAGTTTGAGCACAGTGCCAATTTGCGCAATTATTGAGATATACAAACTTTTCTTTTCGATGGAGTAGTGGGGCGATAGTTTCGGCTCAAACCGACGGAGAAGGCGACGGATGGTTCCATATATCAGACTCTATCGAGTCAAGTCGAGACGTTGATAGGTGGTTCACACTTTTTACAGGTTGAGATGGCGTCCGGCAATGCATCTCAATTCGACTTGACGAGGACGGTGAGATTGCGGCGCTATAATGACCCGGATGATGGTCAGGCAATATCGGCAGGCGATGTCATTGCCGCCAGTCTAGACCATTTCCTTGACTATGACTGGTATTCATTACATCTAACCGGAGGAGAGACGGTTAAGATCTCTACCGACGCACTTAGTGTGGACACGTTCGTTTATGTTGATTTCCTGGAATCTCGCCCTAATCAAGTAGTTTACGATGACGACAGCGGAGCAGGACTATATCCTTCTCGTACTCGAAACTCACGAAGAGGTTCAGCGTCGCCATACCCCCTCACCCCTCACCCAAGAAAAACTCCCCCGCCAGCGCCGCCACCCGCTCCGGCTGATCCGTCTGCACCTGATGCCCCGCCTCATCCACGTACACGAAACGCATATCCGGCAGCATCTTCTCCAGTTCGTACCCCAACTCCACCGGCGCGAACGCGTCCTGCTTCCCCCACACCATCATCGACGGAATCGGCAAGCGCTCCAACTTGCCCTTCAGCATGAACCGCTCGCGCCAGAACGCGTTCGTCATGATCCGCTCGCGCCCCTCGCCGAACGTCTTCGTCATATCCGCGATGCCAGGGCGCGCATAGGCCGCGATGCGGCTCTCCACCAACTCGTCCGTGATGGTCGAGCGGTCGTACACGATCCCCTCCAGGAATCTGCGCAGCGAGGGCGCCGTCCCGTCGAACGCCATCAGCGCCCGCCGCGCCTCATTGTCCGGCGACGGCAAGCCGTACGCCTGCGCGATCGTCCCGCTCCCAATGAGGAACAGCTTCTTCACCCGCCCCGGAAAATCGAGCGCGTAGCGCGCCGCCACGTAGGCGCCCTGCGAGTTGCCGATCATATACACGTCGTCCAGACACAGCGCGTCCATCCAGTCGCGCACGTGGTTCACCAGGCTGTGGTGCGCCAGCACCGGCCACGCGATCGTCGGCGCCTCCGTCAGCCCGTAGGAGATCTGATCCGGCGCGTAGATGCGGAACCGGTCGCTCATCAGCGGAATCACGCGGCGGAACCCCGCCTCGCCCGACGCCCCCGGCCCGCCCCCGTGCAGCATCACCAGCGGCGGCCCGTCCTCGCCCGCCTCCACGTAGTGCGTCTTGATGTCGCGCGCCAGCACCCAGTTGTCGCGCCACGGCGTCTTGGCCATCGCTGCCGCCTCCTCCTCGAACTGCGCCCTAGGCTAGGCGGCGAGGATAAGCGCGTCAATCCGCCGCCCCGCGTATACTGGCCGCGCCATGAAGTTCGGACTCCACCACAACTCCTTCCTCACCTCCGATGGCAGGCCGGAGAGCATCTGGCCCGAGATGCGCGCCCGCGCCCAGTGGCTCGAGGCCAACGGCTTCCACTACCTCTCCGTGATGGACCACCTCTGGCAGATCCCCGGCGTCGGCCCCGCCGACCAGCCCTTTATGGAGGCATGGACCACCCTCGGCGCCCTCGCCGCCGTCACCGAGCGCCTCGAACTCACCACGATGGTCAGCGCCGTCGGCTACCGCAACCCCGCCCTCCTCGCCAAGATGGCCACCACCCTCGACGTGCTCAGCGGCGGACGCGCCATCCTCGGCATCGGCGGCGGCTGGTACGAGCAGGAATACCACGGCTACGGCTACGACTTCCCCCGCCCCGGCGTCCGCCTCGGCCAACTGCGCGACGCCGTGCAACTCGTCAAGGCGATGTGGGCCGACGACCGCGCCACCTACGAGGGCAAGCACTTCGTCGTGCGCGAGGCCATCCTCGAGCCCAAGCCCATCCGCCGCCCCCGCCCCCGCATCCTCGTCGGCGGCCTCGGCGAGCGCGTAACCCTACGCATCGCCGCCGAGCACGCCGATATGTGCAACCTCCTCTCCACCCCGCCCGACCTCTTCCGCCACAAAGTAGACGTGCTCAAAGCGCACCTCCAACGCGCCGGGCGCAGCCTCGCCGATATCGAAGTCACGAAACTCGACCGCCTCTGCCTCGCGGCCACGCCCGAGGCCGCCCAGGCCAAGTGGGACGCCTTCGGCGGCCGCCTGCCCGAGGGCTACCGCAGCATGGTCGGCACGCCCAGCGAAGTGACCGCCCGCCTCAAGGAGTTCGAGGCGCTCGGCTGCGACGCCGTCTTCTTCTCCGCCGCCAACGGCGACCATGAATCGCTCGACCTCTTCGCCCGCGAAGTCGCGCCCGCCTTCGCGTAGGACGGCGCCCTCATTCGTTGACCTCCGGCGAGGCGCCCGCTACTATGCCCTGCGCCCTGCGCCTCGCGAGGCGGCCGCCTCTCCGACGCCGCAGGGTTATGGAGGCGCCGCTCGATGAACCTTCCCGTGACCCTGCGCCGTAGGTTGTCCATCGCCCTCTTGGGCGCGGCCCTCCTCTCCGCAGCCGCCTGCGGCGCCGACCCCACCCCTACGCCTACGCCCGCGCCGACCCCCACTCCCACACCCGCGTTGACGTGGGAAAGCCTCGCGTCCAGCGCCGGCGACAAACTGGCCGCGATGACCTCGGCGAAATTCACCCTGGTCGACGAGAGCGAATCGGGAGCGCCCTTCTTCAATATGGAATTCAAAGACCTCGAGGCGGAGATAGATTCCTCCCCTGAGAGCGTGAGGATGCTCGTCAACGCCGTCGCGCCAGGCCTCGGCTTCATCACCGTCGAGATGGTCGCCATTGAGCAACAGGCGTTTATGAAATTCTCCGCCGACGCCCCCTGGGCGCCCCTGCCCATCGACCAAGTGCCCTTCAACTTCTACGGCCTCGGAGCCACGATGGGCGCCCTCCTCTCCAATATCGAGAACGGCGCCATCACAGGCCGCGAGACCGTGGACGGCGCCTCAACCATCCGCGCCGAGGGAGAGTTGACCTCTGACGACCTATCCGGCCTCGTAACCTCTTCGAACCCCGGCCACGCCCTCAACGTCGTCTTGTGGGTCAACGAGAGCGACCATGTCCTGCGCCAACTGCGCCTAACCGGCCGGATATTCGACGACGACGCCCCCGAAACCCAGCGCTTCATCGGGATTGACTACAACGTCCCCGTCGATATCCAAGTGCCGGACGACGCCGCCGGTTCGTGACCTCCGCCAGGTCGCGCGTCGCAGCCCTAGGGTCGTCCCCGACGGCCGTCCTCGTCATCGTCTGCCTGGGCGTCTTCTCCACCGCCCTTGATCAGACCGTCGTCGTCGCCGCGCTCCCCAGCGTGATGATCGACCTCGAGATCCCCCTCACCGACCTCGACCGCGCGTCGTGGATCGTTACCGCCTACCTCGTCAGCTACACCGTCGCCATGCCCCTCGCAGGGCGCCTCTCCGACGTCTACGGCCGCGTGAAGATGTTCCAGGCCGCCCTGGTGCTCTTCGCCATCGGCTCGGCGCTCGTCGCCCTCGCGCCCAACTTCTCGTGGATCGTCGTCGCAAGGGTGCTCCAAGCCTTCGGCGGCGGCGCCACCGTCCCGATCGGCCTCGCGATGGCCGTCGGCGTCGTCGCCCCCGAGAAACGCGGCGTCGCCCTCGGCCTCGTCGCCGCTTCCGCCGAGGCCGGCTCCGTCTTGGGCCCGCTCTACGGCGGAGGCATCATCGAACTGCTCGGCTGGCGCTGGATATTCTGGCTCGACGTCCCCCAAAGTTTCATCCTCATAGCCCTCCTCGCCATCCTCCGCAACTACGCCAACCCCGCCGCCAAGATGGACTACCTCGGCGCATTGATGCTCGGCGCCGCCCTCACCGCCCTTACGATGGGACTCGCCCAAAGGAGCGTCTTCTCCGGAGAATCCCTCCTCCCCTACGCCCTGATAGGGCTCGGCGTCTTCCTGGTCGCCGTGCTGATTGCGTTCGAGCGGCGCGCCGTCCAACCCCTCTTCGCCTCCTTCCTCTACACCTCCAGAGCGTTCGTATCCTCCAACATCACCCAATTCCTGGTCGGCGTCGCCCTGATCATCTCACTGGTCGCCGTGCCTCTTATGGCCGCCACCGTTATGGAGAAGGGCGCGTGGGAAAGCGCCATGCACCTCATCCGCCTCACCGCCGCCATCCCGGTCGGCGCGCTCATCGGCGGCTACATCCTGCGCTGGACGGGCGTCCGCCTCGTCTCCATCGTCGGCCTCGCCTTCATCGGAACCGGCCTCCTCTTTATGAGCGGCTGGGAAACCGAGGTGGGGCAACTCAGGCTCACCATGCCCTTGGTCATGGCCGGCATGGGCTTCGGCTTGGTCATCCCCTCCATCAACGTCAGCGCCCTGAGCGCCGCGCCCAGCACCTACTGGGGCGCCGCCGCCTCCCTCGTGACCGCCTCGCGCATGGTCGGCATGGCGCTCGGCCTCGCCGCCCTGTCCGCATGGGGCATCGAACGCTTCTACAGCCTCACCGCCGACGTAACCATCGGCGCCTCCTACGCCGAGACCGAGGCGCCCCTCATAGAAGCGGGCGTAACCGTCTTCCAAAACCTCTTTATGATCTCCGGATTCCTCGCCCTATTCGCCATCATCCCCGCCCTCCTCATGCGCGTAGAAGACGCCGAGGAGCCGGAGGGGGCGAACCTGTTCGCCTGACCAAACCCTCGCTGTTCTATCTATAATTTTGCTTCAATTTTGACAAAGAAATGAGTACGAATTCGACGGTTCTTGTCTCGACATACAGGCCTTGACACTCGCCATGCTTTGGTGTAGACAGCAACTTGCGCTATCCGGTTCACGCTCTTTGCAGGCTCTTTAGGCAGGAGCGAGGAAGGCCACGATGGAGTTGGCGATACAGCAATCCGACATCGCCTGCGCGGACTACCGTGAGTTCCTGGCGTCGCTCAACCGCGAGTCGGTCGACCTCGTCCTGACCGACCCGCCGTACACCATCAGCAAGACCACGGGATTCGCCGAGGTGGTCAACGGGGTGCAGCGCTTTGCCGTCAGCATGGACTTCGGCGCCTGGGACCACGAGCAGATCGACCTGGACGCAATGGCCCACGGCTTCTTCCGCGTGCTGCGCAAAGGCGGCACGGCCATCGTCTGGTACGACCTCTGGAAAGTGGGGGAGGCGAAGGAGGCGATGGAGCGCGCCGGCTTCAAGATGCTGCGCCTCATCGTCTGGCAGAAGACGAACCCCGTGCCGCTGAACATGAAGGCCACCTACCTATCCAACAGCCGCGAGATAGCCGTCGTCGGGGTGAAGGGCGGCAAGCCGACGTTCAACAGCGAATACGATGCCGGGATCTACCGATACCCCATCCCCCGGCACAACGGCCACAGAATCCACCCAACGCAGAAACCCGCCGACCTGTTCGCCGAATTGGTGCTAAAGCACAGCAACCCAGGCGACCTGGTCATCGACCCCTTCCTAGGCGCAGGCACCACCGCAGTCGCGGCGCTCGCCCACGCCCGCCGCTTCAAAGGCTGCGACATCGACCCCGACTATGTTGAAGCGACCTGCGCCAGAGTGCGGAATGGTTGAATTCCGCCCTGACAGCATGGCGGCGCTATTCCTAGAGCTTGCTCAACCTAACGAGGACGGATTCTCTCGCTCGGTCTATGTCACAGAATTCACAGGCAAGCACCAATGTCTACAACTCGGCAACGGCGGATCCTGGTGCAGGGAAGATAGCTCACTAGGGCGCAAATTCAACATCGAGCGCGGTAAGGATGGCAATCGCATCATCTTTATCCGTTTGCACGGATACAAGAAAGCGCCGATTCGCAAGCCAATCCCCCTTGCCATAAGAAAAGAGATTCAGTCACACCCTTGCGTCGTACTAGGGACGACTGACGTAGAAGTAGACCATAAAGACGGACGCCGGGACGACCCTCGCCTGAACGACGCTTCCAAAGTCACCCTGGACGACTTCCAGCCGCTCTCAAAGGCCGCCAACGCAGCCAAGCGCCAGCACTGCAAAGAGTGCCGCGAAACCAATGACCGCTTCGACGCCAAGCGGCTGGGCTACCCTGTCAGCCAAACGCAAGGCAACGGCATATACCGGGGCTCCTGCGTCGGATGCTTCTGGTACGACCCCGTCGCCTTCAGGCAAGCGATTAACGCATAGCCTGCGCCCCCCTAATACACAATAGAAGCCGTCAGCGGCATCCCCCGCAGCCGGTCGCGCCCGCGCAGCCCCGTCAACTCGATCAGCACCGCCGCACCTGCAACCGCCGCCCCCGTCCGCTCCGCCAGCGCCGCCGCCGCCGCCATCGTTCCGCCCGTCGCCAGCACGTCGTCCACGATCAGCACCCGCTCGCCCGGCCGCAGCGCGTCGCTATGCACCTCCACCGCCTCCTCTCCGTACTCCAACGTGTACTCCGCGCGGAGCACCTCGTAGGGCAACTTCCCCTTCTTTCGCACCGGCACGAGCCCCGCGCCCAATTCCAGCGCCACCGGCGCCCCCAGCAGATACCCGCGCGCCTCCACCGCCACCACGCGGTCGATCGACGCATCGCGGTAGGGCGCGGCGAGGTCGCGCACCGCCGCGGCGAACCCCTCCGCGTCGCCTAGGAGCGGCGTGATGTCGCGGAACAGAACGCCCGCGCGGGGGAAGTCGGGAATGTCGCGGATGAGGCTCGCGTAGGGAGGATTAGGCAAGCGGGCTCCTCGCGGTCTGACCGGCGGCGTTAGCAGAGGGACGAGCGGCGCCCGCTCACGCGGCGCCGCTCGCCGTCTCCTCTGTGCGCTGCTAGCCGAGGATGAAGTCGATGAGCACCTGGTCGTGCTCTTCCGGCTTCTCCCACTGCGGCCAGTGGGCGGCGTCCAGCATGTTGTAGAACTTCGCGCCGCGCACCTTGCTCGCGGCGTACTCGCCGAACGCCGGCCCCTGGCCCGGATTCTTGTCCGTCCAGAACACCAGCCCCTCCGGCTTGAACCCCTGCAGGTCCTCTTCCTCGTACTTGTTCACGCGCGTCCACTCGCGCGGACTGTCGTCCGCCACCCGGTACACCCGCTTGATCGAATCGTACACGTCAGGGAACGAGTACAGGCGCAGCCGGATGTTGACCATCTCGTCCGTCATCCGCGAAGGCTCCGCCACCAGCCACTCCATCCGCTTGCGCACCGTCTCGAACGTCGGCGTCAGGATCGACGCCCGCGAAAGTTCCGCGAGCGTGTTGCCCCCGCCCGGATTCTCCGGGAAGTCCGTCTTCTTCCAGTTGACCGCGCCAATCCCCGTGTTCATCACCAACTTCCCCGCCCGCTCCGGGAACTTCATCCCGAACTCGAACGCGATCGCCCCGCCCATCGACTCACCCTCGATGTGCGCATACGGGAACCCCAGCGCGTCGATCAGATCCACCACCGCCTCCGCCTGCCGCTCCGTCCGGTTCTCATCGTCGTACGGTTGGTGCGACGAGAACCCGTGGTACAGCGCGTCGATGGCGAACACGTGGAACCCGTGCGCCGCCAGGTTGTGCAGGTTCCGCGCGTACGTCTCCGCGTGCCCACCGATGCCGTGGATTAGCAGCAGCGGCTCGCCCGAGTCGCCGCACTCAATCACCCGGTGGCGATACTGCTTGCCCTGAATCAGCCGCGTCTGCGTCCCCAGCAACTCCACCGCGACCGTCGGCCACTGGTCGAGAGGCCGCGCCGCCACCTCTTTCGACAACCGCAACGTGTCAACCGTCGTAGTCACTGCCTACCTCCGCGCCCTCAAACTCGGATGCGCCCCTTATATCACCCTCGCCCGCCCCCTGCCCACCCCGACCGCCACGCCCCGTAGGGGCGCGACCGGCAGGTCGCCCTCGCCCTTCTCTTTCCGTCGCTCCCGCGAAGGCGGGAGCCTCGACGCTAGGCGCCCCGCCACCCCAAAACCCGCCCCGACGCACACGCACCCCTCCTACCCTGCCTCGAACGCCCGCGCTATCCGCAGCAACCCCGCCTCCCCCCAATGCGGCGCGATGACCTGCAACCCGCCCGGCAGATTCCGCGCGTCCGCCCCCATAGGAACCGATAGCGCCGGATGCCCCGTCAGATTCAGCGCGCACGTATTGTGCGTATTCGCCGAACCCTTCTCCCCCATCGTCGTCAGCGTCATCTCCTCGTCGATCAACGGCGTAGGGAAGAACGCCGTTACCGGCGTGAGCAGCGCGTCCAGACCGCCGAGCGCCGCGTCCACCTGGCGCCGCAACTCCTGTCGCAGGTTCTGCGCCTTCCCGTAGTACGCCCCGAAGTGCTCGCGGCGCAGGTAGTGCCCCGCCAAGATGCCGACCAGCAGGAAGGGCCCGACCTCGTGCGCCGCCAGACGCCGCGCCTTCCCGAACGCCGCTTGATAGTCCGGGTCGCACATCCCGCCGCGATTAAATCCCTCCATATTGGAGTCCACCATCGCCGAGACCGAGTGGCACATGATCGCTATCTGGATTGGCCACGCGTGTCCCCACCACGGAACCGAGACCTCCTCGACAACGGCGCCCAGCCCCTCCATCTTGCGCACCGCCTCGCGGAACATCGCCGTCATCGCCGCGTCCGCCTCCGGCCACGCCAGCGCCTCGCGCACCACCCCGAACCGCATCCCCGCCACGCCCTCGCCCAGTTGAGCCGTGTAGTCGTCCGTGCGGATATCGCCGCGCACCCACTGGGGGTCGCGCGGATCGTCGCCCGCGATGGCGGCGAGCATCAGCGCCGTCTCCTCCACGCTCTTGGCCATAGGTCCCAGGTAGTCCAGCGTGTGGTCGATGTACGCCGCCCCGAACGAAGGAATCAGCCCGTGCGTCGCCTTAAGCCCCACGATCCCGCACCACGCCGCCGGAATGCGCACGCTCCCCGCCGTGTCCGCTCCGATGGCGAGATCGACCAAGCCGCCCGCCACCGCCGCCGCGCTGCCGCTCGACGAGCCGCCGGGCGAGTACGCCGTGTTGCGCGGATTCTTCGTCGGCCCGAACGTAGACGTCTCCCCCGTCCCCGCCCACGAGAAATCGTCCAGGTTCGTCTTCGCCGTAACCGTCGCCCCCGCGTCCAGCAGCCGCTCCACCACCGTCGCGTCGTGCGTCGGCACGAAATCGCGGTGAATCGTCGACGCGTTCGTCATCGGCACGCCCGCCACCTTCACCGCGTCCTTTATCCCGACCGTCTTCCCCGCGAGAGCACCCGACGCCGCGCCCTTGACCCTGCACAGCCGGATGATCGCGTTGAACGGATCCTCCTCCGCCGTAGGCCGCCTGCCCGGGTCGCGGTCGGTGTGCCTAACCGGGATGGTTACGGGCGGCAGGTCGTCCACCGCGTCGATCGCCCCCAGCATCGCGTCCATCGCCGCAGCGACCTCCTCCGCGTGCCGGTCCGTCAGAAAGACGGACGCGGCAGCCGCGAGCTCCTGCACCTCGCCCGCCCCAGGCCGCCGTATGAACCCTCGCAAGCGTTGCGTCATGCCTCCTCCTTCAGCGCCGCCTCGAGTGTGAGGATAGCCGCCCTTTTCGCTCTGCGTCATTTCCGCGAAGCGTATGAGGCAAAGGGCTCGGCTCTTGTCATCCGGCGGTTTGGCAGCATGTCTATTGGCGGGAGGGAAAGGCCGCCACTGGCCTTTCCGGTGTCCCGGAAACAGCCCTGACAACACGGAGGCTGACGATGCGCTACTATCTAGGCCTGGTGATACAGTCCAAACTCCCAACGGTCGTAGCCTTAGCCGTGCTGCTCGGCGCAACCTTCGTCGGCTGGTACTGGGTCTGGGGAATCTTCTTCCTCTACTGGGCCCTGTCCGGAATCGTTACGGGGCAAGCCTTCGTGGTGCAGTCTATCCAACGCGACGAAAGCCCGGTGCTGTTCTGGCTGATTAGCATCACTTGGCTAATCCTTGCCGGGCTCGCCATCTTCTTCGACTTCTTCCCCGAGACCGCGCGGCCCTGGCTTGGAGGTTGAACCCAAGGGGATGCCCATACCGCCTGTCGAGGCCTACACCTCGCAGGAGTGGCTCGACCGCGAGCAGGACCTCATCTTCTCACGCACCTGAGCCTGCGTCGGCTTGGCCGAGGACGTCGCCGAGCCAGGGCAGTACGTGGCGGTGCATGCCGGGCTGAACAACATCTTCATCGTGATGGGCAGGGACAGGCGGCTGCGCGCCTTTCACAACATCTGCCGGCGCCGGGGAACCCAGCTGCTGCGGACCATAGGCAAAACCAGCAAGCCCTCGTATGCCCGTACCACGACTGGACCTATGACCTGGAGGGCTGCCTGATCTCCGTTCCCGCCCTCTCCCGCCGTTCCCCTATCGGCTCCAACCTAAACCAGAACCTCTCGCCGACAACCTCGCAATTCAGTACGCCCCGGCCCGCCATGTCCTATATCCTTGCCCCTGGCCGCCGCCGGGGCGGCTGAATGCGGCGGCCAAGCTCCGCCATCCGCCAATTCGAGGAGGCGCGAATCCGTGACCCAAGCCAAACTCACTGACGCAAACGAACTGCTCGCGGGCATAATGGCGCCGCTAGAGGAAGCGCGAGCCCTGCCGTTTGCCGCCTACCGCGATGAAGCGCTGTTCGCGCTGGAGATGGAGCGCATCTACCGCGGCGACTGGGTGGCCGTGTGCGCCGAGGCGGCGCTCAAAGAACCGGGCGCATGCCTGGCGCTGGACGTCGGGGGAGAGCCTGTCGCGCTGGTGCGCGGCGGCGAAGGCGCATTGCGCGCGCTTTCGAACGTGTGCCGGCATCGCGGGACCCCGCTGCTCAATCCGGGCGCAGGCCGCGTCGAAGGCGGCCGGATCGCCTGCCCCTACCACGCGTGGGTCTACAGCGACTCGGGAGCATTTCATGGCGCTCCCTTTTCGCGCGGCGCCGCCATAGACGCCGCCGCGCACAGTCTGCCCTCATTCCACGTCGAAGTGTGGATGGGCGTCGTGTTCGTCTGCCTAGCGCAGAACCCTCAGCCCCTTTCCGAGCGGCTAGCGGGCATTGCGCCGCATCTGGCCGAGTTCACCATGCAGTCCTTCACCGAGGCCGCCCCGCTCACCGAGCCCGAAGTCTGGGACGCCAACTGGAAATTGATCGTGGAAAACGGCATAGAGAGCTACCACCTATTCCAGGTGCACGCCAACACGCTGGAGAAGGTAACGCCCACGAAAGACGCCTACTACCTCGAGGGCTCGTCCGCCTGGACGTTGACCGGCGGCAAGATCGTGCAGGACACGAGCGGCGGCTTCCTGGGCAAACTCCTGGCGAGCCTGTTTGAAAGCGGCGAGCCCGGCGGCGACCATTACGTGCTCGTCTCCATACCGCCCTCGTTCGTGGGCGTCGCCACCAAGGAATCATGGGACTGGCTCGCCGCACACCCACTCTCTCCGACCTCCACGCGCGTGTTCACCGGATCCCTCACCAAGCAGAAGCTCGACGTCATCACCAAGTGGGCGGCCGGGGGCTTCGTCTCCGCCTTCCTCGAAGAAGACCGCGTCATCTGCGAGCGCGTCCAGACCGGGATGGCCGCCCGCGCTTCCAACGGCGGAAGGCTCGTTCCGCTGGAGCGCGTCGTGGTCGACTTTCACCACTACCTCGGCTCGCGCCTTGCCTGAATCCCGCTTATCAGGGCATCCCGCCGAAAACCTCGCAGCGCGCTGCACCACTTCCGCAGCCCCCGTATCGTCATCCAAGCCAGCGCATAGCCTGCGAGCAATCCCCTTCCGTTCGCCCTGAGGGAACTCGAAGGGCGAACACCCCCCGGTTGTAGCCCGAACCGCCCCCTAGTAGCATTGCCCCCATCGGCGCACGCGCCGCCCGCGAGGAGGGGAACTATGACCACGCGCATCGGCATCAACGGGTTCGGACGCATCGGGCGGCAGGTGCTGCGGGCGACCCTCGAGCGCCACCACGGCGCATTGGAAGTCGCCGCCGTCAACGACCTCGCCGACGACGCCACCAACGCCCACCTCTTCAAGTACGACACCAACTACGGACGCTACCCCGGCGACGTGCGCGCGGGCGACGGCGAGATCATCGTCGACGGACGCGCCATCAAGTCCCTCTCCGAGCGCGACCCCGCCAAACTCCCCTGGGGCGACCTCGGCGTCGACATCGTCGTGGAGTCCACCGGCGTCTTCACCGACGGACAGAAGGCGGCGGGGCACGTCGAGGGCGGCGCCAAGAAGGTGATCATCTCCGCCCCCGCCACCAACGTCGACAAGACCCTCGTCCTCGGCGTGAACGACGCCGAGTACGACGGCGCGAGCGACCACGTCGTCTCCAACGCCTCCTGCACCACCAACTGCGTCGCGCAGATGGTCAAGGTGCTGAACGACGAGTTCGGCATCGAGCGCGGCCTGATGAACACCGTCCACGCCTACACCAACGACCAGCAGATCCTCGACCAGTTCCACAAAGACCTCCGCCGCGCCCGAGCCGCCGCCCAGAACATCATCCCCACCACCACCGGCGCCGCCCGCGCCGTCGGCGCCGTCATCCCCGAACTCAACGGCAAACTCCACGGCATGTCCCTCCGCGTCCCCGTCCCCACCGGCTCCGTCACGGACTTCGTGGCCGAGTTGGGCAGGGAGGTCTCCGCCGAGGAGGTCAACGCCGCCTTCCGCACGGCGGCGGAAGGCCCCCTCCACGGCGTGCTCTCCTACACCGAAGACCCCATCGTCTCCAGCGACATCAAGATGGACCCCCACTCCTGCATCTTCGACGCCCTCTCCACCATGGTCATGGGCGGAACGATGGTCAAAGTCCTCGGCTGGTACGACAACGAATGGGGCTACTCCTGCCGCACCGCCGACCTAGCCGCCCTAATCGCCGATAGCCTCTAGGGGTCTATCAGGCGCGGGTCACCGTGGTTAGCGGCGGCTCTTGGGTCACCTCGGGCGCCGGGTGGAGGTAGGTCTGTCCGAACGCCAAGTGCGCGTCCTGCCGTAGGACCAATACCGCGAAGGTGCTCCCAGTGGCTCCGACAATCTCTGCCGACGCGCCTCCCTCGGGCGCGGCCTCGAGGCTGGAATGCTTGATGAATTCGGACACCGTCTGGCCGCGCGCCCGCGCCGTCCCGGCGATTCTGTCGAAGTCGCCGCGCGCCAAGCTGACCGACACGACCACGCGCTTGCCGCGCGCCGGGTTCGGAGCCACCACGCCACCGAGACCCTGCTCGCCCGCGCCGCTGCTCTCCATCTCTTTCGCCGCCATGTTCATCCCTCCAGCAAGCGCGCGTAGCGCGCCCGTTCCTCGTCCGTCGACGGCCACGCGGCCAGTGGCCTCCATAAGCCGGGCTCGTGCGTAGGCACGATGGGCATCGTGATGTGGACTCCTCCGTGGTCAACGCCTACCAGCAGGTAGTCGCCTCGTAGGTCGTCGCTGGACGGAAACCACACCAGCTGATTGTCAAGGGTTTCTATCAGTCTGGCCTCATTTAGTCCATGCCCCTCAAGAGCGGCTTCAAGAGCCGCGTCTGTCAGGAATGCTTCAATGTCAGGGCCTGTTGACATGCGTAGGAGAGTATACTACTATTGTAGACAGAACGGATGGAGGGCTACGGAAATGCGGCTTGAGTGGCTAATCCTCGCGGACGCAGCAGAGGTGCTTGGCGGCAAACTCTACCTGATGGGCGGAGGCTGGGACAACCTCACGATCTCCCAGAGCTTGCCAAGCGAACGGCAGATGGCTATCGCCGCCTCATTCCGCATTCCCTGGCACGAGACCAACCAGCGGCACACCGTCGAGATCGAGGTTGCGTCGGAGGACGGTGCCGTCCTTGCGGTCATCAACGGGCAATTGGAAGTCGGGCGACCGCCCGGCGTCAAGCAAGGCCAAGACCAGCGCAGCCAAGTTGCCTTTGGCCTGAACGCGAAGTTCGGTGCCCTGGGGACATATGTAATCGTGGCGCGAGTGGAGAGAGAGGAGCAGGGCCGCGTCCCCTTCAACGTCATAGCCGGGCCGGGCTTCACCGGCCCCGCCGCTATCGAAGCCCCAGGCGGCGCGTAGCCCCGCCCGTACTAGAATCTCGGCGGCTATGGAACCAGCCGCCATCACCTCCGCGCGCGGACGCCGCCTCACCTTTGCGCTGCTCGCGCTCATCGTCGGCGCCGCCCTCCTCCTGCGCCTGACCGGCCTCGATTGGGACGGCGGCGCCCTCTACCACCCCGACGAACGCTCCATCTTCCTCCGCGCCGACCAGATGCACCGCACCCTGACCGACGCGCCAGGCTGGCAGGCCTCCGCCAACCGCGACTTCCCCCTGGACGAACCGGGCCTCCCCGGCCTAGGCACGCTGCTGGACGCCGAGCGCAGCCCCCTCAACCCCCACTGGTTCCCCTTAGGCAGCGTCATCATCTACGCGCTGGTGGCCGTGCGCTTCCTACTCGAACCCTTTATGGAGCAGGTGCGCCTGCAAGACCTCGCCTCCGCCGGACGGACGCTGGCCGCGCTAGCCGACGTTGGCGCGCTGGCGATGCTCTACCTCCTGGGGCGGCGCCTCTTCGGGCGCGAAGTCGGCCTGCTGGCGGCGGCGCTCGGCGCCTTCGCCGCCATCTCCGTCCAGGTCGCCCACTTCTACCGCCCCGAGCCGTTCGTGGCGTTGCTGGCGCTCCTCGCCTTCTGGCATATGCTGAACGTAACGGCGCACGGACGCAGACGCGACCACCTCGCCCTGGGCGTCATCGTCGGCCTCTCCTTCGCCGTCCGCTCCACCAGCCTGCCCCTCCTCCTCCCCCTGGCGCTCACCTACGGCGCCCTCGTCCACCGCGCAGTGACCGACGTCATCGTCGGCTCCAAACCCTACGAACTAGGGCGCGTCGCCACCCGCGCGGCGATGGCCGCCGCAGCCGCCGTCGCCGTCTTCGCCATCCTCCAGCCCTACGCCCTCCTCGACTTCCACAAGTTCGCCGGCGACCAGGGGTTCGAGGCGATGGTGGCGCGGACGGCGGGCGTCGTCCCCTACACGATGCAGTACGTAGGCGCGCGCTTCACCCTCTACGAGGTGCGCCAATCCGCCGTATGGGGGCTGGGCCTGCCCCTGGGAATCGCGGCGTGGGCAGGATTGGGCCTCAGCCTCGTGCGCGTGCTCGGACGGCGGCGCTGGGGCGCCCCCATCTGGGGAGAGGCGCTGCTGGTCGCGTGGGTTGCCCCCTTCCTGCTGACCCTCGCCCTGTTCGAGGTCAAGTTCCTCCGCTACCTGACCCCCGTGCTCCCCGTGATGACGCTGCTGGGCGCGCGCTGGCTCGTCGCGGCGGCGAGGTTCGACGCCCCCCCGCGCCTCGCCCGCTGGCAACCGCTCGCCCGCCGGACGGCGCTGGCGGCGGCGGCGTTTGTGCTGCTTGCCACGATCTTCTACGGCGTTGCGTTCGCCCGCTCCTACAGCGAACCCCACCCTGCGGTAGCCGCGTCCGCCTACCTCAACGAAACCGCGCCCCCCGGCGCCTCCGTCCTCACCGACAACCACTGGGACGAGGGGTTCGCCGACCTGGGCCGCTTCCGCGTCGATCAACTGCGCGTCTACGAGAGCGACACCCCCGCCAAGGCGTCGGAACTCGCCGACCAACTCGCCGCCGCCGACTACCTCATCGCCTACAGCAACCGCCCCTTCGGCAGCGTCGCGCGCCTGCCCGAGCGCTACCCCTACTCCAGCGCCTACTACCGCCTGCTTTTCGACGGCGAACTCGGCTTCGAGTTGGAGCGCGCCTTCGAGCGCTACCCGTCGCTGCTAGGCGTGGCCTTCACGCACGACCCCTTCACCCGCGCGGGCGTAACGCCCCCCGCCGCGCTGCCTGGCGTGGAGGACACGCCGCTGACCCTCAGCCTAGGCTACGCCGACGGCAACGTCACCAACTACGACCGCCCCCTGACGCTCCTATGGCGCAACGAGGAGCGCCTGACCGCCCGCGAGATCCTCTCGCGCATCTACGTCGAGACCGGCGGCCCGCCCCCCGAGCGCCTGTTGCTCCCCGAAGAGGCGCTAGCCCGGCAGCGAACGGGCGGGACATGGCGGGAGATATTCAGCGATGGCGGCTTGAACGGCGCCGCGCCGTGGCTGGTCTGGCTGCTAGCCGTCGAGATCATCTTCGCGCTCGCGCTGCCCCTGGCCTACGCCGTCTTCCGCTGGCTGCCCGACCGCGGCGTGCTCCTGGCGCGCCCTTTGGGCTTGCTGTTCGTGGCGTGGCTGGCGTGGCTGGGCGCCTCTTACGGCGTGTGGGAGTTCGGACGCGGCAGCGTCGCGCTCTCGATGCTCGGCGTAGGACTGCTTTCCGCGTGGCCCGCCTGGCGCTACCGCGCCGAGTTGCGCGCGCACCTACGTCGCCGCTGGCGCTACCTCCTGTCGATGGAGGCGCTGTTCCTCGCCGCCTTCTTCGCCTTCCTGCTCGTCCGCGCCGCCAACCCCGACCTCTGGCACCCCTGGCGCGGCGGCGAGAAGCCGATGGACCTCTCCTACCTGACTGCCGTGGCGCGCTCGTCCGTCTTCCCGCCCTACGACCCATGGTACGCGGGCGGCTTCATCAACTACTACTACTTCGGATTCGTGCTCGTCGCCGCGCTGATGCGCCTGACCGGCATTGTCCCGGCAATCGCCTACAACCTCGCCGTCCCCCTGCTGTTCGCGCTCACCCTCACGGGCGCCTTCAGCGCGGGGCACAACCTTGCCGAGGCGCTGCGCCAACGGGCGCGCCTCCGCGTGAGCGCCCGCTCGACCCTCGCCGCGGGCGCGGCGGCCACGCTGCTGATGGGCGTGCTGGGCAATATGGACGGCGCCGCCCAACTCGTCCAGAGCGCCTGGGCGTCCCTGAACGGCGAAGACTTCGGACGCTTCGACTTCTGGCGCTCCAGCCGCGTCATGGTCGGCCAGATCAGCATCACCGAGTTCCCCTTCTGGACCTTCCTATTCGCCGACCTCCACGCCCATCTGATCGCCATCCCCTTCGGACTGCTGGCCGCCGGCGCCGCGCTCAACGTCGCGCTGAGCGGACGCTCGCCCGTCGGACTGCGCCGCCGCGCGCCCGCCATGGCCGCCCTCGCGCTCACCGTAGGCTCGCTCGCGGCCATCAACACGTGGGACGCCGCGCCTTACGGCCTCCTCGCCCTCGCCGCCGTCGCGGTTATGGCGCTTACGATGCGCGGCGGAGCCGACGCCCTCTCCGTCGCGCTGCGCTGGCTGGCGCTGAGCGCCGTCTTCTGGGCGGCAGCCTATCTGCTGTGGCTGCCCTACCACCAGCACTACGAGCCGCCGTTCGGCGGACTCAGGATGAGCCAATGGCAAACCGTGCTCTGGCACTACCTCGCCATCCACGCGCTCCTGCTGTTCGCGGCGGGCTCATGGCTGACGGTCGAAGCGCGCAGGCGCTTCCGCCCCGGAGCGCGGACGGCGGCGGCGGGCGCCGCCCTGCTCCTCGCCGTCGTGGCCGCCGCAGCCGTGTCCGGCGCCGTCCGCCCGTGGACGACCGCGCTGCTACTCGGCCTGCTAGGCCTCGCGGCGCTTGCGCTCGGGGCGTGGTGGCTGACGCGCCGCCGCAGCCCCGAGGCGCCCGCGCATCTGATGCTGCTAGCGATGCTCGGTATCGCCTTGGGCGTCGGCGTCGGCGTGGACGTCGTAACCGTCGTCAACGACATCGACCGCATGAACACCGTGTTCAAACTCTACCTAGGCGCGTGGACGATGTTCGCCCTGGTGGGCGGCGTGGGTCTGTGGGCGGTTTGGGCGGCCGGCGCGCTGCGCCTCCGCCGCCCCGCCGTCGTCGCGTGGGCGTGCCTGCTGGCGCTGCTGGTGCTCTCCGCCTCGGTCTACCCCTTGCTCGGGACGCGCGCACGCCTCGCCGACCGCTTCGGCCCGACGGAGTTGACGCTCGACGGCGCCGTCTTCCAGCGCGACCACGCCTACAGCGACCCCGGCCCCGACGGCTCGGCCAACCACTCCGACCCGCGCTACGCTCTCGCGCACGACATGGAGGCGCTGGACTTCCTCCGCCGCGAGGTCGAAGGCTCGCCCGTGGTGCTGGAGGCGGTTACGGCGGGCTACCGCTGGACGCCCCGCGTCGCCGTCTACACCGGCTTGCCGGTGGTCGTCGGGTGGGAATGGCACCAAGTCCAGCAACGCGGCGCAGGCGGCGCCGAGCCCCGCAACGTGCGCCGCCGCATCCAAGACGTGCGCACGATGTACGGCACGACTGACGCCGGCCAGGCGCTGCGCCTGATGCAGCGCTACGGCGTCGAGTACGTCTACGTCGGCCCGACCGAGCGCCTCTACTTCGCGCCGCAAGGCCTGGCGAAGTTCGAGCGGATGGTCGGCTCCGCCTTGGAGCGCGCCTACGACAACGGCAGCGTCGTCATCTACCGCGTCCTGCCCCAAGCGCGCGAGGCGCCCCCTTAGCGCGTTTACGCTCGCCCAAGGCGGTGCTAGGCTAGAGAGGGGGAGATGCCCCGCGCGGCGTGCGCGGGGCGGCGCGCATGTTCATACAAGACCTCCGCGACATACTCATCAGCGTCTACCTCGTGGCGGGCATCCTGCTCACGCTGATGCTCATCGTCGCCGTCGCAGTGCTCGTCTTCGCACTCCGCGGCCTCATCAAGGCCGCCCGCCGACCCCTGGACAACCTCGGCGAAGTTACCGACGCCGCCGTCGAGCACATCGCCAAGCCCCTCCGCGATGGCGTCTCGATGGGCAGCGTCCTTGGCGGCGGCGCCGGCTTCCTCACCGGCTTCGCCAACGGCTTCTACGGACGCTTCCGTAACCGGGGCGGCAAGAAAAACTAAACGCGCAAGCGCCTCCCCGTTCGCCCTGAGGGCACTCGAAGGGCGCCTCCCCTCCCGTCTTCCTCCGCCTCTTATCCGTCGTTCCTGCGGAGGCAGGAACCTCGACGCGACCAATCCCCGACCTCCGAGAGGGCGCCCGACGCACGCGGGGCGAGGGGGCTAGGCGCGAAAGCGCCTCCCCTCCCTTGTAAGGGCGACCTTGCCCGGTCGCCCCCGCCCTTCGAGGCCCTCAGGGCGAGCGGAGAGGAACCTACGCGCGGAAGCGCGGATAGGAGCCGAAAACCTTCAGCAGCGACACCAACCGCCCGATGCTCTCCAGCGCCTCCGCCACCCCCGCGTCCGTGCGGTGCCCGTCCACGTCCACCAGAAAATAGTAGCGCCCGAGGCCCAACCGCGTAGGCCGCGATTCGACCTTGCTGAGGTTAAGGCCCCGCCGCGCGAACTCCCCCATCACCCCGTACAACTGCCCCGGCGCGTCCTCGTCGAACGAGAAGCACAGCGACGTCCTATCGTCCCCCGTCGCCTCCTGATCGCGCATCGCCAGCACGACGAACCGCGTCGTGTTGCTCGCGTCGTCCTGGATGCCGGACGCGAGGATGGCCGCGCCGTAAATCTCGGCGGCGCGCCTGGGGGCGATCGCCGCCGCGCCCTCCTCCCCCATAGCCTGCTCCACGGCGGCGGCGGTGCTCAGCGACGCAGCCATGTCGGCGGAGGGGAGATTGGCCTCAAGGTAGCGCCTGCACTGCCCCAGCGCCTGCGGGTGCGAGTAGACAACCTTAATCTCGCCGATGGACGTGCCGCGCTTGGCCGCTAAGTTGTGGACGATGGGCATCGCGACCTCGGCGCAGATTTGCAGCCCTTCTTCGCCGTGGATAAGCAGATCGAGCGTGTCCGTGACCGCGCCCTGGAGACTGTTCTCGATGGGCGTAACCGCCGCGTCAACGTCCCCCGACGCCACAGCGCCCGCCGCGCCCGTGATGGCCAAGTACGGGACGCGCTCGGCGTCCGGCGCGTAACGCATCGCCGCCTCTTCCGTGAAGGTCCCCGGCGGGCCTAAGTAGGAGACGCGCCTCACTACCGCTGCCTGGTCAACGTCCGCCACAACGCCTCCTCCTGCTCCAGCGGCACGACCGCAATCACCTCGTCCCCCGCTTCGATGAGCGCCCCCGCCGACGCCTGCTGCACCCGACCGTTCCCTCGGACGATCGCCGCCACCTCCGCGCCCATAGGCGTGTCGAGGTCGGCCACGGCGCGCCCGACGGCGTCGGCGCCTGGTGGCACGTGCACCCCCAAGACC
The DNA here is from genome assembly GCA_964560025.1 of uncultured Dehalococcoidia bacterium. Classification (GTDB taxonomy): domain Bacteria; phylum Chloroflexota; class Dehalococcoidia; order Lucifugimonadales; family Australimonadaceae; genus JAGWBE01. The sequence continues at coordinate 105,823 of CAZLKC010000003.1, forward strand.
CCCCTGTCGCCGCCGCGCAGTTGGAAGAAGCGCGTCATCGAGTCGGCGGACAGTTTCTCCTCGATGTTGACCAGCAGCAGGTCGGTCGCGCTGATGATGACGTCCACCCCCAAGTGGTCGAACAGCCTCGCGTGGTCGGGATCCCACACGACCGACATCGTGCGCGGAACGTTGAACAGGTGCTTGGCCACCTGGCAAGCCACCAGGTTCGCACCGTCGTCTCCCGTGGTCGCGGCGACCACGTCGGCGCGCGCGGCGCCGGAGTCCCGCAGCACGTTCGGCTCCGTGCCGTCGCTCGTCACCACAATGCTCCCCAGGTCCTCGGTGCGCGCGGTCGCGCGAACCGGGTCCCGCTCGATCAGCGTAACCTCGTTGCCCCGCAGCAACAGCCCGCGCGCCAGGTAGTAGCCGATGCTCCCCCCGCCGACCACGATCGCGTACATCCCTATCCCTCCTCCCCCACCGCGTCCAGCACCAGATCCGCCACGAGGCGCGACGAACTCACCGTCCGCAGCCCCAAGCGCCCGTACATGTCGCGCCGCTGCGGATCGTTAACGCGGCAAACGACGCGAGGCACCCGGAACAGAACCTGCGCGGTCTGCGCGGCCAGAACGTTGGTCGTGTCGGCAGCGGCCAGGGCGATGAACATCTCCGCGCCCCCCGCGTCCACGCTGCGCAGCGTCTCGACCGACGTGCCGTCCGCCGCGACCATACGCAAGCGCGGGCGCTCCCGCAGACGGCGGAAGTGCTCCTGGTTCGTGTCCAGGATGGTCACGTCATCGCCTTGCTCTAGCAGCGCCTCGGCTACCATCGCGCCGACCCGCCCGCAGCCGACGATGATCGCTCTGCGCCCGCCGCCCGTCATGCGCTCCGTCCGTTGGCGCCCGCCCCCTCGCGGTTGAAGATGACCCGCGTCGGGCTGTGGCGCAGGATGTACAACGCCGTCTCGCTGAAGATCGGCGCGCCGTAGCGCTGCTCGCGCGGCGCCCCGATGACGATCAGGTCCGCGCCACGCTCCAACGCCTCGCTCACAATCGCCGGGCCGAAGTCCCGCGCTTGCAGAATCGCCCCCTCCGTCCGGCGCTTGTGCTTGCGCCCGATCTGCTCCATCCGCGTAAGCACCTCCTCGCCGTGAACCGACGCCGCCGGAAGGTCGGAGTCCAACGGCAAAGAGCGGTCGACGTGCAGCACGTAGAGGATGATGACCGACGCCTTGCGGTCATTGTCCAACAGGCCGCAAGCGACCTTCACCGCCTCCTCGTCGGCCGATGTGCCGCTGACCGGCACCAGTATCTTGCGGATGGAGTGCGGCAAGGCGCTAGGCGTTCGGCTCCAGTTGCAGTTGTTCGAGGGACGCCCCGCGTCCCGCCACGACCAGCACGTCCCCTTCGCGGATAGCCTCGTCCTTGGACGGCGAGAGTATCGGCTCCCGCCCCCGGCTGATGGCGACCACCGCCGTCCCGTAGCGGTTGCGTGCGGTGGTCAAGCCGTTCTGCTCCAGCGTCTTGCCCACCATCCCCGGCGTCGCGTTGATCTTGCTGAAGCCGAAGCCCCCGCTGATCTCCATATACTCCAACGTGGCGGCTTGGAACAGGCTCTGCGCCGTGCGGCTGGCCGCCTCCTGCTCCGGATACACCACTCTATCGGCGCCAACCGCCTGCAGCGTGCGCCCGTGCACCTCGCTGACCGCGCGCGCCGCCACCTCCGGAACGCCGAACTGCTGCTTCAGCAGCACCGTGGTCATGATGCTCGACTGGATGTCCCCCATCGCCACGACTGCGGTGTCGAAGTTGCGGATGCCGATCTCCTCCAGGAACTCGGCGGAGGTCGAATCGCCGGCTACGGCGTAGGTGACCTGCCCCGTCATCTGCTGCGCCAAAGCCGGGTCGCGCTCCACGATGAGCACGTCGTGGCCGATGCGGTACAACTCGCGCGCCACCGTATAGCCGAAGCGCCCCATGCCGATCACTGCCACCTGATGCGCCATCGCTTGCTCCTGCTATCCGATTCTCACACGCTCTTGCGCAAAGCGGTAGACCGCTCGGCGCTCTCTAAAGGCCAAACCTAGCCCCAGCGTCAGCGGTCCCAGCCTCCCCACGTACATCGCCGCCGTCAGGATGTAATGCCCCGGATCGCTCAGCTCTCCCGTGATGCCGCGCGACAACCCCACCGTCCCCAGCGCCGACACCGCCTCGAACAGCAAGTCGGCGAAGGAGAACCTGCCGCCGGTGATGTTCGCGTTCTCCGTCGCCGCCAGCGCCACCACGACCGTCATGAACACCGCCGCCACCAGCGCAACCAGCGCGGTCGCCCGCGCTATCTGCGCGTAGGGCAACTCCCGCCGGAAGACCTCAGGGTGGGGCCGCCCTTGCAGCGACGCGTACGCCGCCACCAGCAACACCATCAGCGTGTTGATCTTGATGCCTCCCGCCGTCGAACCCGACACCCCGCCCACCGCCATCAGCAGCAGGAACACGTGATCGGTCGCCCCGCGCGTCGACCCGAAGTCGATCGTGCTGAACCCCGCCGTGCGCGACACCGTCGCCTGGAACAGCGCGTTGGCCAGCCTGTCCCCGAGCCCCATCTCGCCCAGCGTCGCCGGATTCCTGAACTCGAACGCGAACATCGCCGCCGCTCCCAACGCCCACAGCCCCAGCAGCCCCACCAGCACCAACTGCGTCTCCAAACTCAACCGCGTCAAGCGCCGCTTCCTCACTAGGTCCGCCAGCACCGGCAGGCTCATCGAACCCAGCAGAATCAGCACGCCGACGGAGACGATCACCATCGGGTTGCCGCTGAACAGGCTGAGGCTGTCCGAACCCGCCACGATGTTGAATCCCGCGTTGTTGAACGCCGACACCGACAGGAACAGCGAGTGCCACAGCGCCTGGCCAAAGCCGAAGTTGGCGGCGAAGTGGGTCAGCAGCAGGACGAAACCGGCGATCTGCGCCGCCACCGCGAACACGATCACGTTGCGCCCGAACCGCGTAACGCTCCCCAGCGCCTGCTCCCCCATCGACTCGCGCAGCGTCAGACGGTCGCTCAGCGTGACGCGCCGCCCCACTGCCATCAGAATCACCACCCCGGCGGTCATAATCCCCAGGCCGCCCATAAACATCAACGCCGCGATGACCGCCTGGCCGAACCCGCTCCAATAGGTCGCGCTCTCGACCATCACCAACCCGGTTACGCAAGTGGCCGAGGTCGCCGTGAAGAGCGCCACGAGCAGCGGCGCGCGCCCCTCCGGCATGCTGGCGAAGGGCAGCGACAGCAGCAGCGTCCCAACAGCAATCGCCGCCGCGAACCCCAACGTCAGCAGCAGCATCGACGACGCAGCGGCGGACACCACGATGCGCCGCCGCCGCCCGACGCGCAGGCGCACCGGCGCCGTCTCCTGTTGGCGCGGGCGGCGCACCACCCTGTCGCCCATGCGCCCGCCGTCACGCACTGCGCCGCCTCGCGCCTAGCTCCGCCCTCAAGGGACAACTCGCCCACCGCCGCCGCCGTGGCGCGCGCGAACGGCTGGATTGCGGAGCGCTGGCCCTCACCGGGACCTTCCTCGACCTCCCCACGGGCGGCATAGACTCGCCACGCTACGCCCGCGCCCTTCCCCCGTCAACGCCCTTCCTCCGCGCGCTATCCCCGCGTCAACGCCTCCCGCCCGCTACAATCGCGCCTACGCAACGCCCCCTACGCAGGAGGATGACGATGGCCGACACCGCAAGCGCCGCCGCGCCCACCCCCTTAAGCGCAGAGCAGCAAGGTTGGCTCGACGCGGCGTGGGCCAACCTCGACCTCGAGCGCATCGCCGACCTCGTCGTCGACCTCGTGAACATCCCCAGCCCGACGGGCAGCGAGGGCGCCGCCGCGCGCTACGCGGCGCAGCGGATGCGCGATGCCGGGCTTGACGCCCGCTACGACGAGATGACGCCGCAGCGCGGCAACGCTCTCGGCCGCCTCGGTGGCGCGGGAGACGGCGCGAGCCTCCTGCTCTACGGCCACTTCGACCACTACGTCTCCGGCGCGGACGACGACCCCCTCGTCGTCGGCGCCCTCGACCACCCCTCCTTCCGCTCCTCCGCCTCGCGCCAGGGGAACCTCATCTCCGGCGCAGGCTCCGGCAACCCCAAGGGCGGATGCGCGGCGGCCATCCACGCGGCGGAGGCCGTCGCCAAGGCGGGCGTCCCCCTGCGCGGCGACCTCCTGCTCGGACTCGTCAGCGGCGGCATCCACAAGGTGGAACTCCAAAGCGCCGGCCGCCCCTACGCCGGAGCCGCCTACCAGGGCATGGGCGCGGGCTGCGAGCATATGCTCCGCAACGGCCTCCGCGCCGACTTCTGCATCAGCACCAAGCCTGGCTACCAGGTGCTATGGGAAGAGCCCGGCGTCGCCTGGATCAAACTCACCCTCAAGGGCGTCGTCGGCTACGCCGCGCGCAGGGGCGTCTTCAAGCGCCCCATCGAGGACGCCGCTGCCATCATCCCCGAACTGGTCGACTGGTTCGAGGCTTACGCCGACGCCCACAGCGCCGGACAAGCCTCCACGCCCGGCCACATCGGCGCCATCGAGGGCGGCTGGCCCTTCAAGCCCGACTTCTCCCCCTCCGTCTGCAACCTCTACGTCGACCTCCGCGTCAGCCCCAACCACACCGTGGACGGCGCCCTCGCCGAGTTCGGCGCCTTCGTCGATTCGCTGCGCGCGCGCCATCCCGCCATCGACGCGGAGTGGGAAGCCTTCGCCTCGATGCCCGGCACGGCCACGCCCGAGGCCAACTGGATCGTCCAATCGGCGGTGCGCGCATGGGAGGCGGTGGAGGGGCGGCGGCACGAGTGGCGCGCCGCCTCCGGTATGACCGACGCCGCGGTGCTGCGCTCCTGGGGCGTGCCCACCGCGCGCCTAGGCGGACAGAACAACGCGCCGCGCGACCCCTCCCTAGGCTTCCTCGCGGGCGAGGGCGCCGACCTCGACAACCTGCTGCGCGTCGCCAAGTGCTACGTCTACGCCATCATCGACACCTGCACGCGCCCCCGCGCCGAACTAGGCCTGGCCTAAGCGCCGCCCCTCACCCGCTCTCTGGCCTCGCGGCAAACGCCTCCCGCTGACGGTCAAATGCGCGAGGGTCGGCGCGCAGCGCCTCGGCGGCCTGCTCCGCCGCGCGGCGGAAGACCCCGATCGGCTGCGCTCCCGTAAACCCCGCCGCGCCGAACACGAACGCGGGCACGGCGGTGAAACCCACCGCCTGCGCCAACTCGTAGTCGCGCAGCACCTCTCCCACGTAAGCGGATGTCTCCAACGCCGCCTCCAGCGGCGCCCACGCCAACCCCGCCTCCTCTGCCACGCGCCGCACCACCGTCAGCGCGCCGATGTCCTCCCCCTCCTCCCAATACGCGCGGTAGAAACCGTCCACCACCCGCTCCAACGCCCCGTGCCGCTCGGCGTGCTTCGCCGTCTGGAGCGCCCGCATCGAGTTCGACGTGCGCTCCGGGCGGCGCATCTTGTCGAGCCCCGCGTCGAGCGCCACCTCCTTCAGGTGCGGCGACAACTCCCCCGGCCGCTCGCCCGGCTTCAAGGGACGCGGCGCGCCCTCCTCCGGCGTGTCCGGACGCAGCAGGAACGCCTTGTGCGTAACCTCGAGCGGATACTCCTCGCCTACTTCCTTCAGCCTCGCCAGGCCGATGTAACACCACGGTCAGACGAAGTCGTACCACTTCACGACGGGAATGGCCGTTCCTTCCGGCATCGCGCCCTCCTTCCGGCCTAGGTCTGCGCCCGGTGTATAGTCGCCGCATGGACGACGGCGCCTGCCCCCTCTGCGGGGGCGACCTCGACTACAACCAGACATTCTACCTGTGCGAGGCGTGCTTCACCCCCTTCAACCCGCACGAACTCGCCGCTGCCCGCCAAGCCCGAGCCCGCGAAGAGGCCGACGCCACCTCAGGCGACGTGCTGATCGAGCGCGCCGGGCCCACCGCCTGGGTCGTGCTCAACCGCCCTGAGCGCCGCAACGCCATCTCGCTCGCGATGTGGCGGCGCTTGGCGTTGGTCTTCCGCGAACTGGACGCCGACCCCGCCGTCCGCGCCGTCGTCGTGCGCGGCGCGGGAGACAAGGCCTTCTCCGCCGGAGCCGACGTTACGGAGTTCGAGCAAACGCGCGGCACGCCCGACAAGGCGCGCGCCTACGCCGAGGCGCTGGAGGACGCTTGCGGCGCCCTAGCCGCTATGACCAAACCCACCATCGCCCTCGTCAAGGGACACTGCATCGGCGGCGGCCTCGAACTCGCCTTGAGCGCCGACCTCCGCGTCGCCGCCGAATCAGCCTCCTTCGCGCTGCCCGCCACCCGGATGGGCCTCGCCATCGGCCATGCCTTCGTCTCCCGCGTCGTCGGCCTTGCGGGATGGGGACGCGCCGCCTACCTGCTGCTCAGCGCCCGCGCCGTCGGCGGCGCCGAGGCCGCCGCGTGGGGGCTTGCCGACGTGCTCACGCCCGACGACGAGGCGCAAGCCTACGCCGAGGCGCTCGCCGCCGACGCCGCCCGCCTCTCCCCCAACTCCCACCGCATCCACAAGCAGGTGCTGCGCGACCTGCTGCGCTACGGCGCGCCCGACGCAGTCCCCCCCGCCAACCGCGCCCTCCCCCGCCAAGCCGCCAACTCCGACGACTTCCGAGAAGGCGTCCGCGCCTTCCTAGAGCGCCGCCCGCCCCGCTTCGGGGCGTAGCGAACGCGCACGTTGACGCGGGAGCGTGTATACTGGCAGCCTACATACGCCCTGGCGTCAGCCTCTGCAGGTCCACGTCAGGTGAGTTAGAGCAGCGGGGCGCCCGAACGGGCACCCCGCTGCTCCGTTAAGCGCCTTCCAGAGTGTTGACACGGCGTGTGCCGCCGCGTATGCTATAGGGCAGTATCTTCCCTGGTGTCCGGCCTTGTGCCGCACACTCAGGTGAGTATCCTCTGTAAAGCGGGGTGTCCGAGAGGATGCCCCGCTTCCCCTTAAAGTTGGAGGCGGCTTCTCTTGGCGAACCGCGTAGCAATCTTTATCGACGGTGCTTACCTCGACTACCTTTTGAGGGACTTCGGAAATCCCCGCCTCGACTTTGGGGCGCTCGCGCAGCGGCTTGCCGGAGACTCGGACATCCTCCGCACCTACTACTACCACTGCCCCGCCTACCAAAGTAAGCCACCGACGGACGAGGAAAGCAGACGCTATGCCGGGCAAAGGCAGTTCTTCGAGCAGTTGGATCGGCTGCCGCGGTTCGAGGTGCGGCTTGGGCGTTTGGCGTTTCGGGGTCACGACCAGCAAGGGAGACCTAGGTTCGAGCAGAAGCGCGTAGACATTCTGCTGGGCGTCGATATGGTGCTGCACGCAGTCAAGCAAGCAATTCAAGAGGTGGTGCTGGTCGCCGGGGACAGCGATTTCATCCCCGCCATTGAGGTCGCCAAGAATGAGGGGGCGCTCATCCGGCTCTTCCATGGTGAGAGTCCCCACACGGACCTATGGCGCCTCGCCGACGAGCGCACCCGCATCGACCAGGCATTCGTCGATTCCGTCGCGCGACGCGAAGCCCCCTAGCCGCCTCCCTTCCAATCACGCCGTCCCACCCCGCACGCCCAACCATTTGACCCCCGGCGCCGCCGCGCCTAGAATGACCGCTCCAACCGGCGCCTCTGGCATGCAATGACAGAGGCGCGGAGAGGGGGCCGATATGTTGGCGATGGAGATCGACAGCATCCGCGTCAGCCTCATGAACTACCAGCGCGTCGTCATCCTCAAGGAGAAGGACGCCGAGCGCTACCTCCCCATCTGGATCGGCTCGCCCGAGGCCGACGCCATCGCCGTCAAACTCCAAGACGTCACCGTCCCACGCCCCCTCACCCACGACCTCCTCGGCAACGTCATCACCAGCCTCGGCGGCCAGGTCGACCACGTCGTCGTCTCCGACCTGATGAACGACACCTTCTTCGCCAAACTCGTCATCGCCCGCAACAAGGAGAACGTCGAGGTCGACTGCCGTCCCAGCGACGCCATCGCCGTCGCCGTCCGCTCCCGCGTCCCCATCTACGTCGAAGACGGCGTTCTCGACAAAGCCGGCATCATGATGGACCAAGAGAGCGGCCAGGCCATCGGCAACGAGATCGCCCAAGGGCGCGGCGTCCAACGGACGCGCGCCGTAACCGAGGAGGAGATGCGCTCTATGTCCGCCTTCTCCGACTTCATCAAAGACCTGCCAGGCCTCGAAGACATCGAGGGCGGCTCCAAGACCTAGCCGCCATCCCGCTCCGTCGTTCCCGCCTCTCCATCCGTCGTTTCCGCGCAGGCGGGAACCTCGACGCGCCCAACCCCCAATACGCGAAGAGGCGCCCGGCGCACGCGGCGCCGGGCGGTGTTCGCCCCTCCCTCCCCTCTCCCGCCGCCGCTCGGCCTAGAGCGAGCGAGGCGGCGCGGCGCAAGCCCAACTCCTTGTAAGCGCAAAGGCGGCGGGCGACACTAACGCCCTGCCCCGCTCTGAAGTTATGGCCATCCCGTCCAAAGCACCCCGCCTCCTCGGTCAGGCTTCCATCGCCCTGCTCGGCTTGATGCTTGGCCTCGGATTAGGCTACCTCGCCATTCGCGGCGTCGATTGGGACGGCGTGGTCGACGCGCTGCGCCGCGTGCCCCTCTCGGCTGCGGCGGCGGCAGTGGCTATCGTGCTTGCGTCGGCGTGGCTGCGCGCGTGGCGTTGGCGGGTAGCCTTCGCGCGCGTTCCCGTCGCCACCTTCCGCCTGTTCCAAGTGGAGAACGCCGCCCTCGGCGTGAACAACCTGTCGCCCGTGCGGATAGGGGGCGAGGCGGTGAGCCTCGCCATCCTGGCGCTGCGCGACAAGGTGGCGGCGGGCGCCGTGCTCGCCACGCTCATTATGACGCGCGCGCTCGACCTCATCTTCACTCTCATCTTCATCGGCGTGAGCATCCTGAGCGCGCCGGAACTCACCGACTTCGCGCGTCCGGTCGCCTTCTTCAGCGTCTTCGTCTTCGTGCTGCTGATCGCAGTGCTCAACCTGCGCTTCATCGTGCGCCGTGTCCCCGCACTGGCGAGGCTGCCCGGCGTAGCCTCCTTCGAGGAGGCTATCGCGGAGCTATGGGCGGACAGGCCCCGCCTTGCCGCTACGTTCGGGCTGACCGCCGTCTACTGGCTCGCCCTCGCCCCGGCGGGCTTCCTGCTCGGGCGGAGCATGGGCATCGAGCTGTCGTTGTCCCAATTTATGCTGGTGGTCTTGGGCGCCGTCTTCTTCGCCACCGCCATGCCGGGCCTGCCAGGCGCCGTCGGCGCGTTCGAATTCGCGGTGATCCAACTGCTGCGCCTGTGGGACGTGCCCCAAGACACCGCGCTGGCCTACGCTATCGTCCTCCACCTGATCCTCTTCCTGCCCCCCATAGTCATCGCCGCCGTCGTGCTCCCCCGCGAGGGCATCCGCTCCCTCGCGGCGCTGAAGGAGCGGCGCCGCCGCTTGGCCGAGCAGCGAGCGGAAGAGGTGCCGCTCTAGCGCCGAGCGGTTGCCCCCGCCGCCGTGCGCCGATAGCATCGGCGCTAGCACGCGGCGGAGCGAAAGGACGTTCGATGCAGATCCTTGACGTTATGGAGGCCAACGGCCACGAGCAGTTGGCGGTGTGGACCGACACCGGCGCAGGCCTGCGCGCCTTCATCGCCATCCACGACACCACCCTCGGCCCCTCCCTGGGCGGCACGCGCGTCTGGGCGCACCCCACCGAGGACGACGCCCTGTTCGACGTACTGCGCCTCTCCCAAGCGATGACCTACAAGTCGGCGGCGGCGGGACTCGACTTCGGCGGGGGCAAGGCGCTGATTATGGCCGACCCCCGCGCCGACAAGACCGAGGCGATGTTCCGCTCCTACGGGCGGTTCGTCGAGTCGCTCGGCGGGCGCTACGTAACGACCGAGGACGTAGGCTCCACGCCCTACGACCTCGCCGTGTCGGCGCGCGAGACGCGCCACGTAGTCGGCCTGCCGGTGGAGAGCGGCGGCAGCGGGAACCCGTCCACGATGACCGCCTACGGCCTCTACCAGGCGATGCGCGCCGCCGCCAAGGCGCGATGGGGCAGCGACGACCTGGCCGGGCGCACCGTCGCGCTCCAGGGTTTCGGCAACGTAGCGTCGTCGCTGGCCGAGCATCTGCTCGAAGCGGGAGCCCGCCTTATCGCCGCCGACGTAGACCCCGCGAAGGTCGAGCGCGCGGTGGCGCGCGGCGTGGCGGTCGTGAGCGTGGACGAGATACTGACGCAGCAGTGCGACATCCTCGCCCCGTGCGCCCTCGGCGGCGTGCTGAACGAGCGCTCCATCCCCGCGCTGCGCTGCGAGGTTATCTGCGGCGCCGCCAACAACCAACTCCTCGCGCCCGAGGACGCCGAGCGCCTGCGCGAGCGCGGCCTCCTCTACGCCCCCGACTACATCGTGAACGCCGGAGGCGTCATCAACGTCTCGTTCGAGGTCGGGCGCGAGTACAACGAGGATGCCGCCCGCGCCAAGACCGCGCAGATTTACGACACCCTCGAGCGCGTGTTCACCATCGCGGACGAGCGCGGCGTAACCACCGCCGCAGCCGCCGGCCTCATCGCCGAGGAGCGCCTCGCCGCCGCCCGCGCGGCGCGAGGATAGCCCGCCGTCCGCACGGCCCAGGCCCGCTTGACCACGCAGCCCGCCTGGTACGTCAGGACGCCCTTCTTCTACGGCTGGGCGATCGTCGGCGCCGCCTTCCTCGCCAACCTCATATCCACCGGCGTCCAACTCTGGTCGCTCAGCGTGCTCGTCGTCCCGATGCTCGACGAACTGGCCGACTGGAGCCGCGCCGACGTGTTCGGCGCGATGACCGTCCGCTCCTGGATCGCCACCGCCGGCACGCTGCTGCTCGGGCGCTATATGGACCGCCGCTACGGCGGCATGGCGCTGATGGTCGCGGGCGGCGTGTTGGGCGGCCTTTCGGCGGCGATGGTCGCCTTCGCGCACGAGCCGGTCGAATTTATGCTCTGGTTCGGCGTCGTCGGGGGAATCGCCGGGCCGGGGCAGGCCTACATCGTCTCCAACGCCATCGTCTCCAAGTGGTTCATCCGCCGCCGCGCGCGGGCGTTGTCCCTCTCCACGATGGGCACCGGCGCCGCCGCCCTCGTCATGCCCCTGGCCGTGACGGCGCTCATTGGAGCCTCCGGCTGGCGCGATACATGGATCGTGCTGGGCATAGCGACCGTCGCCATCACCGTGCCCCTGTCGCTGCTGATGCGCCGCCAGCCCGAGGATGTGGGTCTGCTGCCGGACGGCGACAAGGGCGCCGACGCCGAAGGCGCGGCCGCATACGCGGCGCAAGAGCGCAGCTTCACCGCCCGCCAAGCGCTCCGCACCCCCTCCGCGTGGCTTATGGCGGGAGCGATGACCATGGCCAGCATCTCCATCCTCGGCCTGCCCACCAACCTCGTGCCGATGCTCACCGATCGCGGCATAAGCACCGAGGCGGCGGCGGGCGCCCTCACGCTCTACGGCGCGATGTCCGTCGCCGCGCGCTTCGGTTGGGGCTGGGTGGCGCAGCGCACCCACGTGCGAACGGCGGTCATGCTGCTCGGCGCCTACGCCACCGTCGTTACGTCCCTCTTCCTCGTAGCGGGCGGACTTACGCCGCTGCTGTTCGTGCTCGCGGCGGGCACCGGATTCGCCGTCGGAGGCATCGTGGTGCTGAACCCTTTGTCCTGGCCCACCTACTTCGGACGCGACCACGTCGGCGCGATTATGGCCGTCGTCATGCCGGTAACCGCCATCGGCGGCTCGACCGGCCCCTACATTATGGCCAAGGCGTACGACTGGACGGGCGACTACGCTATCGGCCTCGCCATCCTCGCGGCGGCGTGGGCTGCGTGCGCCCTGCTGATGCGCTTCGCCAAGCCCCCGCCCCGCGCCTCCCTCACTCCGGCGCCTTTATCAGCATAAGCGCGACCTTCATCGCCGACGTCGCCCTAACCGCGTGGACGGCGCCCGGCTCGATGCGCAGCCACGTGCCCGGCAGCAGCCCCACCTCCGCGTCGCCGACCGTCGCGCGCCCCGCGCCCTCCAGCACGTGCAGCGCCACGGGATGGCGCGACGTGTGCTCGCCCAACGCCGCCCCCGGCGCAAACGCCAGCACCGCCAGCGTCAAGTCAGGCCCGTCGTACACCTTGACGCTCGCCGCGCCCTGCTCCGGCGCCTCGACCGCGCCCCCGAGGTCGCGCGCGAGGAAGAAGGGCGCGCCCGACGCTTCGCTCACGCGACGCCCCACTCCTCGAGTTGCGCGTCGCGGATGCCGAAGTAGTGCGCCACCTCGTGCACCACCGTCTCCCGCACCTGCTCCACCACCTCCCCCGGCGTGGCGCAGTCCCCCTCGATCGGCCCCTGAAAGATGGTGATGCGGTCGGGCAGCGCGAGGTTGTAGCCCTCGCGCTCCGTGAGCGGCACGCCCTCATACAGGCCGTACAACAGGTCGTCCTCCTCCAGCCCCGCGCCGCTCAACTGATCGGGCGACGGCCACTCCTCCACCAGCACGTCCACGTTCTCCAAACGGTTGAGGAAGGCGGCGGGCAGCCCCGCGAGCGCGTCGCGCACCAGCGCCTCGAAGTCGTGCGCGTGCAACGCCTACCCCCCGCCGTTGAGTTGGGCGCGGATCGACTTCATCTTGTCCACGTTCGGCCTGTCGGGCCCCTCCCCTTCATAGCCCGGAACTTCGAGGTAGAAGGGCACGTCCTTGAAGGCGGGGTTGGCCAGCACCGACTCGAACGCCTCTATGCCCATATACCCCTCGCCGATGTTCTCGTGCCGATCGACCCCGAACCCCAACTCGCGCTTGGAGTCGTTGCAATGAACCGCCGCCAGCAGATCGAGGCCGATCTCGCGGTCGAACTCGTCCAACGTCGCGCTCACGCCGTCGGGCGTCCGCAGGTCATACCCCGCCGCGAACGCATGCTGCGTGTCGAGGCAGACCCGCACGCGCGGGTCGTCAACCGCGCGGACGATCCGCCCTATCTCGTTGAACTTGGAGCCGATGTGGTCGCCCATCCCCGCGCTGTTCTCGATAATCAGCTGCACATCGGCGGGAGAGTTGTCCAGCACCCGGTTCGCGTTCTCCACGATGCGGCGGAACACCGCCTCGAAGCCGCTGCCCTTGTGGCTGTTCAGGTGGAAGATGACCCCCATCACCCCCAGGTCGCCCGCCGTGTTCATGTAGTTGACCAGCGATTGGACGCTGTTGGCCGACAGCTTCGGGTCCGGACTCGGCAGGCTGACCATATAGACCGCGTGGAAGACGTTCGGGCCGATGCCGTGCTCCGCCGCCAGCGTCTTGAACTCCGTCGCCGTCTTCTCGTCCACCGGATTGAACCGCCACGACCGCGTCGACGACGGGAAGAACTGCACCGCCTCTGCGCCGATCTCCACCGCCCGCCCAATCGTCTTGTCCGCGCCCCCTGCCGCCGATACGTGCGCCCCGATTCGCATAGCCTCGCGCCCTCCCGGCCGCCGCTCCCCGGCCCGCCGCAGGATGCAGTATAGGCGCGGCGGCGGGAAGAGGGGGCGCACGCCCCCGCAACCGCGCCCCTCGCCGCATTGAAGCCGCGGCGGCGCGGCGCTATCGTATCCCTCCCAACCAAGCGGAGGCTCCCCCTGCGTATGCCGCGAGTCCTGCGATGACCAACCGGCCAACCCCCCTCGAGATCCCCGGCGACGTGCTGACCGAGGTCTACCGCCACGCCCGCGCCGCCTTCCCCGACGAATGCTGCGGCTGGCTCGCCGGCCCGCGCGGCGGCGCAAGCGTCACCCTCGCCCGCCCCTGCGTCAACGACCAGCCCTCCGGCAGACACCCCTCCGCCCCCGACCGAACCGCCGAGACCGCCTACGTCTTCGCCCAGGCCGACCTCCAAGAACTCAACCGCAGCCTCGACGACCCCGACTGCCAGCAACCCCCCCGCGTCATCTACCACTCCCATGCCAACGGACGCGCCTACCTCTCCGAGACCGACCGCCGCAACGCCGCCAACCCCTGGGGCGAAGGCAAGGCCTACCCCGTCCAACAACTCGTCGTCGGCCTCGATGCCCAACGCGTCGTCGAAGCCGCCCTCTTCGACTGGTCGGACGACGCAGGCGCGTTCGTAGAGATAGCCCGCTTCCCCGGCGCAAACATCTAGCCCCTCCCCCCTCTCCTTGCCCTCGACCTCTTCTCCGTCGTTCCTGCGGAGGCAGGAACCTCGACGCAACGCGCCCCGCATCCCCAAAACCCGCCCCGACGACAGACGGCGCTCCTCTCTCCTCCCGTTCGCTCTGAGGGAACTCGCAGGACACTCCTCCGTCGCTCTCGCCTTCGCGGGAGCCTCGACGCAAGGAGCCCCACATCCCCAAAACCCGCTCCGACGACAGACGGCGCCTAACGCCCCCCGCCCGCTACAATGAACCCGGACGCCCCGCCGTGAACACCCTCCTAGCCGACCTCCGCGCCGCCCGCATCCAAGGCCCCTCCGCCGTCGCCGTCGGCGTCTTCGACGGCGTCCATCTCGGCCACCGCCACGTCCTCCGCGCCCTCTGCGACGACGCCCGCGAACGCGGCCTCCGCAGCCTCGCCCTCACCTTCGCAAACCACCCTCTCACCGTCCTGCGCCCCCACGTCCGCGTCGTCCTGCTCACCCAACCCGCCGAGCGCGTCGAACTCCTCCGCGCCTGCGGCCTCGACGTCGTCGTCCCCCTCGCCTTCACCCGCGAACTCGCCGACTGGAGCGCCGAGCGCTTCGTCGCCGCCCTCGCCCAAGAAGTCGGCATGCGCCATATGGTCGTCGGCCCCGACTTCGCCCTCGGACACGACCGCGAAGGCGGCGTCGACCGCCTCTCCCTCCTCGGCGAGCGCTACGGCTACACCCTCCGCGTCGTCGAACCCCTCCGCGCCGGCGAACGGCGCGCCAGCAGCTCCGCCGTCCGCCAATCCCTCGCCGTCGGCGACGTCGAAGCCGCCGCCGCCGTCCTAGGCCGTCCCTTCGGCTTCGCCGCCCCCATCGTCGAAGGCGAAGGCCGCGGCGCCTCCCTCCTCGGCTACCCCACCTGCAACTTCGGCGTCTCCCCCGCCCAAGCCGTCCCCGCCGACGGCGTCTACGCCGGACGCGTCGAAGTCGACGGCCTTCGCTGGGGCGCAGCCGTCAGCGTCGGCGCCAAACCCACCTTCCACGAAGACGGCCCCCGCGTCGTCGAAGCCTTCCTCCTCGACTTCGAAGGCGACCTCTACGGCCGCCACGCCCGCCTCGAATTCGCCGCCCGGCTCCGAGGCCAGGAGCGCTTCGAGACCGCCGATGCCCTCATCGCCCAGATCGACCGCGACGTCGAAGCAACCCGCCGCATCCTCGCCCACGCCCCCGCGCCCGCCACCGAGGCTGTCTAGCGATGCCCGCCGCCCGCAAGCCCACCCCCGACGAACTCGACCGCATCCTCAACCGAGGCGTCGCCGAAGTCATCCCCCGCCAAGAATTCATCGACCGGCTGAACGACGCCCGCCCGCTGCGCCTCAAGATGGGCTTCGACCCCAGCGCCCCCGACCTCCACCTCGGCCACGTCGTCGGCCTCCGCAAACTCCGCCAACTCCAAGACCTCGGCCACACCGTCGTCGTCATCGTCGGCGACTGGACCGCACGCATCGGCGACCCCTCCGGACGCTCCGAAACCCGCCCCATGCTCACCGCCGACCAAGTCCAACGCAACGCCGACACCTACATGCGCCAGTTCTTCTCCGTCGTCGACCGCGAACGCTCCGAAGTCCGCTACCAAAGCGAATGGTTCGACCCCTTCGACCTCGCAACCGTCATGCGCCTCACCGCCGAATTCACCCTCAACCAATTCCTCCACCGCGACGACTTCGGCAACCGCTACGCCGCCGGAAGCCCCATCGCCATCGTCGAACTCCTCTACCCCCTCCTCCAAGCCTACGACTCCGTCGCCGTCCAAGCCGACGTCGAATTCGGCGGCACCGACCAGAAATTCAACCTCCTCGTCGGACGCGACCTCCTCGAGAAACGCGGCATGCGCCCCCAAGACGTCTTCCTCGTCCCCATCCTCCCCGGAACCGACGGCGTCCGCAGAATGGGCAAATCCCTCGGCAACTACGTCGCCATCGAAGACCACCCCAACGACCAATACGGCAAACTCATGTCCATCCCCGACAGCGTCCTCCCCCTCTACTACGAACTCCTCACCGACTGCCCCGACGACGAACTCCAAGCTGTCGCCCAAGCCGCCAACCGCGAGATAATGGACGCCAAGAAACGCCTAGCCGACCTCATCGTCACCCAATTCCACGGCCCCCAAGCCGCCCAAACCGCCCGCGCCGAATTCGAGCGCGTAATCCAACACCGCCAACCCCCCACCACCGTCCCCGACTTCCCCGTAACCCCCGCCACCGACGGCCTCCTCGGCATAGAACCCGGCGGCGCCTACCGCCTAGACCTCCCCCGCTTCCTCGTAGCCGTCGGTCTAGCCCAAAGCCGCTCCGAAGCCGCCCGCCTCATCACCCAAAGCGCCGTCCAAATCAACGGCGAACCCCAAACCGCCCGCCAAGCCCTCGCTCCCCCAGGCGCCCTGCTCCAAGTAGGCCGCCGCCGCGCCCTCCGCCTCCTCTAACCCCCGGCCGCCTCCTCTCGCCTTCCCCGTTCCCCCTCCTCCGTTCGCCCTGAGCAAACTCGAAGGGCGCCCCCCTTCCGTCGTTCCTGCGCAGGCAGGAACCTCGACGCGAGGCGCCTCGCAACCCCCAAACCCGCCCCGACGACAGACACCTTTCCCCTCCCCCGTCATCCCCTCACCCGGACGCACCCCCCTCTTGTAGGGGCGACCGGCAGGTCGCCCTCCCCACCGCCTTTTATGGCAAAATGCAACACAGCCCCCCGCCACCGAGGCGCCCAGTGACCACCCAAACCGCCATCACCACAATGGTCGAACGCATCGTCGAGCGCTTCGACCCCATCCGCATCCTCCTCTTCGGCTCCCAAGCCAGGGGCACGGCCAACAGGCACAGCGACGTCGACCTCCTCGTCGTTATGGGCGACGGAACCGACAGGCGCCGAACCGCCATCGAGATCAGGCGCATCCTCCGAGACATGCCCGTAGCCAAGGACGTCGTCGTATCGACCCCCGAGGAGATCGCGCGCCGCGGCAACATCATCGGCCCCGTGCTCAGCACCGCCCTCCGCGAAGGCAAACTCCTCTATGAACGCCCCTAACCCCATCGTCGAAGAGGCCCTCCGCTGGCTCCGCTACGCCCGAGAAGACCTCGCCCTCGCCTCACGTCTGATGGAGACTGCGCCCATCATTCCCCGCCACGCCGCAGGCTTTGCGCAGCAAGTCGCCGAAAAAGCCATCAAGGCCGCCCTCATCCTCGAGCAGATCGAATTCCCCTTCGTCCACGACCTGGACACCCTGCGTGACCTTCTCCCCGGCGGCTGGTCCTTGAAGGACACGCACGACGACCTCACCGAACTATCGGCATGGGTGGCCGAATCGCGCTACCCCGGCGCCGGCCCGGATCCCACCGACGACGACGCGGCAGCCGCCGTCGCCCAAGCCCGCTCCATCTACGAATCCATAGCCGCAGAATTCACCAACCGCCGCGCCCTCCCCTCGTAGAGGCGACCGGCGAGAGTTGCCCTCACTGCTGATAATCGACGGCGACCACCACGCCCGCAACGACCTCCTCGACCAGATCCACCTCAAACGAACCAAGCCGCCTCAGAAAGCGTTCGATTGCCACGCTGCGCTCAGGCAAGGCCTCCGTCAAACCGCCTCACCGCCCTCCTCCAGGCCGTCGCTGGAGGTCGCCTCCCACAACTCCGTCTCCGCCGGGTCCACCTCCGTCCGCGCATGCTCCAACGCCTGGCGGCGCGCCTCCGGCGGCAGCCGCGCAATCTCGCGGAGTGACACGCGCGCAGCCTCTCCATCGCCCAACGACGGCTCGACGGCAGGCAGCCCCTCGCGGAGACGCTCAGCTGACATCAGAGGCTCCCCCTTCAGCACGCTCGACACGATATCGAACAAGTATAGACCAACCGGCCTACGGCTATGCCCCCTCCCTGTCATCCCTCCGACATCCGCCCGTTGCCAAAAACAGAACGCCCGTGCTACAATTCTCCTATGCTGAACTTCCGCCCCCTCCCCGGCGCCCCTGGCTCCCGCTCCCCCCTGTCCGCGACTGCCCCATATCAGCCCCGGAGCGCCACGTCTCCGCCCTACCGAAGCCACGCCGCGGCGCCGCTTCCTGCCCAATCCCAAGCGTAGGAGTTACACAATGGTGCACTCATACACGGAAAACACCGACCGCCTCACCCCCAAGCAGACCCTCGCCGTCCCCATCGTCGCCGTCAGCCCCTCCATCGCCGCCGGCGCAAAGGCCGCGGGCATCTCCCGAAACACCCTCAACCGCTGGATGCTCGACCCCGCCTTCCGCACCGAGGTCGAAAGCGCCCGCAAGGACGCCGCCGCCCTCGCCTACTCCGAACTCCAAGCCCTCGCCCTCAAAAGCGTCGCCGCCCTCTCATCCCTCCTCGAAAACAGTGACCCCAAGATCAAAGCCATCGCCGTCCGAACCGCCCTCAACACCATCCGCAAGGCCGAGATCGACCGCGAACTCCGACGCCGCGTCGAAATCCTCGGCAACGCCATCGACCTCCTCAAGGCCCAGCAATGACCCCCGCCCGCCCCCACTCGCTCGCCCTGAGGGAACTCGAAGGGCGCACGCCCCCCGAGACGCCCCCATGCTAGCCGCCCTCCGCCGCCTCGAACGCGCCATCCCCTGCCTGCGCGCCCAAGCCGCCCTCCAACCCGTCGCCGAACAATTCGCCCGCGACTGGCGCCTCGCCCTCGAACGCAACGCAGCCACCCCCGACCTGCTCGACCTCTTCGACGCCGCGCGCGAAGCCCTCGTCCCCATCCTCGCCGCCGGCGCCATCAACTCCTACCTCCAAACCTGCTCCCGCGAACGCTGCGTCCCCGACCCCGACCGCATCGTCAGAGACGTCGCCCACGGCTACGCCCTGTCCCGCCACCCCTTCAAAAACGCCTGTCGGTGCCGCGCCGACCTCCGCCTCCCTCCCGAACCGCCCGCGCGAACATGGGAAGAAGCCGCAGCCGAAATGTTCCCAACCGGCAGCATCCTCGACTCCCCTCCCCCTTCCGTCGTTCCTGCGGAGGCAGGAACCTCGACGCGCAACGCCCCGCAACCCCAAGACCACCCCCGCCGACAGACCGCGTCCGACTCCCCTACATCCGCTCCGGCGCCGACACCCCCATCAACCCCAGCGTCCGCGCCAGCGCCGTCTGCGCCGCCGCCGCCAACCGCAACCGCGCCTTCGACAGCGCCAACTCCCCCGGCTCCGGCGACAACACGCGGCAATGGTCGTAGAACCAATGGAACGCCGTCGCCAACTCCCCCGCGTAGTGCGGCAGCGTATGCGGCGCAAGCGTCCGCGCCGCCGTCTCCACCACCTCCGGCAACTGCGCCATCTTCCGGATCAACCCCAACTCCGCCTCGTGCCGCAGCAACCCCGTGTCCCCGCCCTCCGGACCGATCCCGCGCTCCGCCGCCTGCCGCAGGATCCCCGCGATCCGAGCGTGCGCGTACTGCACGTAATACACAGGGTTGTCCGCCGACTGCCGCTTCGCCAACTCCAAGTCGAACTCCAACTGACTCTCCGCCGTCCGAGCCAGGAAGAAGTAACGGCAAGCGTCCGCCCCAACCTCCTCCACCAACTCGCGCAGCGTGATCAGCTCACCCGTCCGCTTCGACGCCCGCACCGTCTCCCCGCCCCGCTTCAGCGTAACCAGCTGGCATATCAATATCGTCAGCCGCGCCGGATCCAGCCCCAACGCCTCCATCATCGCCCGCATCCGAGGAACGTGACCCTGATGATCCGCCCCCCACACGTCGATAACCTCGTCGAACCCACGCGCCACGAACTTATCCCGGTGATACGCGATGTCCGAGGCGAAGTACGTCGGCTGACCCGTCCCCCGCACCAACACGTTGTCCTTATCGTCCCCCAACGCCGTCGAGGTGAACCACAGCGCCCCCTCCCGCTCCGCCGTGTACCCCTGCTCCCGCAGATACGCCAGCGTCCCCTCGTACTGCCCCCCCGCGAACAACTCCCGCTCGCTGAACCACGTGTCGAACTCAACCCCGATCAACCCCAAGTCCGCCCCAATGTTCGCCAGCATCCGCCGAAGCCCCGTCTCCCCCACCTCGCGCACCCCCTCCGCCCGCTCGCCCTCCGCGAACCGCCCGCCCAACTCCGCCGCCAGCTCCCGCCCCAACTCCGCAACGTACTCCCCCTGATAGCCCCCCGGCGGAATCTCCTCCCCCTCGCGCCCCAGCGCCTGCGCGTACCGCGCGAACACCGACTCGTAGAACAACCGCACCTGCTGCCCCGCGTCGTTGATGTAATACTCCCGCGACACCGCATACCCCGCCGCCTCCAACACGTTCGCCAGCGTCGACCCCAACACCGCCCCCCGCGCCGCCCCCACGTGCAGCGGCCCCGTCGGATTCGCGCTCACGAACTCCACCTGCACCCGCCGCCCGCCCCCGATCACGCTCCCCCCGAACCCCGCACCCGCCGCCAATATCGCGTCCACCTGCCCCCGCAGCCAATCCTCGCTCAACGCGAAGTTCACGAACCCCGGCGGCGCAGCCCAAACCCGCGACACCGAATCCGGAGGCTCCACCAGCGCCGCCAGCCGCTCCGCTATCTCCATCGGCGCCATCCGCGCCCCACGCGCCAACCGCAGCGGCACGCTCGACGCGAAATCCCCATGCTCCGCCTTCTGCGGACGCTCCACCGCCGGCCCCGGCAGCGCCGACGCCGGCAGCAAACCCTGCCGCTGCGCGGCCTCCACCGCCGCCGCAACCCGCTCCGCTATCGCGTCCCGCGCCAGCATAACCCCCCAATCCTACCACCGCCCCCGCCGTCCCTCTTCAAGCGGGGAGCGCCGAGGGGCGGCCAGCCCCTCGGTTGGGGGCGTGGGGGTATCCCCCACAGAAAGCCTTCTATCTCTTGGGAGGAGGGGGCGGTGGGGTAGTTACGCAACCGCCCCATCCCCCCACGTCCGCTCCAACTCCCCCCGCGGCCGCATGAACAACACCGGCGCCGCCAACGCCAACGACAACCCCGCCAATATCCATATCCCCACCGAATACGACCCCCACACGTCGAACACCACCCCCAGCAGCAGCGGCCCCGCCAACCCCGCCATCACCGTCGACCCGTTGATCACCCCCACCAACGCCCCCAGCGACCGATTTCCGAACATCAGACTCGGCAACGTCGACCGCATCGGGATGTTCGTCCCGAACGCCACCCCGAACACCGCCACGAACGGCAAAGCCATCGGCCACGAATCTATCTCCACCACCTGCAAGTACACGAACGACGCCCCCATCGCCAGCGCCGCACCCGCCATCACCAACCGGTAATCCACCCTATCCAGCAACGAACCCCCGCCGATACGCCCTATTGCGCTCACCCCGAACGTCAACGACACCAGCACCGACGCCGCCAGCGTCGAGAACCCCTTGTCCTGCTCGAAGTACGGCAACTCGTGCGTCAGCAGACCCGAAAACCCCACGAACATCCCGCCCAAGTACACCGTCAGCAGCCAGAACGCAGGCAACCGCACCACCTCCGCGAACCGCAACCCCTGCTCCCGCTCCTCCGGCCCCGCCGCGCCGCCCGCCTCCGGCGCCGCGTCCCCGTCCGGCCTCAGTCCATAAGCCTCCGGCCGCTCCCGCGTCAGCAGCCCCAGCAGCGACAGCGCCGCTAGCACCACCACCCCGTAGCCGACCATCACCGCCCGCCAACCCACCGCGTCCACCAGCGACTGATTCAATATCACCAGCGGCGCCCCGATCGTCGGCCCGATCACCGCCACCCCGATAGCCTTCCCCCGATTCCGCCGGAACCACCGCGCAATCACGATAGGCCACGTAACCGAGTGGCTCACCCCCGAAGTCCCTATCGCCACGATGATAAAGAACAGGTAGAACGTCAGGATGTTCGACGTCAGCAGCCCCAGCCCAATCAGCCCCAGCCCCGTAACCCAAGCCCCGCCGATGATGAACACCCGCGCCCCGAACCGGTCGATCAGAAACCCCAACGCCGGCGCCGCCAACCCCGACTCCACCTGCCGCAGCGAAAACGCCCCCGACAGCACCGACCGCCCCCATCCGAACGTCTGCTCGATAGGGATGATGAACGCGCTGAACCCAACGAACACCGCCCCCGCCAAAACCGCGTTCGTGCACACGCTCGCCGCCACGATCCACCACCCATAGAACACCCCTCGGCGAGCGGCGGCCGGATGCTGTGAAGGAACGTCCGTCAAGGCGATCTCTACGAACAGGGAGCGCCATCATACTAGCAGCCCGCCCCTCCCTCCGTTCGCCCTCCCCCTGTCCGCTCACCCTGAGGCAACTCAAAGGGCGTCCCTCTCTCCGCCACCTCCCCTTCCATCGTTCTCGCCTCTTCTTATCCGTCGCTCCCGCGAAGGCGGTAGCCTCGACGCGCCACGCCCCGCATCCCCAAAACCCGCCCCGACGACACGCGCCTCTCTCTCGTCGCCTTTATGACATGCGCCCGTTGCGCAAACCGCGCCCCTGTGGAACTCTTCCCCTATGAACACCCGCCCATGCCTAACGGCGGCAACCGCATTCGTCCTCCCCTCCCCCCTTCCGCCGCTCCCACGGAGGCAGGAACCTCGACGTGCCACGCCCCAAACCCGCGAGGCCAACCCCGACGCATACAGCGCCTCTTCTTCCCTGTTCACCCTGAGAAAACTCGAAGGGCGAACGACCCCGCAGCCCCTATTCGTCCTCCTCAGCCTCCGCCCCCATGTCCAGCGTCAACTGCGACTGCCCGCCCCGAGCGGGCGGAGCCTCCGGCTCCTCGAACGCCTCCGGCTCGTCGAAGTCCTCCGGTTCGTCGAGAACCTCATCCTCCGCCTCCTCTTCGTCCTCGGAGGGCTCCGGCTCGGCGCGCGCGGACCGCTTGGGCTTCTGGTGGCCGTTCTTCCGACGCTCCACCTTCGGCGCGTCCAGCACCGGCATCTCCGTCTCGTCGTCCTCGAACTCGCCCGTCTTGAACGCGCTGATCGAGATTACCTGATCATCGTCCCTGAGTTTCGTCATAATCTTGACGCCCTGCGTCGCACGCCCCAGCGAGCGGATATCCTCAATTCGCGTGCGGTACACCATCGCCTTCGCCGAGCCGACCATCACCTCCTCAACGCCCTGCGAGATGACCACTGCCGCAGCCATAGGGCCCGTCTTCTCGGTGATGTTGAGTGCGATGACGCCCTGCGCGCCCCGCTCCGTCGTGCGGAAGAGGCTCACCCCCGTGCGCTTGCCGTACCCCTTCACCGTGAGCAGCAGCAGCCGATCGTCCGGGTGCGCAACGTCCATCCCGATAACCTCGTCGTTGCCAACGAGTTTCATCCCGCGCACGCCGCCCGCGCTGCGCGTCTGGCGCACCCGCACGCTGTCCAGCGCGAACTGCGCCCCCTTGCCCCCCCGGCTAATCATGATGACGCTCATGTCCGGGTCGGCCAGGCGCGCCGTAAGCAGCGCGTCCCCCTTCTCCAGGTCCATCGCGGCGAGGCCGTTGGCGCGGATGTTGGCGAACTGGCTCAGGTGCATCCGCTTCACCTCGCCCTTCCGCGTCGCCATCACGATGTACTTGTCCGCGCCCGGCTCCCGTATCGCCACGATCGCCGTAACCCGCTCGTCCGCGTTGATGTTGATGATCCCCTGCACCGGCGCGCCCCGCGTCTGACGGCTCCCGTCCACCGGCAGATTGAACACCCGCTCGCGGTAGACCCGCCCCGCGTCGGTGAAGAAGAACGCCCAGTCGTGCGTGTCCGCCACGACCAACTGCTGCACCGCGTCCCCCTCTCGCGTCTCCTGTCCCCGCACCCCCTTCCCCCCGCGCCGCTGAAGGCGGTACGTCTCGATCGGCAAGCGCTTGAGGTAACCCCGGTCGCTGAGCGTGATGACCACGTCCGCGTGCGGCGTCAACTCCTCCATCGAGAAATCGGTCGCCTCTTGCCCCGACACCTCCGTGCGCCGGTCCTGCCCGTACTCCTCGCTGAGCTTCAGCGTCTCCTCTCGCACCACGCTCAACACCCTCGCCGGATTGCGCAGCAGGTCCTCCAGGTCGCTGATGCGCGCCTGCACCTCCTCCAACTCGTCCTGGATGCGCTGCCGCTCCAGTGCGGCCAGGCGCCGCAACTGCATGTCCAGAATCGCCTGCGCCTGCGTCTCGCTCAGCGCGTAGTTGCGCATCAGCGCGGCGCGTGCCGCCGACGCGTCGATGGAGTTGCGAATCAACTCGATGATGGCGTCGATGTTGTCCAGCGCCACCTGCAGCCCCTCGAGGATGTGCGCGCGGGCGCGCGCGCGCGCCAAGTCGAACTCCGCCCGCCGCTGGATCACCGTGCGCCGGAACTCGATGTAGTGCGTCAGCGCCGACTTGAGCGTGACGACGCGCGGCTGCCCCTCCACCAACGCGAGCATGTTCACGTGGAACGCGCTCTG
Organism: uncultured Dehalococcoidia bacterium; assembly: GCA_964560025.1. Taxonomy (GTDB): domain Bacteria; phylum Chloroflexota; class Dehalococcoidia; order Lucifugimonadales; family Australimonadaceae; genus JAGWBE01. The sequence continues at coordinate 130,431 of CAZLKC010000003.1, forward strand.
CATCGCCGTGTGCTTGTACAGGTTGTTCAGCACCTGGCCCGGGTTCATCCCCCGCGCCAGCTCGATGACCACGCGCATCCCCTCCCGCCCCGACTCGTCCCGCACCTCGCTCACGCCGTCGATCTTCTTCTCCTTGGCGAGCGTCGCGATGCGCTCCACCAAGGACGCCTTGTTCACCTGATACGGCAGTTCGCTGACGAGAATCTGCCGGCGGTCGCCCTTGTCCATCTGCTCAACCGTGGCGCGGGCACGCACCACCACGCGCCCCCGCCCCGTGTGATAGGCGTTCTTCACCCCCTCCAGGCCCATGATGATGCCTGCCGTCGGGAAGTCCGGCGCCCGCACGTCCTCCATCAACTCGTCAATCGTCGCGTCCGGGTTGTCCACCAAGTGGACGATGGCGCCGCAGAGCTCCGAGAGGTTGTGGGGCGGGATGTTGGTCGCCATGCCGACGGCGATGCCGCCCGCGCCGTTCAACAGCAGGTTGGGCAGCAGCGCGGGCAGCACCGTCGGCTCGCGCTGCGAGCCGTCGTAGTTGTCCGCAAAGTCCACCGTGTTGCGGTCGAGGTCGGCGAGCATATGCTCCGCGATGTGCGCCAGCCGCGCCTCCGTGTAAACCATCGCCGCGGGCGGGTCGTCGTCCACCGAGCCGAAGTTCCCCTGCCCGTCCACCAGCGGGTGCCGCATGGAGAAACCCTGCGCCATCCGCACCAGCGCGTCATAGATCGCCGCGTCGCCGTGCGGGTGGTACTTGCCCATCACCTCGCCGACCACGCCCGCGCTCTTCTTGTGGGACGAACTGGGACGCAGCCCCATCTCGTGCATCGAGTAGAGAATGCGCCGCTGCACCGGCTTCAGCCCGTCGCGCACGTCCGGCAGCGCCCGCGACACGATCACGCTCATCGCGTAGTCGAGGTACGCCGAGCGCATCTCGTCGTCGATGCGGACGGGACGGATGTTTCCGGCCTGAAGAACCATTCGCGCTCCTATCGTCTCCCCGCCCTAGATGCGGCGCGGACGTGCGGGCGGCGCAGCCTCGCGGCCCCTCTGCGCCGGACTCGCTCAATATGGCGGCTATCCCTACTCCGCCACGCTCTTCTATCGCAGAATCAAGGCCTAAACGGCAAGTGTTTTGCCCTACGGAGATTACGCCGTTCGGCAGGCGCGAACGCCCCGCCGCGCCTGCTAGAATCGGAGCGTATGGACACAGACGCCCCCCTCAAGCCGCAGCCCCTCTACGACGCGCGGGGGCGCCCGATGATCATCTCCGTCATCGGCGCGAACTCCCCCTCGGCGCGCGGCGCCGAGTTGGCGCGGGAAGTAGGGCGCGAACTGGCCCAGCGCGGCTGCGTAGTCGCCTGCGGCGGCCTAGGCGGCGTGATGGAGGCCGTCTGCCGCGGCGCCAAGTCCGCCGGAGGCACGACCATCGGCATCCTGCCCGGCGCCGACCCTGCCGCCGCCAACACCTATGTAGACCTGCCCATTATGACCAGTATGGGCTACGCGCGGAACGTCATCGTCGTCAAGACCGGGCGCGCTGTCATCTCCGTGGACGGCGCCTACGGCACCCTCTCCGAGATCGGCCACGCCCTCGCCGACGGCATCCCCGTCATCGGCCTGGAGACGTGGGAACTGCCGGAGCACGAGGAACTGCAACCGCGCGTCGCCTACGCCGCATCGCCCACAGAGGCTGTGGATATGGCGCTCGCCGCCGCCCACGAGCGCGACCGCCAAGAACAAGCCGCGCGCGGATAGGAGTTCGCTATGCCCGCCATCAGCAGCATCCGCGCCCGCGAGATCATCGACTCGCGCGGCTCGCCCACCGTCGAGGCCGACGTGACGCTGGACGACGGCGCCTTCGGGCGCGCCGCCGTGCCCTCGGGCGCAAGCACCGGCACGCACGAGGCGGTGGAGTTGCGCGACAGCGACAACGCCCGCCACGCCGGCAAGGGCGTGCTCCAAGCCGTCGCCAACGTCAACCGCCCCATCGCCGAAGCGCTCCTTGGCATGGACGCGGATGACCAAGCCGCCATCGACCGCCGGATGATCGAACTGGACGACACGCCCAACAAGGGCGCGCTCGGCGCGAACGCCATCCTCGCCGTCTCGCTCGCCGTAGCCCACGCGCGCGCCGCCTCGCAGGGCGTCCCCCTCTACCGCTCCCTCGCCGATGGGAGGGCGCCGCTGCTGCCCGTGCCGCTCCTCAACGTCCTCAACGGAGGCCGCCACGCCGCCGACTCGACCGACTTCCAAGAGTTCATGCTCGCGCCCATCGGCTTCGAGCGCTTCTCCGACGCGCTGCGCGCGGGCGCTGAGGTCTACCAAGCGCTCAAAGCCATCGTCCACGACCGAGGCATGTCCACGAACGTCGGCGACGAAGGAGGCGTAGCCCCCTCCGTCCCCTCCAATGCCGCCGGGCTGGAACTGGTGTTGCAGGCGGTGGAGGTGGCGGGCTACAAGCCGGGCGAGCAAATTGCGCTCGCCCTCGACGTCGCCGCGTCCGAGTTCTACGACGGCGCCAACTACGCCCTGACCCGCGAGGGCGTGACCCTCACCAGCGCGCAGCTCATCGACCTCTACGCCGACCTCTGCTCCCGCTACCCCATCGTCAGCATCGAGGACGGCCTCACCGAGGACGATTGGGACGGCTGGGCCGCGCTCCAAGCCCGCCTAGGCGCCAGCGTCCAACTGGTCGGCGACGACCTCTTCACCACCAACACCGAGCGCATCGCGCGCGGCATCGAGCAACGCTCCGCCAACTCCGTCCTCGTCAAACTCAACCAGATAGGCACCCTCACCGAGACCCTCGACGCCATCGCTATGACCCACGACGCAGGCTGGACGGCGGTCATCAGCCACCGCTCCGGCGAGACCGAGGACACCACCATCGCCGACCTAGCCGTAGCCACCGCCGCAGGCCAGATCAAGACCGGCGCCCCCGCCCGCAGCGAGCGCGTCGCCAAGTACAACCGCCTCCTCCGCATCGAAGAGCAACTAGGCGACCAAGCCCGCTACGCAGGCCCCCACTCCCTCCCAAACCTAGCGCGCTAATCCTCCGGCGCCCCGGCCCCCACCACCTGCGCGAGCGAGCGGATGAGCGGCGCGCCCTCAGTCGAATCGCGGTGGTGGGCGAATGGGAGTGCGGGGCGGCAACTCAAGCTCGATGCCGCCCAAAGAAGCGAGCCGAGCGCGGATAGTGGTGGCGAGCTCGCCCGGCGCCTGCGGCTCGCCATCGGGCGGGGGCTCAGGGGACTTATGGATATCGAAGACCTATCCCTCCTCCGGCGCCCCGGCGCCCACCAACTGCGCCGGAGCGCCCGCGTTCGCCGCCGCCCACTCCGCCGCCGCCTCGTCCATCCGCGCGAACCGCACGTTCGGCTTGCCCAGCATATGCACGATGAGCCGCTCCAGCACGCTGAACCGGCTAGGCCGCCCGATGATCTGCGGGTGCGCCGCCAGATTGAACGCGCTCCCCCACTCGTAGAGCTGGTCGAACGCATCGCGCCACGTCGCCAGCACGCCGTCGCTCGGCACCATCGCGTGCCGCACCTCCGCCGGAGGCTGATAGCCCCAGTACACGAAGTCGTCCAACTCCCAGTGGAAGGGGATCTCCACCAGCCGCGACCCCGACGGCGACGCCGCCCAATACGGCATGTCGTGCCCCATCAGCGACGTGTCGTAGGTGAACCCGTGCTCCTTGAGCAGATCGAGCGTGTGCGGCCCCAGGTCCGCCGACGGCGCGCGGAATCCCTTGGGCGCCTCGCCCGCCAGGTCCGCCAGCACGGAGACCGAACGCTCGAGGATGTCCGTCTCCTCCTCCAACGTCAGACCCGGCGGCGGCTCGTGGAGCCAGCCGTGCGCGCCCACCTCGTGGCCGCGAGCGGCGATGTCCCGCACCATCTCTGGGTGCGTCTGCGCCACCTGGCCAGGGATGAAGAAGGTGGCGGGCAAGTCGTGCTTGTCCAGCAGATCGAGGATGCGCGGCGTCGCCACCGACGGCCCATACTCCGCCAGCGACAGCGCCGACGGCCGGTTCCACAGCGCCGCGTTGCGCCGCACCCACGACGTAACCCCATCGATGTCGAAGGTCAGAAACACCGTGCACCGCGTCTCCCCCGGCCAGATACCGCTCATAGCTCCCTCCTCCTAGCGCCGCGCGCCGGCGCAAGCGTACACCACAGGAACGCCATACCGCTCCCGCTCCGTGCGCCCGCCCCGCCGCCGTAGTACGCTTGCCGCCGCAAGGAGGCCCGCTCGCTTATGACCACGCAGCAGACCGCCCCCGCCGCCTACCTCGACGCGCTTGCCGAGTACGTCGCCGAGACCGGCTACGACGACATCCCCGAGAGCGTGCGGCTCCACGCGCGCTACGTACTGACCGACACCGTCGGCGCCATCCTCAGCGGCAGCGCGGAGCCGGAGAACGCCGCTCTCGCCGCCTCTATGGCCTCGCCCGGCGGCGCCGCGACCATCCTCAACGCGCGCTTCCCCAAGGCGGCTCCCGCCGATGCCGCGCTGGTGAACGGAACCTCCGGCACGGCGATGGAGCAGGACGAAGGGCATCCGCCCGTCGGCCATCCCGCCATCTACACCATCCCCGCCCTCCTCGCGTTGGGCGAGGAGTTGCGCGTGGATGGGCGGCGCCTCATCGAGGCGCTCGTCTTGGCCTACGAGGCCTACGTGCGGCTTGGGCGCTCCATCCGGTTCGCGCCCGGCTTGCATACGCACGGCTCCATCGCCGCCGTCGCGGCGGCCATCGCGGCGGCGCGTTTGCGCGGCTTCGATGCGCACGGCCTACGGAAGGCGGTGAGCATCGTGGCGTGCCTCAGCGCCGCCACCCCCTTCTCCACCGCCAACGAGGGCGCGACCGTGCGCAACGTCTACGCAGGCCTGGCCGCACGCACCGGACTGCTGGCCGTGCAACTAGCGGCGGACGGCTTCACCGGCCCGGCCAACGGCTTGCGCCTTGTCTACGGTTCGCTCCTCGGCGCCGGAGTGGACGGCGACCTGATCGTCCACCGCCTGGGCGAGGACTTCGAGATAGCGACGAACTACTTCAAACTGCACGCCGCCTGCCGCTACACCCACGCGCCCCTCGACGCCCTCGAACGCGCACTTGGCGGCGAAGCGGTCGCGGCGGACGACGTGGCCGCCGTCAGCGTTACGGGCAACGCCAACGCCGCGATGTGCAGCCGCCCCGACCCGCAGAACATGCTCGCCGCCAAGTTCTCCGTCCCCTTTGCCGTCGCCACGGCCATCGTCCACGGCCACACCAAGCCCGACGCCTTCCGCCAAGCCGCCGTGGACGACCCGGCGGTGCGCGCGCTCGCCCGGCGCGTCAGCGTGTCGGAGGAGCCCGCCTACACCGCGCGCTTCCCCGCCGAGCAAGCGGCGGACGTGGAGGTGCGCCTCGCCTCCGGGCGCGTCCTCACCGGCAGCGTCGCCAACCCGCGCGGCGCCGAGCGCGACCCCGTGTCTTACACGGAGGTGGAGGCCAAGTTCGCGTTGCTTACGGCGGATGTCTTTGGGGAGCAGGCGGGAGATGCGCGGCGCCTGCTGCTGAGCGTAGACGCGCTGCCCGACGTGCGCCAACTCACTGACGAACTGCGCGGACTGGCGCGCTAACCCGCCAAGCGCCTACGGCTCGAATCGGTAGACGACCGGCACTTTCGCGGGGTCGGTTACGCTCGAGTCAGTGTGGTGGAAGATGTTCTGCGCGCCATGGCCGCAGTCGCCGAACTCGTCGCAGGCGAGGTTCCCGATGATGCCGTGGAAGTCCTGGGAGACATCGCGGACGGCGAGGCGCAGGTCGGCGCGGTTCACGTGCACCGTCCCCTCCTCGTCGATGCCGAAGGCGCGGGTGAAGACGTTCCCGTCGTCCCGTCGACCGGCACGTTGGATGGCGGCCAGCAGCAGCGTGGTCGCGTCATAGGCGTGCGCCCAGTAGGCCGTGCCGGGCGGACGGCCAAAGGCGGCCTCGTACTCGGCGATGATGTCGTTGGCGCTCTTGCCGGTCGCTATGTTGAAGTTGTCGCCGTGCTCGGTGTCCGGCCCGGCGAAGTAGACGCCCTCGGAGTGGGGCTCGGCGAGGAAGACGGAGTCGAAACCGGCGGCGCCCGATATGAGCGTCGCGCCCTCGAGGCCATCGAACTCGCGCGCTTGCCGCGCGAAGTTGCTGGCTTCGGCGGTGAAGAGCGGGAAGAAGACGCCGTCCGGCCCCGCCGCCGCGAACTGCGCAAGCGCCGCCGTCATATCGGCGTCGCCTTTGGCGATCGTGGCAGTAGTGGGGACCTCGCCGCCGAGGCCGCCGAAGTTGGCGCTGAACGCGCCCGCCAGGGCGCTCGTGTAGGCGTCGCCGTCGTGGAGCACCGCAACGCGGCGCAGGCCAAGTTCGTTGTACGCGAAGTCGGCAACCGCGCGCGCCTGGTGAACGTCGTTGTTGGACACGCGGAAGTAGCCGGCGTGGTGGTCGGACGCCGCATTGCCCGCCAGGTCGGAGGTCAGCGCCGGAGAGGTGTTGGACGGGGAGATCATCACCAGCCCCGCGGCGCTCACGACGGGCGACGCCCCCACCGCCGCCCCTGAGCAGGACGTGCCGATGATGCCCAGCACGCGCGAATCGGCAACCGCCTGCTCAGCGCCGGAGCGCCCGCCCTCCGCCGAGCATCCGCCGTCCAGAGGCGCTCCAATCTCGACTTCATGCAGGTGCACCCGGCCGAAGTCCCGCACCGCGAGTTCGACGCCGTAGCGCACGTCCTGTCCGAGTACGTCGTCAACGAAGAGCAGCGTGCGTATCTGCAGAGGCTCGTCCGGGCCGATAGTGACTGTGCCGAGGCTGTCGTCTCCGCCCCCACCGCCGCACGCGGCGAGCGCCATAACAAGGCCCGCCAGCAACGCGAACGCCCATCGCCCAAACCCACGCTCTCTCATCGTCTCACTCTCCGCGCCGCCGCATCGTGCGAATCAGTCCCCGGCAGCCTCACCATAGCATCTGCGCCTTCGCGCCGGCCTTAGCGGACTAGCCGCAGAACCACCGCACGCTCCTTGCACCGGTCGCCTTGCAAGGGGCAACGCGCGCAGTCGCGGGCCAGCTTCTCCGGCGGCTTCTCTTCCGGGACGAACCCCACCCGCTCGAAGACGCGCTGGGCGTCTGCGTTGACCAGGGCGAAAGCTTGCGCGTAGCCGCGCGTAGCCGCCAGCGCCGCGCAGGCGTCGATGAGGCGCGCGGCCACTCCGCGGGAGCGGTAGGCGGGCAGCACCACCAGCGAGCGCACCTCAGCCACCCCGTCGTACTCCACCAGCGACGCGCACCCGGCCAGCCGCCCGCCCTCCCGCGCCGCCACGAACGCGCCCGCCTCCACCAATTTCGCGATTTCGGAGCGGCTCAGAGGTATGAGCGCGCCGCCCCCGTCGTCGGCGAAGGCGTGCTCGCGCACCAGCGCCGCGATGGCGTCCACGTCCGCCGCCTGGGCGCGCCCTATCTCCACGTCGCCCATGCCGCCTACGCCTCGTCCCTGCCGAGCGCCTGCATCAACTCGCGCCACTCCGCGCGGGACATGCCGCTCTCCTCTTGCGTAACGCGCTCTCCGTCCAGCATCCGCCTGACGACGGCGAGTCCCTTGGCGGATAGGCGCGCGCCGCCGGTGCGGTAGTCGGCGAAGGCGTCATAGGCGAGCGGAACCCAACGGCGAACGACATCGGCGATGACCTCCGCGTAGGCGCGTATCTCGTACTGCGCGTGCGCGTCGGCGCGCAGCTCGATGAATCGGAAGAGGTTATGCAGGTCGGTCTTCCAGTACCACTGCGTATACGTGCTCAGCGGCAGACCCATCCGCGCCAGTTCGCGGCTGAGGCCCGTGCGCGAGGAATCGATGACGGCGCCGTCCTGGCGTTCGTTCAGCATGTGCTCGTAGTGGTCGTAAGCGCGCTCGGCGTCCTCCCTCAGCAGGTCGAGCAAGCGCCGCGCCTCGGCGAGAGGCAGCGGTTCGCCGCGCCCTTGGCGGTTGGTCGCCGACTGCGCCGCGACGCGCTCGGCGTCGGGAAGGTAGAACTCGCGGTCGAGGATCGAGTACCGCGCGGAGTATTCGTTGACGTTGGCCGTGCGGTGGCGGATCCACTGACGCGCCACGAAGATGGGCAACTTGACGTGGAGTTTGATTTCGCACATCTCGAAGGGCGTGGTGTGCGCGTTGCGCATCAGGTAGCGGATGAGCCCCGCATCCTGCCGCGACTGCTTCGTCCCCCGCCCGTAAGACACCCGCGCCGCCTGGACGATAGCCGCGTCGTCGCCCATATAGTCCACGACGCGGACGAACCCGTGGTCGAGCACCGGCAGCGCCTCGTACAGCGCCTCCTCCAGCGCGGGGACGGTGGGGCGGCGCGTCTCGGCGCGTTGCGCGCGCAGCGCCTCGATCTCGGCGCGCTGCTCCGCGTTCAAACCCTGCGGGGCGGTCTCCGTGCTCATCCCCCGCATCATAGGCCATCGGCGCGGGGGAGCGAGTGCTAGGCGGCGATGAGCGCCCGCAGGCCCAGCAGCAGCGCCGCCGTGATGAGCCCCGCCGCCACGTCGTCGGCCATCACGCCCCAGCCGCCGGGCAGACGCTCGAGTTGGCGCAGCGGCGGCGGCTTCAGCGCATCGAGCAGGCGGAAGAGCACGAACGCGCCTAGCAACCACGGCGCCTCTTTCGGCACGAACAGGCACGCCGCCCACATCCCTATCACCTCGTCCACCACCGCGCGGCGCGGATCGTGCCCCCACTCCGCGGGCAGCCGGTGCGACGCCCATACCCCGACCGCCGCGCCAACCCCCACGAGCAGATAGAGGCCCAGCGACGCGCCGCCGAAGGGCGAGACGGCGTAGACCGCCAGCGCCAGCGCCGCAGCGACCGTACCCGGCGCCACCGGCAGCAGGCCGACGCCGAACACCGTCCCCAGCAGCATTGCGGCGCGGCCCATCACACCGCCAAGCATACCCGTCGGCGCAGTGTGCGACACTACGCCTATGACCCGTCTCCCCCACGCCGACGTAATCGGCAGCCTGCTGAGGCCGCCGGAACTCCTGGCCGCCCGCGACGCGCTGGCGGCAGGAACGATGGCTCCCGCCGGCTTCAAGCGAATCGAGGACCGCGCCGTCGACGCCGCCGTAGCGCTCCAAGAGGAAGCGGGCCTCGAAATCGTGACCGACGGCGAGATGCGCCGCCTCTCCTTCCAGAGCCAGATGACGGACGCGGTCGAGGGCTTCGAGGGCGTGGATCCGGACGCCTTCCTGTGGGGCGACTGGCGCGGCGACGACCGCGTGGGCGACCAGCGCCGCGAACGCCCAACCGGGCTAGGCGTAACCGCCAAACTGCGCCGCAAGCGCCACCTCGCCGCCGAAGAGTTCACCTACCTCCGCGCCCGCGCCAACGGCGTCGCCAAGGTCACCCTGACTAGCCCAAGCCTCTACGCCAGCTTCTGGGCGCCCGGACGGACGAGCGCCTACGCCTCCATCGATGCCTTCCTGGCCGACGCAGCCGCCATCATGCGCGAGGAAGTGGCCGAACTGGTGCGCCTCGGCGCAACCTATATCCAACTGGACGCACCCCACTACGCCCTGGCGCTCGACCCCTTCTGGGCCGACTTCTACCAGTCGCGCGAATGGGACGCCGCCGACTGGCTCGCGCGCGGCGTGGAGCTGGACAACGCGGTTATGGCGGGTTTCGAGGGCGTCGCCTTCGCCCTGCACGTGTGCCGGGGCAACCAGGCTAGCCGATGGCTGGCGGAGGGCGGCTACGAGCCGCTGGTCGAGCCGGTGCTCCGGCGCACGGCGGCGCAGCGCCTAACCCTCGAGTACGACGACGAGCGCTCCGGCGGCTTCGAGGCGCTGCGCGGCGTCCCCGACGACAAGACCGTCGCGCTCGGGCTGGTTACGACCAAGAGCCCGCGCCTCGAAACGGCGGCCGGACTGGCCGAGCAGGTGCGCGAGGCCGCGCGCCACTTCCCTCTGGAGCAACTGGCGATCAGCCCCCAGTGCGGCTTCGCCACCTCCGTAGGAGGCAACGCCCTCAGCGCAGACGACCAGCGCCGCAAACTCCGCGTCGTGTGCGAGACGGCGCAGGCCATGTGGGGGTAAGAAACAGAGAGGCCCCGCAGATGCGGGGCCTCTCGGAGCATCGTGCAGTTTGGCTGCGCGACTACGTCTTGACCACGAAGGTCTTGGCCGCCTTGTCGTGCAGACCCTGGCGCTGGTCGTCGAAGAGAATCCAGGCGACAACGACGATGCCAATGAGAAAGCCGATGGGCCCAATGGCCGACCCGACCAGCGAACCAAGCAGCAGTGTCAGGATTGTGCCCAAGGCTCGCACGATAACCTCGCGGATGAGCACTGCGCTCAGACTCGCCTTGTTGCCGTCAATGTCTACTACCTTGATGCCGAGAGCCATCTTGCCGAGCGTCTGGCCCAAGGCAGCGGTGAGCCCGATGAAGTAGACGAGGATGACGACGGCCTGGATTATGGAGTCGCCCGTGGAGACCGTCTCGCCCTCCTCTGGGAATGCCTCGATAACGCCGGTCCCGTTGAGTATCCCCAACACGATGCCGAGGACGATGATGTCAAGTAGCCAGGCCAAAAACCTCGGAATCCTGCGGGCGTAGTCCATGGTCATAGTACCGTCCTCCTCGCGCGGAGTATGCGCCGGGGGCAGCATAGCATAGCGAGACAGGCGAGCGCCCTATCCTTGAGGGGCGAATTGGAGCGAATCGGCGGGGAGGCGCGCCGCAGGCGTGGAGGCCCCATTCTCTCGGCGCAGACGATGCGGCGGGGCGAGAGGGGAGCTGGTAGCGGGGGTTGGACTCGAACCAACGACCTTCGGGTTATGAGCCCGACGAGCTGCCACTGCTCCACCCCGCAACGCAAACGGGTTGGCGTGCGCGGTTGCGCGCTAACGAGGGAAATCGAGCGAGTCAAAGCTGCGAGTTGAGATGTGGTGTGGTCAAGCCCTCGGCCGATTAGTACCGCTCAGCTGAACACGTTGCCGTGCTTACACCTGCGGCCTATCAAGCAGGTAGTCTCCCTGCGGCCTTACCCCCGGCAAGCCGGGGAGGGAAGTCTCATCTTGGGGCCGGCTTCGCGCTTATATGCTTTCAGCGCTTATCCGCACCAGACATAGCTACCCGGCGCTGCTCCTGGCGGAACAACCGGAACACCAGAGGTCTGTCCTTCCCGGTCCTCTCGTACTAGGGAACGCCCCCCTCAAACTTCCTGCGCCCACAGCGGATAGAGACCGACCTGTCTCACGACGGTCTGAACCCAGCTCACGTGCCGCTTTAACCGGCGAACAGCCGGACCCTTGGGACCTTCTTCAGCCCCAGGATGCGACGAGCCGACATCGAGGTGCCAAACCTCGCCGTCGATGTGAACTCTTGGGCGAGATTAGCCTGTTATCCCCGGGGTAGCTTTTATCCGATAAGCCACGGCCCTTCCACTCGGGACCGTAGGATCACTTTGGCCGACTTTCGTCCCTGCTTGGCTTGTAGGCCTCACAGTCAAGCCCCCTTCTACCAATGCGCTCCACGGGTGATTTCCATCCACCCTGAGGGGACCTTTGCACGCCTCCGTTACGATTTAGGAGGCGACCGCCCCAGTCAAACTGCCCGCCAGACACGGTCCCGCTGCTTGTTCAGCGGTTAGGTCCAAAAACCGAGAGGAGTGGTATTTCAAGGACGGCTCCACCCAGACTGGCGTCCGGGCTTCAAAGCCTCCCACCTATCCTACACGACTCGATCCTCGGAGCAATGTCAGGTTGCAGTAAAGCTCCAC
>CAZLKC010000004.1:0-18120 GCA_964560025.1 uncultured Dehalococcoidia bacterium
CGGCGCAGTTCCCGCTGCACACGTGGCTGCCGGACGCGATGGAGGGGCCGACGCCAGTGTCGTCGCTGATCCATGCGGCGACGATGGTGGCGGCGGGGGTGTTCCTGGTGGCGCGGACGTTCCCGCTATTCGAAGCGGGCGGCGGGGCGGCGCTGAACACGGTGGCGCTCATCGGAGGTGTTACGGCGCTGATGGCGGCGAGCATGGCGTTGGTGGCCAACGACATCAAGCGCGTGTTGGCCTACTCCACCATCAGCCAGTTGGGGTTCATGTTCGTCGCGCTGGGGGTGGGGCTGCCCGCAGTGGCGATGTTCCATCTATTCACGCACGCCTTCTTCAAGTGCCTGCTCTTCCTGAGCGCGGGGTCTGTGCATCACGCGGCGCACACCTTCGACATGCGCTATATGGGCGGGCTGCGCAAGGCGATGCCATGGACGCACGCGGCGGCGCTCGTCGGCGCGCTGAGCCTCGCCGGGGTGTTCCCGCTGGCCGGGTTCTGGTCGAAGGACGAGGTGCTGGCGGGCGCGTGGGTCGGCGACCACGCGGCGAGCCTAGGCGTTGCCCAGGCGGTGTTTTGGATGTGCGTTGGGGCGTCGGCAATGACGGCGTTCTACGCCTTCCGCATGGTGTATATGACGTTCCACGGCGAGTTCCGGGGCGGCATCGACGCCGTGCCCGCCGAGGAAAAACAGCCCTACGAGGAGGGCGAGCACGTCCACCTGCACGAATCGCCGTGGGTGATGTTGCTGCCGATGCTGCTGCTGGCCGCCGCGGCTATCGGCGCGGGCTACCTGGGCAACGCGACGACGGACGTGCTGGGCATTCCGGCGCACTGGTTCGCGGCGACGCTGCACCATAAGGCGGGAGACGTGCACATAGGCGTCGTTGTCCTATCGTCGGTCGTCGCGGCCGGCGGAATCGGGTTGGCGACGCTGATGTACTTGCGAGGCGCCTCGTTTCCCGCGCCAGTGGAGGCGGCGCTGCGCCCGTTGGGCGCGCTGCTGCGCAATCGCTACTACCTCGATCACCTATACGAGGGGCTGCTGGTGCGGCGGATTGCCTACCGGGGCATATTCCTAGCCGCCGACTGGTGGGACCGGCGCGTCGTGGACGGGGCAGCCGACCTGACGGCGTGGCTCGGGAGGAACACGGGGCGCGCGCTGGCGCAACTACAAACCGGGCAGGCGCAGGCCTACGGCATCGCGGCGGCGCTGGGCGCGGCGGCGTTCATCTTGGCCTACGTGGTGGTTCGGTGATGCTGAGCGTCGTCGTCTTCCTTCCCGCCGCCGGAGCGCTGCTCGTGGCGCTCGCCGGACGCAGCGCAAACGCGGCGCGCCTCATCGCGCTGGCGGGAGTGCTGGCGGAGTTAGGGCTGACCATCGCGCTGTTCGCCGCCTTCGATCGGGGCGCGGAGGGTTACCAGTTCGTGGAGCGAGCGGAGTGGGTTCCGGCGCTCGGAATGCAGTATCTGCTGGGGATGGACGGAGTGAGCGCGCCGCTGGTGTTGCTGAACGGGATATTGGGCGTGGCGGCCGTGCTGGTGTCGTGGCGGGTCGAGACGCGAGCGCGTGCGTACTTTGCCTGGCTGCTGATCCTGCAAACGGCGGTGATGGGCGTCTTCCTGTCGCTCGACCTGGTGCTCTTCTTCATCTTCTGGGAGGTGGAGTTGGCGCCGATGTACTTCCTCATCTCCATCTGGGGGACGGGGCGGCGCGAGTACTCGGCGATGAAGTTCCTCATCTACACCTTCCTTGGCTCGGCGTTTATGTTCGCGGCCATCATCGCGCTCTACCTGTCGTTCCCCGGCGCGGAGCGCACGTTCGACATGACCGTGCTGGCGGAGCGCGACCTGACGGGGCTGCTGCTGCCCGCGGGGTTGGTGTTCTCCGGGTTCCTGGTCGCGTTCGCGGTGAAACTGCCGATCTTCCCGTTGCACACGTGGCTGCCGGACGCGCACACGGACGCGCCGACGGCAGTGAGCGTGATGCTGGCGGGCGTGCTGTTGAAGATGGGGGGCTACGGGCTGATTCGCATCAATGCGGGGCTGTTCCCGGACGAACTGCGGACGGCGGCGCCGCTGCTGGCGGCGCTAGCAGTGGTGAACGTGCTGTACGGGGCGTTCATCGTGATGCGGCAGAGCGACTTGAAGCGGCTGGTGGCGTACTCGAGCGTGAGCCATATGGGATTCGTCGTGCTGGGGTTATCGTCCCTGGGGGCGACGGGGGCGAGCCTGACGGGAGTGGGGCTGAGCGGCGCGGCGATGCAGCTGTTCACGCACGGGGTGATTACAGGGTTGCTGTTCGTGGTGGTGGGACTTATCTACGAGCGGGCGCACACGCGGCACATCCCTGACATGGGCGGCCTGATGGGGCGGATGCCACTCATCGGGGGAGCGTTCGTGCTCGCGGGCCTCGCGTCGCTGGGGCTGCCGTCGACGGGCGGATTCGTGGCGGAGATGCTGGTGTTCTTGGGGACGTTCGGCGTGTATCCGTGGGCGACGGGGTTGGCGGCGTTCGGGGTAGTGCTGGCGGCGGGGTACATCCTGTGGACGGCGCAGCGGACGTTGTTCGGGCCGCGCAGGCCGCGTTGGGACGCGATAGAGGACGCGCAGCCGGTGGACGCTGCGGCGATGGCGGTGCTGCTGGTTCCCATCTTCGTGGTGGGGTTGTATCCGCGCTTGGTTACGGACGTGTTCGAAGCGGGGCTAGGCCCCATCACGGCGAGGTTCTAAGGTGGGGCTGAGCGGACGCGACCTGTACCTGGTCTCGCCGGAGTTGACGCTGGCGGCGCTGGCGTTGGCCGTCGTGCTGCTGGACGTGGTCGTGCGGCGGCGCGGGGTGGTCTCGGCGCTGGCGGTGGCAGGGCTGGCGGCGCCGTTCGCACTGAGCATCGCGCTGTGGGGAGAGGCGCACGGGGCGGAGGGCGGCGCGCTGTCGGCGTTCAACGGCGCGCTGGTGGTGGACAAGTTCGCGCTGTTCTTCAAGTTCCTGATCGTGGGGACGCTCGCGCTGGTGCTGCTGGCCTCGCGCGGCGCGTTGTCGCGCTACCGGCGCGAGACGGAGTTCATCGGCCTCGTGATGCTGTCGTCGACGGGGCTGATGCTGCTCGGCGCAGCAGCCGACCTGATTACGCTGTACGTGGCGCTGGAGTTGGCGTCGCTGCCCGTCGCGGCGCTAGCCGCGTTTGCGACGACGCAGCAGCGCTCCATCGAGGCGGGGCTGAAGTACCTGGTGCTGTCGGCGGTCGCGTCGGCGCTGCTGCTGATGGGGTTCGCGTACCTGTACGGCGCGTCGGGGACGGCGCTGGTGCTGTCGCCGGACGGGAGCGCGCCGACGATCGCGGAGATGCTGGCGGGCGGGGCAAGCGCGGAGGTTCCGTTCGGCGGCTACGCGCTGCTTATCGGCGCGCTGCTGACGATTGCAGGGTTCGGATTCAAGCTGTCGATGGTCCCGTTCCAGATGTGGACGCCGGACGTGTACGAGGGCGCGCCGACGCCGGTGGGGGCGTTCCTGTCGGTGGCGAGCAAGGCGGCGGGGTTCGCGGTGCTGCTGCGTGTGCTGTACGCGGCGCTGGGCGCGGAGGCGATGAGCGGGGATTGGACGCTGCTGCTGGCCGTGCTCTCGGTGGTTACGATGAGCGTCGGCAACCTGGTGGCGATCGTCCAGAGCAACGTGAAGCGGCTGCTGGGCTACAGCGCGATCGCGCAGGCGGGCTACGTGCTGATCGGCGTTGCGGCGTTCGCGTCGCGGAGCCAGGACGACGGCGGCGCGACGCTTGGCGCGGGCAGCGTGCTCTTCTACCTGGCCGCCTATGCGGCGATGAACCTTGCCGCGTTCTTCGTGGTCATCGTGGTGACGGAGCGCACGGGCGACGAGCGCATCGAGGGGCTGGCGGGGCTCGGGAGGCGGGCGCCGTGGTTGGCGGGCGTGCTGGCGTTCGCGCTGCTGTCGCTGACGGGCATACCGCCGACGGCAGGCTTTATGGGCAAGTTGTTCCTGTTCCAAGCGGCCATCAACGCCGACCTCGCGTGGCTGGCCGTCGCGGGCGCGGTGAACAGTGTGGTGTCGGCCTACTACTACGTGAACGTCGTCAAGACGATGTACTTGCGCGAGCCCGAGGGGGAGGGAGAGGCGGCGCGCATTCCGGCGGGCGCGGCGGCGGGAGTGGCGCTGGCCGTAACCGGCGCCGCGACGCTGGCGCTCGGCGTGTGGCCAGGCCCGCTGTTCGAGGCCGCGCGCACGGCGGCGGCGGGATTGCTGTAGGGGGAGTGCGCGGCGGGAGGGGGTTCGCAAGCCCCTCCCGGACAGCGCGGTGGGGTAAACTTGGCCCGACCGCCATTCCCCTACGCCGAGGAGCGCTCATGGCCAATCAGGAAATCGGACTGTTCGAAGCTATCTATTCGCAGCGGGCGATCCGCAGTTACACCGCCGACCCTGTGCCAGAGGAGACGCTGCGCCGCATCATCGAGGCGGGCACCAAGGCGCCTAGCGGCGGCAACCGCCAGCCATGGGCGTTCGTGGCCGTAACCGACGCCGACGTCATCGCAACCATCGCGGAGCAGGCGAAGGCGCAGTTCGCGCCGATGTACGAGCGCGCCGTCGCCAACCTCAAGCCGGGCGACGAGCTCCCCTTCCCTCGCCTCAAGCCCCTGGTGGACAGGTTCGAGACGACCACCGCCGTCATCTTCCCGTGCTACGTCCAGCCGGAGGGTTCGACGGAGCCGCCGAACAGCGGCGCGTCGTCCATCTTCCCTGCCGTGCAGAACATGCTGCTGGCCGCGCGCGGCCTGGGTGTGGGCGCGGTGCTGACGACGCTCGCCCTGCGCGACCCCGGCCCGGTCAAGGCGCTGCTGGGCCTCCCGGCCAACGTCCACCCCTTAGCCCTCATCCCTCTCGGCTACCCCGACAAGGAGCGCTACGGCAAGACCACCCGCAAGCCCCTCAGCGAAGTAGCCCACTGGAACCGCTGGGGCGCGCAGCGGGAGTAGGGGGGGCTAGGGTTATGTAGACACGAAGGGCGGGGGCTGATGCCCCCGCCCTTTCAGGTTGGCTACTCGCAGCGTATTACCTATTCGAGAGTAGGAGCGGGGAGTAGCGATTGCAGGCGTTCCGCAAGACGCCCTTTCCCCGATGCGCCGGCAAACCCCCCGGAGGCGCCACTGCGCCCAACTCGCCAGAAGTCGACTCCGTCGACAATCTGCCCATCGCCAGCGATCCCCTCAATCCCCATTAGCGCCTGTTTCAAGGCAGGGACATAGGCGTCAGGGTTGAACGGCGAACTGCGATCCGTCCGCGCCAAGTCAAGGGCCACTGGGAAAATCGAGTGCATCGCATCCACACCAACCCCTTTCTGGATGTTGAAGTCCTTGGGCGATTCGAATGCTTCGGGCAGGACCCGGCGAATCGCCTCCCAGTAGGCATCGATGATCTGCGCTTGCCTCTCCGTCTCCTTGATGCCTCGGAACAATGCTATTTGCGTCAGGTGAACCTTCAGTGACTTCACGAATGACGCGGAGGGGACGGTCGTCTCCCCCTTGGGCATATTGGGCAGGCGAATGCGATTCCGCCAAATCGGCGAGGTCTGCGCAAGGCGCTCCGTGAGCTCTTGGGCCTCGACCTGCCACCCTCGCCCACGGTTGTCCAGCTGATTTCGAAAAGCAGGGTCGTGTTCAGCTCTGACCCTCAGAAGGTCTAGCGCCAAGTCAGTCGGGACGGATTTCGCAGTGGAGTTGACCACGTGGAACTGCCGCATCTCCTGGAGCTCGTCGGCCCCTATCATGCACACGAAGGGTATCTTCTTGTTTTCCAGGCGAACCCCGTCCTCTAATGCCTTCTGGAGGCCTAGGATCCGATGCTGTCCGTCGACGACGAACAGCCGGTGCTTACCCTTGGCCTCCTCCCCGTCGAGGCAGAAGAGGTAGGTATCCGTCCCGGTCTTTACGAGAACGTCATCCGCCTCAGCGCCTCGTAGGTTCAAGAGGACCGCCGTGGGCAAGTCCACCTCCTCGTCCCTCAATGACCGTGCGAGTGCAGAGACGCGACTCGAAGCGGGGTTCCGCTGGTAGCCAGTCCCTTCCAAGGTCTTCCTGTAGGGCACGTCGTGGTGCATGACCAGCGTTTTCGCTGGCATCACGCCCACCACCGTCTGAATCTTGCCCTGAAGGTCAGGTCCGTGCGTCACCAATATCTCTGTGGAGCCGTTCATGCGGCAACACCTCCTTACTTGTATGACATCACCTTATCATGCGCGTTTTATCTGCGCAAGTAGTTTGAGCAGGATATTTGAGCAGATTTCTTACAGTCGACGGCCGGGCGTTGACGAAGGCCTTGGCGAGGGCAAGATTGAGCTCCGCACCCTCTAGAGGGAGAGTGCATGGGGGTAGCGTAAGGCGGGAGGCCGCCGCTAGCGGGTGGGCAAGCCGAGGTTGGGGAGGCCGCCACGCTTGCCGGAGATTAGTTGCTTCATCATCTTTTGGGTTTGGCGGAATTGGCCTAGCAGTTGGTTCACGTCGGAGGGGGCGGCGCCGCTGCCGAGGGCGATGCGGCGGCGGCGGCTTCCGTTGATGCGGTCGGGGTTGCGGCGCTCCCAGGGCGTCATCGAGCAGATGATCGCCTCCACGCGCTTGAGGCGGCCGTCGTCGAGGGCACCGGAGGGCAGGCGCGTCTTCATCGCGCGGAAGCCCGGGATCATCTCCATCACCGACGCCACCGGCCCCATCCGTTGGAGTTGGCGCAACTGCTGGAGGAAGTCGTCGAGGTCGAACTCGGCGCGGCGCATCCGGCGCTCCAACTCCGCCGCCTGCTCCGTGTCCACCTGCTCCTGGGCGCGCTCGACCAGCGTGAGCACGTCGCCCATCCCCAGGATGCGCGACGCCATCCGCTCGGGATGGAAGGCCTCGAGCGCGTCGGAGCGCTCTCCCACGCCCGCGAACTTGATGGGAACGCCCGTCGTGTGCGTAACCGTGAGCGCCGCCCCGCCGCGCGCGTCTCCGTCCAACTTGGAGAGAATCAGCCCCGTCAGGCCGAGGCGCTCGTGGAACTCTTGCGCGGCGTTCACCGCGTCTTGCCCCATCATCGCGTCGACCACCAGCAGCACTTCGGCCGGGGCGAGTTCGCGCTTCACGGCCTCCAATTCCGCCATCAACTCGCCGTCCACGTGCATCCGCCCGCCGGTGTCCACGATCGCCCATGCCGCGCCCATCTCCTTCGCGCGTTTCACGCCGTTGGCGGCGACCTTGGCCGCCTCATCCGGCTTCGCCTTCTCGCGGTAGACGGGCACGTCGATCTGGCGTCCGAGCGCCTCCAACTGATCCATCGCGGCCGGACGGCGCAGGTCGGCTGCGACGAGCAGCGCGCGCTGGTTCTCCCGCTTACGCAGATGCAGCGCCAGTTTCGCTGCGGTCGTGGTTTTGCCGGAGCCTTGCAGGCCGACCATCAGCGCCACGCTGGGCTGCGAGGGGGAGGGGCGGAGCGCCGATGTCGCGCCGCCGAGCAGGGCCACCAACTCGTCGTGGACAATCTTGACGACCTGCTGCCCCGGCGCCACGCCCCGCAGCGCCTCCCCGCCCACGGCGCGCTCGCGGATACGCCCCACTATCTCCCGCGCCACGCGGAAGTTCACGTCCGCTTCCAGCAGCGCGAGACGGACCTCGCGCAGCGCCAGGTCGACGTCCTCTTCCGTCAGACGTCCCTTGCCGCCCAGTTTGGCGAAGGCGGCGTTGAGTTTGTCGGTTAGGTTGTCGAACATCGCTTCACGCGCACGCCGATGGGTTCGGCGCTTGACACGCGGCGCCCCCGTGCGTAGCGTTGCCGGGCGGCGCAGCTCGACGGCGGGAGAACGGCGTTATGGCCGAGGAACAGGCCGAGCAGACCAGCCTGCGGCGTTCGCCCCGGGTGCTCGGCACCCTCGAGGCGCCTTTGATGGACATCCTGTGGGGCACGCCCGACCGCCTGTCGGTTCAGGACGTTTGCGCGCGGCTCGACGGCGGACACAACTACAAGACGGTGATGACCGTCCTCAACCGCCTGGTGGACAAGGAGTTGCTGCTGCGCGAGCTCGACGGGCGGGCATACCGCTACCGTCCACTGCTCGACCGCGAGGAGTTCTTGCGCTCGGTCGCCGACGGCCTCGTCCGCAGTTACGAGGATGCTTACGGCGCCGAGGGCCGCCCCTACCTGCGAGAGGCCGTCAACGGTGGGGAGCATCCGCCCCGGCGCGTACTCCTCCGGCGCCGGGCCCGTGCGCGCCAGACCGGCGTGAGCTTGCTCGCCCTGCTGCTCGGCGTGCTGCTGGCCGTGATGGTCACGCGCGCCGTCAAATCGATGGAGGAGCGCTCGCTGAAAGACGCGTGGGGTTCGGCAACGCGCTGGGCGCGTCACTCGGTCGGCTCCGGCGACCAGCCCATCTTTCCCCGCGCGTAGCGCCCCATCACCTCGTCCTGCTCCGAGGTGCCTCCCGATATCCCGAAGCAGCCGATCAGTTCCTTGCCGCGGAAGATAGGCGTGGAGCCGCCGGACGCCACGATCTTGCCCCCGGTGGCAATGGAGGAGTTGATCATCATCTGCGGGTTGCGCTCTTGGAACCAGCGGCGGATGGTCAGCCCGTCGGGGAAGCGCGGGCTCATCGTGCGGAACGCCGCCACGGTGTGCGCCTTCGCGTAGGCGATCTCCGCCGTCAGCCACCCGGCGTCGTCCATCCGCTCCAAGGCGATGAGGTGCCCCTCGGGGTTCACCACCGCCATAGAGACGGGCACCTGCATTTCCTCCGCCTTCTCCCAGACGAGTTTGAAGAACTCGCGGGCTTCCGCCACGGTAACCCAACCGTAAGGCATCTTCGCTCCCTCCGAATGCGATCGGCTTGCGCCGCCTATTCTAGCAGCGCCGCGCCTACTCGTTGGGGGCGGCTTGGAGCGTTTGGCGCGCCGTCAGGTTGGCCTGGCGCTCGACTGCCTTGATGACGGCCTGCGTCCCCTCGTCGCCAAACCCGGCCGCCTCCAGCGCCGTGAACAGCGCCCGCGCTACGCCCGTAACGGCCAGCGGCACGTGCTTCTCGTCCGCCGCCTCGAGAATGAGGCGCAGGTCTTTCTGCTGCAAGCGCACCATGAAGCCTGGCGCGAAGTCGCCGCGCGCCATGCGCGGCCCGAGGTTCGCCAGTTGCCACGAGCCTGCCGCCCCGGCGCCGACGGCTTCGATCGTGCGCTCGAGGTCGGCGCCGTGCGCTGCGGCGAACACGAGCGCCTCCGCAACCGCCGAGACCGTCCCGGCGACGAGTATCTGGTTCACCAGCTTGGTCGTCTGCCCCATGCCGGACGGGCCCATATGGGTAACGCGCTGCCCCATCGCATTGAAGACGGGCATAAGGCGCTCGACCGCGTCCGCCTCGCCGCCGACCATAATCGCGAGGGTTCCTTGCTCGGCGCCCCACGAGCCGCCGCTGACCGGGGCGTCCAGCATCGCGATTCCGCGCTCGGCGAGGCGCGCCGCTAACTCACGCGTCGCCCCGGGGGCAATCGTGCTCATATCGACGAGCACGCTCCCCGGCTGCATCGCCTCGGCCAGTCCGTCCGCGCCCTCGACCACCTCGACCACGTCGGGCGTGTCGGTAACCATCACGACCACCGCGTCGGCTTGCGAGCCGAGCTCGGCGACGCTGCCGGCCACGCGCACGCCGTGGGGCGTCAGCGCCTCGGCCCTGGCGCGGGTGCGGTTGTAGGCCACGACCTCGAATCCGGCGTTGGCCACGTTCCGCGCCATAGGCGCACCCATAATCCCCGTCCCGACGAACCCGACCGTCTTGATCTCCGCCATCCGCGTTCCTCCTGCTCAGCCGACCGCGCTCACAAGCCTACCAGCCCCACTGTCTGTCCGTTCGCCCTTCGAGTTCCCTCAGGGCGAACGGATGAAGAGCGCGCCCCTTCTTGTAGGGGCGAACGGTGGTTGCCCCAAGCCTCGATTCGCCCGGCGTACCCGCCTCTTGCGTGAATTTCGCGGGAAAGTGCACCAAAGTGCACTATTTACGCGTGCGAGTGGGCGCCGGGGCGCTAAGGAAAGGCACGGCTGCGTGACAAATCGGCGGCGGATGAGGGCGGAGGCGTGCCACATTTGGGCAGCGGGCTTGGCCGCCGCGGGCAGGCGGAACAGGCCGGAGAGGCGCAGCACGATGAGGGCGCGGATGTCCATAGGGGAAGGGTTTCACTGATTGCGTGGGTTGCGCAACGGGTAGATGTCATAGGGGCGACGGAGGACGCCCCGCACCCCAAACCCGCTCCGACAGCACGCGCATTCCGCCTCGCCTCTCGCGCCGACCACTCCGCCCCGGATGCGGCAGGCGCCTCTTCACGTAGTGGAATTGGCCGCATCGAGGCTCCCGCCTTCGCGAGAGCGACGGATAAGAAGGGGCGGGAGCGACAGTGAGGGGGGCAAGGCGGATGGCTGGGGGTGCGTCCGCGCGCCTCACCGCAACGGGCGCTTGGCTGCCCTGCCTACTCCGCGCGGGTAGGCCGCCGGGGTTGGGGCCGTTTTCTCCACGACCACCACCGTCCTGCCGCCCAAGCCCGCACCCGCCGCCTCGACGCGCGGCGCGGCACCCCCGAGCAGCCGCGCCGCGTTCGCCGCCGCCTGCGCCTCTTGCGCGCCGTCGGCGCCGCGCTGCGCCATCAACACGCCCCCGACGCGCAAGAAGGGCAGCGTCAGTTCCAACACGGTCGGCAGTGTCCCCAGGGCCCGTCCCGTCGCCGCGTCGAACGCCTCGCGCAACTCGGGCACGTGGGCGAGCGTTTCGGCGCGCCCCTCCTCGACTCGCGCGTTCACCCCTAGCGCATGCGCCGTCTCGCGCAGGAAGGCGGCCCGCTTACGCGACGCCTCCACCAGCGTAACGCGCAGCGCCGGAAGCGCGGCGGCAAGCACGAGGCCGGGGAAGCCGCCGCCGGAGCCTACGTCGACCAGCGAGGCCGCCCCGCGCGGCAGCAGGGGCACGAGCGACAGCGCGTCGAGGAAGTGGACGCGCTCGATGTCCGCCAGCGCAGCGGAGGAGGTGAGGTTGAAGCGAGCGTTGGCCGCCGCCGTCAGTTCGCGGTAGCGAGCGAGGCGCTCCAACGCCTCGGGCGCGAGGGGCACGCCCATCGCCTCCGCCGCGCGCGCGAGCGCTTCTTGCGTGAGCGGCGCCATCGGCGCGATTGTAGCCGCCCGCGCCAATGGCTATCATCGTCCCGCCGCGCCTTGCGCTGCGGCAATCACGCTTACGGAGGGCGCCCATGGCGAGCACGCGCGCATTTCTGCTCATCGAGACCCAAGTCGGCAAGACCAGGGACGTCGTCAGCGGCCTCTCCGGTGTGGACGGCGTCGCGTCGGTGGATATGGTCACCGGCCCCTACGACGTCATCGTCGTGCTGGAGGCGCCCGACCTCAGCTCCGTCGGCGACATCGTCACCAGCTCCGTTCACGCCATCGACGGCATCGGGCGCACCGTAACCTGCCTCGCCGTCCCCAGCTAGGGACATCCCCGTGGCGCAGGATTGCATCTTCTGCGGGATCGCGGGGGGCGCGATTCCGGCGGAGGTCGTCCACCGCGACGAGCAGGTCGTCGCGTTCAAGGACATCAGCCCCGCCGCGCCCGTCCACGTCCTCATCGTCCCCGTCGAGCACGTGGGCGCGCTGACCGAGGCGCCTGCCGACGGCCTTGAGGCCGCCGCGCGCTGCCTCGCCGCCGCACCTATCGTGGCGCAACAGGCGGGCGTGGCCGCCAATGGCTACCGCCTGGTGGCCAACCAGGGCGCCGACGCGGGCCAGATCGTTCCCCACTTCCACCTCCACCTGCTCGCCGGGCGCGCGCTGGAGGGGATGGGGTAGGGGCAGTGGGGCTACCGGAGGGATTGGAGGCGCGCCTGGCCGCGCTGCCGGCCGGGCTTCAGGCGCACGTGGAGCGAGTGCGAGGCATCGCGCGGGGACTTGCGGAGCGCCACGGGGTGGACGCCGGGCGGGCGGAGTTGGCGGCGGCGGCGCACGACGTTGCTCGCCATGTCTCGCCCG
Organism: uncultured Dehalococcoidia bacterium; assembly: GCA_964560025.1. Lineage (GTDB taxonomy): Bacteria > Chloroflexota > Dehalococcoidia > Lucifugimonadales > Australimonadaceae > JAGWBE01. The sequence continues at coordinate 12,027 of CAZLKC010000004.1, forward strand.
CGCAACTGCTGGCGGAGGCGGAGCGGCTGCGCTTGCCCGTCAACACCGTCGAGCGCCGCCTGCCCATTCTGCTGCACGGCGCCGTGGGCGCGGCTTGGCTCGCCGACGACGGGTGGGCCGACGCCGACACTCTGGACGCGGTGCGCTGGCACACGACGGCGCGCGACGGCCTGTCTCCGCTCGCGCAGGTGGTGTTCGTCGCGGACAAGTTGGACCCGGCGAAGGCGCGCGCCTACCGCTTTCAGGACGCGGTGCGCGAGGCGGCGGAGGCGAGCCTCGCCGACGGCGTGCTGGCGTTCCTGGACGGCCACTTGCGCCAACTCGTCGACTCCGGCGACCTCGTCCATCCCGCAGCGGTGGAGGCGCGCAACGGCCTGCTGCTCGCGCGCGGGTGCTAGGGCGTGCGTTCGCCCCAGGCGGCGTCGATGATGGCGTCCGTGCGGGCAGGGTCTTCGAGGAGGCGCTTGAGGCGCGCTAGGTTGTCGGCGAGTTCGCGGGCGCGCTTGACGCTGATGTGGCCGACGGCCAGCGCGCCTAGGCGGCCCAACGGCGTCTCGTGCGCCGCGTGGACGCGCACGCCGACGCCCTCGGGGGTTACGCGGTAGGCGTCGGTGGGCTGCGCGCCCCCGTCGAATGAGCCAGAGAAGGCAACGAGGCGGTCGGGCTCGTAGGCGGTTACGCGGATGATGCCCGTCTTGCGGCCTAGCAGCCCCTTTGCGACGCACCAGTAGGCGGCGCCCATGCCCATCGGCCCGGCGTGGGTCTTGCGGACGTGCAGCACGTGGGGACGCCACAGCACCTCGTTCTCCGCGTCGGCGAGGAAGGTGAAGACCTCCCAATCGGGGCGAGCGATGAGGACGGAGCGCTCGACGCGCAGGACGCGGCGCGGCATCAGAGCGGGGCGTCGCCGGTGGCCGACTTGGCGCGCCCCGCCGCCGCGCGCGTTTGGCGCAGGTGGGAGAAGAGGTAGGTTACGGCGAGGCTTTGGTGGGGGCTCCATCGCTCGCGCCCGAAGTCGGCCAGTTCGCGCTCCTTGAGCGGCGCGCCGTCGAAGTACATGTCGGATACGACGCGGTTGAGCGCGAGGTCGCCCGCCGGGAACATATCCTCGCGCCCCAGCGCGCGCATCAGCATCCACTCGGCCGTCCAGCGCCCCACGCCGCGGCACGCGACCAGATGCGCGATGGCGTCGTCGTCGTTCAACGCGCTCAGGCGCTCGTCCGACAGCGTGCCGTCGAGCGTCTTCAAGGCGATGTCGTGGATGTACTCCGCCTTGCGGTTGCTGAGTTTGACGGCGCGCAACTGCTCGTGGCTCGCACGAGCAACTGCCTCCGGCGTGGGAAAGGCGTAGAGCGTGCGCCCCTCCGCCTGCACCGGCGTGCCGAACGCGTCGACGAACGCCTCGCGCACGGCGCGGGCGACCGCGCCCGATATCTGCTGCCCCATCACGGCGGTGACGAGCGCTTCGAACACCGATTCGGTCAGCGTTGGGCGCAGTCCGCGCAGATGGCCTACCGCGGCGGACAGCGCCGCGTCGCCGCTCAGTTTGTCGTAGAAGCCTTGCAGGTCGACGTCGAAGCCGAGCATGCGGCGCATCGCCGCGACCGCGTAGTCGAGCTCGTCCGCGCCGCCGCCGTCGCCCGACACGCCGATCTCCAACGCGGCGCCGCCCTCCGCTTCGCGCGCCGTCGCCACCAGCGCGCGCCCGCCGTAGTGCAGGGTGCGGTAGTAGACCCCGTCCTCGTAGAGGTCGGCGCCCGCCGCGCCCCGGTAGTAGGTCTGATGCCCTGCCGTGAGGTCGAAGTCGAACGGCTGCGGCAGGGGGACGACGCGGGAGGCGGCCATGGCTACGCCGACCGCGCCGCCGCGTGCTCGCGGACGCCGCGCAGCAGCGAACCCGGCTGGCAGCGGCGGCAGTAGGAGGTGATGCGCTGGTTGGCGGTCAATTCGCTGATGGCGCCGCCGCAGGAGGGGCACGGCTCGCCGCCGCGCCGGTGCACCTTCAGGAAGTCGCGCACCTTCTTGTGGATGTCGGGCAGCATCCGCTCGCGGACGACCTCGCGCGCCTCGGTCAGCACGCGCGGGACGGCCTCGTGGAGGCGGCGCACGTCGTCGGGCGTTAGTTCCTTGCGCTTGGCGAAGGGCGACACGCCCGCCGCGAACAGCACCTCGTCGGCGTAGGCGTTCCCGATGCCCGCGAGGAACTTGCCGCGCGTGAGGATGCCCTTTATCTCACCGGTGAAGGCGCGCAGCCGCTCGGTGAACTCGTCGAGGGAGACGCCTCCGTCGAGCGCGTCCGGCCCCAGTTCGGCGATGGCGGGGACGCGCCGCGCTAGTTCCTCGGGGCGCACGTAGTAGATGCGGCCCATATGACGGTCGTCGGTGTAGCGCAGTTCGCGCCCGCAGGCGCCCAGCAGGAAGAAGGTGCGCTTGGGGCGCGCCTCCGACGTCTCCGACCAGTGGAAGCGCCCGGTGAGCATCAGGTTCACGACCAGCAGGCGGTCGCCGTCCAGCGGGAAGTACAGGTCTTTGCCGTACCGCGACACCTCGCCGAACGCCCTTCCCGCGATGTCCGACACGAAGTCTTCAGCGGCGTAAGAGCGGATAATCGAGGCGACCGGCGCCTCCGCGTAGTCTACGCGCCGCCCAGGCAGGCGCTCGTTCAGGAAGTCTTTGATGACTTCGAGGTCGGGGATTTCGGGCATGGGCGCAGTATAGCCCAACCCGCAGGGGCGACCGGCCGGTCACCTCTCTCACCCGCGCGCGGTTGCGCGGAGGATGGCCGCGATGCGGCGGGCAGGAGAGGCTGCACAAACTGGGACACGCACCACTTGACAACACCCCGGGCGCTCACTACTTTGCGAGCACAATCTCCACGGAGCGTGAAGCGGCGATGGCAACGTACCGGCGCTCCGCGCGAACAGGGCGGTTCATTAATCGCAATCAGAACGACTGAACGACCCCCAGGGGATGACCATGCTGTGGGCTTGGCGTCATCTGGGGGTCGTTGTCGTGGAAAGGGGGCGTGATGGCGCGGAGGGGCCGTGACTTTGCGACAGGCAAAGCAGTCGATGTCTCCAAACCGGAAGAGGCTGTCCGCCAAGAGTATGAGCAGGTCCTTGTGGAGAGTTACGGCTACCACAGGGAGGACTTGGACATCGAGGTACGCATCCCACGGGGGGTAGGCTATTTTCCTGACCGGGCGGACATAGTGGTATACGCGGACGAGCAAGGGCGGGAACCGACCCGTGACATCATCGGCATTGTGGAGACAAAGAGGCCTAGCCGTAAGGATGGGCTGAGGCAGTTGAAGTCTTACATGACCGCGACATCGGCAGTCTTTGGCGTATGGACCAATGGCGACGACATCGCCTATTTGTGCCGTGTTGGGCATCAGATTCTTGACGACTATCTGAACAACATCCCGTCGCGTGGGCAGTCCATCGACACCGTAGGCCGCCTGCAAAAGGGCGACCTTCCCCCGTTTCAACGCAGCGAGTTGAAGAGTGCTTTCCGGCGTATCCTTCGCACTTTGTACGCCAACACCAGCATAGGGCGCAGGGAGAAGCTAGGCAGTGAGATGACCAAGCTCATCTTTGCCAAGCTCCAGGACGAAAAGACTTATCCCGATTTGCCGCCTGGGTTCCGCGCCGAGGCAGGGGAAGGTGCGCGGCATGTGGCGGACCGCGTGAAGGCACTGTTCTTGAGCGTGCGGGATGAACTACAGAATGATGGGGTATTCGCAGCACACGAGACAATCACTTTGGACGACAGGTCGGTGGCCTGGGTTGTGGGGCAGCTGGAGCGCGGCAGCTTCCTAAAGACGGACAGTGATGTTGTGGGCGATGCCTTTGAGGTATTCTCTGAGTCAAAGTTTATCGGAGAGAAGGGGGAGTTTTTTACACCCCGCAACGTTGTGCGGGTGGCGGTGAAGCTCGTTAACCCCGCGCCAGAGGACACCGTATGCGATCCTGCGTGCGGGTCTGGGGGCTTCCTGATTCACGCGATGAAGTCCGTTTGGGATCGCATGGCTAATGACCCAAAATGGCGCAACTCCCCCAGCCTTGATGAGGCGCAGCGGCATATGGCGACGCGCTGCTTTTTCGGCATTGACAAGGAATCCGACCTAGTGAAGATAGCTAAAGCGCACATGGCTATTGCTGGCGATGGCCGCAGCAACATCGTCCATGAGAACGCGCTGCACAAAGCTACGGAGTTTGAGGGTGAAGCCCGCCGGCACTTTGTGCTCAGTGGCATAGAGTTCAAGCAGTTTGACGCTGTGTTGACGAATCCTCCGTTCGGCACGAAAACGAAGGTGCTGGCGGTGGACGCAGCAAACTTCCACCTTGGGCGCAGCTGGAAGCAGCGCAATGGGCAGTGGGAACAAGACTACGGTAAGCTGGTGGACCGCGACCCCTACGTCCTGTTCATCGAACGCTGCCTCAATCTCATCAAGCCCGGCGGTACCCTTGGCATCGTCTTGCCGGAGTCGGTGTTCCATGCCCCAAGCCTTGGATACATTCGCCGATTCCTGCTCGACGGAAACAGCATTCAGGCCGTGATTGACCTGCCGCATAACACTTTTCGGCCCCACTGCAACGCCAAGACGTGTCTCATCGTCCTGCGCAAAGCGACTCTACAACAGGAACAGGTGATCATGGCAACGCCGGATGAGATGGGGCATGACCACACAGGCCGTCCGCTCTACAGACCTGGGACGCTGGAGTTGTGGGACGACCTGAAGGACGTGCTCACGGAGATTGACGACCCAGACCACCCCGACAATGCCCACGTGTTCACCGTTGCATGGGTGAACATGGACGCGGATGTGCTTGTGCCACGATTCTACCGAGGATTACTCACTCCTCCCCCATTGCCCACGGGTTGCCAGGGCGTGCGGCTGGGAGAGTTGGTAAAGGAAGGCATCATTGGCGCATGGGACGGGCATGGCTCACCCGATTCCCAAGACAAGGGGAATGGCGAAATACCCTATATCCGCGTGGCCGACATCGTGAATTGGGAGCTGTATCGCAACCCCGGCACCGGTGTCACAGAGGAAGTCTACGACCAAATCCTCGGGCAAAGGGCAAAGCCGGAAGTTGGCGATGTAATCTTTGTGCGCAGGGGCAGCAACCGGATTGGGACTGTGGCGATGGCCTCACCACGCGATAGCACTGTCCTGCTCACCAGGGAGTTGCTAACGTTCCGCCTACTCCAAACTCCCAACCGCTACGGGCTGACGCCGTACTATCTGCTGGCCATGTTGTCCTCGCAATATGTGCAAGAGCAAATGGAGAACCTGGTCTTTGTGGATACGATCTTGCCGAACATTGGCGATCGATGGAGGCACATCGTCCTACCCATTCACATGGACCCCACAACGGTGCAGCAGATAAGCAAGGACGTAGAGGCTGTGGTCAAGGGCAAGTGGGAGGCGCAGGAACGGGTGGACGCACTACGCGCCAACATTGGGCCCATCGTCACCTAGCGGAGTTTTGTAGCAAGCTGGGGCGGGGTACGGGGCGATAGAGTACCCTAGACCATCATCCCGTATGCGGAGGACGCACGCTGTGCTGACATCCGACGCGCCCGCGCCGCGCACACCCCTGGGCCAATGGTTGGTCGAGAACGTGCCGCGCGGAGCAAACCTCGAAGCGCCCGACCGCCGCTCCAACCGCGAGATCCCGTTCCATTGCGGCACCGGCGAATACGCGGCTGACCGCGCGTAGGCAAACGTTACGCCTGAGCTCCTTCCCCCTACTCCAGGAAGTCGCGGAGCTTTCTGGAGCGGGTGGGGTGGCGGAGTTTGCGGAGGGCTTTGGCCTCTATCTGGCGGATGCGCTCGCGGGTTACGCCGAAGTCGCGGCCTACCTCTTCGAGCGTGCGGCTGCGGCCGTCCTCGAGGCCGAAGCGGAGGCGCAGGACGCGGCGCTCGCGGTCGCTGAGCGTGTCGAGCACGTTGTCCACCTGCTCGCGCAGAATCTGGAAGGTCGCCATGTCGGTCGGCGTCGGCGCGCTGCGGTCCTCGATGAAGTCGCCGAGGTGGGAGTCCTCCTCTTCGCCGATGGGCGCCTCCAGCGAGACAGGCTCTTGC
>CAZLKC010000004.1:18189-129985 GCA_964560025.1 uncultured Dehalococcoidia bacterium
ACCTTGAGGATCTCGCGCACCCGCTCCGGCGCGACCTCCATCCCTTCCGATATCTCCTGCGTCGTCGGCTCGCGCCCGTACTCCTGGACGAGGCGGCGGCTGACGCGCATCAGCTTGTTGATGGTCTCGACCATGTGGACGGGGATGCGGATAGTGCGCGCCTGATCGGCGATGGCGCGCGTGATGGCCTGGCGAATCCACCACGTCGCGTAGGTCGAGAACTTGTAGCCCTTGCGGTAGTCGAACTTCTCGACGGCGCGAATCAGGCCGATGTTGCCCTCCTGGATCAGGTCGAGGAGCGACATGCCGCGCCCGATGTACTTCTTGGCCACGCTCACCACTAGGCGCAGGTTGGCCTCGGCGAGGTGCTGCTGCGAGCGCTTGCCGGCGCTCGCCGTCTTCGCGTAGTAGGAGCGCAGGGGCAGTTCGTGCGACTCCAACTTGATGGCGAGGTCGTCGTCGTCCAGGGCGGCGGGGATCGATTTGATGCGGAGTTCCTCGCCGAAGGTCTCGACCACTTCGGGCGGGAGCAGGCGGCTGTCCAGGGAGAGCTGCACGACCTCCGGCATCATCTGCAGGGGGTCTTCCTGCTTGAAGCGCTTGGCCAGGGGCTCGAGGAGTTCGAGGCTGACGGTGGCGTCGATCGCCTTGCGGATGCGCTCGTCGTTGACCAGCGTGCCCAGCGTCACCGGGCCTTTGACGCCCACGCGGCGGGCGACCGCGTCGATGAGTTTCGCGCGCCCCACCAGGCGGCGCAGCAGTTCGCGCACCACGTCCGTGTCCGACGCGTCGCGCTTGTGCGCCTCCTTGTACTCCTTGCGCAGGCGCTCGACATGCTTGTACGCGGCGATTTCCTGGGCGAGGCGACGCTCGTCGGCGGCGGTGAGCAGCGTAACGCGCCCAATCTCGCGCAGGTACATGCGCACCGGGTCGTCGATGAGGTCGGATCCCTCGTCAATCTCCTCCGGCTCGGCCTCCTTGGCCTTCGCCGCCTGCGCCTCGGCCGCTGCGTGCTGTTCCTCCTCCGTCTTCGGCCCCGCCTCGTCCACGGCGACCGCCTGGGCGATGCCGACCCAACCCTGCGCCGAGGCGTCCGGCTCATTGCTCTCTGCGGCGGACGCGGGCGACGGGCTTGCGGCAGCGGCCTTTGCCTCGACTTCGGCGGCGGCGCGGGCCTTCTTGCTGCTCTTCGGCTCGCGCCTGCGCTTGGGCTTGACGGTCTCTGCGGGCGATGCTCCGTCCTCCGGCGCTGTGGAAGCGGCCTCGGCAGGCTTGGGCTTCGATCGGGACGGGCGTTTGCGCGGCGCCTTCGCGGGCGTGACGGCCTTCGCAGGCTGCGACGCAACGACGCTCGCCGCCGTCTCGGTCTCCAGCGCGGCGGCGGCCTCGGCGGGCTTGGACTTCGCCCGGGACGGGCGCTTGCGCGGCGCCTTCGCAGGCGCGACGGCCTCAGCGGGCGGCGCCGCAGCCGCGCTCGCCGCCGTCTCGGTCTTCGGCGCGGCGCCGTTCTCAGGCGGCGCGGCGGCCTTGCGCTTGGGCTTGGACGACTTAGCGGGTTGCGGCTTGGCGGCCTGAGCCGCCTTCGATCGCGTCTTGGTTGTCACGGGCAGACCCCTTAAGCGGCGAGATGCTGGGGGAGCGAGGCGCGCTCCCTAGGGCGCTTTCGAACCGGCGGCGTGCAACTGGCGGATGCGTTCGTTCACGGCGAGGGCTTGTTCCTCGATGCCTTCGGGCGCGGGAGTTCCGGACGCCGCCGCCTCCGCGTACACCAACTGCTCGTCGGCCTTCTGCCGCCGCAGCGCCCGCTCCTCCAACCGCCGGACGCATTCGTTGAAATCGGCGCTCCGCTGCTTGAAGTCCATCGGAGGCAAATCCCTCTCAAGCAGGCGGTCGAGGTGTTCCGCCGATTGGCTATCGAGCCGCGCGCGCACCTCCTCTATTGTACCACCTGCCTGCATTTCGCTCAACACCGCCAGATTCTCCGCGCGCTGGTAGTGCGCCGACGCCAACTCGCCCAGCCGCTCGCTCATATCTGCGAATCGCAGCACGAGGACCAGAGCGCGCTCCTCTAGCGGGTCGCCGTTCACCCGCCGTAAGTCCGCCTCGGAGATTCCCCTTCTCGCCTGCGGCGCCCGGGCGGCGGCCTGCGCCTCCGAGCGCGCCAACGCCCCTTGCAGCGTGGCTACCTCCACCTCCAGCATCGCCGCCATCCGTTGGAGGTAGCGGTCGCGCTCATCCCAACCCACCCCGGCAATGATGCTCCGCAGCGACTCCGCCGCCGCCGCCTTGTCCGCCGGCGTGGAGAGGTCGAGGTGGCGCGGCGCGGCGTCGAGCAGGAAGTCGGCCAGGGGAACCGCATCCTCCACCGCCTTGCGCCAGCGGCCCGGGTCGCGCCGGATGAGGTCGTCGGGGTCTTTGGCGTCCTCAAGCGCGGCCACGTGAAAGGCGTCGAACACCTTGGCGCGGCGCAGGGCCGCGCCCTGACGCGGCGAATCGAGCGCCGCGCCGCGCCGCGCCAGATCGAGCAGCGCGCGGAACATCGACGCCTGCCCTGCGGGGTCAGCGTCCAGCGCCAGCACGATAGTCTCCGCGCGCCCGGTCAGCAGGCCTATCTGCGCGTCGGTCAGCGCCGTGCCCATAGAGGCGACTACGTTGCGGAAGCCGTGCTCGTGGGCGGCGATGACGTCCATATAGCCCTCGACGACCACGGCGCGCCGCTCCGCCGCGATGACGTCCTTGGCGCGGTCGAAGGCGTAGAGCGTGCTCCCCTTGTCGAACACCGCCGTTTGCGGCGTGTTCAGGTACTTGGGATGCGCGTCGTCCAACGCGCGCCCCGCGAATCCTGCTATCTCGCCCGCCTCGTTGCGAATGGGGAAGACGAGGCGTCCCCGCAGCAGGTCGCGCGCCGGGGCGCCATCCGGCGCCGTGGCCAGTCCTGCCCCGAGCGCCAGGTCGCGCGCGAACCCCATCGCCTCCAAGCGCCTCAGTAAGTCGTCGTCGCCCGCGCCGCTGTAGCCCAGCCCGAACGCCGCCGCCGCCTCGTCGCTGACGCCGCGCGAGCGCACGTACGCGCGCGCCGCGCTCCCCCGGTCGGCCTCGAACGCCTCGCGGAAGAGACGCTGCGCCGCCGTGTTGACCTCGAAGATGGGGTTGCGCCGGCGCTCCGCCGCCGCGCGAGGCTCAGGCAGGGGCACGCCGGCCATCTCGGCCAAACGCCGCACCGCCGCCTTGAAGTCGATGCCCTCGGCCTTCATCACGAAGCCGAACACGTCGCCCCCGACGGCGCACGAGCCGAAGCAGCGCCACGACTGGCGGTCGGGGAAGACCACGAACGACGGCGTGCGCTCCTGATGGAACGGGCAGCGCGCCGAGAAGTTGCGCCCGGCCTGCCGCAGTTCCGGAACGTGCTTGGCCACTACCTCGACGATGTCGAGCCGAGCCTTGATGTCGTCTACGGTGCTCATCGGGAAGGACTGACGATTCTACGAACGCCAACGCCCTCCATCGCAAGAGAGAAATGGCGGTTTTGCCAAGCACATCCAAGCAACCCTAACCACCGGCGGCCGCTCCGACGCACACAGGAGATAGGGCGGCTCTCCATCGCGCGCGGGCCGCAGCGGGCTAGTTGCGCAACGGCCTCCTTTCGCGGGAACGAGGAGAGGAGGCGGGGACAGGGCAGCCGGAGCGATTGACCGGGGCGGGCGCAGTTTGGTAGGATGCCTGGCGGTCTTGGTGGCTAGAGCGGAGTGGACCCACCCGTTCCCGTCCCGAACACGGAAGTGAAACGCTCCAGCGCCGACGATACTTGCAGGGCGACCTGCCGGGAAAATAGGCCGTCGCCAGGGCCAACGATGCAGAGTCAAGCCCGGGCGTGGAGCCCGGGCTTTTCTGCGCCTAGCGGGCTCGCGCGGCAGATTGGGCAAGCCGGGGCGGGCGCAGGGTTTACACCATGGCGGTTCCAACTTACAATTACTCCTTGCCTGCATAAGGGCGAAAGCGTGGTGCTGCGCCGTGAACGGAGACGGCAACGATAAGGACGACCAACCGAGCATGGCCGAGCTGCTGGAGGATTCCCCGACGCTGCGGGAACTCCGGCGCGGCGAGGTCGTGGAGGGTCAGGTCATGCGCGTCGATCAGGACGGCGTTCTGGTCTCCATCGGCCACAAGTCCGAGGGAGTAATCCCTCAGCGCGAGATGCGCACCCTCACCCCCGAACTGGCGGAGCGCTACCCACCCGGCGCCAGCATCTTCGTCTACGTCCTCGATGCCGCCGGACGCGAAGGCCAAGCGCTGCTCTCTTACGACAGGGCGCGCAGCCAGGAGGTGTGGCGCACGCTGGAGCAGCTGAGCAAGAGCGGGGAGCTCGTGCAAGGGCGCATCACGGGGCACAACAGAGGGGGCGCCGTCGTAGACGTGGAGGGGCTGCAAGCCTTCATCCCGCTCTCCCAGTTGGTCTTGCCGCAGGGGAGCGAGCCATCGGAGGCGATGGCGCAGCGCGTGGGCGAGGAGCTTCCGCTTAAGGTGCTCGAGGTCAACCGGCGGCGCAACCGCGCCGTCCTCTCCGAGCGCGCCGCCCAGCGCGAGCAGCGCGAGGGGGAGAAGGACAAGCTCCTGGATGAACTCCAGGAGGGCGACGTGCGGAAGGGGCGCGTTACCGGGATCTCCTCTTTCGGCGCGTTCGTGGACATCGGCGGCGCCGACGGCCTCATCCACATCTCCGAGATATCGTGGTCTCCGGTCGCCTCCGTCAGCGACATGCTGAGCGTGGGGCAGGAGGTCGACGTCTACGTGCTGCGCGTGGACAGGGAGAACCGGCGCATCGCGTTGAGCCTGCGGCGCCTCGGCCCGACGCCTTGGGAATTGGCCCGCGACCGCTTCGAGCAAGGCCAGTTGGTTACGGGCACCATCACCAAGTTGATGGACTTCGGCGCCTTCGCGCGGCTGGAGGACACCATCGAGGGACTCATCCACGTGTCTGAGCTGACCGACCGTCACATCAGGCATCCGAAGGAGGTCGTCCAGGTGGGCGACACCCTCACCTTGCGCGTCGTGAGCGTCGACCACGTCCGGCAACGGATCGGGTTGAGCGTGAGGCAGGTGGAGGAGTATCAGATAGTCTAACGGGGAGGGCCCCATCCTTATGCCGCCTTCGGGCGCCGTCTGGAGCACACGCATGGCAAGCAGATTCGAAAAATTCTCGGAACGCGCGCGCCGCGTCCTCTCCCTCGCACAGGAAGAGGCGCAGCGCTTCAACCACAACTACATCGGCACCGAGCACGTCCTCCTCGGCCTCGCCCGCGAGACGGACGGCGTGGCCGCGCGCGTGCTCACGAGCCTGGGCATCGAGCTGTCCAAGGTGCGCTCCGCCGTGGAATTCATCATCGGCCGCGGCGAGCGCCCGTCCCCGGGCGACATCGGCCTTACGCCCCGCGCCAAGAAGGTGATCGAGTTGGCCGTGGACGAGGCGCGGCGCCTCAACCACCACTACATCGGCACCGAGCACCTCCTCATCGGCATCATGCGCGAGGGCGAAGGCGTGGCCGCCGGGGTGCTGGAAAGCCTCGGCGTCTCGCTCGAAAAGGTGCGCACCGAGACCACCCGCATCCTCAACCAGAGCGTCTCGCAAGGCCAGACGCAGAGCGGGCGCAGCACGCGCACACCCACGCTTGACCAGTTGGGCATCGACCTCACCCAGGCGGCGCGCGCCAACAAGCTTGACCCCGTCATCGGCCGCAACCAGGAGATCGCCCGCGTCATCCAGATACTCAGCCGGCGCACGAAGAACAACCCCGTGCTCATCGGCCCGCCGGGCGTGGGCAAGACGGCCATCGTCGAGGCGCTCGCCCAGCGCGTCGTCTCCGGCGACATGCCCGAGTCGCTGTCCAACCGTCGCGTCGTCACCCTGGACATGGGCGCGCTCGTCGCGGGCACCAAGTACCGGGGGGAGTTCGAGGAGCGGCTGAAGAAGGTGGTGGAGGAGATCAAGAGCGCGGCCAACTGCATCCTGTTCATCGACGAGATGCACACGATGGTCGGCGCAGGGGCTGCCGAGGGCGCCGTCGACGCCGCCAACATCCTCAAGCCCTCCCTTGCGCGCGGCGAACTCCAAACCATCGGCGCCACCACTCTCGACGACTACCGCAAGTACGTCGAGCGCGACCCTGCCCTCGAACGCCGCTTCCAACCCGTCCACGTCGAAGAACCTTCCGTCGAGGAGACGGTGGAGATTCTCCGGGGCATTAAGGGCAAGTTCGAGGAGCACCACAGCGTGGAGATACAGGACGAGGCGCTCGAATCGGCCGCCAATCTCGCCTCCCGCTACATCGCCGACCGTTACCTGCCCGACAAGGCGATCGACCTGATGGACGAGGCCGGCTCCCGCGTGCGCATCCGCCACAGCGGCACGCCCCTCTCCGTCAAGGAGACCAAGAAGGTGTTGGAGACGGTGCGCCGCGAGAAGGACGAGGCCATCGCCGCGCAGCAGTACGAGTACGCCGCCGAGCAGCGCGACCGCGAACTCCAGCTCGCCGAGAAGTTGGAGCGCCTTCAGCAGGAGTGGCAGAAGTCCAGCGACCCTGAGTCGACGGTCGTCTCAGCCGAGGAGATCGCCGAGGTGGTCAGCATGTGGACGGGCCTGCCCGTAACCCGGTTGGCCTTGGAGGAGACGGAGCGGCTGCTGCACATGGAGGACGCGCTGCACAAGCGCATCATCGGCCAGCAGGAACCCATCGTCGCCATCTCCAAGGCGGTGCGCCGCGCACGCGCCGGGCTCAAGGACATCCGCCGCCCCATCGGCTCCTTCCTCTTCCTCGGCCCGACGGGCGTGGGAAAGACGGAGTTGGTGCGCGCGCTGTCGGAGTTCATGTTCGGCTCCGAGGAGTCGATGATCCGGCTGGACATGTCGGAGTTCATGGAGCGTCACACCGTGGCGCGACTCGTGGGCGCGCCTCCGGGCTACATCGGCTACGAGGAGGGCGGTCAGTTGACCGACGCCGTCCGCCGCCGCAGCTACACCTGCATCCTGCTCGACGAGATCGAGAAGGCGCACCCGGAGGTCTTCAATATCCTGTTGCAGATCTTCGACGACGGCCACCTGACGGACGCCAAGGGGCGCAAGGTCGACTTCCGCAACACCATCATCATCATGACCAGCAACATCGGCTCCGACCTCATCCGCACCGACGCCTCGCTCGGCTTCGCCGTCAAGAGCGACGAGGCGCAGACGGCGGAGCAGGAATACGCGCGCATGCGCGACAAGGTGATGGACGAGGTGAAGCGCTTCTTCCGCCCCGAGTTCCTCAACCGGGTGGACGCGCAGATCGTCTTCCACGCGCTCTCCAAGGAGCACATCGTCCAGATCGTCGACCTGATGCTCAACGAGGTGCGCAAGCCCATGCTGGAGAAGGGCCTCAGTCTCGAGGTTTCCGCCGAGGCCAAGGAGTGGCTCGCCGAGAAGGGCTACGACCCCAAGTTCGGCGCGCGCCCGCTGCGCAGGGTCATCCAGCAGGAGATCGAAGACCGCCTCTCCGAAGAGGTGCTGACCGGCAAGTACGAACCCGGCCAGACCGTGATGGTTGACATCAAAGACGACGTCATCGAGTTGCACCCTCAGGAGGTTGCCGCCGCGCTGCCCGCGCCCGACGCCGCCGCGCTCGCCGACACCGCCTCCTAGCGCGGAGAGCAAATCTCATATACAAGAGGGGGAGCCAAGCAAGGCTCCCCTTCTTGTATATGACCGCATCTTCCCAACGCACGCGCACCGCCTTCGTCTGCACCGGCTGCGGCCACGAGACGCCTAAGTGGCAGGGGCGCTGCCAAGCGTGCGGCGCTTGGGGCGTGTACGAGGAGCGCGTCGAATCGCGCTTGCAGCGGCGGGGCGTCGGGCGCGCAGCAGCGGCGCCGTCCGCCGAGCCCGCGCTCCTTTCCGAGCACGCGACGGACGGCCTTGAGCAGCGCGCGCCTATCGGCATGCCTCAGACCGACGCTCTGCTCGGCGGCGGGTTAGTCGCCGGGTCGGCGCTGCTGCTGGCGGGCGACCCGGGCATCGGCAAATCGACACTGCTGCTCCAGATATGCGCGCGGTTGGCGGAGCGCGGCTTGCGCGTCCTGTACGCCTCGGGCGAAGAGTCGGCGGCGCAGGTGCGGTTGCGCGCGGAGCGCCTGGGCGCCGCCGACGCGCCCGTGCTGTTCTTGGCGGAGACGGACGCCGACGCGCTCGTCGCGGCGCTGGAGCGCGCGCGTCCCGGCGCGGTCGTCGTCGATTCGGTGCAGACGCTGTGGACGGGCGTGGCGGCGTCGGGCGCGGGCAGCGTAGCGCAGGTGCGCGAATCGGCGGCGCTGCTGACGGCGTGGGCGAAGGCCAACGGCGCGCCGCTCTTCCTGGCGGGGCACGTCACTAAAGACGGCGCGATCGCCGGGCCTCGCACGCTGGAGCATATGGTGGACGTGGTGCTCCAGTTGGAAGGCGACCCGCTCTCGCAATACCGCATCCTGCGCTGCGCCAAGAACCGCTTCGGCGCGACCAACGACCTGGCCCTACTCGAGATGCGCGGCGACGGCTTGGCGGAGGTTCCCGACCCGTCGGCGGCGCTCATCGCGGGGCGCGCGGCGGGCGCGCCCGGCTCCGCCGTAACCGTTGCGTTGGAGGGTTCGCGTCCGCTGCTTGCGGAGGTGCAGGCGCTCACCAACGGCGCGGGGCAGAACGCTCCCCGCCGCACCGCCACGGGCGTGGACTTCAACCGCATGGTTATGCTCGCCGCCGTCCTCAGCCGCAGAGCAGGCCTGCGCCTGGGCGACCAGGACGTGATGGTGAACGTGCCCGGCGGCCTCCGCATCGCCGAACCCGCCGCCGACCTCGCTATCGCTCTCGCCGTCGTGTCCAGCTTCCGCGACATTCCGCTAGACCCGCGCGCGGCGTTTATCGGAGAGGTCGGGCTGAACGGCGAGGTGCGCCGCGTGCCGCAGTTGGAGCGCCGCCTAGCGGAAGCCGCCCGCCACGGCTTCGTCCGCGCCGTCGTCCCCGCCGGAGACGGCGCGCCGCCGCGTCGGGCGGACTCCCCGGCCATCGAGGCGGTGGAAGCGCGCAGCCTGCGCGAGGCGATCGGCGCGGCGGCGCAACGCTAACGGGCGGGCGCGGCGGATGCGGCGTGGTACGATAGCCGCGCGATGAGCGCTACGGCCAAACCCGCCCGCCGCCTGCCCGAGTGGCTCAAGGTGCGCATGCCCGGCAGCCCCGGCTACCTTCGCGTGCAGGAGTTGCTGCGGGAGGCCGAGCTGCACACGGTGTGCGAGGAGGCGCGCTGCCCGAACATCGGCGAGTGCTGGGAGCGCAAGAGCGCCACCTTCATGATCCTCGGCGACGTCTGCACGCGCGCCTGCCGCTACTGCGCCGTAACTTCCGGCAAGCCCGGCCCTGTCGACCCGCTCGAACCCCTTCGCCTCGCGCGCACGGTCGAGCGTCTGGGCCTGCGCTACGCGGTCATCACCTCCGTCGACCGCGACGACCTGCCCGACGGGGGCGCGTCCGTCTTCACCGAGTGCATCGAGCGCGTTCGCGAGCGCACGCCGCAGACGCGCGTTGAGGTGCTTACGCCCGACTTCGGCGGCGACTGGGCGGCGATGCGCTCCGTTCTCGACGCGCGCCCCGCCGTGCTGAACCACAACATCGAAACCGTCCGCCGCGTCTTCCACTCCGTGCGCCCCAAGGGCGACTACGACCTGTCGCTCGACCTCCTGCGCCGCGCCAAGGCGTACGCGCCGGACGTCGCCACCAAGTCGGGGATGATGGTCGGCCTGGGCGAGAGCGTCGACGAGGTCGTCGAGACGATGCGCGACCTGCGCCGGCACGACGTGGAGTTGCTGACCATCGGCCAGTACCTGCGCCCTACGCCCAAGCACGCGGTGATGGAGCGCTTCTACCACCCGCGCGAGTTCAAGGAGTTGGAGGAGGCGGGCTACGCGCTCGGCTTCCGCCACGTCGCCTCCGGCCCCCTAGTCCGCTCCTCCTACCACGCCGACGAGCAGCACGACGCAGCCGTGGCGGCCATTCCCGCCGGGTAGCGGCTGCTGACAACCGCCTGCGGTCAGCCGCG
The DNA here is from genome assembly GCA_964560025.1 of uncultured Dehalococcoidia bacterium. Lineage (GTDB taxonomy): Bacteria > Chloroflexota > Dehalococcoidia > Lucifugimonadales > Australimonadaceae > JAGWBE01. The sequence goes on from CAZLKC010000004.1 coordinate 28,281, forward strand.
CGCCGGAGCGCTACAATCGCGGCGGAGGCTCGCCCGCTTTGGCCGACGCAACCGCCCCTGCCCTGCCCTACGCCGACGTGGTCGTGGACGTTACGACCACGCACCCCGACAACACCTTCACCTACGAGGCGCCGGAGCGCCTAGCCTTGCGCCCCGGCCACCTGGTGCGCGTTCCGTTCGGGCGCAGACCCGCCCAGGGCGTCGTCGCCGCCCTCCGCGCAGAGACCGACTTGCCCTACACCCGTCCGGTGGACGACCTGGTGCTGCCCGAACCCGTCGTAACGGAAGCGGGGTTCGCGCTGGCGCGGTGGGTCGCGCGCTACTACCGCGCCTCCCTCTTCGAGGCGCTTGCGCCGATGCTCCCGCCCGGCTTCCGCGCGCCGTCGCACTCGACCGTCCGGTTGCTCGCCGACGTCGAGCCTCCGGCGGAGTTGCCTAAGGGCGCGCGCACGCTATTGGCGCATCTGCGCGCGCATCCGGGGCGCCAGCGCGCCGCCTCCCTCGCCAAGCGCCTTGGCCCGTGGGTCTACAACGCCGTCCGCGTCCTAGAGGAGGCGGGGGTCGTGGAGTGCGAGTGGGCGTTGGCGGAGGGGGGGCAGTCGTTGGCGTCGCCCGCCAGCCGAACGCAGGTGCTGCGAGCGGCGCGGCCACCCGAGCAGGCGGCGGCTTGGGCCGACGCCAATCCGCACGCGCCCAAGCGGGCGGCGTTGATGCGCGCGCTCGCCGACGCGCCGCGCATAGCGGCGGAGGCGCGGGCGGCCTACGGTTCGGGGGCGGTGTCGGCGCTGGTGAAGGCGGGCGTAGCGGAGCTGGCGCCGCAGGAGAACGAGCACGCCGCACAGCCGGAACCGGAGCCGGAGCAGTCCCTGCTGCCCACGCCTCCGCAAGCGGAGGCGCTGGCCGCCATCCGCGCTGCGCTGGACGATCCCGCCGTCAGCCCACGCTCCTTCCTGCTCCAGGGCGTAACCGGGTCGGGCAAGACGGAGGTCTACCTCCAAGCCATCGCCCACTGCCTCGCCCTCGGCAAGCGCGCCATCGTGCTCGTCCCCGAGCTGTCGCTGACTCCGCAGACGCTCGCGCGCTTCGAGCGCCGCTTCCCCGGCCAGGTCGGGCAGTTGCACAGCGGCCTGACCCCGCCGCAGCAGCGCGAGGAGTGGCGGCGTTGCGCGAACGGCGAGCGGGGGGTGCTGATCGGCTCGCGCGGCGCGGTGTTCGCGCCGCAGCCGGAGCTGGGCCTCATCGTGCTGGACGAGGAGCACGAGTGGACGTACAAGCAGGAGGACGCCGCGCCGCGCTACCACGCGCGCGACGTGGCCTTGCGGCGCGCCGCCCTGACCGGCGCCGCCGTCATCCTCGGCTCCGCCACGCCCAGTCTTGTCAGCGCGTATGGCGCGGGGCGCGGCGTCCACCGCCGCATCGACCTTCCCCGCCGCATCGAGGCGAGCGGCGCCCCTGCGCCCTTGGCGAACGTGAGCGTCGTCGATATGCGCGAGGAGTTGCGCAACGGCAACCGCGGCATCTTCAGCGAGGCGCTGCGCGACGGCCTAGCGCAGACCTACCGGCGCGGGGAGCAGTCGGTGCTGTTCCTGAACCGGCGGGGCAGCGCGGGGTCGGTGGAGTGCCGCGCCTGCGGCTACGCCGCGCGCTGCCATCGGTGCGGCGTCGCCTACACTTACCACGCGAACAAGGGGTTGGTCTGCCACTACTGCAACGGACGGCGCTCCGCCCCCGCGCGCTGCCCCAACTGCCGCTCCCCGCACATCCGCTACCTCGGCCTAGGCGTGCAGCGCCTGGTCGAGGAGGTGGAGGAGTTGCTGCCGGGCGCGCGCGTGCTGCGCTGGGACAGCGACAGCGCGCGCACTGTCAAGGAGCACGCCGCGCTGCTGGAACGCTTCGCGTCGGGAGAGGCGGACGTGCTGGTGGGGACGCAGATGATCGCCAAGGGCCTGCACGTCCCCTCGGTTACGCTAGTGGGGGTGGCGCTGGCCGACATCGGCCTCCACGCGCCGGACTTCAACGCCGCCGAACGCGCTTTCCAAGTGCTCGTCCAGGTCTCGGGCAGAGCAGGGCGCGGCGCCGATCCCGGCCACGTGGTCATCCAGACGTACGCGCCGGAGCACTACGCCATCCAAGCCGCCGCAGACCAGGACTACGAGACGTTCTACGAGCAGGAGATGGCCGTACGCCGCTCCCTCAACGCGCCGCCCTTCACGCGGTTGGCGCGCCTGACTTTCGCCACCACCAACGAGGGCGCCGCCCGCCGCGAGGCTCAGCGCCTCGCGGCCATGCTCAAGCGCGAGGCCCGCGCCCAAGGCATGCGCTACACCGACGTGCTCGGCCCGGCGCCGCCTTATCCGCCCCGCCTGCGCGGCCTCTGCCGCTGGCGCCTCATCATCCGCGGCCCGGACCCTCACCGCCTCATCGACGCCGTCCCTCTTCCCGCCAACTGGAGCGTCGACATCGACCCGGTGAGCGGGGGGTAGAGGGCTCGCTCTTCGTGCTCCTTCAGGGCGAGCGTGCGGACGCGCCGGGCGTGTCGCAGGCGATGAGGCCGATTTCCCATTGGCGCTCGTGTCCCCGTAGGCGATTGGAAACCCAACTGCTCATAGCGACCGGCTCCAGTCCGCTTATGACGAGGCGTCGGGCAGAGCTTCGAGCCAGCCCTGCTTCCAACCGTAGTCGTGTATGGCGGCAACGCCGTTCTCGACACGCGTAGGCTCGTACCACGGATGCATAATGGGGTGGAAGTCGTCTCGCGCGAACGCCCAGGCCAGCATAGGCGGCCCGGCGACAACTACCCCTCCGATTTCGGCGGCGCGGGCGCGCACCATGGCGGCCACGTTGTTGTAGGCGTTGTGGTCGGCAGCCGTCAGCCCGATCCGCAACGCAACCAACAGCACGAGCGCGGCGGCCAACCATTCACGCCGACCGGATCCCCACGCAGCGCAGAACAGCGCCGCCGCCAAGGCGCTCGCAACCACTCCCGCAACAATCCACGCCTCCACCGGGTCGCGCAGGACGGAGAGAACCGCCGCTTCCACGCCTATCGCGGCGAGCAGCGGCCCGCATGCGGTCAGCGCCGTCCGCCGGCTGGGGCGCTCCCGCTCGTAGGCGAGCGCTGCGAACACCGCGAACGTGGGCAGGTAGTAGACAAGGTACATCGGCCACGTCGCCGAGGGCAGGAGCGCAAGGCCGATGAAGGCGGCGAGTCCCAACATCACAATCGTGGAGTAGCGCCGCGCGAAGTCCGCGCTCTTGGCGATGACGCCGCTGCCCTCCCGCCAGAACGCCCAAAGGACAACCATGCCTAAGAACAAGGTTACGGAGAGCATCGGCGCGGGACGCAGCAGGAAGGCGAAGCGCTCCGCCTCGCCCAACAAGAAGGTGAAACGCCCGGACTCGGTGGAGAACTCGGCTAAGTGTGCAATCAAGTCGGAGGGGGAGGGCGCTAAGACGATGGCCAGCCCGGCTATGCTCGCGGCGGCCAGCGTTCCGAAGAAGACGGCGCGGTCTCGCCCGCCCATCCGCCGCCAATGCCATAGGGCGAAGATTCCCAGGAAGAGGTAGACGATGGAGGCGTTGGTGTGCATCGGGAGCGCAAGGACGCCTGCCGCCGCCGCCGCGCCCGCCAAGTAGCGCGTCTTGCCCGTCGCGCGCCAGGTGTCGGCTAAGTAAGCGGCGGCGGTCAGCGAAAGCAGCAACGGCCCCTCATGCCGTGTCGGCGGAAGCACTCCGTGAAGGAAGAGGCCGTAGATAGTGATGACGCCCGCGAGCGCGGCGGCGCGCGGAGCGAGGTAGCGCCGCGCCAGCAGGTAGGTCAACCAGGCCGAGGCGGCGAACGCCAGCGTCTGGATAGCCGCCGCGTAGGCGAAGGAGGCGGGGTAGGGAATAAACCGCGCGGGCATCAGCGCGGTTACCCACGGCTTGTAGTAGGGCACGTAGAGGTTGTGATATTCGCTGTAATAAGGCTTGCCGAGGATAGTGCTGCCAATCACGCCGTCGTCGAAGAAGGGGGTCGCCAGCCACACGCGCAGCGCGAAGGCGGCCGCGATGACGGCCAGCAACGCCAAGTAGACGCGGCGCTCGATAACGCACATGCCTGCGGCGTCCGTCGCAGTCGACACGCTCAACCGCACCTCTCTGCGGAATACGGCGGCGCCGGCGCCGCGCCCGAAGACTATACCGCCGCCGGGGGCGCTTGCTCCCAATCGGCGCCCTTGCGAATGGCGCGCGGCGCGGCGCGGCGGCTATACTCCGCGTATGGCTATCCTGCCTATGCACTACATCGGGCGAGACCCCGTCCTGCGCGAGCGGGCGCGCAGGGTGAAGGATCCCACGACCCCCGCTATGCGCAAACTCGCCGCCGATATGGTGGAGTCGATGCACCACTACGCCGGCGTGGGCCTGGCGGCCAACCAGATTGGCTCGCTCCATCGCCTCGCGGTCATCCAATTGCCCGAAGACGACGAGCCGCGCATCCTCTTCAACCTCGAGGTAACCCGCAAGGAGGGCGAGCGCGAGGTTACCGAGGGCTGCCTCAGCCTGCCCGGCTACCGCGCCGACATCCTCCGCGCCGAGCGCGTGTCGGCGCGCGCGATCGACGGCGAGGGGCGGCCCGTGCGCGTGAAGCGAGCGGAGGGGCTGTTGGCCCAGGCGCTCGAGCACGAGGACGACCACCTGAACGGCATCCTCTACGTGGACCACCTGCGCTCCAACGACGACCTCTACGAGGTGGAGCCGGGCACGGAAGAGGACGGGGAGACGGAGGCCAGAGAGGAAGAAGCGGCCTCCGCCGCGGGCTAGGCCGCCTCTGCGCGTGATAGACTGCGCCTTCGCGCCCGCCGCCAAGTGGACGCGCCCATCCTCTGCCCAGGTTCGACGACTTGCTCCGTAGGCTCAACTGGAAGTCGCTGCTGCTTATCGCCGTGGTGGTCGGCCTGTCGGTCGCCGCTCTCGCAGTCCAGAACGTCGATCTGCGTCTGCTCGGCTCGCGCTTCGAGCGCGGCTCCGACGAGATCCTGGGCATGCAGCTGGGTCTCGACCTCGCGGGGGGCACGCACCTCGTCTTCCAGGCAGGCGACGAGACGCTCGCGCCCACGGACGACCAGATGGACGGACTGGTGCGGATCATCAACCGCCGCGTGGACAGCCTGGGCGTGGCCGAGCCGAACATCCAGCGCCTCGGGGACGACCGCCTGCTCGTGCAGTTGCCCGGCGTCGAGGACGTGGAGCGCGCCAAGCGGCTGATCGGCCAGACGGCGAGCTTGGAGATCGTCGAGCGCGTCTGCAGCGGGGTGAACTCGGCCACGGGCGAGTGCCTAAACCCCGAGGACACCACAGTGCTCACCGGCGAAGACCTGTCCCAATCGTTCGCCACGCAGGACACGGTTACGAACGAGCCCATCGTCACCTTCGAGCTCAGCAGCGGCGCGGCGCGGCGCTTCGCCGAGGTGACCCAGCGCATCTTCAACTCCAACACCAACCGGCGCCTCACCTTCAAACTGGACGGCGAAGACCTGGTGGAGACGGTCGTCCAATCGCCCATCCTCTCCGGGCGCGGCCAGATAAGCGGGAACTTCAGCACGAACGAGGCGCGCGACCTCGCCATCCAGATCGAGTCGGGGCGCCTGCCCGTTCCCATCGCCGTCATCACGGAGCAGTTGGTCGCCGCTTCTCTGGGCGACGAATCGCTGGAGGAGAGCCTCATCGCCGGGCTGGTGGGCCTTGCGCTGGTGCTCTTCTTTATGGCGGCCTACTACCGGGGCGCAGGATTCGCCGCCGCCTTTGCCCTGGTCATCTACACCATCATCGTGCTCGCCGTCTTCAAACTGCTGCCCGTAACCCTCACGCTCGCCGGAGCCGCCGCCTTCATCCTTTCCCTGGGCATGGCGGTGGACGCGAACATCCTGATATTCGAGCGGATGAAGGAGGAGTTGCGCGTCGGGCGGACGGTGCAGACGGCGATACAGACCGGCTTCGCCCGTGCGTGGCCTTCGATTCGCGACGGGAACGCCTCGACGCTCATCATCGCGGCCATCCTCTTCCTGTTCGGGACGCGCACTACGAACTCCGCCGTAACCGGCTTCGCGGTGGTCTTGTTCATCGGCGTGCTGGTGAGCCTCATCACTGCTATCTTCGTCAGCCGCAATCTCTTGACGCTGATGGCGGTTACACCGCTGAACCGATTCCCGCGCGTCTTCACTCCCGAATCGCTGCCCAAGCGCGGCGAGGGCGCGGAGGGCGCGCCGTGAATCTGGTTCGCTACCGCCGCTGGCTCTTCCTCCTCTCGGCGCTCCTGGTCGTGCCGTCCGTCGTCGCGCTCATCATTCCCCCGGCGCTGCGGCCCGGCATCGACTTCACCGGCGGCTCCGCGCTCACCGTGGAGTTCGAGCAGGCCGTTACGACGCAGCAGGTGATCGACGCGCTCGACGACATCGGCCACGGCGACGCCATCGTCCAGGGCGTGGGCGACGCGACGTTCTTCATCCGCACCAAGGAGTTGGAGCCGGAGGTCGTGGACACCTCGGGCAACGTGCTGCGCGACAGCGGGCGCGTCATTATGGAGGCGACGCTCGGCGAGCTTGCGCCCCTGCGGGTTACGGCGGTGGACACGGTGTCCGCCGTGGTCGGCGCGGAGAACGTGCGCAACGCCATCTTCGCCGTGGCCGCCGCCTCCGCCGCCATCCTTCTCTACGTGACGTGGGCGTTCCGCCGCGTGCCCAATCCCTTCCGCTACGGGACGGCGGCCATCATCGCGCTGGTGCACGACGTGGTGGTGGTGCTGGGCGTCTTCTCCCTGCTGGGGAAGTTCGCCGACGTGGAGGTGAACGCGATGTTCATCACCGGTGTGCTGACCGTCATCGGCTATAGCGTGAACGACACCATCGTCGTGTTCGACCGCCTGCGCGAGAACGTAGCGCGCCACCACGCCGCCCCCTTCATCGACGTGGTGAACCTGAGCGTGCGCGAGACCATCGGCCGCTCCCTCAACACTTCCATCACGCTGCTGGTCGTCGTGGCGGCGCTGCTGCTGTTCGGCGGGCCGTCGATTCAGCCGTTGCTGCTGGTGCTGCTGGTGGGTGTCGTCATCGGCGCGTACAGCTCCATCTTCGTTGCCACGCTGCTGCTCGTGTCGTGGGAGACGGGCGAACTGGGCCGCGCGCTAACGCGCCTCAACCCCCTAGCCTCCCGCCGCCGAGCGCCCGCAGCGTAGCCTCCGTCATCCCCGCGCTCACTCCTCGACGGTGATGAGGTCTTTGATGGCTTCGTAGATGGTCGGGCCGATGCCACGCACGGCCATCAGGTGGTCGGTGCGCAGGTACGGCCCGTTGGCCATGCGGTACTCCACGATGCGGTCGGCGAGCACCTCGCCAATGCGCGGCAGGCGCTCCAGTTCGGCGCGGTTGGCGGTGTTGACGTTGAGCGGCGCGCCGCCGATGGGGGTAGGCGTAGGCGCGGGAGCGACGAACGGCGACGCTCCCTGCTCCGGCGGCGTCACGACCTTCACTCCGGCGGGAGACGGCTGCCCAAAGGCGAGCCACGCGGCGCCCATCAGTCCAACTACCGCCGCTATGACAAGGGCGGCGCGATAGGCATTGCGCTGCCAGGCGGTCATGCGCCGCCTGTATACCCGCGCCGCAGGCGTTGCGCAAGGGCGACGTCCCCTGTTCGTCCTAGGGAAATCGAAGGGCGCACGCGGTCAGCCGCCGGGGATATCCTCTAACCCAGCCCCGCCCCTACCGCCGCTCCCTTTCCTGCGATGCGCCCGAACACGGCGCCCGACATCAGCCCTGCGCCGCCGGGGTAGTTGTGGTAGAAGAGGCCGCCGACCAACTCGCCCGCCGCGTAGAGGCCCGCGATGGGCGCGTCCTGGTCGTCCAGCACCTGGCCATCGCGGTTGATCTTGAGGCCGCCGAACGTGAAGGTCACGCCGCACGTTACGGCATAGCCGACGTAGGGCGGCTCGTCGATGGGGAGCGCCCAGTTCGACTTGGGCGGCTCGATGCCCTCGGTGTGCACGCCGTCGAGCAGCGTGGGGTTGTAGTCGCCCGGCACGCACGCGGCGTTGTAGGCGGCCACCGTCGCGGCCAATCCCGCTGGGTCGACGGACAGGTAGTCCGCCAGTTCCTCGATGGTGTCCGCCTCCGCCATCGTAACCTGCGGGATGCGGTATTCGTCGCGCAGCAGGTGGATCGCCTTCTGGTCGAACACCTGCACGGCCATCATCTGCGGCTGCTTGAGGATCTCCCTGCCGTACTTGGCGTAGGTGTAGTTGCGGAAATCGGCCCCCTCGTCCACGAACCGCTCGCCCCGCGCGTTCACGATGAGGCCGAACGGGTAGGAGTGCTTCTGGTACAGGTCGGTGACGGCGCGGTTGCCGAAGGGCGGCGCGTTCAAGTCCCACGCCACGGCGTGGCAGCCGCTCCAATGGCCGTAGGGCTGAGCGCCAACATCGAGCGCCATGCGGATGCCGTCGCCCGTGTTCGTCTGCACGCCCCGCACCTTCGCCAATTCCCAGCCGGGGCCGAGGTAGCGCGCGCGCATCTCCGCGTTCGCCTCGAACCCTCCGCACGCCAGCACCACCGACGCCGCCCGCGCCTCCTCGAACCCCTCCGCCGTGCGCACCCGCACGCCGCGCACCTTACCAGCGTCGTCCGTCAGCAGAGCCGACGCCGAGGCGCCGTAGCGCACCTCGACGCCCTTCTCGGCGGCCAGTTCGAAGTAACGGTCGGACAGGCCCTTGCCGCCTCCGACCGCCTCCAGCACGAGGCCGCCCCAGAAGCGGTACTTGTCGCCATCCTTGAACGCTTGCCTCCCCCACAGCGGGATGAAGCGCATCCCTTGCTCAAGCAGCCAGCGCATCGCGGGCTGCGAGCCGCGCACCAACAGGTCGGCCAACTCCTCGTCCGCCAGCCCCTCGGTTACGCGCATCAGGTCGGCGCGGAAGTCGGCGGTGGCATAGGAGCCGACCTCCATCAGGGCGGCCTCCTGCTCCGACAGGTCGGGGATAAGGGCGCGCACGTCGTCGAAGCCGTCGTAGGCGAAGCGGAACGCGCCGCCCGTGAAGTAGGTGTTGCCGCCGCGCGCGTGCTCCGGCGCCTTCTCCAACACCAGCACCCGCGCGCCCATCTCGCGCGCGGTCAGGGCCGCCGAGAACGCGGCGTTGCCCGCGCCGGCTACTACTACGTCGTAGGGGTGTTCGGTCATTGGGATTCCTCCTGGCGTGCGGAGGGCAAGGATACTGCAAGGCGGGAGTGGGAGGGGATGCGCCAACGCCGGAGGGGGAGTTCCCAACCAATCCGGTTCAGACGGATATGAGCGAGAGGCGGTCAACGCCGTCGCCGCCCAGGCTTGGCGGCCCTTCACCGCTCTCATCTCTATTGAGCAAGCACATTAGATTGACAGAGAGCGGGGCGGGCAGTTAGGATAACGCAGTATCTGACAAACGGACATTCGCGAGGAAGGGAAGTAGTAGGGGCAGGGCAAGCCCGAGCGAGCCGGCGCATGGTGTGAGGCCGGCGGCGAACGCAGCCCCGAACTCGTCCCGGAGCGGCCAGCCTGAATGGAGTAGGGCGGCGGAGCGCACCGTTACCGCGCAGCCGAGCGTCCCCCGCAATCGGGGGGAACGAGGGTGGCACCGCGGGCACAGCAGCTCGTCCCTTGCGAGGGACGGGCTTTTTTGTTGGGCGGCGGCCGGTTAGTTGCCCCCTCTTCCCTGTGTGCGCCGGGGACGGTCTTGAGGATTCGAGGCGTTGCGCGTCGAGGTTCCCGCCTTCGCGGGAACGACGGGAGAAGAAGGCGGGGGCGACGGAGAAGAGGGCGGCGTGGCGCAAGGGCGCCGGAGCCTCCTTAAGGATAAGGAGCGGCAATGCGGTTGACGGGCGGACAGATGGTGTGCGAGGCGCTGTTGCGCGAGGGCGTGGACATCGCCTTCGGGCTGCCTGGCGGCGCGATCCTGCCGCTGTATCAGACGCTGCCGGAGTATCCGGCGCTGCGTCACGTGCTGGTGCGTCACGAGCAGAACGCGGGGCACGCGGCGGACGGCTACGCGCGGGCGACGGGGAAGGTGGGGGTGTGCATCGCCACGTCGGGGCCGGGGGCGACGAACCTGGTTACGCCGTTGGCGACGGCGATGATGGACTCGGTGCCCGTCGTCGCTATCACGGGGCAAGTGCCTCGGGCGGCCATCGGGCGGGACGCGTTCCAGGAGACGGACACGACGGGCGTTACGCTGCCAATCACGAAGCACAACTACCTGGTGATGAGCGCGGCGGAGCTGCCGACGACGCTGAAGGAGGCGTTCCACATCGCTCGGACGGGGCGGCCGGGGCCGGTGCTGATCGACCTGCCGCGGGACGTGCAGACGGAACGGGCGGAGTTCGACTATCCGGACGACATCCGCATGCGGTCGTATAGGCCGACGCTGGAGGGACACGCGCAGATGATCAAGCGGGCGGCGCGGCTGATACGCGACGCGGAGCGCCCGCTGATACTGGCGGGGCACGGGGTGCTCATCTCCGGGGGCGCGGCGGAGCTGCGGGAGCTGGCGGAGAAGGCGCAGATCCCGGTCATCACGACGCTGTTGGGCATCAGCGCGGCGAACGAGGACCACGTGTTGTCGCTGGGGATGCCGGGGATGCACGGGTGGGCGCACAACAATTGGGCAATCGACCGTGCGGATCTGCTGGTGGCGGTGGGGATGCGGTTCGACGATCGGGTTACGGGGCGCATCAGTTCGTTCGCGCCGAACGCGAAGGTGGTGCACATCGACATCGACCCGGCGGAGGTGGGGAAGAACGTGCGCGTAACCGTTCCCATCGTTGGAGACGCCAAGCGGGTGCTGCACGCGTTGGCGCGCGAGGTGGAGCCCGCCGTGCGGACGGAGTGGCTGCAAGAGATAGACCGCCTCCGGGACGAGCATCCGTCGCACCGCATCCGCGAGAGCGAGGGGCTGCTGCCGCAGTACGTGGTGCGGGAGCTGTCGGACGCGACGGGCGGAGAGGCGATCGTGGTTACGGGGGTGGGGCAACATCAGATGTGGGCTGCGCAGCACTACCGTTTCACCGAGCCGGGGACATGGCTGACCTCGGGGGGCCTGGGGACGATGGGGTTCGAGGTGGGCGCCGCCATGGGCGCCGCCATGGGGCGGCCCGACAAGACGGTGTGGAGCATCGCGGGCGACGGCGGGTTCCAGATGACGATGGCGGAGTTGGCGACCATCGTGGAGAACCGCGTGCCGGTGAAGTTCGCCATCCTGAACAACAACTACCTGGGGCTGGTGCGCCAGCTGCAAGACCTGTTCAACGACGGAGTGCGCGTGGCGTCGGCCTACTCGGGGAATCCCGACTTCGTGAAGTTGGCGGAGGCCTATGGGGTGTGGGCGACGCGGGTCACCGAGCGCGGACAGGTGCGCCAGGCGATCGACGGCGCGATGGAGCACGACGGCCCGGCGCTCATCGACTTCATGGTGGAGCCGGAGGAGAACGTGTATCCGCACGTTCCGGCCGGGGAGAGCGTGGCGGAGATGCTGGAGGGGCCGACGCCGGAAGGAGACCCCGCATGGCGGTAGCGGAGCGGAGCGAATCGCGCACGATAACGGCACTCGTCCACGACCGGCCGGGGGTGCTGGCGCGGGTGGCGGGGTTGTTCCGCCGCCGCGGGTTCAACATCTCGAACCTGGTGGTGGGGCACAGCGAATCGCCGGGGCTGTCGCGGATGACGTTCGTGGTCGAGGGCGACAACTACGTCGTGGAGCAGGTGGCGAAGCAGTTGTACAAGCTGATCGACGTGGTGCGGGTGAACGACATCTCGGCGGAGAACATCGTGGCGCGGGAGTTGGCGCTCATCAAGGTGGCGGCCAGCCCACAGAACCGGGCGTCGATATTGGAGACGGCGGGCATCTTCCGGGCGAACGTGATCGACGTGAGCCCGGGGGCGGTCATCATCGAGACGACGGGCGGCGAGGACAAGGTCGACGCGCTGCTGCAATTGCTGAAGCCCTACGGTGTGCGGGAGATTATGCGCACGGGGCGCGTCGCTATGGCGCGGGGCGGGTCGGCGACGGGCAGCGGGCGGTCGGAGCCGCAGCGGACGGATAAGAACGCGCCGGACACGGAGGTGGTGCCTTAGCAGGGGCGCCCTTCGAGTTCGCTCAGAGCGAACGGAGGAGAGCCGCCCCTCCCTCTTTTACGGCAGGGGCGCTTGGGGGATGCGGGACGCCGAGCGTCGAGGTTCCCGCCTCCGCGGGAACAACGGATGGAAGGCAGGAACGACGGATGAGAGGGCGGGAGTGACGGAGGCAGGACGGACGAATAGGGCGATTGCGCCTTAACGAGAATGACGGAGAAAAGGGGAGCACGTATGGCGACGGTGTACTACGAGAAGGACGCGGACGTTTCGCGGTTGGCAGGCAAGCGCATCGGGGTTATGGGGTACGGCTCGCAAGGGCACGCGCACTCGCTGAACCTGCGGGACAACGGGCACGACGTTACGGTCGGCCTGTACGCGGGTTCGTCGAGCCGCGAACGGGCGGAGGCGGCGGGGCTGCGCGTCGGGCTGCCGGAAGAGGTGGCGAAGGCGTCGGACGTCATCATGGTGCTCGTGCCCGACACGGCGCAGCGCGGGCTGTACGAGAGCGCGATCGAGCCGCACCTCGACTCGTCGAAGACGCTGATGTTTGCGCATGGGTTCAACATCCACTTCAAGGAGATCGTTCCGCCGCCGGAGGTGGACGTGTCGATGATCGCGCCCAAGGCGCCGGGGCACCGGATGCGGGAGGTGTTCACGCAAGGGTCGGGCGTTCCGGCGCTGGTGGCGATTCATCAGGACGCGTCGGGCGAGGCGCTGCCGAATGCGCTGGCCTACGGCGCGGGAGTAGGAAGCATGCGCGCGGGCATCGTGCAGACGACGTTCAAAGAGGAGACGGAGACCGACCTATTCGGCGAGCAGTCGGTGCTGTGCGGGGGAACGGCGGCGCTGGTGAAGGCGGGCTTCGAGACGCTGGTCGAGGCGGGGTATCAACCGGAGATCGCGTACTTCGAGGTGCTGCACGAGCTGAAGCTGATCGTGGACCTGATGTACGAGGGCGGGTTGAAATACATGCGCTACTCGGTGAGCGACACGGCGGAGTTCGGCGACTACACGCGCGGGCCGGCCATCGTGGACGAGCACGTGCGCGCGGCGATGAAGCAGGTGCTGGCGCAGATACAGGACGGGACGTTCGCGCGGGAGTGGATCGCGGAGAACCACGAGGGCGGGCATCGGTTCAAGCGGCTGCGGGAGCAGGACGCAGGACACCAGATAGAAGAGGTCGGGGCGCAGTTACGGGAGATGATGTCCTTCCTGAAGCAGCACTAGGCGCGAGCGCTACGGCGCACACCGGACGAGAGAAACGGGGAACGCAATGAACGACAAGGTGCTCATCTTCGACACGACGCTCCGCGACGGGGAGCAGTCCGCCGGGACGGCGATGACGGTCGAAGAGAAGGTTGAGATAGCGAGGCAACTGGAGCGGCTGGGTGTTGACGTCATCGAGGCGGGCTTCCCCATCAGCTCCAACGGCGACTTCGAGGCGGTGCAGCACGTGGCGCGCGAGGTGCGCGAGCCCATTGTGGCGGCGTTGTCGCACTGCCGCGACGCGGCCATCGACCGCGCGGCGGAGGCGTTGAGGGACGCGGCGCACCCACGCATCCACCTGTTCCTGTCGTCGTCGGACAACCACCTGATGAACCAACTGCGCAAGAACCGCGAAGAGGTGGTGGAGATGGCGGTGGGGGCGATCCGCCGGGCGCGCTCCTACGTGGACGACGTCGAGTTCTCGCCGATGGACTCGTCGCGCACCGAGCGCGACTTCCTGGCGCACCTGGTGCGCGCCGCCATCGAGGCGGGGGCGACGACTATCAACATCCCTGACACGGTCGGCTACGCGGCGCCGGGAGAGTTCGCGGAACTGCTGAAGCATCTGCGCGAGCAGGCGCCGGAACTGGGCGAGTCGGTGCGCCTCTCTGTCCATTGCCACGACGATTTGGGCATGGCGGTGGCCAATAGCCTCGCGGCGGTGAAGGTGGGCGCGCGGCAGGTCGAGGGGTGCATCAACGGCATCGGCGAGCGGGCGGGGAACTGCGCGTTGGAAGAGGTGATCATGGCGCTGCGGACGCGCGGCGACTACTACGGCGCGGACACGGACATCGACGCGACGCAGTTGTACGCGACGAGCCGGATGGTGAGCCAGATAACGGGGTTTGCGGTGCAGCCGAACAAGGCGATCGTGGGGCGCAACGCCTTCCGCCACGCGTCGGGCATCCACCAGGACGGCCTCATCAAAGACCGCTCGACCTACGAGATCATCGACCCGGTGGCCGTCGGCGTGCCGCGGAGCGAGTTGGTGCTGAGCAAGCTGAGCGGCAGTCGCGGCCTGCGGGCGCGCCTGGCGGAGCTGGGCTATGCGGTTACGGACGAGCAGTTGCCCGCGGTCTACGAGCAGTTCAAGGAGTTGGCGGACAAGAAGCGCGAGGTGATGGACCGCGACCTGGTGGCGCTGATGAGCGGCCACGCCTCGGCCATCGAGCAGACCTACACGCTGGAGCACGTGCAAGTGACCTGCGGAACGCGCGAGGTTCCGACGGCGACGGTGACCATCAAGACGCTCGAGGGCGGCCTGTACACCGACGCGGCGACGGGCGACGGCCCCGTTGACGCGGTGTACAAGGCGATCAACCGCATCGTGCAGACGCCGAATCAGCTGACGGAGTTCAGCGTGAACGCGGTAACCGAGGGCAACGACGCAGTCGGCGAGGTGAGCATCCGCATCGAGCGCGACGGGCGCACGTACATCGGGCGCGGCGCGGACACGGACATCATCGTGGCGTCGGGCAAGGCGTACATGGCGGCGCTGAACCGCCTGCTGGCGATGGGCGGCCACCCTGCGCCTGCGGCGGAGGCGGTGGGGTAGGCCGGGGGGCGCTCGCCCTTCGATTCCCCTTGGGGCAAGCAGGGGGAAAGACGGGCGCACTCCCCCAAGCCGCCCGCCTCCGCCCTCCTCACCTGTCTCTCCCGCTCCTCTTCTCCGTCGCTCTCGCGGAGGCAGGAGCCTCGGCGCTAGGCGCCCCGGACCCCAAGATCCTCTCCGCCAATACGCGCATTCCGCTCCCTTCCCCTTGTGCGTAGTGGAATTAGCCGCGTCGAGGCTCTCGCCTCCGCGAGAGCGACGGTGGGAAGAGGCGCGGGGGAATGCCTCGCGGCTAGCGCGAGGGACGGGCAGGGGCTATGCTTGGAGGTCGGGGCGGCCGGAGGCCGCTTTGACTTTGAGAGGAGAGGCTCGATGGCGCCTAGGACAATGTTCCAGAAGATTTGGGACGCGCACGTGGTGCGGCAGGAGCCGGGACAACCGGCGACGCTGTACGTGGATCTGCACCTGGTGCATGAGGTTACGTCGCCGCAGGCGTTCGACGGGCTGCGGCTGAACGAGCGGAAGGTGCGGCGCACCGACCTGACCATCGCGGTGGCCGACCACAACGTGCCGACGGACGACCGCTCGGGCGGGAACGTGGCGCTGGAGGACGCGGTGTCGGCGGCGCAGTTGGACGCGCTGGCGCGGAACACGGCGGAGTTCGGCATCGAGTACTACGATATGTACTCGCCGAATCAGGGCATCGTGCACGTGATAGCGCCGGAGCAGGGGCGGACGCAGCCGGGGATGATTGTGGTGTGCGGCGACAGCCACACCTCGACACACGGGGCGTTCGGGGCGATAGCGATGCCTATCGGCACGTCGCAAGTGGAGCACGTGCTGGCGACGCAGTGCCTCTCGCAGTCGCCGCTGAAGACGATGGAGATACGGGTGGAGGGGGCGCTGCCGACGGGGGTGTCGGCCAAGGACCTCATCCTCGGCGTCATCGCGCGGATCGGGGTGGACGGAGCGCAGGGGTACGCGGTGGAGTACACAGGAGAGGCGATCCGCTCGCTGTCGATGGAGGGGCGGATGACGCTGTGCAATATGTCCATCGAGGCGGGGGCGCGCGTGGGGATGGTGGCGCCGGACGAGACGACGTTCGCGTACTTGAAGGGGCGCACCCATGCGCCGCAAGGGGCGGATTGGGACGCGGCGGTGGGGGAGTGGCGTCGGCTGCCGAGCGACGCAGGGGCTGAGTACGACAGCGTCATCGTCATCGACGCGGCGGAGATGGCGCCCTACGTAACGTGGGGGACGAATCCGGGGATGGCGGTGCCCGTTACGGAGGCCGTGCCGTCGCCGTCGGACTTCACGGAGCAGCAGGACCGAGACGCGGCGGCGCGGGCGTTGGAGTACATGGGATTGGAGGCGCTAACGCCCATCACGGAGATAGCGATTGACCGTGTGTTCATCGGCTCGTGCACGAACTCGCGGATAGAAGACCTTCGGGCGGCGGCGGCGGTGGCGAAGGGACGGACGGTGAACCCGAACGTGTATGCGATGGTGGTGCCGGGCTCGACGCAGACGAAGCTGCTTGCGGAGGCGGAAGGGTTGGACGCGGTGTTCCGCGAGGCGGGGTTCGATTGGCGGGAGGCGGGCTGTTCGATGTGCTTGGGGATGAATCCCGACGTGCTGCAGCCGGGCGAGCGTTGCGCGTCGACGTCGAACCGCAACTTCGAGGGGCGGCAAGGCAAGGGCGGGCGGACGCACCTAGTCAGCCCGGCGATGGCGGCGGCGGCGGCGGTGGCGGGGCGGTTCGTGGACGTACGGGAGTGGGAGTAGGCAATGGACGCATTCAGCAAGATGACCAGCGCGGTGGCGGCGCTCGACCGGGTGAACGTGGACACGGATCAGATCATCCCGGCGCAGTATCTGAAACTCATCACGAAGACGGGTTTCGGGCCGTACCTGTTCGACTCGTGGCGTTACGGGCCGGACCGGATGCCGAGGCCGGAGTTCGAGTTGAACCGGCCGGGCTACGAGAACGCGCGTATCCTGGTGAGCGGGCGGAACTTCGGGAGCGGGTCGTCCCGCGAGCACGCGGTGTGGGCGCTGGTGGACTACGGGTTCCGGGCGGTAATCGCGCCGAAGTTCGCGGACATCTTCCACAAGAACTGCTTCGAGAACGGCCTGGTGCCGGTCATCGTGTCGGACGACGTGCTGGAGCAGATCATGATACGGGCGAAGGAGCAGCCGGGCTGGGAGTTGACGGTGGACCTGGAGGCGGAGCGGCTGTATGACGGGGCGGGGTTCAGCGCGCCGTTCGTAGTGCACGAAGACGCGGAGACACACGCCTTCCGCCGCTATACGCTGCTGAACGGGCTGGACGAGATAGGCCTGACGCTGCGGCACGAGGCGGATATCGCGAAGTTCGAGGCGGCGCGCTCGCGCTAGGCCGGGGCGAGGTAAGAGAGATGGCGACGTTCGACCTGCTGGTTCTGCCCGGCGACGGCATCGGAGGCGAGGTTACGGCTGCGGCGCAGCGCGTGCTGGACACGGTGGGGCGGCGGTTCAAGCACACGTTCCGCTACGCCTACGACGATGTGGGGGGAATCAGCATCGACAAGCACGGGACGCCGCTGCGCGCTGAGACGACGGCGCTGGCGCGGAAGGCGGACGCGGTGCTGTTCGGCGCGGTGGGAGGGCCGAAATGGGACGACGCGCCGGTGCGCCCTGAGGCGGCGATCCTGGGGCTGCGCAAGGCGCTGGGGCTATTCGCCAATATCCGCCCGGTGAAGGTGTTCCCTGGCATGGAGGAGGCGAGCCCGGTGAAGAACGACCGGGTGAGCGGCGTCGACCTCATCATCATCCGCGAGTTGACGGGCGGCTTGTACTACGGCAGGCCAAAGCGCCGTTGGACGACGCAGGCGGGCCGGCAGGGCGTGGACGCGATGCGGTACTCGGAGCGGGAGGTGGCGCGCATCATGCGGACGGCGTTCGAGCTGGCGCGGACGCGCTCGGGGCGGGTTACGTCGGTCGACAAGGCGAACGTGCTCGAGGTGAGCCGCATGTGGCGGGAGGTGGCGAACGACGTGGCGAAGGAGTATCCGGACGTTGCGCTGGAGCATCAGTTGGTGGACTCGTGCGCGATGCTGCTGGTTACGCGGCCTGCGTCGTTCGACGTGCTGGTGATGGGAAATATGTTCGGGGACATCCTGTCGGACGAGGCGGCGGTGCTGACGGCGTCGTTAGGGATGCTGCCGTCGGCGAGTCTGGCGGGGCTGCCGCGTTCGGGCGGAGAACGGCGGCGCACGGTGCGCGGCCTGTACGAGCCGATCCACGGGACGGCGCCGGACATCGCAAGGCAAGGGAAGGCAAATCCGCTGGGGGCGATTCTGTCCGCTGCGTTCATGCTCCAGTACTCGTTCGGGCTTGCGGAAGAGGCGCAGGCGGTTGAGAGCGCCGTGGAGGGCGCGTTGGCGGAGGGTCTGCGGACGGCGGATCTGGCGTCCGCGGGCGGCGGCGCGGTGAGCACGGAAGAGATGACGGCTGCGGTGGCGGCGGGAGTAGAGGCGGCGTGAGCGTCAGCGGCTGTACCAGCCGCAACCCAGCCTCCGCGAGGGAGGGGCGCCCGCTTATGGCCGGCGCCCTTTGTTGTTTGCACCAGAAGGCGAGAGGGCAACCTGCCGGTTGCCCCTACAAGAAAAGGGAAACTGCCTCACCAGGCCCCCTGTGCGTAGGGGTGGGTTTCGCAGAGGCGAGGCGCCTAGCGTCGAGGTTCCCGCCTCCGCGGGAACGACGGATGGGACGGTGAGGGGGCGGGGCGGTGAGTGCGGAATTGCTCATCGGATTGGGCGTGGCTGCGGCGGCGTTCGGCGCGGCGGTGGTGGGCGGGGTGGTGGGAATCGGGACGGCCATCATCATGCTGCCTGTCTTGGCGCTGGTGCTAGGGGTGCGGGAGACGGTGGCGGTGCTGGCAGTGGCGATGACGATGGCGAACCTCGCTCGGATGATCGCCAACCGACGAGAGATCGATTGGCGGGTAGTAGGGTGGTGGACGTTCGGGGCGCTGCCCTTCGCCGTGCTGGGAACGCTCGTGCTGGCCAGCGCGCCACCGGAGGCGCTGACGCGGCTGTTGGGCGCGTTCTTCCTGATCGTAGTGGTCTACAGGCGGATGCCCGTCGGCCACGATTGGAGGATGCCGTTGCGAGGGTTCGCCGGAGTGGGGGCGGTGCAGGCGGGGGTTACGGCGCTGTTCGGCGCGGCGGGGCCGTTGGGCGTGCCGTTCTTCCTCGCCTACGGGCTGACGCGAGGCGCGTTCGTGGGGACGATGAGCGCGGGGAACGTTGCGATGAACGGGGCGCGCATCGCCGCGCAGCGGGGGGTCGACCTGCTGACGCCAGAGTTGGCGCTGATCGGGGTGGGAATCGGCGTGGTGATGTTCGCGGGCGGGTTCGCGGGCAGGTGGGTGGTTACGCGGGTGTCTGAGCGGTTCTTCATCACGCTGGTGGAAATCGTGCTGGCAGCGACGGGGTTGTTGTTTCTAATACGGGGATAGGGGCGATCAGGGCGAACGGGCGGGGGTTGGCTGGTAGGCGAAGAGGGGGGCGGCCATGGTGATGAGGCGGGTCTCTTCGGTTAGGGCTTGGCGGGCGTACCTGGGGAGGTTGAACATTCCGGCGTGGGCGGGGCCGTCGTAGTAGCGGGATTCGCCGTCGAGGCGGGCGGCGGCAGCGGCGTCGATGGCCTGCGCGCTCGCGGCGGCGACGTTGGGGGAGTCGGGGAGGCCGGCGACGACGAAGCTCCACGTGAGGCCGAAAGAGGGCATATCGACGCAGTAAGGGGACGCGTGGTCGAGCGCCGAGGCGATGGTGCGATGCACGGCGGTGAAGGTTTCGCGGATGGTGGTCGGCCCTGCGGGGCCGGTCTGGGCGACCATCAGGCCGCCGGGGCGCAGGCGGGAGCGGACGAGGCGGTAGAACTCTTGGGTGAAGAGAGGGTAGGCGGGCCCCGCCTCGAGGGGGTCGGGCACATCGATGATGATGATGTCGAAGGGCTGCTCGTGCTCTTCGAGGTAGAGACGCGCGTCCTGGAAGAGGAGGGTGAGGCGCGGGTCTTCGAACGCGCCGTTGGCGAGGCTGGGCATATGCTCGCGGCAGAGACCGACAACCTCGGGGTCCAGATCGGCCATAACGAGGTCGCGGACAGTGCGGTGACGCAGCGCCTCGCGGGCGGTCGCGCCCTCGCCGCCGCCCGCGATGAAGACGCGCTCGGGGCGGCGGTGGGCGAGCATTGCGGGTTGGACGAGCGCCTCATGGTAGACCCACTCGTCGGCCTCGGACGATTGGGTGAGGCCATCGAGAACGAGCACACGGCCAAAGGGGACAGTGTCGACAATCTCGACGCGCTGGTAGTCGGTGCGGCCTGAGTGGACGACGCGCTCAACGGCCTCGGCGACGAGAAGGTCGGGGGTGAGTTGCTCGAGGCGCCAGGCGCGCCCGGCGGGGAGGGTCTCCATCGAAGGCGCGGACTAGCCGCCCTCGGCGGCGACGGGCAAGAGGGCGCCGCGGGAGACCTCCCGCACCTCGGGTTCGCGGCACTCGAAGGCGGCGATGATGAGGTCGGCGGCGGCGGACGCGTCGAAGCCCGGGCCGCAGGTGAAGATGTCGGCGGCGGCGTAGTCGTACTCGGGCCAGGTGTGGATGCAGAGATGGGATTCGGCGATGGCGACGACGCCGGTCACGCCCTGCGGGGAGAAGCGGTGGAAGATGTGATCGATGACGGTCGCGCCGGTCTCTTCGGCGGCGCGGACCAGGGTGTCTCTGACGAAGGGGAGGTCGTCCAGCCGCGCGGAGTTACAGCCACGCAGATCGAGTAGTAGGTGGATACCGAGAGCAGTCAACCACAGGGCCCCCCTTTCCCCTGAGATGGGAGCGCGCCTAAGGGCAGCAAGGAAGCAGAATACCAGGAAGGGACGAGGACATGCAACTGCCCGGGCGCGTCAGGCAGCGGCGGATTCGAGGGCGTCCCAGCCGGGGGCGGATTCGAGCAGGTCGGCGAAGCGGCGCAGCTTGTCCGGGTGGCGGACGTTGGCGCGTAGGGAAAGGTCTTCGAGGGCGTCGGCTACGGCGAGAGTTCCGTCGGTCACGGTCATAAGGGGGACGCGCTCGGCTTGGGCGCGTTGGCGGACGTACTGCGGGGGCTGCTCGCACGCGGTGAGAATGAGGCAGGCGAGGGGGAAGTTGAGGGCGGCCATCTGGATATCGGTGCGTCCGCCGCGCACGATGACGGCTTGGTCGGGGTAGCGTCCGAAGTAGTTGCCGCCCCATTCGGCGATGAGGCCGCCGATGATGAAGCGTTCGATGAGGCGTGCGCCTTCAGACGGCCATGCGTAGAAGGTTGCGGAGAGGCGCTCGGCGGCCTCGCCGACGCTGACGGCGAGCATGCGCCGGTCGTCCGGGACGACGGCGAGGACAGGCGCGCCCTCGGCCTCGAGGCGAGGGGCTAGGCGGGAGGTTGCGTCGTGTTCGGCGTAGCGGGTGCGGCGGTTGACGAGCACGCCCGTCAGCGCGTCGCCATACGTCGCGCGCCAGGGGGCGGTCTCGGCGCCGTAAGGTTGGACGCCCACGACGCGAGCGCCCACGCGGGCAGCGAGGTCGGCGGACGCCTCCGAGAGGGGCAGGCCGTCTACGACGAGCACGGCGGCGGCGGCCTCGGCGATGGCGTTGGCGGCGGCGGCCGCATCGGCGGGGTCGATGAGGGGCGCGGCCTCTGCGCCGAGCGCGTTGGCGAGCACGCGCGCGTCGGCGCGTGCTCGGTCATCGGGCAGCGCGACCTTTGCCGCAGCGGCGTTCACTCCGCGTCGGCGCAGCGCGAGGGCGACGCCGCCGGCGGCGGCAGTGGCGCCTGCGCCAGGTTCGGCGGCGACGACGTAGAGGATGGGCATAGCGCGGGAAGTATAGCAAGGCGGGGCGTACGCCCTTCGCGTTCCCTCAGGGCGCATCTAGCGCGCCTTCGGACAGTCCGGTAGCGCCGCAGCCTAGCTCCGTATCTCCTCCCGGAGGAATTTGACGTAGGAGAGCGACACGAGGAAGGCGACCATTGAGAACACCACCACGATGTGCGGCCAGACCAACTGAAGGCTCTGCCCCGCCGAGATCGGGTTCGACAGCAGCCCTTGCGTCTGCTCCTGGAGCAACGGCCCCAGCGTCCGCACGTTCGGGCTCATCAACGTCTGCGTCGCCTCGTCGAACAGGGTGGACGGCGAGACGCGCGCAACCCACAGATTCACGTTGAAGTGGCGCACCGCCTCGTCAACGCTCTCGATGCTGGGGACTATCAGATCGGCCACCGCTGGGGCGATGAGCAGCGCCACGAAGAAGGAGGTAAACAGCCACACGCCCAACGCCAGCAGCGCCGACGCGACGGTGTTGCGGAAGAAGATTGACAGGGTCATCGCCAGCGCAAGCCAGAAGGCGAGGTAGACCACCGCCACCACCGAGAAGCCTAGCAGGCGCACCACCTCTTCGCTGCCCGGCGCGTAGCCCATCACGAACATTCCAAGCCCCACGATCGACAGCACCATCGACACCAGCACGATGGTCAGCGTCAGCAGTCCGGCCAGGAACTTCCCGTTGAACACGGCGTCGCGGTGGATGGGCTGCGAGAGCAGGCGCGCGAGCGTTCCCTGGCTGCGCTCGCTGTTCACCGCGTCGAAGCCCAACGCGATGCCCACCAGCGGCCCGAAGAAGCCGATGTAGAAGAGCACCGGCGGCAGCACGCCGCTCGATGCCGTGAACAGGCGCAGGAACAGCAGCTCGCCCTGGGCGCTGCCCGAACCGTTCACCTCTCGTTGGAGGATGAACAGCCCCCACAGCACTCCGAACAGGATGAGCGACAGGGTGAGGATGAACCGGCGCCGCCCGAAGTGGTCGGCCAGTTCCTTCCAGAAGATGGCGCTCATCCCTCCGCCTCCGCCGGTTGGAAGTAGCGCAGGTACAGGTCTTCCAACGTCCGGTTTCGCGAGCGCACCTCCAACACTTGGGCGCCCGCGCCCACCAGCGCCGCGGCCACGCCGGGGCGCACGTCCTGCGTGGACGACACGGTGATGGCGGCGCCCTGCCGCTCCACCGCCGTAACGCCCGGAAGCGCGCGCAGCGCGTCCAACGCCGCCTCACCGCCGCCTGCGGTCTCCGCGTGCACCTCGTAGCCGCCCTGCTCGTCCTGTTCCGTCAGGCTCGCGACGTCGCCCTCCAACACCAGTTTGCCGCGCGACATGATGCCCACCCGGTCGCACACCCGCTGCACCTCCACCAACTGGTGGGAGGAGAGGAACACGGTGATGTTGCGCTCCCGCGAGAGCGTCTCGATGAGGCCCAAGAGCCACTGCACGCCCGCCGGGTCGAGGCCGAGGGTCGGGTCGTCGAGGATGACGAGGCTCGGCTGCTTGAGCAGCACGTCGGCCAGCCCCAGACGCTGACGCATGCCTCGCGAGTACTGCCCCACCGGCTGCTCGGCGGCGTCCGCCAGCAGCACCGTTGCGAGCAGGTCGTCGATGCGCGCCGAGGCCTCCGAGCGCGGTATCTCGTTCAGGTCGGCGGTGTAGAGCAGGTTGGCGCGCCCGCTCAGGTCGCCGTAGAAGCCCACCGACTCGGGCAGGTAGCCAATGCGCCGCTTCACCG
Source organism: uncultured Dehalococcoidia bacterium (assembly GCA_964560025.1). Lineage (GTDB taxonomy): Bacteria > Chloroflexota > Dehalococcoidia > Lucifugimonadales > Australimonadaceae > JAGWBE01. The sequence continues at coordinate 51,852 of CAZLKC010000004.1, forward strand.
CGATAGGCTCACGGCCGGGGTCGCGCCCCATCACACGCACCTCGCCGCCGGACGGCTCCGTGAGGCCGAGCAGCATCAGGATGGTCGTGCTCTTCCCTGAGCCGTTCGGCCCCAGGAAGCCGTACACCTCGCCCTGGTGCAGCGTGAGGTCGAGGTTGTCGACCGCCGTGAAGCTTCCGTAGCGCTTGGTCAGGCCGCGCGCTTCGACCAGGGGCTGCTCGCCGCTCATCGCCTGCCTAGCCTGACGAACAGGCCGATCAAGCCGCCGAGCACCACGATGACGATAACGATGCCCAGCCAACCCCAGATGGTCGATTGGGTGACGCTCACCCGGAACTCCACCTCGCTGAAGTCCTCCGGACTGCGCGCCGTGACGGTCACTGCGTAGTCGCCCGGGATGGCGTCGCTGGGCGGCGTGATGAAGGCGTACAGTTGCTCCACGTCCCCCGCCGCCACGCCCTGCGACTCGTTTTTGTCGAACTGCACCGTCCAGCCGTCGGGCGCGGAGCCGAAGAAGGAGACGGAGCCGAGGTCGCCCGACCCCAGGTTGGCGACCACCATTTCCACGATGGTCTGCTCGCCCGCGGGCGCGTCCACGTTCAGCCGTCTCGACACGGTGGCCAGGTTCAGGTCAGGGCGCCCGGTGATCTCCACGCTGAGCGGAATCATGGCCGAGTAGTTATCGTTGGAGACGGAGAAGGGAATGGTGTAGACCCCGGCGCGCTCGAATGGGGGCGGCTGCACGCGCACGCTGACGCGCTGCGTCGCGTTGTCCACCGGCGCCACGCTCGAGATGACGCGCTCGTCCCCGAACGCGGGCAGGAACTGCACCGTCCAGTTCAAGGGCGACTCGGCGCTCAGGTCGAGCGAGGCGTCCGCCCCCGTGCGGTTCTTGATGGCCACCTCGAACTCGAAGCGGCTGGTCGCCGCCCCTTGCAGGAAGGGGAAGGTGCTCTCCAGCTCCACCCTCCCCGACGCGACCGGCGTCAGGCGCGGCAGCACCACCGTGATGACCGCCGAGTCGAAGGTGACCCGCCCATCCACCGACATGATGTTCAGCGTGATGGGGAAGGAGCCTCCCTCCGTGTTCTCGGGGTCGGGCGTGATGCGGAGGCGGTGCTCCGCCACGTTCGACTCCTCCGTCCCGTCGTACGGCTCGATCGCCAGCTGGCGGAGGCGGAAGTTGGTGAAGCGGTCCCACACGTTCGCCTCCCACCCCTCCGGCACGCCGGAGAAGTCGAACTGAACGATGCGCCGCTCCGTGGAGTGGTTGATGAACGTGAGGTTGAACTCCGCGTCGTCCATCGGGCCGTCGGGCGCGATGCTGCGGAAGGGCGTGATCAGCGTAACGTCGTCGGACGATTCCGCGTCGGGCTGCCCCGCCTCCTGCGCCAAGGCCGCGCCGCCGCCCAGAAGGACGGCGGCCAGCAAGCCGGTTGCGGTCAATAGGGTTCGAATGGCTCTTCCCACCGTAGCACTCGCCTCTATGCTGCCCTGCGCAGCGGATTGCCTCGCGGCCTGAGGCCGCGCCAATGCGCTTATAGCACTGCCGCGCCTGCAAAGTCATTAAGGAACGGTTGCGGGCTATGGCCGCGCAGCGGGCTTCGCCGCCTCCCACAGCGCCCGTTTCTCCCTCGCCTCCATATCGGCCAGCCGCTCGCCGCGCCCTCGCGCCGCCTGCTCCACCCGGCGGAATCGCTCGGCGAAGCGGCGGTTCGCGCCCCGCAGCGCCGCCTCGGCGTCCACCCCGATACGCGCGGCGTTCACCACCGCCGCGAACAGCGCGTCGCCCACCTCATCCTCGCGGCGCTCGGCGCTCGCCGCGTCCCGAACCTCCGCCGCGTTGCCCAACACTGCCTCGTCCGGCTCGAACGCGAACCCCGCGCGCGCCGCCCGGTCAGCCGCCGCCTGCGCATAGGCGAGGGCGGGCATTGAGCGCGGCACGCCGTCCAGCATCGAGCGGGCGCCCTCGCCCTTCGCCTGACGCTCCTGCGCCTTGAGCGCCTCCCACTGGTCCAACGCCTCCCGCGCGCTCGACGCCGCCGCGTCCGCGAAGACGTGCGGATGGCGACGCACCAACTTCTCCCGCAGGCGCGCCAGCACGTCCCGCATCGTGAACCGCCCCGCGTCGGCGCCTATCTGCGCGTGGAAGAGCGTCTGGAACATCAGGTCGCCCAGTTCCTCCACCATCGCGTCCGTCTCTTCCGAGTCGATCGCCTCCAGCGCCTCGTACGCCTCCTCCACCAGGGTGTTGCGGAGCGACAGGTGCGTCTGCTCGAGGTCCCACGGGCAGCCGCCCTGCGGGTCGCGCAAGCGCCGCATCACCTCCAGCAGCGCGTCGAACTCGGCGGCGGTAGCGGCGGCGTGGTCGGCGGTCTGCGTCATAGCCCTCTCCGGCGAGCGTGGTGTCGTCCCTTAGTATGCCGCCGCAGGGCGCCGGGGCAAGGGGGAGGGGGGGGGGGGTAGTATTCGGCGGGCGAGGGAGGCGGGGCTGGTGTAGGGGAGTGCATAGTTAGAGGGACTTCACAACGAGAGGCTGTCCGACTTCAAGGGTAAGTCCGTCGCGTTGACACTGGTCACTGGCGTCGTTACTATCCCCGACGGTCCCATCTTGCCCCTCTTAGGCGGTTGCGCTGCAGCACATGCGGTCACCCCCTGCCCCCTCCTTTTTCCCATCCGTGGTCTACTTGGACTACGCCGCAACGACGCCGGTAGACCCCCGGGCTACCGAGCAGATGGTCCGCTTCCTGGGCCCCGAGGGCGTGTTCGGCAACCCCACCTCCCGGACCCATCGATACGGCTGGGCCGCCGCAGAGGCGGTGGAGCACTCCCGCCAGTGCGTGGCGGATCTTCTCAACTGCGACGCCGACGAGATTGTCTGGACCTCGGGGGCCACGGAGTCGGACAACCTTGCCATCAAGGGGGTCGCCTACGCCCACGCCGACTGGGGCAAGCACATCGTGACCTCTGCGGCCGAGCACAAGGCAGTGCTGGACTCCTGTCGTTTCTTGGAGCGCCAGGGCTACGAGGTCACCTACCTCCGCCCAGACGCCCAAGGCCTCATCACCCCCCGGCAGGTGGAGGCATCCCTACGCTCCGACACCATCCTCGTATCCCTGATGCACGTCAACAACGAGACCGGTGCTGTCACTGACATTGACTCCATCGCGTCTATCGTCCGCGAGCACGGTATCGTGTTCCATACCGACGCAGCCCAGAGCGCGTCGCGCCTGCCGCTGGACATGCGGCACAATCGAGCGAGCCTCGTCTCCCTCAGCGGGCACAAGATTTACGGCCCCAAGGGGATTGGGGTCCTGTTCGTCAGGCGCGATCGGGGGTTGAGGCTCCAACCCCAACTCCACGGGGGTGGCCATGAGTGGGGCATCCGCTCCGGGACGCTGCCCACCCACCAGATCGTCGGGTTCGGCGAAGCGGCCCGCCTGCTATCCTTGGAGCGTGAGGCCGAGAACTCCAAGGTTGCCGATCTGTCGCGGCGGCTCATCAACGGGCTAACCCAGATCGACGACGTGACACTCAACGGCGACCGCGAGCACTGCGTGTCTGGGATAGTGAACGTCAGCATCAGGGGAGTGGAGAACGAGTCGCTGGTGATGATGCTCGACGAGGTGGCGGTGTCGACCGGGTCGGCCTGCACCTCCGCCAGCGTCGAACCGTCCCACGTCCTGATGGCGATGGGGCTGGGCGAGGACCGGGCGCACTCCGCCCTGCGCATCAGCCTAGGCCGCTTCACGACCGAGGAGGACATCGACCGTTCCGTGGAGCAGATAGTCGGTTCGGTGCAGGAGCTGCGGGGTCTGAACGAGACGGCAGCAGTAGTAAGCTAGGAGAAGGAGAGACCGATGAAGACCGGTATCGCCGAACAACTCCGCTCCATACGCCGGGTCATCGCTGCCGAGTACCTCAAGCGACACTCCGACCCTTGGATTGTGGCCTACTCGGGGGGCAAGGACTCGACGCTGCTGCTGCAGTTGGTTTGGGGAATGCTGGCGGATCTGCTCCCAGAGCAGCGCCGCCGAACCGTGCACGTGGTGGCCAACGACACTCTCGTCGAGTCGCCGATGGTCATCGACCATCTGCGGAAGAGCGTAGTGGGCATCCGAGAGGGAGCCGAGAGCACCGGGTTGCCCATCAATGTGCACGTCACCAAGCCCGCCGTCGACCAGACGTTCTGGGTGAGCGTCATCGGTCGCGGATACATACCGCCCACGCGCAACTTCCGCTGGTGTACGGATCGGATGAAGATCCTCCCGACCAAGCGCCTGATTGGGCGGCTCCTCACGCGGCACAAGCGCGCCATCCTGCTGGTCGGGACGAGGAGGAGCGAGTCTGCCTCCCGCCGCCAGAGGATGGATGGGCGGGGCGTCAAGGCCGACGCTATGAACCCTCACTCCTCCATCGAAGGCTGCCGCATGTTCGCCCCGCTCGCGGACCTCGAAGACAACGATGTCTGGACGGTGCTCATCCAGTCCAAGCCCCCTTGGGGCGGCACACATCGAGACCTCATAACCCTGTACCGCAACGCCGGGGGCGGGGAGTGCCCTCTCGTCCTCACCAAGGCCGACGCGCCATCGTGCGGCACCACGTCGCCCCGGTTCGGGTGCTGGACGTGCACTGTCGTCCAGAAGGACCGGAGCATGCGGGGCACGATCGACTCCGGGCACACGGAGAGCGACAAGCTAGAGTTGCTGTACGACTTCCGCGAGGAGCTGATTGGGCTGCGCGAGGACGACGGGAACCGCATGACGGTACGCCGCAACGGGCACGCCAAGTCGCGCGCCGACGGCTCCCGGGTCTATGGCCCCTTCACGATGCAGGTGAGGCGGCACATCCTGGCCCGCCTCCAAGAGTTGGAGACGCAGACCGGGGAGAGCCTAATCTCCACTGGCGAGATCGAGGCCATTGAGGATGTCTGGTGGAGGGACGAGATTCGCGAGAGAGGCAGGCTGGCCTTGCTAGCGAGGATGGCCTAGGAAGCATGAGTGCCCCGAAGACCATAGTCAACGCAGAGACCTCGCTTCTCTCATACTTGCTGTACAAGGGACAGTTCGAGGTCCCCTGGCACCAGCGTTCCTACGATTGGAAGAAGGAAGAGGTCCGTGAGCTGCTCGAAGACATAGACGAGGCAATCCAAGCGAAGAGAGAATGCTATTTCCTCGGGGCAGTGATGCTGGTGAAAAAGCCCGATGCGCACGCGATGTGGGAGATTAACGACGGGCAGCAGCGCATGGTCACCTTCTCCTTGATGTGCGCGCGCCTTGCCCGGAGGTTCACCAAAGGAGAGGATCCCGTACGCGAAGGCTATGCTCTCCGGGTCCCCTTCGTTCTCGACCAACACCACACGATGACCCTTGATGATACGGCAGCGATGACTCCCCGGCTGTGTCCACCAAAAGACAACCAGGCGCATTACTACCCGCTGATACGCGGAGGGGATATCGGCACCAACGGCAAACTCACTATGGCATGCCAGGTGATTGACAACCATTTCGACGGCATGGATTTGGCACAGGCCCAGAGATTCTTCGACTTCGTACGGAACAAGCTGGAGGTCGCCTGTCTCTACGTCCCCAGGTCCATAGACCCTAATGCTGTCTTCGAGACCTTGAACGCTCGCGGCAAATCGCTTGAGGCCTTAGACCTCATACGGAATTATCTTTACTCGTACTTCGGAGAGGAGGGTGATGAGGCCAGAAAGAATACCGTCCATCAGAGACTGGAGAGTCTCCAGCAGCAGCTCAGCCGAAAGGCACCCGATTACGTACGGTGTTTCTTCCAGAGCCGCTACGGCTTCATCCCCAGCACTCGTCTCTATCGTGAGACCAAGAAGCGTATCAGCGCGGAGCACACTGCGTTGCTCCCTACCGATGCTGCCGATTCGTTCGTCTATGACCTTGCTAGAGAAATCAGCCGCAGCGAGAGGGTGCAACTCTTTCACCAGATTACCGATCCAAGTGAAGAGGATGAGCTAGTGCGTCGGTTCCTCACCCATTCAGGGGAGCAGCAGAACCCTCGCAATCTGTATGCCTCCCTAATGGAACTTAAGGTCTACAAGGTCGCACAGCCCATTGTGTTCGCGTTGCTCGATCGGTACGTCCTCGCCAACCAGTCGCAAAAGCGGGAGGTAGCGAAGGTCGTGCACCGGAAGATGCGGCTCCTCTCCTCGTTCGTGATGCGTACAGCCTCCGTGACCCGGAAGTTCGAGCCGTCGGATTTCGAGAGAGGCTTCTCCGAACTGGCCCGCCGATTGATGTCAGCGGACGCTTCTGCGGGTGCCATTGAGGCCATTTCTATGGCGGACGCGCTACGAGATGCCGACGAACTCGGCGTCTTCGACGACCAGACCTTCATCCAAAAGCTGACTACGGTCAGCTTTTCTGACAAAGCTAAGGCCAGGAGATTCCTCCTGGGACTCGCTCATTATCAGCAACCGGGCTCCACCACCTTCAACGACCAGCACTACACGCTCGAACACATACTGCCAGCATCCTCGGTCCACCTACGCTGGTGGCCCAACTTCGATGAGGATACACACCGGGTCTACGCTACCCGTATCGGCAACCTTGCCCTATTGAGCAGAGATGACAACAAGCCAGGTGCGGTGTACAACCAGTCATTCGCGAAAAAGCAGGATATCTATGGACAGAGCACCATTGAGCTAACCCGTCAGGTGGCGGAGAGAGCGGACTGGTCCCCTGACGAGATTAAGCGTCGCCAGAAGCGGCTGGCGGAGCTGGCTGCCCGGGTCTGGGCGTTGCCTAGCGCATAGGGACCGGTCGATGCCCAGGAGAATGCCCCCGCTCCCTACCCCCGCACCATCTCCGGGGTGAGTTCGTTGCCGGAGGGTGCGCCGCGCTCGAAGGCGGTGATGTTGGCTAGGGTGGTTTCGGCTATGCCGCGTAGGGCTTCGCGGGTGAAGTAGGCCTGGTGGCCGGTGATGAGGACGTTGGGGAAGGTGAGCAGGCGAGTGAAGACGTCGTCTTGGATGATCTGCTCGGAGAGGTCGCGGAAGAAGAGGTCGGCCTCCTCCTCGTAGACGTCGAGGGCGAGGGCGCCGATGCGCCCCGATTTGAGCGCGTCGATGGCGGCGCGGGTGTCGATGAGGGCGCCCCGGCTGGTGTTGACCAGCATCACGCCGTGCTTCATACGCGCCAGCGCCCGCTCGTCGATGAGGTGGCGCGTCTGGGGCGTCAGCGGCGCGTGGAGCGAGATGACGTCGGCGCGGGCGAACAGGTCGTCCAGTTCGACATACTCGGCGCCGAGCGCTTGGAGTTCGGGCGACGGGTATGGGTCGTGGGCGAGGATGCGGCAGCCGAACCCGGTCAGGATGCGAACGAGGACGGCGCCGATCTTGCCCGTGCCGATGACGCCCGCCGTCTTGCCTGCGAAGTCGAAGCCGAGCAGGCCGTCGAGGGCGAAGTTGCCCTCGCGGACGCGGTTGTAGGCGCGGTGAATCTTGCGGTTGAGCGCGAGCATCAACGCGACGGCGTGTTCGGCGACGGCGTGGGGCGAGTATGCGGGGACACGGGCGACGGTCAGGCCGAGGGCGTCCGCCGCGGCTAGGTCGACGTTGTTGAAGCCCGCGGCGCGGATGGCGACAAGGCGCACGCCCAATCCGGCCAGCCGCTCCAGCACGTCCGCATCCACTCGGTCGTGGACGAAGACGCAGACGGCGCGTGCGCCCTCCGCCAGCCCCGCCGTGGAGGCGTCCAGCGGCGCGTCGAAGAAGCGCAGGTCGTGGCGGGCGGCGTTGACCTCTTCGAAGGAGGTTCGGTCGTAGGACTTGGCGCTGAAGAAGGCGACGCGCATACGCCTAGCCCTTGGCGCTCGTGAATGCGTCGAGTAGGCGGGCGGCGGCGGCCTTGGGGTCGGGCGCCTGGGCGACTTCGCCGATGACGGCGACGCCGTCGGCGCCTGCGCGCGCCACCTCGCCCGCGTTGGCGGCGGTGATGCCGCCGATGGCGACGACGGGCGGGCCGTCGGCCGGGACGATCTCGCGCACGCGGCGGAGCGTCTCCACTCCGGCGGGGCGCGTGTCCTGCTTGGAGGCGGTCTCGAACATACGCCCGACGGCGATATAGTCCGCGCCGTCGTCGAGGCTCGCCTGCGCCTCTTCCACCAGCGCGTTCGACCTGCCGGCGAGTTGCCATGGGCGCATCGCGCGGCGCGCGTCGGCGATGGGCAGGTCGCGCTGGCCTACGTGGACGCCGTCAGCGCCGATGGCGGCGGCGAGGTCGGCGTGGTCGTTGACGATGAGGGCGGCGCCCCGCTCGCGGCAAGCCTCGGCGAGACGGCGGGCAAGCGCGAGGCTCGCGCCCTTGGCAGGCGCCTTGTCGCGGAGCTGGACGGCGCTCGCGCCTCCATCGATGGCGGCGACGGCGACCTCGACGGGGTCGCGCCCGTTGGTGAGGTCGGGGTCGATGATGACGTAGACGCCGCGCACGCGCTCGGCGGCGTCGCGCCTGAAGCGGCGGGCGGCGAAGAGGTTGAGGCGGCGCAGCGCGCCGGAGAGGCCGCGCAGGTCGGGACGGGCGTTCTCGCGCATCTGCTCCTCGGGCAGCAGGTCGGCGGCCTCGGCCATCGCGAGCAGCGCGCCGGTGATGGCGGTGAAGCGCGTGTCCATCGCGCGCGGGCCAATCCACAGCCCTTCGAGGGGGGCGAGTTCGTCGATGGCGCGGTCTACGGCGGGGGCTATCTCGTCGTAGGCGGCGTCGATGCCCATGGCGCGGATAGCTTGGGCGATGCGCGTGTTCAACTCGTCGCCGGGCCGGACGGTCTTGGGGAGGTTGGCGTCGTTGCGGAGGAGGCGGAGGCCCTCGAGCAGGTAGTTCTGCGTGCGGTGGAACTCAGGCCCAACAAAGCGCGGGCGCTCGGGCTGCGAGGTCATAGGGGTTGCCTCCTGGCGGGGCGCGGCGCGCCCGGGCACACGGTAGCACATCCGAGGGGTAAACTCCGCCGCAACTATGCCCTCGGAGCGCGCCGTATGCCCGCATTGCCCGATCCCCTGAACGTCTTGGTCATACGCGACGAGCCGCAGGCGAGCCTCGACCGCGTCGCGGCGGTGGCGCCGGGCCGCGTGCGCGTTACGGGTCTGTGGCACAGCCTGCTCCCCGAACTGCGGCAGGATTGGCCGGAGGGGCTAATCGAGCGGTTCACGCGCACGACGCCGGAACGCGTCCTCACGACGGAGGAGGCAGAGGAGGTCATCCACGGCGCGCACGCGGTGATGATGGGGGTGCCCTTCCCTAGGGACGGGTTCGTGCGGATGGCGAACCTCCGGTGGGTGCATTGGGGGTTCGCGGGGCTGTCCAACGTGCGCGGCTCTTCGTTCTGGGGCGCGCCGGTGCTGACGACCTCGTCGCGGGGCTACACGGGCGCGCAGCCCATCGCGGAGTCGGCGCTGGCGGGGCTGCTGGCGCTGGCGCGCGGCGTCCATACGGGCGCGCAGCAGACGGCCGCCCGCTCCTTCGACCCGGACGCCTACAACCCCATCGTCGTCCAGGGCAAGACACTGGGCATCGTCGGACTGGGCGGCATCGGGCGGGCGCTGGCGCGGATGGCCAAGGGGATGGGGATGCGCGTGGTGGCCACGCGGCGCTCGGCGACGGAGCGCCAGGAGAACACGCAGGGCGTGGACGTGCTCTACCCGGCGGCGCAGATGCTGGAGATGCTGGCGGAGTGTCAGATGGTGGCCGTCTGCGCGATGTGGACGCACGAGACGGAGGGGTTGGTGGGCGCCGCCGCGTTCGACGCGATGCCGCAGGGGGCGTTCATCGCCAACATCGCGCGGGGGGAGGTCATCGACGAGCCCGCGATGATCGCCGCGCTGGAGTCGGGCAAGCTGGGCGGGGCGTACTTGGACGTCTACACGCGGGAGTTCATCGTCCCGCCGCCCGAGGCACTGCTGTCGCACCCGCACGTGGTGATGTCGCCGCACATCTCGCAGAAGTCGGACGTGAACCACCTCTTCGGCCTCGACCTGTTCTGCGCGAACCTGCGCCGCTTCCTGGACGGGGAGGAGTTGGAGAACGTGGTGGACTGGGAGCGGGGCTACTAGGAGGCGCGCCGTGGCGGAGGCCGCCAAGCCAGCAGGCCGGTCGCTGAATCTCGCCTTCTTCGGCTGGCGGGTGGTGCTGGCGTTAGCGCTGATGCGCGTCATCGGCGGCGGCGTGGGCCTCTACGGTCGCGGGGTGTTCCTGCTGCCGATGGAGGAGGATCTGGGCGTGGGGCGCGACTCCATCTCGCTGGTGTTCGCGGTTACGGGGTTGCAGGTGGGGCTGTTCGCGCCAATCGCGGGGATGCTCGCGCAGCGCTACGGCGGGCGGAAACTGCTGCTGTTCGGCGCGTTCAGCGCGGGCGTGGGCTACATCGCGCTCTTCTGGGTGAACAGCCTGCTCGCGCTCTTCATCGTGTTCGCGGCGCTCATCAGCCTGGGGTTCAACTGGGCAATCTTCCAAGCGCCGACGGCCATCACGAACGCGTGGTTCTCGCGGCGCAAGGCGCTGGCGCTGTCGATCCTGTCGGCGGGCATCGGCTTGGGCGGCCTGCTCATCGTGCCGACGCTGGAGGCGCTGGTGCGGACGAACGGGTGGCGCGCAACGTCGGTCGTCGCGGGCGTGGTCATCATCATCTTCGGGTTCGCGGCGAGCGCTATCGTCCGCAACGCGCCGGAGGATCGAGGGCTGCACCCCGACGGCGACGCCGCGCCGCAACGCGCCAACCCGAGCGCCGCACCGGAGGCGGCAGCGGGGCTGACGCCGCGCCAGGCCATCCGCACGCCGTTGTACTGGCTGCTGCTGCTCGGCGTGGTGCTGTGGCTGTCGGCCTACGGGAGCCTGGGCCTGCACTTCATCCCCATCCTTGTGTCCAAGGGGGAGACGACACAGACGGCGGCGTGGTTCGCGGGAATGTACGCTATATCGACCTTCCCGATGGTGCTGCTCATCGGGTGGTTGGCCGACCGCTTCAACGGGACGCTGGTGCTGGCAGGGTTCGCGCTGTCGATGGCCGCCGCGTCGCTCGTGCTGCGTCTGAGCGAGGCGCCGCCTGGCTACGCGCTGGCGGTGCTGCTGGTCTCGCCGGTGGAGTCGGTCTGGCCCGTGTTTTGGGCAATCCTCGGACGCGCCTACGGTCGGCGCTGGTTCGACACGATCCGAGGATGGATCTACGGGATGGTGCTGCTGGGCAGCGGCGGATGGACGTACTTGCCCGGGCTAGTGTTCGAGCGGACAGGCTCCTACGATGGTTGGCTGACGGCGCTGGTGTTCCTGATGCTGGCGACGTCGGCGGTGTTCCTGCTGGCGTCGCGCTTCCCGGTAAGAGAGACGGCGGGGCGGCAATCATAAGGAGGGCGTAGTGAGCAAACTGGCTATCTTGCAGAGCATTCTGGAGCCTGTGCTCGTTGACATCGGGCGGGCTCGTATCGGGAAGGTCTCCGAGGGCCTGCGCACGCGGCTGGGCGACAAGATTAGCGACCATCAGAAGAACATCTCGCGTCCTCACTCCGGCAGCCAATTGAATCGCGCAGCAAAGGCGGTGGTTGAATTGAAGTGGCAATTGAAGTTCTCATGAGCAGCGGCCGGAGATAATTTGAGCGCTACCGTCCACGAGGCCGCCCCTCTACGCAATTACAAGGAAATGTATGGGTGGCTGCCTGGATTCAGACGCCCCGACAATAGGAAATTCGTGCCAGGGAATAGAGTGCATCTTTCGAAAGAGGGAACTGTTTGCCTGCTCGCGTGGTCATCTTGGAAGCCTATGGAGAACCGCTATATCTCCGGCATTCCAAAGGAACCCGGCGTGTATCGCATTCGCACGGCGCCGCCCACATAGCGGGCTTCCTCAATCGGCCCCCCAATCTTCCTAGCTCTCCCGGCCGCCAAGCGGCTCCTCGCTGAGGCCTTGGGGGGCTAGGCGGGCGCGGGCTTCACGGCGTCCTGCCTCCGTCTCATCGGGGTCTACCCCGTAGTGGCGCAGCGCGCGGCTCACCACCTCCAGGCCCGCCTCCATCTCCGGCCATACGAGGTCGTGGACGTCCGCCTCGTGCAGGCGCTCGGCCTCCTCCGCCCAACCAACTCGGGCGATGATGGGCATGCCGGGGCGCAGGCGCGCGGCGTGTTGGGCGATCACGACCGGCGCCACCGGGTCGGGCGCGGCGATGATGAGCAGGCGGGCGCGGGCGACGCCGGCGGCGCGCAGCACCGAATCGTTAGCGGCGTCGCCCAGCAGGGCGTGGTGGCCCGCCTCGACGGCGCGCCGCACTGCGGCGGGATCTTCGTCGATGGCAATGAAGGGGATGGCGCGCTCGGCGAGGGCTTGAGCGACGAGGGAGCCGACGCGCCCGTAGCCCGCCATCAGCACGTGGTCGTGGTAGCGGGGGGCGCGCTCGCTGGCGCGCTCGGCGTCGGAGGCGCCGGACAGGTAGGGGCGGAGGCGGCGGTCGCGCCCGGCCAGCACTTGGGAGGCCTTGGCGCCTACGGCGAAGAAGCCTGGCGTGGCGGCCATGGTGATGACGGTGGCGGCGGCCACGAGGGGCAGGAAGTCGGCTCCTGCCGCGCCTGCCGTCGCGGCGGTGGCGGCGAGGATGAAGCCGAACTCGCCGATCTGGGTGTTGCCGAACCCTGTGCGGAGCGCCGTGTTGGGGAGATATCCGGCGGCCTTGACCGCGCCTATGGTGATCAGCCCCTTCACGACGATGGCGACGGCGGCCAGCAGGACGACGGTCGGCAGATTGTCTAGGACAAAGGCGGGGTCGGTGGCGGCGCCCAGGCTGGCGAAGAAGAGGGCAGCGAAGATGTCGCGCAGAGGCATAACCTGCTGGAGCGCCTGGTGGCCTATCCAGTCCGACTCGGAGATGACCAGTCCGGCGGCGAAGGCGCCGAGGGCGGCGGAGAGGCCAACGGCGTTGGTGGCGGCGGCGGCGGCGAAGGCGATGGTTACGACAGCGAGGACGAATGTCTCGCGCGAGCCGATGTTGGCCACGCGCTCCAACAGCCACGGCACGATCCGCCCACCCAGCACCACGATAAGGCCGAGCACGGCGATGGCCTGCCCCAAGCCGACGCCCAGCCCCGCCAGGTCGAGGCCGCTGTCGCCGCTCAAGGCGGGCAGCACGGCGATCATCGGCACGAACACCAGGTCTTGCATCAGCATGAATCCGGCGAGGATTCGCCCGTGCACCATCTGGAATTCGCCTCGGTCGCTCAGCGTTTTGAGCACGACCATCGTGGAGCTGAGGGCGAGGACGAAGCCGAGGACGACGGTTTGGCTGCCGCTCCATCCTAATAGGCGCCCCATCCCGAAGCCGACGGCCATCATCGCGCCGATCTGCAGCAGGCCTGCGGCGATGGTGCGGCCGCCGATCTTGCGCAGGTCGGACAGCGACAGCTCCACGCCCACCGCGAACAGCAGGAGGATGACGCCGAACTCAGCCAGCGTCTCCACCGACTCGACCTCTCTGACCAGGCCGAGGCCGTGGGGGCCGACGAGGATGCCGACGCCCAGGTAGCCGAGGATGGTGGGCAGGCGCAGCAGACGCACCGCAACCGCGCCGAAGAAGGCGGCGACGATGATGATGATGAGGTCGGTGAAGAGGTACGAATGGATCATTGCTCGCCCCGCTTAGGCAGCCTATCAGCACGGCCAACGGCGCGTCGTAGCGGCGGCAGCGAGCGACCGCAGTTCGCGACGGGTTAGGAAGAGGGAGCGGAGCGGCGCTGAGAGACGGCGAGCAGGGCGTCGCGGCGCTGGCGTTGCTGCTCGCGCGGGGGCGGCGGCGCGACGTGCGGCAAGGGCATAATCTTGCGGAAGCGAGGGAGGTAGACCGCCCAATTGTCGAGCACATCCTCGGCGCGCGGGCTGCGCGTGAGGTCGTGGTGGCGGCCAATCAGCGCGTGCAGCATCTCCTCGTCTTCGGAGTCTTCCACAGGGGCAGCGCCGACCATCTCCTTGTTCACCTTCCAGTCCAGGGAGCCGTCGAGGTCGAGGACGTAGGCCGCGCCGCCCGACATGCCCGCGCCGACGTTCCATCCGACGGGGCCGAGGACGACGACGACGCCGCCCGTCATGTATTCGCAGGCGTGGTTGCCCGCGCCCTCGACGACCGTCCACGCGCCGGAGTTGCGTACGGCGAAGCGTTCTCCTGCGCGTCCGGCGGCGAACAGGTGGCCGCCCGTCGCGCCGTAGAGGACAGTGTTGCCCATAATCACGTTGTCGTGGGGGTGGAAGGGCGCGCCGACGGGAGGGCGCACGACTATCTCGCCGCCGTGCATGCCCTTGCCGACGTAGTCGTTGGCCTCACCCTCGAGCGTGAGGTGCATGCCCGGGACGAGGAAGGCGCCGAAGGATTGGCCGGCGGAGCCGCGGAAGCGCAGGTCGATGCTGTGCTGGGGCAGGCCGTCGTCGCCGTGGAGGTAGGCGATCTGCCCCGCGATGCGCGCGCCGACGGTGCGGTGGACATTGCGGATATCGCGCTCGATCTTCACGGCGGATACGCCGTCGATGGCCGGTTGGACGAGGGGCAGCAACTCGTCGTCGAGCAGGTTGTCCGCCTCGCGGTCATTGCGCTCTTGCGTGCGGTGGCGCGGCAGCGCGCCCGTCGGGTCGGCGGGGGCGAGCATGCGGCTCAGGTCGAGGGCGTTGGCCTTGTCGTTGCCGTCGATGGCAACCTGCTCCAATAGGTCGGACCGCCCTACGATCTCTTCAACGGAGCGGACGCCAATGGACGCCATAACGGAGCGCAGCTCCTCGGCGACGTAGAAGAGGTAGCGCACGAGCATCTCCGGCGCGCCCCAGTACTTGCGGCGCAGCTCGGGGTCCTGCGTGGCGATGCCGACAGGGCAGGTGTTGAGGTGGCACTGGCGCGCCACCTGGCAGCCGACCGCCACCATCGCCGCCGTCCCGAAGCCGAACTCCTCGGCGCCCAGCATGGCGGCCATAGCGATGTCGAGACCGCGGCGCAGCCCGCCGTCGGTGCGGAGCGCCACCCGGCCGCGCAGGCCGTTGGCGACGAGCACCTGGTGCGTCTCGGCCAGACCCAGTTCCCACGGCGCGCCCGCGTATTTGATGGATATCCAAGGCGACGCCCCGGTGCCTCCCTCCGCGCCGGAGATGAGGATGTAGTCGGCGAAGCCCTTGGCGACGCCCGCAGCAATCGCGCCGATGCCCGCTTCGGCGACGAGCTTGACCGCAACGGCGGCGCGCGGGTTCACCACCTTCAGGTCGTAGATGAGCTGGGCCAGGTCTTCGATGGAGTAGATGTCGTGATGCGGGGGCGGCGAGATGAGGGGCACGCCCGGCTGGGTGCGGCGCGCGGCGGCGATGATCTCCGTAACCTTGTGGCCGGGCAGCTGGCCGCCCTCGCCTGGCTTAGAGCCTTGCGCTATCTTAATCTCCAGCACGTCGGCCATAGCGAGGTATTCGGGGGTTACGCCGAAGCGCCCGGAGGCGACCTGCTTCATCCGGCTGCCGGTGCTGACGCCGTTCTTCTGCTCGCGGAAGCGGCGCGGGTCTTCGCCGCCCTCGCCGGAGCCGCTCTTGGAGCCGATCATGTTGAAGCCGCGGGCGATGTCCTCGTGCGCTTCGATGCCCAGCGCGCCGAAAGACATGGAGCCGCCGTTGAATCGCTTCACAATCTCGGCGGCGGGCTCCACCTCGTCGATGGGAACGGGCGGCCCGGCAGGCTTTATTCGCAGCAGGTCGCGCAGCGAAATCGGGTCTTGGCTCGAGATAGCGTCAAGGTACTCTTGGTAGCCGTCTTGCCCCGTGCCGCCCTCCTCCACGGCCTTGTGGAGGATGCGGACGCCAGCAGGCGAGAATGCGTGAGGTTCGCCGCCCCTGCGGTAGCGGTAGTAGCCGTAGTCGGCGAGCTTGCGCTCCTTGCCTGCGCTGTAGGTGTCGGCGAAGGCGGCGGCGTGCAGCGCCAGCGTCTCGGCGCCAATCTGCTCGAACCCCGCGCCGCCCACCGGCGACGGCGTCTCCGCGAAGCATAGGTCGATGACCTCGGGCGCGAGGCCGACGGCCTCGAAAATCTGCGCGCCGTGGTAGGCGGTGATGGCGGAGATGCCCATCTTGGACATGATCTTGAGCAGTTGCTTGTGGATCGTGCGGACGTAGTTGGCGGCGGCGCGGTCGGCGGGGATGTCCTCGTCGTGGCCGCTCTCGATAAGGTCGCGCACGGTGGCGAGGGCGAGGTAGGGGTTGACGGCGCTGGCGCCGTAGCCGATGAGCGCCGCGAAGTGGTGCATGTCGCGCGCCTCGCCCGTCTCGGCCACGATGGACGCACGCATGCGCTTGCCCACGCGTATCAACCGGTGGTGGACGGCGCCGACGGCGGCGAGCATCGGGATGGGCGCGTGGGCGTGGTCGACGCCTCTGTCGCTGACGACGAGGATGTGCGCGCCCGCGTCCACCGCCGCCTCCGCCTGATCTGCCAAGCGCTCGATGGCGGGGCGCAGCTCTGCGGGTCCCGCGGCGGCGTGGAAGAGCGCGGAGAGCGTCTCGGTCTTGAAGTCGCCCTGATTGGCGTGGAGGGCGGCCAACTGCGCGTCGGTCAGCATCGGGCCGTCCAGCAGCAGCGCCTCCGCGTGCTCCTCGCTCTCCTCCAGCAGCGAACGGCGCGGCCCCAGGTAGGTGTAGAGGGACATGACGATCTGCTCGCGCAGGGGGTCGATGGGCGGATTGGTCACCTGGGCGAAGCGCTGTCGGAAGTAGCCGTAGAGAGGCCGGGGTTTGGCGGCGAGGGCGGCGAGAGGCGTGTCGTCGCCCAGGGAGCCGACAGGCTCTATCGCCTGGGCGTAGAGGGGGCGCAGGATGAGATGCGCCTCTTCGGTCGTGTAAGAGAAGGTCTGCTGGAGGCGCAGCAGGTCGTCGCCTGCGGGCGGGGCGGGAACGGGCGCTCCGGCGGGCAGTTCGCCGAGTTTGAAGATGCGGCGCTCCGTCCATTCGCGGTAGGGGCGGCGCTGCTTGTAGCGCTCCTTGATCTCGTCGTTGCGCAGCAGCACGCCGTTGGCGGTGTCCACTGCGATCATCTGGCCGGGGCCGAGGCGCCCCTTCTCCTCCACGTCGGCGTCGTCCACCTCGATGGCGCCGACCTCGGAGGCGAGGACGACGACGCCATCGCCGCCGACCTTGTAGCGGGCGGGGCGCAGGCCGTTGCGGTCGAGGGCGGCGGCCATCAGCACGCCGTCGGTGAACCACAAGCCCGCCGGGCCGTCCCAAGGCTCCGTAAGGCAGGCGTGGTACTCGTAAAAGGCCCGCAGGTCAGGGTCGACGTTGGGCATATTCTCCCAAGCCTCGGGCACGAGCATCAGCATCGAGTGGAGCGGGTCACGGCCCGATAAGGTGAGGAGTTCGAGCGCGTTGTCGAGGCTGGCGGAGTCGCTGTAGCCGGGCTGGACGACAGGGCGCAGGCGTGAGACGTCGTCGCCCCAGAGGCGGGAGGTCAGCTCCTGCTCGCGGGCGCGCATCCAGTTGCGGTTGCCCTGCACGGCGTTGATCTCGCCGTTGTGAGCGAGCATGCGGAAGGGCTGAGCGAGCTTCCAGTTAGGGAACGTGTTGGTGCTGTAACGCAGGTGCAGGACCGCCATGGCCGCCTCGAAGTCGGAGCGGTCGAGGTCGCCGTAGAAGCGGCGCAGTTGCGTGGCCGCCAGCATGCCCTTGTAGAGGATGGTGCGGTTGGAGAAGGAGGCGACGTAGCAGTCGATTCCCTCCTCGGCGAAGGCTCGTTCCGCCGTCTTGCGCGCCACGTAGAGGCGGCGGGGGAATCCTTCCATCGTCAAGTCGGCAGGCCGCCCCACGAGCAGATGCTCGACGCGCGGCATCGAGGCGGCGGAGGCGGGGGCGAGGATGGACGGATCGACGGGAACCTCGCGCCAGCCCAGGAGGGTGAGGCGCTGCTCCTTCACGGCGCGTTCGAGGATGTCCTTCGCCTCGTCGTCCCGCCCGCTGAGGAAGACGACGCCGACGGCCAGGTCGCCGTCCTGCTCGGGCGCGAAGCCGAGGCGCTCGGCGACGGGGTTGAAGACCGCGCCGGGTATCTGGGTGAGGATGCCCGCGCCGTCGCCCACGGTGGCGTCGGGGGAGGTGGCCGAGCGGTGGGCCATGTTGACGACGCCCTCCAGGGCGCGGTCGATGATGGAGCGGCTGCGCCGCCCCGCGACGTCGACGATGAAGCCGACGCCGCACGCGTCGCGTTCGAAGCGCGGGTCGTACAGCGTGCGTTGCGGGAGGCGCTCGGTCATAACTACAGGATGGCGAGGTAGCGCTTCAGTTCGTAGTCGGTGACGGCGGAGCGGTAGCGCTCCCACTCGATGCGCTTGTTCCGCAGGAGGCTGTCGTAGACGTGGTCGCCGAGCGCACGACGCAGAAGGGCGGAGCCTTCGGCGGCCTGGATGGCCTCGTAGAGGCTGCCGGGCAGTTGGCGGATGCCCCTGTCAGCGCGCTCGGCGTCGGAGAGGGCGGAGGCGTCCTCGACAGCGGCGGGGACGGGGTCGTAGGCGCGCTCGATGCCGACGAGTCCGGCGGTGAGCATCGCGGCGAAGGCGAGGTAGGGGTTGCAAGTCGGGTCGGGCAGGCGGAATTCGACGCGGGTGGACGCCTCCTTGCCCGGGCGATAGGCGGGAACGCGCACGAGGTCGCTGCGGTTGACGGCGGCCCACGAGACGTAGGTCGGCGCCTCGAAGCCGGGGACGAGGCGCTTGTAGGAGTTCACCCACTGGGCGCAGACGATGGCGATTTCGGGCGCGTGGCGCAGTAGACCGGCGACGTACCGGTGGGCCTCGGCGCTGAGGCGGTGGGGGTCGGCGTCATCGTAGAAGGCGTTGTCGTCGCCTCGAAAGAGCGATTGATTGACGTGCATCCCGTTGCCGTTCTGATCCTCAAGCGGCTTGGGCATAAAGGTGGCGTAGACGCCGTGGCGCATAGCGATGTCCTTCACCGCCTGGCGGTAGGTCATAACGGAGTCGGCCATCGTGAGGGCGTCGGTGTGGCGCAGGTCAATCTCGTGCTGAGAGTGGGCCGCCTCGTGGTGGCTGTACTCGATGGGGATGCCCATCTCTTCGAGCGTGAGCACGGTCTCGCGGCGCAGGTCGGTGGCCGTGTCGAGAGGCGTGAAGTCGAAGTAGCCGCCCTCGTCGAGAGGCTCGGGCGCCTGCGCGCTCTTGAAGTAGAAGTGCTCCATCTCGGGGCCGACCATGAAGGTGTAGCCTGCGTCGGAAGCGCGCTTGAGCGCCGTCTTGAGCACATGGCGCGAGTCGCCTTCGAAGGGCTCGCCGTCGGGCCGCGTGATGTCGCAGAAGACGCGGGCGACGGCGTTCTGGCGCGGACGCCAGGGGAGGATGGAGAAGGTGGCGGCGTCGGGCATGGCGACCATGTCCGACTCGTCCACGCGGGCGAATCCTTCCACCGCCGAGCCGTCGAACGCCATGCCGCGGTCAAGTGCGCCCTCCAATTCCTCGATGGTGATGGCGAAGCCCTTGAGGCTGCCGAGGATGTCGGTGAACCAGAGGCGTATGAAGCGGACGTCGTTGTCCTTCGCCATGCGGAGGACGTAGTCGCGGGGGTCGCCTTGCCCGTTCATAGGTTGCCACTAGAAAGCAGAATGGCGCCGCTGCCCGACGCCGAACGGAGATGATAGGCGAATTGTGAAAGCAAGTCAACATCGCTTGTGAAGATTCTCACCAACAAGGTCTCCCCAGGTAACTGAGTAGCCCCGGACTCGACTAGCCTCCAGGGGGGCCGACACCGTGCCGGGTGTGATACGATTTGCCTCCGGGAGGGTTGACACTGTGCCTGTGTGTGATACGATTTCTTCTGTAGGAGCCTACGCACGGGTTGGAGATGTCCGCCGCGCGCCTCGGCGTGCAAGCGCGGACTATCGTTAACACAACTCGGCCGCGTAGGCTCCTTTGCGTTGGGGGCGGCGAGTGGGGCGCCAGTGCCGGACTTGAAACTCAGGATGCTCCCGCTCCAAGCCGTACCTTGGCTGGGACCAGTAGTCCCGCCCCAGCGATGGGATGCCGAGGCGCGCCTTCGCGTACTCCCTGAACTGCCGCTTGTAGCGTGCGCTCTTGCCCTGCGGCACAACGAGCTCGTTGAGGATTGCCCCTGTCAGCAGGTCGCCGATTTGGCCAACCTGGTAGTCCTCTAGGGAGGTATCCACTTGCTGAACGGAGCGGAGCATCGGCGCGGCCTCGCCTCGAGGTTGACCGAACTCGTCGGCTATCCGTCCTATGAACTCATCGCCCGCGCACCGCGTCATCTGGTCTGCTAGCAGCACGGCATTGCTCACGCCGCGGCGATTGTCTCGGAGCAGCATCTCCGTGAACTTCTTGTAGGCGCGCGCCTCTTTGATGGCTCTGCCTTCGTCCGGGGTTCCGAAGAAATCCAGCGACCAGCCCATTTCCGGGCGCTGGTCTACGACCACGCACCGGAACCAAGCGCCGCTCGCCAGAAACGCCTCTATGCCTGCCTGCGCTACCCGAAGGTCTCGAGCCTTCCGGAGTTGGGAGTACTTGACCTCTCGGGCTTGTCCGTCCGGGAGAAGGTAGCCCTCTTGAATCTTGGCCTGCCGGAAAGCGGAATGGAGCGGCTTCGACTTAGGGACAAAGAGGGCGCCAAGGAGGAAGAAGGCGTGGGCGTTGTCGTAGGACTCGTCTAGGTAAATGAGCATCGACGCCGCCCTCCTACAACCCCTACCCCGTGTTGGGGGCGAGTTGGCCGAGGGCGCTTTGGGCGGCGGCGAGGCGGGCGACGGGGACTCGGAACGGAGAGCAGGAGACGTAGTCAAGGCCGAGTTCGTGGCAGAAGGCGACGCTGCGCGGGTCGCCGCCATGCTCGCCGCAGATGCCCACCATCAGGGCGGCGTTCTGGGCGCGGCCTTCGTCCGCGGCGAGGCGCATCAGGCGGCCTACGCCGCCGGTGTCGAGGCTCTCGAATGGGTTCCAGGGCAGCACTTCCGTCTCGGTGTAGTGGCGGAGGAATTTGGCCTCGGCGTCGTCGCGGCTGTAGGCGAAGGTCATCTGGGTGAGGTCGTTGGAGCCGAAGGAGAAGAAGGCGGCGTCTTTGGCGATCTCGCCGGCGGTGAGCGCGGCGCGGGGCACTTCAATCATCGTGCCGAAGCGGAACTCAAGGCTGACGCCCGCCGCCTCCAGCGTCGCGCGGGCGACCTCCGCCAGGCGGGGCTTGAGCCGGCGCAGTTCGTTGACGTGGGAGACGATGGGAATCATCACCTCGGGCAGGGCGGCGACGCCCTCCTGGGCGAGGCGCGCGGCGGCGCCGAAGATGGCGCGCACCTGCATGTCGTAGACCTCCGGCATAGTGATGCCGACGCGGACGCCCCGGTGGCCGAGCATGGGGTTGCTCTCGCGCAGCGCCTCCACCAACTCCAACGTGCGCTGCTTGTCGGCGAGGGCGTCCGGGTCGGCGCCGCCGTGGGCGAGCGCCGCCGTCTCCGCCACTAGTTCGTCGTAGTGGGGCAGGAACTCGTGGAGCGGAGCGTCGAGGAGGCGGATGACGACGGGCAGGCCCGCCATCGCCTTGAGGATGCCGTAGAAGTCGTCCCGCTGGTACTCCTCCAACTTGGCGAGCTCGGCGTGGAACTGGCGCACGGACTCCGCGCTGCGCACCTGCTCTTCGGCGGCGGCGAGGCGTTCGGCGAGGGCGGCGCGGCCCGACGCGGGCGCCTGGGCCAGCTGCTCGCGCAGCGCGGCGGCCTCGCGCTC
Organism: uncultured Dehalococcoidia bacterium; assembly: GCA_964560025.1. Taxonomy (GTDB): domain Bacteria; phylum Chloroflexota; class Dehalococcoidia; order Lucifugimonadales; family Australimonadaceae; genus JAGWBE01. Next base: position 73,589 of record CAZLKC010000004.1, read on the forward strand.
CAAGCGCGAGGCGAGGGGGCCGACACTGAGCATGCGCTGGACGTGGGGCAGGCGTTCAGGGTCGAAGAACATATGCTCGGTGCGGCATAGGCCGATGCCCTGGGCGCCATTGGCGCGGGCGCGGCGTGCGTCATCCGGGGCGTCGGCGTTGGCCCATACCTGGAGGCGGCGCAGGCCGTCGGCCCAGGCGAGCAGGGTGTTGAGGTCGCCCAGTTCGTCGGGTTCGGGCGCCCTGGCGGACACCTCGCCCACGAGCACCTCGCCGGTCGCGCCGTCGATGCTCATCAGGTCGCCCTCGGCCATCGCGTGGCCGCGCGCGGAAACGGAGCCGTCCTCAAAGCCCAGCTCCTCGCAGCCGACGACGGCGGGTTTGCCGAGGCCGCGCGTAACGACGGCGGCGTGGCTGGTCATGCCGCCCTTGGCCGTCAGCACGCCCTCGGCGCGGATGATGCCGTGCACGTCGTCGGGGCTGGTCTCGTGGCGGACGAGGATGACCTTGACGCCCTGGTCGGCCAGTTCGACGGCGCGGTCGGGGTCGAAGACGACCGCGCCGGAGGCCGCGCCCGGCGACCCGGCCACGCCCTCGGCGAAGAGGCGTCCTGCCGCGACGGCCTCCGCCTTTGCGGCGGAGTCGAAGCGCGGCATCAGCACCTGCGTAACCTCTTCGGCGTCGATGCGTCCGACCGCCTCGCTGCGGCTCAGCACGCCCTCGGCCTCGAGGTCGACGGCGATCTTGACGGCGGCGTGGGCGGTGCGCTTGGCGCCGCGCGTCTGGAGGATGTAGAGCTTGCCGCGCTCGACGGTGAACTCGATGTCCTGCACGTCGCGGTAATGCCCCTCCAGCTTGCGCGCCGTCTCCTCAATCTGCGCGTAGACATCCGGCATATCGCCGCAGAGCTGGCCGATGCGCGCGGGAGTGCGAACCCCGGCGACTACGTCCTCGCCCTGGGCGTTGGTCAGGAATTCGCCGTAGAGGGTGCGCTCGCCCGTGGCGGGGGAGCGGGTGAAGAGAACGCCGGTGCCGCTGTCGAGGCCTAGGTTGCCGAACACCATGGCCATAATCACGCAGCCGGTGCCCAGATCGTGTGAGATGCCGTGGAAGTCGCGGTAGATGATGGCGCGGGGGTTATTCCACGAGGTGAAGACGGCCTCCACCGCTTGGCGCAGCAGCGTCCACGGGTCGCCGGACAGCGGCGCTCCCGTGGCGTCGACGATGACCTGCTTGAAGTCGGCGATGAGGGCATGGAGGGCGTCGGGCGGGAGTTCGTAGTCGAAGGTCAGGCCGCGCTCGGCCTTAGCTGCCTCGAGGCGCTCCTCGAAGCGGGCGCGGTCGATGCCGAGCACCACGCCGCCAAAGCCCTGGATGAAGCGGCGGTAGGCGTCGAGGGCGGGGCGCTCGTCGCCCATCATCGCGGCCAGCCCACGCCACGTGTCGTCCGTAACGCCCATGTCGAGGATGGTGTCCATCATCCCGGGCATAGAGACGGCGGAGCCGGAGCGGACGGAGACGACGAGGGGTTCGTTCGGGTCGCCAAAGCCGCGCTTAGCGCTGCGTTCGAGGGCGTGGACGTTCTCGACGATGGCCTCCCACAGGCCGTCGGGGAAGCGGTGGAGACGCAGGTACTCGCGGCAGGCGGCGGTGGTGATGACGAATCCGTCGGGCACGGGCACGCCGATACGCGCCATCTCGCTGGCGTGCGCTCCCTTGGAGCCGAGCAGGTGCGCCATGGCGGCGCTGCCTTCGGCAAGGCGGTACACCAGCTTGCCGCCGGTAACCGTGGCCATTCGCCTTGTCCTCCTCCGTTGCTGACGCGGCGCAGCGCCCGCCCCAACGGGCCGAGTTCGCGCCGGAGCGCCGGGCCAAACGCGCCAAGACCCGAAGCGCCGAAGGGCGAGTATAGCACCGCTAGGCCACACCCGCGCGCCGCCGTACGAGCGGGCCAGGCTACGGCACGGCGTTCATGCGCCGGGCTCGCGCCGCTCCGCCCCGTACACGCCTCGGTAGGCCGGCGGCAGCAGCGCCGCGATGCGCTCCATGATCGTCTGCGTCATCGAGTGGAGCGCCGCCCGCGGCAGCCGTCCCTCCACCACCGGGAGCGTGAAGGGCTCGCCTATCGCCACCTTGACCCGCGTGAGGGGGAAGGCGACGCGCACGTAGTTGTTGATGCGCTCCGTGCCGGTGACCCCGACGGGGATGATGGGCGCCTGGGTGCGGAGCGCAAGGTAGGCGAGGCCGTCTTCCCCGGAGACAAGCGCGCCCGGACTGCGCGTTCCCTCGGGGAAGACGAGCAGCGCGCGGTCTTTGGCCGTCTGCTCCATCGCCCACCTCACTGCGTCTAGGTCGCGCCCGTCGCGGTCGACCGGGTAGGCGTGCAGACGGCGCAAGATGTAGCGCACGGGAGGGGTTACGAAGAGGCCGCGTTTGGCCACGAACCAGATGGGGCGGGGAAAGGCGTGGACGAGCACGGGCGGGTCGGCGTTGGATTGGTGATTCGCCGCGATGATGAGCGGGCCGAAGGGCGGCACGTTCTCCACGCCCTCCACCTCGATGCGCCCGAAGGTGGGCATCATCACGCGGGCGAGCAGTTTGGCCGCCTTGTACCACCCATCGCGCGGCATGTCCGTCTACCTCCCCAGTGCTTCGAGCACGGCGGCGACTACGCCGTCGACATCGAGGCTGTCGGTGTGGACGACGACCGCACCGTCCGGAACACGCAGCGGTGAATCGCCGCGCTCGCTGTCCAGGCGGTCTCGGCGCTCCAACTCGGCGCGCACTTGCTCCTCGTCGGGCGCGCCTGTCTCGGCGGCGCGGCGGCGCGCGCGCTCCCCCACGGAGGCGTCGAGATAGACCTTAGCCGCGCCGGACAGGACGACCGAGCCGATGTCGCGCCCCACCATCACCACGCCCTGCTCGGCGAGACGGCGCTGTTGGGCGACCAGCGCGCGGCGCACGCCCGGCACGGCGGAGACACGGGAGACGTTGCGCTCCACCTCCCCGCTCCGTAGGCAGTCCGTTACGTCGGCGCCGTTGGCGAGGACCCGGTCGCCGGGGTCGATCTCCGCGCGCTCGGCCAGTCGCGCAAGAGCTTCGTCGTCGTCCAGGGGCACGCCTCGCGCAAGGGCTAGGCCGGTTACGGCGCGGTACATAAGGCCGGTGTCCACGAAGCGGCAGCCGAGCCTGGCGGCCAAGGCACGGCCAACGGTGGTCTTGCCGGATGCGGCGGGTCCGTCGATGGCTATGGCGGGAGGAGTGGGCACGGCTTGGATCGGGGCTGCGCCCCGGCGCATCCTGCCTCCGCCGCGCCCGCGCGTCAAGCGCGGGATTGACCCGTAGCCGCGCCGTAAACGCCTACCGCAACGGGCGCGCAGCGGGTAAACTAACCGCAGCGCCCGCAGGCGCATCTCGGAGCGGGAAGAGCAGCAGCCGCTCCTCTTCCGCTCCCCCAAGGAGAGCCGACCGGCCCCATGGTAGCCACCGAGAAGACGATCCAGGACTACACCGCCTCCGACATCCAGGTGCTGGAAGGGCTGGAGGCGGTGCGGAAGCGCCCCGGCATGTACATCGGCAGCACCGACCACCGGGGCCTGCATCACCTGGTGCAAGAGGTGGTGGACAATGCCATCGACGAGGCGATGGCCGGCTACTGCGACCGCGTGGTGGTGGAGCTGCTGGCGGACAACACGGTGCGCGTCACCGACAATGGGCGCGGCATCCCCGTCGACCTGCACGCCGTAACCGGCAAGTCGGCGCTCGAGACGATCATGACGACGCTGCACGCCGGCGGGAAGTTCGGCGGCGGCGCCTACAAGGTCTCCGGCGGCCTCCACGGCGTCGGCGCGTCCGTCGTCAACGCGCTCTCGGAGTGGATGCGCCTCGAAGTGCGGCGCGACGGGCGCGTCTACTCGCAGGAATACGAACGCGGCATCCCCACGGGCGAGGTGCGCGACGAGCGCGAGATGGCGCCGGACGAGGCTCGCGGGACGACGGTTACCTTCCGGCCGGACGCGCAGGTCTTCGACTCCGTAGTGATGGAGCGTGAGGCGCTGCGCAAGCGCTTCCGCGAGATGGCCTTCCTGAATAAGGGTATCTGGATATCGCTGCTGTCCGAAGAGCAGCCGATGGACGACCGCACCTTCTACTTCGAAGGGGGCATCGCCTCGTTCGTTCAACACCTAAACCACAACCGCGAAGTGCTCCAGGAGGAGCCGTTCTACACGGAGCAGCAGGCCGACTCGGCGCTGGTGGAGGTGGCGCTGCAATACAACGGGGGCTTCTACGAGAGCACGCTCGCCTTCGCCAACTGCATCAACACGGCGGACGGCGGCTCGCACCTGGTCGGCTTCCGCACCGGCCTCACCCGCGCCATCAACAGCTACGCCCGCAAGAACAAGCTGCTCAACGGCGACTCCGCCAACCTCTCCGGCGAAGACGTGCGCGAAGGCCTCACCGCCATCATCAGCGTCCGCTTGGAGGAGCCGCAGTTCGAGGGGCAGACCAAGGGCAAGCTCGGCAACGCGGAGACGAAGACACAGGTCGAGCAGGTGGTGGTGCAGCAGCTGGAGTTCTACCTGGAGGAGCACCCCCGCGAGGCGCAGCGCATCATCGACAAGTGCCTGACCTCGCAGCGTGCCCGCGAGGCGGCGCGCAAGGCGCGCGACCTCGTCATCCGCAAGAACGCGATGGACGGCGGCTCCCTCCCCGGCAAGCTGGCCGACTGCTCGGAGCGCAACCCCGAACTGGCGGAGCTGTTCGTGGTGGAGGGAGAGTCGGCGGGCGGCTCGGCCAAGATGGGGCGCGACCGGCGCATCCAGGCCATTTTGCCCTTGCGGGGCAAGATCCTGAACGTGGAGAAGGCGCGGTTCGACCAGATGCTGGCGCACGACTCCATCCGCACGCTCATCACCGCCATCGGCGCCAACATCGGCGAGGATTTCAACCTGACCAAGCTGCGCTACCACAAGGTCATCATCATGACCGACGCCGACGTGGACGGGGCGCACATCCGCACGCTGTTGCTGACCTTCTTCTTCCGCAACATGCGCCCGCTCATCGACGGCGGCTACCTCTACATCGCCCAGCCGCCCCTCTATCGCACCGCCAAGGGCCGCGCCGTCCAGTACCAGTTCGACGAGGCGGCCAAGGACGCGTGGCTGGCCAACCAGCTCTATGGGCGCTTGGCGGTGTCCTCCGAGGACGGGGCGCTCACGGCGGGGGGCCCGGAGCTGCAAACGCTGGTGGTCGCCCTGCGCGACCTCCAGACGTGGACGGCCTCCCTGGCGCCGCTGGGTGTTGCGCAAGAGGTCGCCGGCGCCATCGTCAAGGGCGCGCACGACCAATGGTTCCGCCTGATGCTGGACGGCGAGGCCACCGTCGATGCGCTTCAGCAGTGCCTGGAGGAGGCGGGGTTCGCCTGCAAGGCCGAGGTGGACGCGGCGGCGGACGAGTACCGCCTGATCGTCGAAGAGCACGGCGCCATCGACGTGAAGCGCCTTTTCGAATCACCCGCGCTGCACCGCGCTAAGAACGCCATCGCCCCTGTCGCCAAGTGGGTCAACGGGCGCACCTTCCGCGTCGCCAGGCGGGATACGGTGCAGGCCGAGGGCGTGCCGTGGCACGAGTTGGCCGCCGCCGTCGAGCGCGCCGCCGACCGCCAGGGCGTCAGCATCCAGCGCTACAAGGGGCTGGGCGAGATGAACGCCGAGCAGCTGTGGGAGACGACGATGGATCCGGAGGCGCGGACGCTGCTGCAAGTCTCCATCGAGGACGCCGCCCGCGCCGACGAGACGTTCAACACGCTGATGGGCGACGTGGTGGCGCCGCGCAAGGAGTTCATCACCGCCCACGCGCGCCAGGTGCAGAACCTGGACGTCTAGTCCGCGACCGAGATATTCCCCTCCGCGTCGGCGGTCAGTAGCGCAGCGAAGGGGTAGCCCCGCTCACGGAAATAGTCGCCGCCGCCCTGGTTGCGGTCGAGGATGCACGCCACCAGCGCCACCTCGTGCCCCGCCGCCTCAGCGGCATCCACCGCATGAATCAGGCTGCCGCCTGTCGAGCAGGCGTCGTCCACGATGGCCACTTTCGACTTGGGCGCCAGCGGGCCCTCGATGAGCTTGCCCGTGCCGTGGTCTTTCTCGCCTTTGCGCACGATGAAGGCATCGAGCGCGAGGCCGTCGTCCAGCGCGCTCAGCATCGAGATGGCGGTGACCATCGGGTCGGCGCCGAGCGTTGGCCCGCCGATGGCTTGGGCGCCGGAGGCTCGCACGGCGGGCAGAAGCGCCCGCGCCACCATCTCCCCCCCACGCGCCGAGAGCGTCAGCATCCGCCCGTCGAAGTAGTAGGCGCTGTGCTGACCGGAGGCGAGGACGAAGTCGCCGAAGGTGAGCGCGCCCACCTCCAACGCCGCCGCCTTGATTTGCTCCGCCAACTCCCTGGGCGCGGTCCTCTGCGTCATGCTCTCCTCTCTGTGGTCTCGACCTGTATGCCGCCTCGATACAGCCTGTTCTGCTCCACGTACTCCGCTACGGCGTCGGGCACGCTGCTGCGGAGCGACCCGCCCGCGGCGGCCTTCGCCCGCAGGGCGCTGGCGCTGACAGCGACGGGCTCCATATGCACCGGCACGGTGCGCTTGGCGGCGCCGGGGGCGGCGGCTTCGAGCGCGGACACATCCGGCGCGTCTCCTTCGCGTGGTGCGACCGCCAGGCGCGCCAGCGCGAGCAGCCTGCGGGGATTCTTCCAGCGATGGAGGCCTGCCAGCGCGTCTGCGCCGAGGATGAAGTAGGTCTCATCGGGCGCCCACCCGTCGTGGGTGAGTTCTTCGAGCGTGTCCACGGTGTAGGTGTCGCCGGGGCGATCGAGTTCGTTGGTCAGCAGGTGGAAGCGCGGGTTGCCGGCGAGGGCGAGCGCGACCATTTTCTTGCGCGCCTCTCGGTTCGTGAGAGGCGCGCCGCGGCGCATCCAGGGCCGGCCTGCAGGGAGGAACCACACGCCGGCGAGGCCGAGCGTCTCCATCGCGACCTCGGCGAGGCGCAGGTGACCGTTGTGCACGGGGTCAAATGTGCCGCCGAGGATGCCGCGCCGCACTTACTGCCACTCCAGTTCGAGTCCGCCGATGCGGACGGTGTCGCCCGAGTCTACGCCTTGCGCGTCGAGGGCGCGGAGCACGCCCGCGCGGTTCAGCCACTGGTGGAACTGGAGGCGCGCCCGCCAGTTCTCCATATCCACCATCGCGGCGATTCGCTCCGCCGGGCGGTGGTGGACGACGAAGGTCTCGCCATCGCGCAGCACCCGGGGCAACACGCGCTCGCGGCGCGGCGCGTCATCCGCAGGCGGCGTGAGCGGAAGGTTTTCGCGGACAGGAGGCGGCGCGGCGGGGAGGAGCGCAAGCACGCGATCAAGGAGGCGCTCTACGCCTTGTCTCGTGGCGGCGGAGATTGCCAGCGCCTCTTGGTCGGCCGCCATCTCAAGCGCCGCCCGCTGCGCGGTGAATCGCTCCTGCGCCTCCGGCACATCCTGCTTGGTTACGGCAACAACGGTGGGGGGCGGGGCCTCCACGCCGTGGTGTTCGGCCAACTCCACCGCCACCATCCTGAATTCCTGCACCAAGTCGGCGGCGAGGCCGTCCACGAGGTGGATTAGCAGGCGGGCGCGTTCGGTGTGGCGGAGGAAGTCTAGGCCGAGGCCGCGGCCCTCCGACGCACCCTCGATGAGGCCTGGCACGTCGAGGAGGACGGTAGCGCGGTCGTGGCGCTCGACAACGCCAAGCACCGGCTCCAACGTGGTGAAGGGGTAGTCGGCTATCTTGGGCTGGGCGCGGGAGACGACGCTGAGCAGGGTGGACTTCCCGGCGTTGGGCGCGCCGACGATGGCTGCGTCGGCGATTAGGCGCACCTCAAGCAGCAAGCGGCGCTCTTCTCCCGGCTCTCCGGCCTCGGCGAGGAGCGGGTCTTGGAGCGTCGGGCTGGCGAATCGCGCGTTGCCGCGCCCCGGCGCGCCTCCGGCGGCGACAACGGCTCGCTGGCCATCGTCGACCAGGTCGGCGAGCATCCGCTTGCTGCCGTCGTCGTCCAACACCCAGATGGTCGTGCCTAGGGGCGCTTCGATGACGCGGCTCTTGCCATTGCGCCCGGTGCGGTTGTTGCCGCGCCCGCTCACGCCCGCCTCGGCGCTCACGCGGCTCGTCCGCGCCAGGTGCGCTAGCGTGCGGCGCGAGCGGACGGCCTGCACCAGCACGGCGCCGCCGACACCTCCCTCTCCGCCGTCAGGGCCGCCCTTCGGCACGAACTTCTCACGGCGGAAGGAGATAGCGCCGTTTCCGCCGCGGCCTCCGGCGACTTCGATTTCCTTTATGTCTAGCATTACCTCTTCTCGTAGATATGGTAGGGGAAGATAGTTATAAAAGGCGCATGGGTTCTAAGGAGGGGAAAGTGGTGAAAGTCCATTGGAGCACGGCCATTGTCTTATGGAAGGATGGGAGAGAAGGGGAAAGACTTAGGAAATAGAGGGTCAAGCTTGTGGAATGTCGGCGGCTAAACGTTGAAGGTTGGAGTCGTGGGCGAGGATTTGCCCTCCCTGGCGGATGGCGTAGGCGATGGTGGCGCGGTCTCGTTTGCCTAGGATTGCGCCGATTTCAACAGGGCTCAACGAGAGGCGCTCGGTTAGCAGGCAAGCGGCGATTTGGCGCGCCTGAGCGGCTTTGCGGTCGCGACGCTTGCTCGTGAGGGCCTCCGCCGGTAGGCCGAAGGCTTCAGCGACGCGCTCGACTATCTCCAGCGCGCTGAGGGGTTCGGGCATCGGGGCATAGGCCGCGAGTTCCTTGCCGATGGAATCGAGCGTCAGGGGCACGCTCGCCCATTCCGCCGCGGCAATCAGGCGGCCAAGGAACCCCTCCAGTTGGCGGATGCAGGTTACGCCGCGGTGGGCGAGCGCCGAGATCACCTCAGGCGGCACGGGGAGACGGGCGCGCTCCGCGATGCGCTGTAGGATTGCCGTGCGCGTCTCCGGGTCGGGCATGCTCACGTCGGTTACGAGGCCCCACTCGAGGCGCGAGCGCAGGCGGTCATCCAGCAGCGGGAGCGCGCCGGGGGGTTGGTCGGAGGTGACGACGATTTGCTTGGCGTTGTCGTGGAGGGCGTTGAAGATGTGGAAGAAGGTCTCTTGCGTTCCTTGCTTGCCTGCGAGGAACTGGATGTCGTCCACGAGCAGCGCGTCGAGCGAGCGGTAGGACTGGTTGAATTCGTCGATGCGGCGGCGGCCTTCGCGGACGGCGGCGGTGTAGTCGTTGACGAGGCGCTCGCTGGTTACGTAGCGGAAGGCTTGACCGCGGGCTTGGAGGCGGTGGGCGACAGCGTGGAGGAGGTGCGTCTTGCCGAGGCCTACGGCGCCGTGAATCACTAGGGGGTTGTAGTTGGCGCCGGGCGCGTCCGCGACGGCCTGGGCGGCGGCGAAGGCGAGGCGGTTGCTCGAACCTTCGACGAACGCCTCGAAGGTGTAGCGGGGGTTGAGGGGTGTTGAGGCGGGGCGCGCAGGTGGCGCGGGCGCCTCGTCGTAGGCGGTTGGGGTTGCTGGCGGCGCGGCGCCCGGGGCGGCGTCGACGACGAACGCGACATCGGTCTCCTCTCCGACGACGGCGTGAACGGCGGAGCAGGCCATGCCGTGCATGCGCGAGTTGAGCTGGGCGGCGACGAAGGCGGAGGGGACGGCGACCACCAGGCGGTTCGCGTCCAGCGATTGGCCGACGGAGCCTTTCAGCCAGGTGTTGTAGGTAGGCCTGGGCACCTGGACTTCGAGGCGGCCAAGGGCGGCCTCCCAGGCGCGCTGGGCGTTGGCGATAGTCGTCAGCGCATCCACTCCGCGATCGATGTCGGCGGGGGGTTCCCCGTATCCCCGCTCGCCCGGCCATGCGCGCCACGCCTGTTCAGTGAGCGGGGAGGGGCAAGGTATCACGCGCCGCTTTTGAGAACGCAAGAGGGTGAGGCGGGCAATTCGCCCCCCGGTTTTTGGGCGTGCCCGCATGCCCTTGTCGCCGCGCCGCCGAGCACCTCGTGCGGTAAGATTCAGCCGTGGACAGTCCCCGCACCGTCTTCATGGGAACGCCCGCCGCCGTGCTCCCGGTGCTGCGAGCGATCGAGGCGTTGGGCTGGCCGATCGCGGGGGTCTACACCGCGCCCGACAGGCCCGCAGGCCGCGGTCGCGCTCCCGAGCAGTCGCCGGTGCGGCGCTACGCGCTGGAGCGCGGTCTCACGGCGCTGGCGCCCGACGCGACGCAAGACGCGGAGATGACGGCGTCGCTCCGCGCGCTGCGGCCCGACTTGGTGGTGTTGGCGGCCTACGGCAAGATTCTGCCCGGCGAGTTCCTGCGGGTTGCGCCGCTGGGGGCATTGAACGTTCACCCGTCGCTGCTGCCGCGCTTTCGGGGCGCCGTCCCGGTGCAGGCGGCGATTCTGGCGGGCGAGGCCGAGACGGGCGCGACGCTGTTCGTGATGGACGAGGGCATCGACACGGGGCCGATCGTCGCGCGGCGGGCGATTCCGCTGCGGGGCGACGAGCGCGCCCCGGCGCTGACGGCGCGCCTGTTCGAGTTGAGCGCAGAGTTGGCGCTTGAGACGCTCCCGGCCTATGCGCGGGGGGAGATCGCCCCTCAGCCCCAGCCGCCGGGCGAGCCGCCGCTGCGCCGCCTGACGAAAGAGGCGGGCGCCATCGATTGGAGCAGGTGCGCGGCAGAGATTGAACGGCAGGTGCGCGCCTACGACCCGTGGCCGGGAGCGTACACGTGGTGGCGAGGGCGGAAATTGGACATGCTCGAGGCGCGGGTGGTTCCAGGGAGCGCGACGCCCGGCGCGGTCGTGGCGCGGGGCGCGGGGGCGGCGGTGGGGACGGGCGCGGGGCTGCTGCTGCCGCTGCGGGTGAAGGCGGAGGGCAGGGCGGCGATGAGCGCCGAGGAGTTCGTGCGCGGGCAGCGCGACTTCATCGGGGCGCGGCTGGTGGGCTAGCGCCGCGCTACTCCTCGGCGGGCGCCTCCGGAGGCGCAGCGCCAGCAGCCTCGGGCGCAGCCTCTTCTCCCTCCGCGGCCTCGGGGCGCTGCTGGATGACGTGCGCGATCACGGCGGCGGGGTCGGCGAGGATGGTTACGCCGTCGGGCGCGGCGAGGTCGCTCACGTGAACGACGGCGGCGGCATCCTCCAGGCCAGAGACATCGACGGTGAAATCGCCGGGGATCTCCAGCGGCAACGCCTCCACCTCCACCTCGCGCAACTCCTGGACGAGGGCGGCGCCGCTCGCTCTGGCGGCGGGCGCCTCGCCTTCGAGGTGGACGGGGACGGCGGCGCGGACGCGCTCGGTGCGGGAGATGCGGATGAAGTCGATGTGCACCAGTTCGTCGGTTACGGGGTGGCGCTGCACTTCGCGCACCATCACGAAGAGGTCGCCACCGCCAGCGACGTTGAGGGTTAGGGGCGCCGTGGCGCGGGTCCGGGCGAGGACGAGGGCGGCGTCCGGCGTCGCGCACTGCAGCGCAAGGGACGCTTCGCCAGGCCCGTAGACGTGCAGGGGGGTGAGGCCGCTGCGGCGCAGGGCGCGGTTCTTGTGTCCGAACGCCGAGCGCGGCTCGGCGTTGAGCGTGATGGCTTGGGTGGTCATTGGCTAGGCTCCAGGCGGCCCCTTGCGCCAGGCCGCAACGGCATAGGATAGCAGGTTCGATTCGTCCGGCATGCACGTCCGATGAAAATTCCCGTGAAAAGTGCGCCAAAGTGCACCATTTACGCGTGGGAGTGGGCGCCAGGGCACCAAGGAAAGCGGCTGCTGCAGGGCAAATCCACAGCGGCTGATGGCGGCGGCGCACCACATTGAGACAGGGGGCTTGGCCGAATCCGCAAGCATGGGGAGAAGGCCGTAGAGGGGCAGAAGGATGAGGGCGCAGGCGACCATACGGGAAGTGTTTCACGGGAACGCCTGTTGCGCAACTGCTGATTGTCATAGGGGCGACAGCGGCGGTGGGTTTGCCCTTCGGGTTCCCTCAGGATGAGCGGAGAGGGGGGTGCCGCCCCTTCCCCGCGTGCGTGGGGCGCAGCTTTGCGTAGCGGGATTGGGCGAGTCGAGGCTCCCGCCTTCGCGGGAGCGACGGAAAGAGGGCGCGGGAGCGACGGGGAGGGACGCCCTTCGAGTTGCCTCAGGGCGAGCGGAATAGGGACGGGCGAGCGGAAAGGCGGATTGTTGACCGACTTTATTGCCTTCTCGGTGGGGCGCTCGCTATCATACGCGTGCGGGCGCGTTGGGGAGCGCGCCGTAAGGAGCGGCGGGATGCGCATCCCGATGAAGGTGGACTACGGCGTGAGAGCGCTGGTCGACCTGGCGCAGTCCTCGGCGGACGGGCCTGTGCGAACGGCGGACGTAGCGCGCCGTCAGCACATCCCGGAGCCGTACCTCGACCAGGTGTTGACGACGCTTAACAAGTTCGGTTTCATCCGCAGCCGCCGGGGGCCGCGCGGCGGGCACGTCCTGGCGCGTGACCCGCGTGAGATAGCGCTGAGCGAGGTGGTTGCCACGCTCGAGGGGCGCGTCGCGCCGCTGGACTGCATCGCAGACCAGGATGAGTGCGTGCTGTCCGGCTCGTGCTCGCAGCGGGAGATATGGCGCGGCGTGGAGGACGCAGTGCAGAGGGTGCTGGAGGGCACGACGGTTTGGGAGTTGGCCTTTCCGCGTCAGCCCGTGGCGGGGCCAGTCTAGTAGAGTGCATAGATTGGCGGCGCACAGGGCCGCGAACAGAGGAGAGCGCCGAGCAGGCGCGGGAGCGAGAACATGACGACGGGACCGGCCCTAACTCCGGAGGAGGTGCGGCGCTACAGCCGCCACATCATCATGCCGCAGATCGGCTCGTCCGGTCAGCGGACGCTCATCGGCTCGAAAGTGCTCATCATCGGCGCGGGCGGCCTGGGCGGCCCGGTGGCGCTCTACCTGGCGCTCGCGGGCGTCGGAACGATCGGCTTGGTGGACTTCGACGTGGTCGACCTGAGCAACCTCCAGCGGCAAGTGCTGCACAACAGCGAGACGGTGGGGATGTCGAAGTTGGAGTCGGCGAGGCAGACGCTGCGCCGCTACAACCCGGGGGTTGAGGTGGTGGGGCACGAGTACGCCATCAACTCGGAGAACGCGATGGAGACGATGGCGGGCTACGACGTCATCGTGAACGGGGCGGACAACTTTGCGACGCGCTACCTGGTGAACGACGCCGCCTACCTTTCGGGCAAGCCGTTGGTGGACGGCAGCATCCTCATTTTCGACGGCCAGGTGACGACCTACTTGCCTGGCCAGGGCTGCTACCGCTGCCTGTTCCCCGAGCCGCCGCCGCCGGGGCTGGTGCCCAACTGCGTGGAGGCGGGGGTGCTGGGCGCGCTGACGGCGACCGTCGGGAGCATCCAGGCCACCGAGGTGGTAAAGGTGCTGCTGGGGATAGGCGAGCCGCTGGTGGGGCGATTGCTGTTGGTGGACGCGCTGAACATGGAGTTCCGCATGGTGAAGACGCGCCGCAACAGCGAGTGCCCGCTCTGCGGCGACAACCCTACGGTGACCGAGCTCATCGACTACGAGGTCTTCTGCGGCTTGGCGCCCGCCGCGCCAGACGCGGAGGCCGACGCCGTCGCCGCCGGTTAGCCGGAGCGCGGCCAACGCCTCTTGCGCCACGAGCCGCACGTTCATGCGTAGCGCCAACATTGTCGAAGCGATCGGCAACACGCCGCTCGTGGAGCTCCCCACCTTCAGCCCCAAGCCGGGCGTGCGCGTCTTCGCCAAGCTCGAGGGACACAACCCCACGGGCAGCGTGAAGGACCGCATCGCCCGCGCGATGGTGCGCAAGGCGCAGGAGGAGGGCGCGCTCTCGCCCGAGAAGACGCTGCTCGAGCCCACCTCCGGCAACACGGGCGTGTCGCTAGCGATGATCGCCGCGCGCCTGGGTTACCGCTTCACGGCGGTGATGCCCGACAACGTGGGCCCTGAGCGCACCGAATTGCTGCGCGCCTTCGGCGCCGAGGTGGTCTATTCGCCGGGGGCGGACGGGACGAACGGGGCGATCGCGCTTGCGCAGCGGATGGCGGACGACGCGCCGGACCGCTACGCGATGCTCTACCAGTACGGCAACGAGGCGAACCCTGCGGCGCACTACGAGACGACGGGGCCGGAGATCGTGGCCGACCTGCCGGAGGTAACGCACTTCGTCGCCGGACTTGGGACGGGGGGGACGCTGATGGGCGCGGGCAGGCGCTTGAAGGAGCACAACCCGGCGGTCAAGGTCATCGCGGCGGCGCCGGAGCCCGACGACCGCATCCAGGGCCTGCGCAGCCTGGAGGAGGGGTTCGTGCCGCCCATCCTCGACCTGTCGCGCCTGGACGCGCGGATGATGGTGTCGGCCCAGGAGAGCTTTAATCTCGCCGCCGCGCTGCTGCATCAGGAGGGCGTGTTCGCGGGGGTGTCGTCGGGCGCGGTGCTGGCCGCCGCGCTGCGGGCGGGGCGGCGGCTCGACAGCGCCAACATCGTCTGCCTCTTCGCCGACGGTGGTTGGAAGTACCTCAGCACGCGCTTGTGGACGCGCTCCTACGAGGAGTTGGGCGCGGAGGTGGAGGGCAAGGTGTGGTGGTGAGGGCGGCGAGCGGCGAGGCCGCCGAGGCTTCCGCGCCCGCGTGGCCTGGCTACCGCTTGCAGGTGGCTCCGGCGGACGGCGCGCTCTCCCCGGCGCTGGCGCGTTGCCTCGCGCGCGATGGCGCGGACTACGCGCTCGTCTCCGCCGACGGGGGCGGCGCGCGCCCCGACGCGCTGTTATATGAGCACCCAGGCGCCGCGCCGCCGCAGGACAGGGGGCGCGTCCCCGTCTTGGCGGTGGTGGCCGCCGAGCGCTTGACGGACGGCGAGGCCGCGCCGCCCGCCGCCGACTTCATCGTCTGTCCGTGGGCGCCGGGCGAGTTGGCGGCGCGCGTCCTCCGCCTGCTGGACGCTGCCACGCCGCAGGACGCGCCCGGCGTGATCCGCTCGGGCGACCTGGTGATCGACACGAACCGCTACGACGTCTACCTGGCGGGGCGTCCGGTGTTGCTGACGTACAAGGAGTACGAGTTGCTGCGCGTGCTGGCGTCGAGTCCGGGGCGGGTCTACCGGCGGGAGACGCTGCTGGAGGACGTGTGGGGCTACGCCTACTTCGGCGGGACGCGGACGGTGGACGTGCACGTGCGCCGGCTGCGCAGCAAGATAGAGGACGCGGCGCACACCTTCATCGACACGGTGTGGAACGTCGGCTACCGCTTTCGCGGCTAGGCGCGGCGCGCTACAATCAGTCCCCCGAGGTGACCGCATGCCGCTCTACGAGTACGTCTGCCCCCGCTGCAACGCCGCGTTCGAGAAGCTCCAGCCGATGGCCGAGGCGGGCGCCGCCGACTGCCCCAATTGCGAGGCGCCCGCGAACCGCATCGTGTCGCTGATGGCCCCGGCGCAGGTGGCCGGGGGCAGCGCCGGAGGCGGCGGCTGCGCGTGCGGGGGTGCCTGCGCCTGCGGTAGGTGAGCAGGATGAATCACGCAGAGCGCATGGCCGCGGCAGACAGGAACGGCCAGCCCAAGTTCTACTTCGTGTACGTCTTGGAGATGCTGGACAACGGGGAGTACTACGTTGGCCACACGGGCCACATCGAGGCGCGGCTGCTAGAGCACGCGGCCGGGCGTGGCGCGGAAGCGACGGCGGGCCGCGAATTCAAGATCAGGGTGTGCCTGCCGTTCCAAACGCGTAAGGAAGCGCAGTACAGCGAGGCGCGATGGCAGGCGGCGCTGCGCCACTCTCCGGCCAACATCGCGGCGCTAGTAACCACGTTCGACCAGATTGGCAAGATGGTTCGCCCGGAGAAGACGCTGGAAGAGTTGGAGCGCGAGAGCCGGGCGCGGCATCTTGCGGCTAAGAAAGAATTCCACCTCTTCACCTCTTGGATTGCCGCCGCTTGCAAGCGCCCTTGGGCGCAGTACGGCACCTACAGCATGAAAGAGTTCCTCGAATATCAGCGGGGGAGCATAGCGCCACGCAAGCCGTGCCAGGCGTGCTTGGACGCGGCAACCCTGATGGCGGCGGAGAAGCAGCCAACGGCAGGCTAACCCCCACCATCTATGCTCGGGCGCGCGCCGAACGCCGCCGCCCTGGGGCGCAGCGCGCGCCCTGCGGCGTAGAGCACGCCCGCCTCGGCCAGCGCCAGCACGCCGATGAGCAGGGTGACATCGCGCCAGAAGCCGAAGGGGAAGATGCGGACGAGGTAGCTGGATCGCGTGTCGAAGCGGTAGTTGCCCTGGGGGAAGCCGAGGGCGTGGAAGAGGTCGAACACCGCGTCGAAGGCGACGATGCTGGCGAGGCCGACCGCGGCCACGAACGCCGCCGTTACGACGGCGCCGTCCATCAGCCAGCGCACGGCCTCGGCTACGGCGCATCGTCGTTCGAAGAAGGCGGACGCGGCCAGCGCCGCGAGCAGGAAGAGCGCCGCGCCGAGTTGGATGCGCTCGACGCGGCGGAACAGCGCCTTCACGTCGGCCATATGCGCCGCCTCGGCGTCGGTGAAGAGGTCGCGCTCTTCGCCGTAGACGGCGGCGCGCGCTTGGAGCGGCTCTTCGTCTCCGGCGAAGTAGTCCTGCACTTGACGCCCCACCGCGCGCAGTCCTTCGGGGGAGATGCCGGTGTTGGCGGATACGCCGTGGCGGACGAAGAGCGCTTCGTAGAGGCGCAGGCTCCCCGCCGCCCACAGGACGTTGGCGGAGATGAGCAGGAGAAGCACGGCGACAGGCGCCGCTCCGCGAAGCGTCCGTCGCGCGAGGGCGCCGCGCTGTTCTGCGCTGCTTCTCATTAGAGGGCGCATGATAGCGGGGCTGGGGGAGAACGACCGCTTGCCCCTACAGAGAAGAAAGGCCTGCGGCGCGCCCGGCTCCGTCATTTCCACGCTCCTACACCGTCGCCCCTGCGAAGACGGGGGTCTCGACGTGACCGAGCCCCGATACGGACAAAGACGCCCGTCGCATGCGGAGTGGATGGTCGGCGCTCGGCCCCGCGCCGAGGTTCCTGCCTCCCCAGGAACGACGCAGGAGGAGAAGGGCGACGGAGAAGAGGCGGGAGCGCTGGAGAAGAAGCAGGGTCGATGGAGAGAAAAGCGCTCTTGACGGATTCTTCGATGTTGGGTGATAGGCTTGTTTGGCTATGGGGGGACGGCCAATCCTTGCGGCGTTGCTCGTGGCGCTTGCGGCGGCGGCCTCGGCTTGCGTGCTGGTGAACGCGCCCGACCCAGGCGCTCCGCCGCCTACCCCCACTCCCGCCGAGCAGTCCGCGCCTCAAGCGACTCCCGCCGCCGACCCTGGCGCGGAGGCGACGCCCACGCCCGCGGCGGGCAGGGCGCCGGGGCTGCATGGCTTGCCCGACGTGGCCTCGGTCGTCGAGGCGGTGGCGCCGAGCGTGGTGCTGGTCCGCTCGACATTAGAGACGACGGACGCCTCCGGCCGCACGAGCACGGGCATATCGCGCGGGTCGGGCGTCATCTTCGACGCGCGCGGCTACATCCTCACCAACCACCACGTCATCGAGGACGCGGTGACGGTGGACGTGGTGCTCAGCAATGGTCAACCGGTCGACGTGGAGGTGGTGGGCAGCGACACGGCGACGGATCTGGCGGTGCTGCTGATGGACTCCGCGTTCGTGAACGACGACACGGTGGTTACGACGATTGGCGACTCGGACGCCGCGCGCGTGGGCGAGTGGGTGATCGCCATCGGCAACCCGTTGGGCTTCGAGGGGTCCGTCACGGTCGGGGTCATCAGCGCCAAGGACCGCTCGCTGCAGATAAGCGACCGGGTGCGACTGCAAGACCTGATTCAGACGGACGCGGTGATCAACCCGGGGAACAGCGGCGGGCCGCTGCTGAACCTGGACGGGCAGGTGCTGGGCATCAATACGGCCATCATCCGGGGCCAACTGGCCAGCGGGCAGGAGGCGGAGGGCATCGGGTTCGCCGTCGCCGCGACGACGGTGATACCCGTGGCGCGGCGCATCATCGAGGACGGGCGGGTCATCTGGCCGCGCATCGGCGTCAGCATCGACGACGTAGACCCGATCGTCGCCGCCGAACGCGGCCTGTCGGTCGATAGGGGCGTGCTCGTGCTCGGCCTAGCGGACGGCGGCCCGGCGCAGGCGGCGGGCATCGAGGAGGGCGACGTGATCGTGGCGATAGACGACGCGACCATCGCCAAGTTCACCGACCTGCGCCGTCTGATGCTCAACCGCTACCGCGTGGGCGACACGGTTAGGCTGCGCGTCATCCGCGCCGCCGTAACGCTGGAGTTCGAGGTTACGCTGGACGAGTTGGTGTTCTGACGCTAGGCTTGCGCGGTCAAGGAGGAGCATGATGCTGACGCCCGGCGAACTGGAATACGTCAAGAACACGCCGCTGTACCGGCTGGCCGTGTCCACGCCCGGAGGCCGCCCGCACGTGGTGCCGATGATCACGCGGATGGAGGGGGACAACATCGTGGTGGGCGGCTACGAGTTCGACATCTCCTACAAGCGGAGGCTGATTGACAGGAACGCGTGGATCGCCTGCGTGTGGGACACGCGGGACGAGGACGGCGCGATTCACGGGGTCGAGATTCGCGGCAAGGCGGTCGCCACCGGCAAGATATGGGACGGCAGCGAGTACTTCATCCTCGAGCCTACCAAGGTGTTCAGTTGGGGGATCGACGAGCCTGCGTCGGAGTCGTTCGCTAAGAAGATGCACTTCGACGTGAGCCACCTCACGGCGCGCGGCTCGTAGCGGCGTTCGTCCTTCTCCGGCGTTCCTGCGGAGGCAGGAACCTCGACGCGAGGCGCCCCGCACCCCCAAATCCGTTCCGACGACACGTGTATTCCGCCCCGCTGCCTGCGTGCGCCGGGCGCCTCTTTGCGTAACGGGGGTTGGGCGCGTCGAGGCTCCCGCCTACGCGGGAGCGACGAAAGGGGGCGGGAGCGACGGAGGGGGCGCCCTTCGAGTTCCCTCAGGGCGAACGGATAGGGGGGGGCCTCGCCAGGGCGCGCGGATAGGGCGGGGGCGGAAGAGGGCGACCGGTAGGTCACCCCTACGGGGAAGGGGAGCGTCGGATGGGGCGCTGCGGCTCTAGCGCAGGGCGTCTCCGGCGATGCCGACCTGGACGATGCGGGGTTGGTCGACGCCCGCGGCGCCGACGTACTTGAATTCCTTGCCGTCCAGCTCGCGCGCCCTCACGCCCTGGACGACGAGGCGCGATTGGGCAGTGAGCAGCGCGGCGAAGGGGGCGGCTTGGCTGTCCGCGTTCGGGTCGGTGGGGAAGGCGAACCCCGTGCCGGGGACGTTGGTGTAGACGACGTGGCCCTGCTCGTCGGTGATCCAGAACTCGGAGATGATGGTCGCGTCCGCCACCTGGGCTAGGACGGCGTTGATCTCGGCGTCGGGCGTGCCCGCCTGCCGCGCCGCCGCGACGTAGTGGGCGGTGAGCATGGCTTGGGCGGCCATGTGGCCGGAGGCGGCCTCCTCCCTATCGGCGTTGTTCGATCCGGCGCAGCCCGCCGCCAGGGCAGGGGCCAGGGCCAGCGCGGCTAGGGCGAGGAGTCGCTTCATGGGATGCCTCCATACGGTGGGTTTGCTCCTGTGCGCCCGGTCGGGGCGCGGAGAGCGCAGAGATTATGCGGCATCCCCCCTCTGCCCTGCCCCACGTGCGCCGGGCGCCGCTTTGCGTGACGGGGTTGGCCGTGTCGAGGCTCCCGCCTTCGCGGGAGCGACGAAAGGGGGCGGGAGCGACGGAAAGATGGGTGGGAGCGACGGAGAAAAACGGGGACGGCGGCGTAAAGGCGAGAGCGAAGGAAAGGGGGCGCCCTTCGAGTTCCCTCAGGGCGAGCGGATAGGGCGAGGGCGGAATAGGGCGACCGGCAGGCCGCCCCTACGGGGATGATGGAATGGGGCGGGGCGCTGCTTGGCGCGCTATCGGCTATGATGGGGATAGGCCGCTGCGCAGCGGCCATTTCGGCGTTGGGGGTTGCCGCGCCGGAGAGCGCTGCGCAGGCCGCTGCCGCTTATGAGTCTGCAAGGATTGCTTCCGGCGCTGCGCCGCGTGTCCGCTTACGGCGGGTTGGTGGAGGCCGTCCGCGCCGGAGGCCGCCCGCGCGCGGCGCTGCTCGACGCGGCCAAGCCTTACCTTGCGGCGGCGTTGTGGCGCGACCTGCGCCGCCCCGTGCTGCTGCTCTGCCCGCGCTCGGAGGACGCGCGCGCGTGGGCTGAGCGCCTCGAGGTGTACTGCGGCGAGGACGCGCCTATCCATCAGTTCTCCGAATCGGACGCGCTGCCCTACGAGCGCATCGCGCTCGACCCCTCCACGCTTCACCTGCGCATCGGCGCGCTGGGGGCGCTCCAGAGCGTCGATGCGGAGCGCCCGCCGCTCATCGTCGCCTCGGCGCTGGCGGTGATGCAGAAGACGTTGAGCGCCGAGTTGCTGGCGCGCCTGACGGAGAGGCTGCGGCCGGGCGACCGCTTCGCGGTGGGCGCGGCGCTGGAGCGCTGGACGCGCATGGGCTACGAAATCGCGCCGTCCGTCGAGGCGCCTGGTCAGGTCACGCGGCGCGGCGGGGTGGTGGATGTCTACTCGCCGGGGATGGAGACGCCCGCCCGCCTCGACCTGTGGGGCGACCGGATCGAATCGATCCGCTGGTTCGACCCGGCGACGCAGCGCTCCGCCGCAGAGGTGGAGGACGTTCGCGTGCTACCCGCGTGGGAGGCGCTGCCTGCGTTCGCGGAGGAGGGGGCGCTTGCGGAGGCGCTGCGCTCGCTCGACTACGGCGCGATGAAGACGGCGGAGCGAGACCGCGTGCAGGACGACCTCGCGCAGTTGATGGCGGGGCTGTCCACCGACAGCGCGTCGTTCTTCTCGGGCCTCTTCAACAGCGATACGCTGTTCGACCATCTCGCCGCACTGCCTGAGGGCGCGGCGCCGCTGGTCGTGGTCGATGAGCCTGGGGAGGTGGTCGAGGCGGCGTCCCACTGGGAGGCGGGGGCGAGCCAGCAGCGCTTGGACAAGCAGGAGCGCGGCGAGTTGCCAGCGGGCTTTCCGCTCTCCTACGCCGAATGGCCCGCCCTCGGCGCGCAGTTGGAGCGGATGTCCGCACTGGAGCTCACGCGCTATCACTCGGCGGAGGCGGATGGGGCGGTCGCGCTGCCCTTCGATGCTCCGCTCTCGTTCCACGGCGCGCTAGACTGCCTTGCGGAGGAGTTAGGCGCAAGCGGAGCGCCGCCCGCCGCCGTAGTAACGCAGCATTCGCAGCGCGTGCACGAGGTGCTGCGCGAGGCGGACGTGGCGGCGCGCGAATCGCGCGAGGTTACGGAGCCTCCCGTTCCCGGCCGCGTGGAGGTCATCCATGCCGCTGCGCCGGGGGGCTGGCGGCTGCGCGAGAGTGCGGGGGAGGGCGCGCCCGTCGTGCTCGCGCTGCTGAGCGACGCCGACCTGTTCGGCGCGGCGAAGCGCCGCGCGGCGCGTCCGCGACGCCGAACGGCGCCCTCCGCCAATCTGCTGGTGGAGGAGTTGTCGCCGGGTCAGTTGGTGGCGCACGTGGACCATGGCATCGCCCGGTTTGCGGGCACGCGCCCGATGGAGAATGGCGGCGCGGGGCGCGAGTACCTTGTTCTGGAGTACGCGGAGGGCGATCGCCTCTACGTGCCGATGGAGCACCTCGACCGCGTGTCGCTCTACGCGGGGGGGAGCGACGCGCCGCCGTCGTTGACGCGGCTGGGGACGCAGGAGTGGAGCCGCGCGGTGTCCCGCGCGCGCGATTCGACCCGCCGCCTCGCCGTCGATCTGCTGGCTATCCACGCGCGCCGCGAGGCGGCGCCGGGCCACGCATACCCTCCCGACACGCCCTGGCAGCGCGAGATGGAGGACGCATTTCCCTATACGGAGACGCCCGGTCAGCACGCGGCCATCATCGACGTGAAGGAGGACATGGAGGCGTTCAAGCCGATGGACCGGCTGGTGTGCGGCGACGTGGGCTACGGCAAGACGGAGGTGGCGCTGCGGGCGGCGTTCAAGACGGTGATGGACGGCAAGCAGGCGGCGGTGCTCGTCCCTACCACCGTCCTCGCCCAGCAGCACTATCAGACCTTCTCCGAGCGGCTCGAGCCCTACCCCATCCGCGTCGAACTGCTGAGCCGTTTCCGCACGCACGCCGAGCAGGCGCAGGTGGTGGAGGCGCTTAAGCGGGGCGCGGTGGACGTGGTCATCGGGACGCACCGGCTTATCCAGAAGGACGTGGGCTTTCAGGATCTGGGGTTGGTCATCGTGGACGAGGAGCACCGTTTCGGCGTCAACCACAAGGAGCGGCTGAAGGAGATGCGCAGCGAGGTGGACATCCTGACGATGACCGCCACACCGATTCCGCGCACGCTTCACATGGCGCTGGCCGGGGTGCGCGACGTGTCGAACATCGAGACCGCTCCGGAGGAGCGCATCCCCATCAAGACTTACCTGGCGGAGGCGTCCGACGACCTGGTGCGCGACGCCATCCGCCGCGAACTCGACCGGGGCGGCCAGGTCTACTACCTCCACAACCGCGTCAACACGATCGACCTTGCCGCCGGGCGCGTGGCCGAACTGGTTCCGGAGGCGCGGGTGATCGTCGGTCACGGACAGATGCACGAGGACCGCCTCGCCGACGCGATGGAGCGCTTCGGCGAGGGGGAGGCGGACGTGCTGGTCTGCACCACCATCATCGAATCGGGCCTCGACATCCCGACGGTGAACACGCTCATCGTCGACCGCGCCGACCGCTTCGGCCTCGCCCAGTTGTACCAATTGCGCGGGCGCATCGGTCGGCGCGCCCAGCGCGGCTACGCCTACCTGCTGGTGCAGCCCGGCCGCCGCCTGACGGAGACCGCGCAGCGCCGCCTGCAGACGGTGGCGGCGGCGACGGAGTTGGGCGCGGGGTTCCGCATCGCTATGCGCGACCTCGAGATACGCGGCGCGGGCAACATCCTCGGCGCGGAGCAGAGCGGCCACGTCCACGCCGTCGGCTTCGACCTCTATACGCGCCTGCTCGCGGAGGCGGTGCAAGACCTGCGCCGCGAGGCGGGTGGCGAGGCTGCGCCCGCTTCGTCCGCCGACCCCGTCGTCGACCTCGATATTCCCGCCGCCATCCCCGACGCGCTCATCGAGCACCTGCCCGCCCGTATGGCGGTCTACCAGCGCATGGCCAGGGCGCGCACGGTCGCCGACGTGGACGACGCGGCGCAGGAGTTGCGCGACCGCTTTGGCCGCCGCTTGCCGGACGAGGTGCACAACCTGCTGTTCGGCCTGCGCGTGTCGGTGCTGGCGCGCCAGGCGGGGGTGGAGGCGGTTACGCGGCGCAACGGCGAGGTCACGCTGAAGTTGCCCCACCCGGTGGGCGGCGCGCGCCTCGCGTTGGAGCGGGCGCTGGGCAACGGAGCGAACGTGGGCCATCAGCAGATACGCCTGCTGGGTGGGGGCGCGTCGGGAGCGCCGTGGGGTCAAACGCTCCTGGAGGCGTTGGAGGCGCTGGCTGCATTCCAACGCAAGGCGGCGGAGTTGGTGGGAGCGGTGGGATAGGGGGTGGCGGGAGTGCGTGGGAGTCGAACCCACCCCGAACCAGGAATCTGGCCCGGCAACGGTTTTGAAGACCGGGAGGCCCACCGGGACCTATCCACTCCCGTAAACGCGGCGACGCCCCGGCGGGAAGGGCCGGGGCGCCGTTCATCATCGACTCTCCGACGGGGGGCGCTCCGCCCTTAGCCGCTGAGCGCCTGGTCGAGCGTCTTCTTCAGCACGGTCTTCGGCACTGCGCCGACGACCTGGTCGGCGACCTTGCCGTCCTTGATGACGAGGAGGGTGGGGATGCTGCGGATGCCGAAGTCCATGGCGGTCTTGGGGTTGGCGTCGACGTCCACCTTGGCGAAGGAGATCTTCCCGTCGTACTCCTCGGAGAGTTCCTCGATGACGGGGGCAATCATCTTGCACGGCCCGCACCAGTCGGCCCAGAAGTCGACCAGCACGGGCTGGGACGCCTCGAGCACCCGGCCTTGGAAGTCGCTGTCTGTTACGGCAAAGGGCTTCGCCATGGTTGCCTCCGTGAGGGCGCGTCTGTGGCCCTGTCGATTCGCGTCGCCCTGCGCCGGGCGCGCAGGATTAGTGTATGCGGGCGGCGGGGCAGCGTCAACGCGGGGGGCTACACCCGGCGGCGCATGACGATGCGGCGTTTGCCTGCGCGGGCTACTTCGGTGAAGCCGGCTTGGCCGAAGACGGGCGTGAAGCCCATAAAGCGGTAGCTGGGGGCGTCGGGCGGGACGGGGTAGGCCTCAACGGTCTGCGCGCCGTTGCTGGCGGCGTAGGCGACAGCGTCGTCGATGAGCGCGCGCATCACGCCTTGGCGCGTGTAGGCGCTACGGACGTAGAAGCAGGTGATCGACCAGACGGCGCCGGGCGGCTCGCCCGGGTCGTCGATGCCTCCGAGAGGGGCAAAGGTCTCGCGAGGGGCGACGGAGCACCAGGCGACGGGTTCGCCGTCGTGGTAGGCGAGGAGGCCGATGGGGACGCCTCGGCGCGCCATACCCTCCAGCAGCGCCTTCTGCGCGGCCCTGTCTTTCGGCCTGCGGCCTGCCGCGTCTCTGCGGAAGACGGAGCACCAACACCACTTGGGGCCGCCGCGCGCCTCGAACAGGCGCTCGAGGTCGGGCCAGGCGCGGGCGTCCACCTCGCGCACGTCGACGCTCAGAGGCGCGCTCACTCGTCTGTCTCCTCCACGCGGACGTAGCGCCAGAAGTCGCCCGCGCCTGCGGGCATAGCGGGCGCGAAGTCCTCCACGCCGGGGCGGTAGGCCCACCGTTCGGCGGCGACGGCGGGCATAAAGAGGAAGGCGTCGTCGAGGATGCGCTGCTGCGCCTCGCGCACGAGGTCGCCACGCCGGGCCTCGTCCGGCTCCGCCGCCTGCGCCTCGATCAGCGCGTCGAGCGCGGCGTCTTGGTGGCCGAACACGTTCTGCGCGCCATCGCTATGGGCTAGGCCGAACAGGAAGGAGCCGGTGGTTGTTACGGGCGGGAGGGGGCCGACGAACGCCTCGAAGTCGCGCTCTTCCCACACGCGCTTGAAGTAGGCGGAGCGGCTCACGACTTCGACCGTCACGTCGAAGCCCGCGTCGCGCAGTTGCGCCGCCAGCGCCTCGCCGTGCGCCGCGTAGCCCTCGCCGAAGTTGGCGATGGTGAGGGTCAGCGCCGCTGCGCGCGCCCCTGCTTGCTCGCCCCGGAAGACGCGTCGCAGGTCTTCGTCGGAGATCAGCCAAGCGGGCTCGACGACGGGCACGCCGACGCCCACCCATGCGGGCTGATCAAGCGCGCCCAGCGCCGCCCATGGGTCGAGCGCGGCGAAGAGCGCACGCCGAACGGCCGCGTCCGCCAGGGCGCCGTCGCGCACGTTCACGCCGAACGCGACGCCGAACCCTTGCCGCCGCACGACGATGGAGCGGAATTCTCCATCCGCGAGTTCCGCCCACTTGCGCTCGCTCACCTGCGCCGCGTCGACCTGGCCCGTTTTGAGGAAGGCCGCGCCCGTGGCGAAGTCGCGCACCGGCACAACCTCCAATGCGCTGACCGACGGCTCGCCAGGGCGGTGGTAATCCTCCCGCGCGGTGAGCCAAACCTGCCCCGACGCTCCTTGGTCGAACAGCCACGGGCCAGAGCCGGTTACCGGCCCCGTTCGCAGATCCGCGCCCACGGCCTCCGGCGCCATAACGACGGCGTAGGGGCTGGCGAGCTTCTGGGGCAGGTCGGCGTCGGGATAGCGCAGGCGCAAGCGCACCGTAGCGTCGCCTGTCACCTCGATGTCCTCCACTGCCGCGAGCAGCCACGCGTGCGGCAGTCCCGGGGTGCGCAGGCGTTCGAGGCTGAAGGCGACGTCTTGCGCCGTAACCCCCCGCGTGAGGGCGCCGTCCGCCAGCGCCCACGCAGCGTCCGGGTGCAGGTCGAACTCGTAGGTCAGGCCGTTCGGGGAGACGCGCCACGCCTCGCACAGGTCGCATGCAACGCGCATGCCGGGCTGGGCCGTTCCGGGTACCGCCTCGAACCGCAGCAGGCGGCTGTACGCCAACCCCGGCCCGAAGAGCGTGGCCCACTCGGAGACGAGGCGGTGGAGGTCGCGGTGGGGCGCGGCGCCTACCGCCGCCACGCGCAGCGCGCCCTCGGCGGGCGGCTCGATATGGGCGGTTGGGGTGGGCGCGGAGGTGGGCGCCGGCGTGGGTTCGGGAGTGGGAGTGGGCGCGGCGCATGCTCCGGCGAGCAAGCACGCCGCCGCAAGTGCGAGCGCCGATGCGAACGTGCGCACGCTGCTAGACGCGGCGGTCGTCCGTGAAGCGCCGCTCTGCGCCCGGTTGCGCCGGCGTCTCTACGCCCACCGGCGCGGGCTGCGAGCCGGAGCCGTTCACGCTTGCCGTCCGCTCGTTCCGTTCCATCTCCGTTTCCGCCAGGCCGTTTCGCTTCAACAGCATTCCCGCTCCGACGCGCGAGAGCATATAGAGCGCGATAGCCGTCGGCGGCGCGAACACCAGCAGGTGCATGATAAAGGCGAAGGTGGTCGCCTGCTCCTGCCCGACGCCCAGCAGCCCCAACGTGTAGACCACCGCCCAGTGATAGGCGCCCACGCCTGCGGGCAGGGATGGCGCAGCGGAGGTGAAGAAGGCCGCCGCCACCAGCACCACGGCCATCGTCAGCGCGTTCACATCGAACCCCACGCTCTGCGCCAGCAGCCAACCCGCCATTCCCATCAGCCCCCACGACAGCGTGGTCGCGGCGAAGGACGCGGCCAGGCGCAGTGGATGTTCGCGCAGCACTCCTACGGCGGTCGATATCTGCCGGAAGAAGCGCGCGTCGCGGGCGACGGGGATACCCCTCAGGCCCCTGGCCGCCACCACCAGCACTACGATGGTGACCACCGCAAGAATCACGAATCCGGCCAACTGGATGCTCGCCCCTCGCAGGGAGCTGACGAACGCCAGGCCCAGCCCCAGCAGCAGCACGGTGGCGAAGATGTCCATCACATTGCCCGCCACGAGCGACGTCAGGGCCGTCGAGAAGGGAGTCTTGTAGCGGCGAGTGATGAGAATCAGCTGCACCGGCTCGCTCATCATGCGGATGGGCAGCAGGTTGTTGATGCCGATGCCTGTGTTCTGCGTTACGTAGACCTGCCAGAAGGAGGCGCGTTCGCCGGGCATGAGCACGCGCCAGCGCGCAGCGCGCAGCGCCCCGCTCATCAGCAGTGGAACGATGGCTAGGAGCACGTGCTCGAGGCGGCCGGGGAAGCCGCGGATAGTGGCGGCGACCTCCGACCAGTTCAGGCTGCGCGTAACCAGCCACGCCAGCCCACCGCCCACGACGATGCTGAGGACGAGTTGGAGCCGGCGGAATAATCCGCTAGCGATGAACTTTTCCAGACGGCCATGGATAGACAAGCGCCGCTCCATCGGCGAGCATTCGCTACAATGGCCTGCATGGAGCAGGCCATCGGCGCAGGGATGCTCGTGTCCGCCGTTCCGCTTATCGACGGCCACACGCACGTAGACCAGTACGAAAGCGCGGAAATCGAGGGAGTGCTCGAACGGGCCAGCGCAGCGGGCATCGGCCTCATCATAGCAGCGGGCGTCTCCATAGCCTCTACCCGCCGCATACAGGTATTAGCGGAATCGCACCCTATCGTCCGCGCGGGCGTCGGCATCCACCCCACCGACCTCCCGCCCGTCGTGGACGCCGCCGTCGAGGCCGAACTCCGCCGCCTTGCCGGGCATCCCTCCGTCGCCGTCTGGAGCGAGACGGGCCTCGACGCGCTCCCTACGTCGCCCCCCGCGGAACTGCAAGAGCGCGCCTTCCGCATGCAGGCGCGCCTCGCGCGTGAATTCGCCCTCCCGCTCGTCGTGCACTCGCGCGGCGCCGACGCCGAGGTGCTCCGCGTGCTGCGCGAGGAAGGGGCAGACGAGGTGGGCGGCGCGTGGCACTACTTCGGCGGCGACCTCAACCTCGCCGACGCCGTCATCGACCTGGGCTTTCACCTGTCCTTCGCCAAGACGCTGCTGCGCTCCCCGGAGCTGCAGGCGGTCGCGGCGCAGGTTCCCCTCGACCGCGTTGTCATCGAGACCGACTCCTACCCTCAGCCCTTCAAGAAGAGGCGCGAGCGTTGGACGGAGCCGTGGAACCTCCCTCAGGTGGCCGCCAAGCTCGCCGAGGTCAAGCGCCTCTCCTCCGAGGCCGTGGGGCGCGCCGCCACCGCCAATTACCTGCGCATGGCCCGCTCCCGCCTCGGCGGCGTAGCACTGCCTCTGCCCGTTCGCCCGTAGGCCGCGCCGCCCATCTGTGACCGCGCTCCCCATCCGCTATACTAGCGGCAAGGCACACCAACTCACGAGGAGGCTCCCACCATGACGACGAATCAAGATAGCGCTACTAGACGCGATGATGCCCCCTTGCCCGGCATGGGGTTCATCTTTGGTTGCATCGAGTTCGACTCGGCCCATGATGCGGTCGAGGCCGCTCTAAAGCACCGGAGCCGCGCCAGCCAGGGCGCCCGCGACGCCGCCAACGCGGCCATCGACAAATCGGGCATCGTGCTGGACGGATTCAGGAAAGCCGCGCTTGCTCCTGTTGCTAGGCTCACGGACGCGGTCTGCCTGGAGATGGTCAAGGACGAGAACCACCGGCTGGCCAGCGCCGTCCTCGAGCTTTGGAGGGAATCGCAGCCCAAGCTCGCTCAGGCAGCCGCCCGCCGCCTCGAGAGCGACGGCCTCTCCGTCCTTGGCCCCAAGCGGGAGCAGTTCGACGAGCTCCGGCCGGTGGCCGAGGCACGCGCGGAGGCGGAGCGCCTGGTCGAGGAGCACGCGGACGCCGAATTCAGCGCCGACCACGCGCTGTTGATGATCAGCTACCTTTCGGGACGCTTCCCCTTCGACCGCCCCGCTCTCTCCGGCTTCCTCGCCGAATGGCTCGACCGCCTCGAGGACCTGCCGACGGAGGCGCCGGAGTGGGCGGACGTTCCCGCCTTCGCGGCGAGGGCGGTCGGGTTGGCTGCCGAGCGGGAGCGCTCACGCAGCGAAGCCTTGGAGACGGCGATCTCCGGCGAGATGGAGCGGATCGTCAAGGAATTCGGCGATGAGCTGGACTACCTAGAGGCCTCGCCCCTTCCGGAGGGTGCGGGCGTAGCCGGCCAGCTCGACCTCGCCCCGGAGGGCAAGCGAGTCTTGGAGGAGTTGGGCGCGGCGCTGGCTGCCTTCGCCGAGGTGCGCGTTCCCGCTCCGACGATAAGCGAGGAACGCCAGCGCGCGGAGGTGCGCTTCCCTCGCGCCGATGACGCCGCCCGCCTCGTTTCCGAGTGGCGAGCGCTTGTGGCCAAGGCGGAACAGGCGGCTGACGAGCCCGCCGTGCCAGAGGAACGAGCCCCGGAGCCTGAGCCGTCGGCGGAACTCCAACGCCTCGAAGAGGAGAAGGTAGGCCTTGCCGCCGCGCGCGACGCTCTCGCCGCCGAGAAGGCCAAGCTGGAAGAAGACAACCGCCGCCTGCAAGAGGACCTCGATGCGCGGCAATACGCCAACGACAAGCTCCGCGCGGAGAAGGAAGAGGAGAGTGAGACGAACAGCCGGCTCAGGAACGAACTGCGCGAGAGCAAGCAGTTGGCGGAGACGTGGCGCCTCGCCAGTTTGCAGCGCGCGGAGGAGGAGGGAATCGAGCCGCCTCCCATCGGGAACGTGACCGACGCCATCGAGGCCGCTCGAATGATGTTCCCTCACACGCTCATCATCGAACTCAACTCCGCCTCGAGGCCCGACCAGGCGTACAGGCAGCCGCAAGAGGTGTACGACGCGCTCAAGTGGCTGGGCACGGAGTACCACTATCTGCGGACGACGCCTCTGGGCAAGAATCCCGATTGGGACTTGCGGTTGAAGGAGGCGTGCAACGGCTGGACATACCGGGGCAAGCAGTCGGACACGGCGAAGGGGATGTTCACCAAGGAGTACGAGACGACGGTGAACGGCAAGACCTATCTGCTGGACGCGCACATCGGCAACGGGACGCGTGGGAACCCGCAGTGGATGATTCGCGTCGCCTTCGCGTGGGATGCCGACCTGGAGAAGGTCGTCGTCGGCTACGTCGGCCCGCACCAGAAGACCCAAGCCAGCTGAGGCGCGCGTGGACGCCTACACTGCCATCCGCACGAAGCGCGACTCTCGCGTCTACCTCGACAGGCCGCTCGACGAGGGCGTGAAGCGGCGTATCCTCCAGGCTGGCCGCATGGCGGGGTCGTCCACCAATCGCCAGCCTTACCGCTTCATCGCCATCGAGACGGCGGAGCAGAAGGAGGCGCTGTCGGCCTGCGGCGGCTTTATGCGCCACGTGCCCGAAGCCGCCTGGGTGGTCGCCATCGCCATGCCCAAAGAGCACACGCTCTTCGACGCGGGCCGCGCCGCCCAGAACATGATGGTGGCCGCCTGGGCAGAGGGCGTCGCTTCCTGCCCCGTAACCACTCACGATACGGAGTGCTCGCGTCTGGTGCTGGGTCTCCCCAACGGCCTCCAAGCGCTCCACGCCGTGGCCTTCGGCTATCCGCCCGACCCGGCGCGCGTAGGCGCGGGCCGCCCCCGCAAGCCCCTCGGCGAGATCGCCCACTACGAGCGCTACGGCGGGGCGGCGGAAGCCCCGCCCCTTTAGAGGGCGCCGCAATGGCCCGGCATACGCCAACGTTGGAGGAGTTCAGGGTGCTCGCGCGCCAGGGCAACCTCGTGCCTGTCTACCGTGAGTTGCGCGCCGACCTGGAGACGCCGGTGTCGGCGTACTTGAAGATCGCGCGAGGCAGCTGCTCCTTTCTGCTCGAGTCGGTGGAGGGCGGCGAGCGCCTGGGCCGTTTTTCCTTTATGGGCGCCGAGCCCTACCGAGTCGTCCGCACCGGGCCCGGCCAGCCGGGCGGCGCTGGCGACCCGCTGTCGCACGTGCAGGCGGAGTTGGGGCGCTTCACGCCTGTGGCGGTTCGCGGCCTACCGCGGTTCATAGGCGGCGCGGTGGGCTACCTCGCCTTCGAGTGCGCCCACTACTTCGAGCCGCGCGTCCCTCAGCCGCCCGCCGATCCGGTCGGCGTGCCGGAGGCGGTCTTCCTGTTCGTGGACACGCTGTTGGTGTTCGATCACGTGCGCCACAAGATCCAGGTGGTGAGCCACGCGCACATCGACGGCGACGTGGACACCGCCTATCGCGCCGCTACTGCGCGAGTGGACGCGCTGGCGGAGCGGTTGGCGCGGCCGCTTGCGCCGCCCGCGCTCAGCGCAAGGAGCGCAGGACGGGAGGCGGCCTCCAACAAGTCGGCGAAGGAGTATCACGAGATGGTGGAGCGCGCCCGCGCCTACATCGAGGCGGGCGACATCATTCAGGTGGTGCCGTCGCAGCGGCTGGCGCGGCCCACCCCGGCGGCGCCCTTCGAGCTGTACCGCTCGCTGCGGCGGGTGAACCCCTCGCCCTATATGTACTACCTCGACCTCGACGGATTCGCCATCGTGGGGGCTTCGCCGGAGATGCTGGTGCGGGTGGAGGAGGGGCGCATAGACACGCACCCCATCGCGGGGACGCGCCCGCGCGGGGTGGACGAGGCGGCGGACGCGCGGTTGGAGGCGGAATTGCGCCAGGACGAGAAGGAGCGCGCGGAGCACGTGATGCTGCTCGACCTTGGCCGCAATGACGTGGGGCGCGTCGCCCTGCCCGGCACGGTGCGGGCGACGCAGATGATGGACGTGGAGCGCTATTCGCACGTGATGCACCTGGTGTCGCACGTTACGGGGGAGCTGGCGGAGGGGATGACGGCCTATGACGCGCTGCGGTCGTGCTTCCCGGCGGGCACGGTGTCGGGCGCGCCGAAGATACGCGCGATGGAGATCATCGCGGAGTTGGAGAGGGAGCGGCGCGGTCCGTACGCGGGGGCGGTGGGCTACTTCTCGTTCGACGGCAATATGGACACGGCCATCGGCATCCGCACGATGGTCGTCAAGGACGGCGTGGCCTACGTCCAGGCGGGCGGAGGCGTGGTGTACGACAGCGACCCGGAGGCGGAGCGGCAGGAGTCGCTGGCGAAGGCGCGCGCGGCGCTCCAGGCGATCGCGGACGCGGAGGAGGAGTGAGCGGGGCGGGGCGGACACGCCCGCGCTTCTTCTACGGCTGGTACATCGTCGGCTCCAGCATGGCGGCCAACGCTATCCTGTCCGCCGCCTATTTCCAGGGATTCAGCGCCTTCTTCCTGCCTATCGAGAGCCACTTCGGGTGGGGGCGCTCCGCCATCTCTGCCGCCGCGTCGCTGCGTCAGGTGGAGACGGGGGTGCTGGGGCCGGCGGTGGGGTTGCTCGTGGACAGGTTCAGTCCGCGTAAGCTCATCGTGGCGGGCGCGGTCGTGTGCGGGGTCGGGCTGATCGGCCTGGGGCTGGTGAACAGCCTGGCGACCTTCTACTTCTTCTTCCTGCTCATCTCGTTCGGCGCGTCGGCGGTGGGGCACGGGGTCACGTGGCCGACGCTGATAGCGCGGTGGTTCCGGCGCAAGCGAGGGCTGGCCATCGGTCTGGCGGTGAACGGGCCGCTCTTCGCGGGGCCGATGGTGGTGGCGAACACGGCATTGATCGCGGCGTTCGGCTGGCGCCCGATCCTCATCGGCTACGGCGTGGTGGTGCTGATCGTGGTTACGGCGCTCGGCCTGGTGGCGCGGGACAGGCCCGAGGCGTACGGGATGCTGCCGGACGGCGACGCGCCGCAGGCCGGGGCGGGGGCGAGCCGCACACCCGCGCAGTTGCGGGCGGCGGCGCGGAGCGCAGAGAAAGGGCTGACGCTGCGGCAGGTGCTGCGGAGCCGGGCGTTCTGGCTGTTGTCGTTCTATCTGGGGGCAATGTTCATCGTGAACAGCGGCTTTCAGCTGCACCAGATTCCCTATTTCGTGAACGACCGGGGATTCAGCGCGGCGGCGGCGGCGGTTACGGTGGTTATCGTCGTTTTCGCGAGCGGCGTCGGCAGGACAGGGACGGGTTGGCTGCTGGACAAGGTGGGCTACCGGCTGGTGTTGATGGCGGTGGCGCTGACGATGGCGCTGGCGTTCGTGTACCTGCAGGTAGCGGGGGTTGACTCGATGTGGGAGTCGCTACCCTTCACCGTTCTGTTCGGAGTGGCGTTCGGGGCGACGATTCCGATGCGCGGGGCGCTGGGGGCGTTGATCTTTGGCAACCGTTCGTTGGGCAGCGTCATCGGCGTCTTGCAGGGGACGAGCATCGCGGCGGGGGTGGTCGGCCCAATCCTGATGGGGGCGATGTTCGACGCGCTGGGCGATTACACCGCTGCGATCTGGATAATGGAGGGGGTGGCGCTCGCGGCGCTGCTCCCCGTGGCGCTGATGGAGCCGCTGCGGACGCTGCAAGCGCGCGCGGGAGGCGGCGAGGCGGCGTAGGAGGCGGGGGTGCTGCTAGGACAGGTCTCGGAGCGCTTCGCTTGGCGTCAAGGCAGGGATGGGGGAGCGCTGGTAGTCCCCGGCGTTCCTGGTGACGATGCTCCGCGCGCCGCAGGCGCGGGCGGCGGCCACCTGCATGGCGTCCTCGAAGTCCGTCAGGGGCAGCGTCACTGCATAGCGCATAGCC
The DNA here is from genome assembly GCA_964560025.1 of uncultured Dehalococcoidia bacterium. Lineage (GTDB taxonomy): Bacteria > Chloroflexota > Dehalococcoidia > Lucifugimonadales > Australimonadaceae > JAGWBE01. Next base: position 107,272 of record CAZLKC010000004.1, read on the forward strand.
TCCGTCCCGGCCGGGGCGACGGCCACGAAGCGGGTCAGCTCCGCGATGAAATCGCGGGCGCTCCTCCCGCCGCGCGCCGGCCTCACGATGTAGTAGAGGTTCGATAGGGAGTGCCACGCAACGGATGCGCGCTCTACGCCTTGTTCGACTAGGTCTAGCAGATCAGAGGCCGCGTCCGAGTGCGGACGCCTATCGAGGGCTACGTCGATGAGCACGTCGGCGTCTAACAGAATCACGATAGGTACTTCCGGGCCAACGCGCCGTAGCGGGGGGCGTCATGCTCCGCCGCCCGGAATTTGCCTCGCCACTGCGAGCTGAACGAGGGAGCGCTCTCTCCCGCCATGTCCCTGAGCGACTGCTCCACCAATGAGGAGAGCGACACGCCGCGAGAGCGGGCGTAGCGCTTGGCGGCGGGAAGCAGACCAGCCTCTACGGTGATGGTGAGTTTCTGTTTCATAGCGGCTTGGCGTCTCGCTTTGCAGTATACGTATAGGGAGAAGAGTATACGGGCGACGCTCAGGCGCCTCAAGGGTTTCGGCGCGGTGGTAGAATCGGCACGCGTCGGGGCAGGTCTTGTGCATGCGGGGCGCCACGCGTCGAGGTTCCCGCCTTCGCGGGAATGACAGAGGGAGAGAGGGAACGATGGAAAGGAAGGCAGGGGCGACGGTGAGTAGGGGTCGGTTACGCAATAGTCCGCCTCGGCGAGGTCAGGTTTTGGAGGAAAGACGGAGACGGGTTCGGGAGCGAGTGTGACGCGAGCGTTGGTCACCGGGGGGGCGGGGTTCATCGGCTCCCATATCGTCGATTTGCTGCTGCGCGAGGGTTGGGACGTTAGCGTGCTTGACGACCTTTCGACGGGGCGGCGCGAGCGCATACCGGACGGCGTGAGGTTCCTTCAGGGCTCGGTTACGGACACGGAGGCGGCGCGGGCGGCGCTAGAGGGCGCGGAGTACATGTTCCACACGGCGGCGCTGCCGCGCATCCAACCCTCTTTCGACGATCCCATCGCCCACGAGCGAGTGAACGTCGTGGGCACGCTGACGTGCTTGGAAGCGGCGAAGGGCGCGGGCCTCAAGAAGATGGTCGTTTCGTCGTCCGCGTCGTGCTACGGAAACACGCGCATGCTGCCTACGCCGGAGGACGCGCCCATCGACCTGCTGAACCCCTACGCCTTGCAGAAGTACGCGGCGGAGCAGTACGCACTCATCCTGGGCGCGCGGAACGGCATCCCCGTCGTGTCGCTGCGGTACTTCAACGTGTATGGCCCCGGCTCCTACAATCCCGACGACCGCCACAACGCCTACAGCTCCGTCGTCGGGGTGTTCGCGCACCTGCGCAAGACGGGGCAGGCGCTGACCATCACGGGCGACGGGGAGCAGACGCGGGACTATGTGCACGCGGAGGACGTGGCGCGTGCGAACTTGAGCGCGGCGCTCTCCGACGCGGCAGGGCGCGTCTACAACGTGGCGTACGGCCAGCCCGCGAGCGTGAACCGCATCGCCGACCTGGTCGGCGGCCCGCGCGTCTACGTCGCCGAGCGCAAAGGGGAGGCGCGGGACGCCTGGGGCGACGTCTCGCGGATACGGAGCGAGTTGGGTTGGGAGCCGCGGATGGACCTCGAAGCGGGGATGAAGACGCTGCTGTGAGCGCGCGTCAAGGCGGCCCGGCCGTCATCCGCATCGCCCGCACCAGCGGCGTTGGGTTGCCCAACGTGCGCGAGGTGTGGCGGAGCCGCGACCTGCTCTACTTCCTGATATTGCGCGACCTGAGGGTGCGCTACAAGCAGACGGTCATCGGCGTCGCTTGGGTCGTGGCTCAACCGCTGCTGACGCTCATCGTGTTCAGCGTGGTGTTCGGGCGTTTGGCCGACGTGCCGTCGGAAGGGCTGCCCTACGCGGTGTTCGCGGTGGTGGGCCTCGCGCCGTGGCAGTTGTTCACGCGCACGCTGGCCGACTCGTCGGGGAGTCTGCTGGCCGACCAGCGCCTGATTACGCGGGTCTACTTCCCGCGAATCATCGTGCCGACCTCGGTGGTGGCGGCCGCGCTGGCGGACTTCGCGGCGACGGCTGCGTTGGCGGGGGTGGTGATGGGGGTGAACGGGGTTGCGCCGTCGGCGAACATCGTCTGGCTGCCCTGCTTCCTGGCGCTGATGCTGATGACGGTGCTAGGGGTGGGCTACTGGCTGTCGGCGCTGTACCTCGAGTTCCGCGACGTTCGGTACGTAGTGCCTTTCCTGACGCAGGTGTGGCTGTTCGCAACGCCGGTGGTGTACCCGGCGAGTCTGGTGCCGGACAGGTGGCAGTTGGTGTACGCGCTCAATCCGCTGGTGGGAGTAGTGGAGGGCTTCCGGTGGGCGGTGCTGGGAAGCGGCTCGGGGCCGGACGCCTCGCTGGCCGTCTCGGTCGCGGTGGCGGCGGCCATATTCCTGTCGGGCATGCTCTTCTTTACGTGGCGCGAGCGCACGTTCGTGGACGCGGTCGGATCGGGGGGGCGCTGATGAGCGCGCCCGCGATCCGGATGGAGGGACTGAGCAAGCGCTACCGCATCGGCGAGCGCGCGCCTTACCGCACGCTGCGCGGCGTGCTGAACCGCGCGGTTACGGCTCCCTTCCGCCGGAACGAACTAGCGCGCGAGGCGGACGAGGGCCATGTGTGGGCGGTGAACGACGTTACGTTCGACGTGGCGCAAGGGGAGGTGCTGGGGCTGATCGGGCGCAACGGCGCGGGCAAGAGCACGTTGCTCAAGCTGATCGCGCGCATCACGGAGCCGACGCGGGGCTACGCGGAGGTGCGGGGCGTGCTGGGGGCGCTGCTGGAGGTGGGCACGGGCTTTCACCTCGAGTTGACCGGGCGGGAGAACGTGTACCTGAACGGCGCAATCCTGGGCATGCGCCGCGCTGACATCAACCGCCGCTTCGACGAGATCGTCGAGTTCTCCGGCGTGGAGCGCTTTCTCGACACTCCGGTCAAGCACTACTCCAGCGGCATGTTCCTGCGCCTCGCCTTCTCGGTCGCCGCGCACTTGGAGCCGGACATTCTGGTCGTGGACGAGGTGCTGGCCGTGGGCGACGCGGAGTTCCAGCGCAAGTGCCTCGGCAAGGTGCAGGACGTGTCCGCCGAGGGACGCACGGTGCTGCTAGTGAGCCACAATCTGGCCGCGGTTACGGGCTTGTGCCCGCGCACGGTGTGGCTCGACCAGGGGAGCGTCGCCGCCATCGGGGAGACGGAGGAGGTGGTGCGCCGCTACCTGGCGGCGAGCGAGGCGGGCGCGGGCGGCGACCTGGCGGAGCGGCGCGACAGGGAGGGGACGGGTCGGCTGCGGTTCACGGCGTTCCGGGTGGAGGGCGCGGACGGCGCGCCCGCGCCGTCGGTGATGTCGGGAGATAGCGTGCGGCTGGTGGCGGAGTACGCGGCGGAGCCGGGCGTGCGGGACGTTACGGCGCGGTTTCAGTTGACGAACTCCTTGGGCCACGTGGTGCTCACCTTCTGGACGGAGGCGACGGGGCAGCGCTTCGAGCGAGCGCCGGAGCGCGGCAGGATCATCGTGGAGGCGCCGCGCTTGCCGTTGCTGGCTGACCACTACACGGTTACGTTGTGGGCGGGAGTGCAGGGGCACACGGCGGATCAGATAGACGCGGGGCACATCGACGTGGCGGACGGCGATTTCTACGGCACGGGCAAGTCGATGCAGGGCCACCGCCACGGGGTGTTTCAGGTGGAGCACGCCTGGCGGATCGAGTAGGGCGGGCGCGCCTTTTCGCCGCGCTTACTACGCCTCCGGCTCGCTGATCTCCACGTTGGGGTAGTGGCGCACCTCCGGCGCGCCCGCCCGCAGAACCACCGCCGCCACGTCCACGCGCCACGGGCGCGCCTCCAGGCCGTGCTCTTGGAGGTACTGCTGCGCCGCTAGGACGATACGCCGCCGTTTGCGCGCCGTAACCGACTCCTCCGGCGAGCCGAACGACGCTGTCCGCCGCGTCCGCACCTCCACGAAGACCAGCGTCTCCCCGTCCTGCGCCACGATGTCCACCTCGCCGCGCCGCGTGCGGAAGTTGCGCGCCACCACGCGCAGCCCCGCCCGCGCCAGGTGCGCTGCCGCAATCTCCTCTCCCTGCGCCCCCAACTGCGCGCGGGGAGTTGGCGGCGTGGCGGGCAACAACTCCGCGCGCATCGGCGAGAAACTCCGCCGGTGGACGGGGCTTGGCCCGTAACGGGTGATGGCGGCTAGGTGGGCGGGCGAGGCGTAGCCCTTGTGCTGTGCAAGGCCGTAGCCGGGGTAGCGCGCGTCCAGTTCGCGCATCAGCGCGTCGCGGTGCATTTTGGCCGCGACGGAGGCCGCCGCGATGGCCGCGCAGAGGCGGTCGCCCTTCACGACGGCCTGGCAAGGCCGCCCGCGCCAATCAAGGACGCCCGTCCCGTCCACCAGCAGGTAGTCGGGCGGGACGGCGAGGCCGTCGAGCGCGCGCCGCATCGCCAACCGCGTCGCGGGCAGGATGCCCATCGCGTCGATCTCGTGGGCAGACGCCTCGCCCACTGCTATGTCGAGCGCGATTGCCCGCACGACCTCAGCCGCCCGTTCGCGCTGCGCGGGCGTCAGCGTCTTGGAATCGCGGATGAGATGCAGCCCCTCGATGTCCGCGCCCGCCAGGTCGGGCAGCGTCGCCGCCCCGGCGACCACCGGCCCGGCCAGCGGCCCGCGCCCCGCCTCGTCCACGCCGGCCACGCGGCGGAATCCTTGCGCCCAGAGGGAGCGTTCGCGCGTTTGCGACGGCGCCGTCGTAGCCGCGCTAACGCTCCGCTGCGCCATCGATGAAGCCGCCGCCGAGCACCTCGCCGCCGTCGTAGAAGACCGCCGCCTGCCCCGGCGTAACGGCGCGCTGCGGTTCGTCGAACCACGCGATGGCGCGGCCGTCGGACGACGGCTCCAGCGTCGCGGGCAGCGCGCGCCCGTTGTAGCGAATCTTGACTGCCGCACGGACGGCGCCGCCGGGGGCATGTCCCTTCACCCAGTTGACGCGGCCCACACGCGCGCCCTGCTTCGCCAGGTCGTCCGCGCTGCCCAGCACTACGCGCCCCGTCTCCGGCTCGACCTCCGTAACGAACAGGCGCTCGCCTGTGGCGACGCCTAGGCCGCGCCGCTGCCCGATGGTGAAGAACTCCACGCCTTCGTGCTCGCCCAGCGTGCGCCCCGCCGTGTCGACGAGGACACCGGGGCGCGGCTCGACGTGGCGGCGCAGGAAGTCGCGGTAGTCGCCGCCGGGGATGAAGCAGATCTCTTGGCTGTCCGCCTTGTCCGCCAGGTGCAGCCCCGCCTCGCGGGCGAGTTCGCGGATGGCCGCCTTGGCGTAGCCGCCCACGGGCAACAGCACGCGCCCCAGTTGCTCCTGTCCCAGCCCGAACAGCACGTAGGACTGGTCTTTGCCTGCGTCGACGCCGCAACGCAGCGACCATCCGTCCTCGCCGCGGACGACGCGCGCGTAGTGCCCGGTGGCTACGTAGTCCGCGTCCATCATCGCCGCGCGGCGCAGCAGGAAGTCGAACTTGATGCGGTCGTTGCAGGCGATGCAGGGGTGGGGCGTGCGCCCGCGCCGGTACTCGGCGATGAAGTAGTCCATCACGTGGGCGCGGAACTCGCGCCGCACGTCCAGGACATAGTGCGGGACGCCCAGCGTGCGGCAGACGCGGCGAGCGTCCTCGATGTCCTCGATGGAGCAGCACCCGCGATGCCCGGCGGCGGTTTCTCCGTCCTCCTCCGCCCACAGGCGCATCGTAACGCCGACGACGTCGTAGCCCTCGCGCGTGAGGAGCAGGGCGGCGACGGACGAATCGACGCCGCCGGACATAGCGGCGACGACGCGGGAGCGGCTAGCGGTTCGCGGCGCCATGCTTACAGGCTACAAGAGGCGCGCGCCGTTAGCGAGTGGACGCGAGCGCAGGGTCATTCCGCCTATAATCGGCGCCGGAGATTCGCCCCTGGAACCACTGGACGCAGCACGCATCGCGGTTGACTCCGCCTCCGACCGGCAGGCTGACGACATTCTGCTGATCAACGTCGGCGAGGTCGCCTCCTTCGCCGACTACCTGCTCATTATGAGCGCAGGCAGCCCCAGGCAGATGGACACGCTGGCCGACGAGATCGAAGTGGCGATGAAGCGCGCTGGCTGCGCCCTCCATCACCGCGAGGGGACGGTGGAGTCGGGCTGGGTGCTGCTGGACTTCTCCGACGTGGTGGTGCACGTCTTCAACGAGGAGCAGCGCGCCTACTACCGCCTCGAAGAGGTGTGGAGCGCGGGCAAGCCGGTCGTCAGGATCCAGTAACCACCCACGGCGCCGACTGCAGCGGGTAGTCGTGCAGTTCGCCCTGCTCGAAGAAGATGCCGAGCTCCCGCTCGGCGGCCTCCGGCGAGTCGGAGCCGTGGATCAGGTTGCGCTCGATGTCCTGCGCGAGGTCGGCGCGGATCGTCCCAGGCGCGGCCTTCTGCGGGTCGGTCGCGCCCATAACCGCGCGCACCGCGTCCACCGCCTGCTTGCCCTCCACCGCCAACACGAGCAACGGGCTGGAGGTCATAAAGGCGGCCATGCTTGCGAAGAAGGGCTTGTCCACGTGCGCCGCGTAGTGCGTCCGCGCCAATTCCATACTCATCCGCAGCATCTTCGCGCCCACGATTTTGAATCCCCTGTCTTCCAACCGCGCGATGATGCGCCCGGCCAGACCGCGTTGCAGGCCGTCCGGTTTCACCAACACCAATGTCCGCTCCATAGAACGCGCCGTACCTCTGTGAATCGGATTCAGGCGGCTTGGCCGCCCGCCGGCACGAGGCTATCACATCGCGGCCTTACTCACGCGGCGCGCGCCCACGCTCGACGCGCCCAGGCGCCTTCGGCGCGCCGATGCCCGGTGGGCGCGCATAGTGCGGCGCGATTCCTGCGGGCGCGTCGCGCTCACCGCGTTCGAGGCGCTCGGCGGTCAGCGCGCCCGCTCCCCAGAGGCGCGATGATGGCTGGCGTTCCTCGGCCAAGCGGATTTTCCCGTCCTCGCCAAGCAGGCGCTCCGCCCAGGCTACGGCTCCCTCTCCCGCCAGCAGCGCCTCGCCGCCCAGCGAGGCCGCTAGTTCGTCGACGCCCGCCACGCGGTCGTCCGACAGCCTTTTCCACTCGCCGGTGCGCGCGTCGAACGCGGCCCAAGCCGCCAGGTCGCGCCCCGCCGCGATGACGGCGATAACCACCTCGCCGCTGCTCCGGTGCGGATAGGCCGTCGCCTCCAACGTGCTCACGCCCACCAGCGGCAGCCCGGTGGCGAAGGCGAGCCCCTTGGCTGCGCCTAGTCCGGCGCGCAGGGCGCTGAATCCTCCGGGCCCGGTCGATACGCCGATTCCGGCCAGGCTCTCCGGCCCGCCCGCGTCGTCCACCAGCGCGCGCACTGCGGGCATCAACTCCGCCGTGTGGTTGTGGAGCGACTCCCACTCTCGCGACGCGGCTAGTCCGCTTCCGGGCCGCCAGAGGCCGACGGCGCCCGTTCTGGTGGAGGTTTCGATGATGAGGTGCACGCGCCCCGCCTACTGCGGTCCTTCGAGGGAGCGCGCTAACGCGGCAGCGCGTTCGCCTTGCGCCTCCGCCTCGATGCGGCGCTCGTCCGGCGCCGCTCCGAATCGCAGGCGTAGTTCCAGGCGCTCCGGCGGGAAGATATCGGGCGCGCGGTCGGCCCACTCCACCACCACCGCGCCCGCTTCCAGCATCTCCTCGACGCCGAGGTCGTGAACTTCCAACCCGCCGTCGGTCCGGTAGAGGTCGAGGTGAAACAGCGGCAGGCGTCCATCGTAGCGGTGGGCGAGAACGAAGGTGGGGCTGTGGACGTAGCCCGCCGCCTGCGCGCCCTGGGCGACGCCTTGCGTCAGCGTCGTCTTCCCCGCGCCCAGCTCGCCCTCTAGCAGCAGCAGGTCGCCGCGCCGGAGCGCCGCGCCGACGCGCCGCCCCACCGCCTCCGTCTCCTCCGCCGAGGCCGTCCGAATCTCCATCAACGCAGGTGTTCCCAACCGGCGTGCGCAATGTCCATCTCGCGGCCCTCCGCGTCGATCACGCGCACCACGCCCGGCTCGTCCGGCGTGGCCTCGCCAATCACCGCGCCCGCGCCGATGGCTTCGAGGGCGAGCTCCACTACTTGGGGAGGCCCGGCGAACAGCAGCTGGTAATCTTCGCCGCCGCCGAGGGCGAACGACAGCGGGTCGGGCAGCGCCTCCAGGCCGGGCGCCGTCGGGATGCGCGCAGCCTCAAGCCTCGCGCCGACGCCGCTCGCCTTCGCCAGCCTGCGCAGGTCGAGCAGCAGGCCGTCCGACACGTCCATCCCGCAGCGAATGCCGGAGTGGAGGATGCGTTGCCCCGCCTCCAACTGCGGCTCCGGCCTGCGGTGCGCCCTCACGAGCGCCTCCTCTCCGCCTCCTGCGCCGCTCCTGCCCGCTTGCAGCAGATGCAGCCCGCCCGCCGACGCGCCTAGCGGCCCGCTGACCGCGATCGAGTCGCCGGGGCGCGCCGCCGAGCGGCGCAGCGGCTCCGCGCCGCAGATTCCCATCATCGCGACCGTTATGAATACCTCGCCCGCGCTCACCACGTCGCCGCCGGTGATGGGCGTGCGGTAACGGAGGCACGCCGCAATCATACCTGCGTATAGGTCGTCCACCGCCGCCGTGTCCAGGCCTCGGGGCAGCCCCAGCGTAACCATGGCGCTCACCGGCGCTCCGCCCATAGCGGCCACGTCGCTCAGGTTCGCCGCCATCGCCTTCCAGCCGATCTCCCGCCAAGGCGACATCTCCCGCGTGAAATGGACGCCCTCGACCATCGTGTCGGTCGTCGCCACCCATATCCCCGCGTCGCCGTACCAGGCCGCCGCGTCGTCGCCGATACCGATGCGCAGGTGAAAGCCCGGCCGCGCCGCGCGCGTCAACCGCGCCGCCGCCACCTGCGCCGCCAGCTGCTCGACCAGCGCCAGTTCGCCTATGTCTCCAACCGTGGCCACGCGCGGATTATAGGGCGCGCCTCAGGGCGGCGGCTTGCGCGCGCCGGCGGGACTGTCAGGAGACCCTTGCCACCTATGGTGAGATGAGCAGCGTTGGGGGCTGGCGCTCGGGTGCCAGCCCGGAGGATGCGGACTGTCCGCATAGAGAGAAGGCAATGACGACGACGGAAGAATGGGTTAGTCGCCCGGGGGACGCCACGAGCACATGGCCTTAATGACCGACCTGGCCACCTTCAAGGAGGAGATGGCGGTGGTCGTACCAGAATTCCGCCAGGCAATCACCACGCTTATGACCGAGACGGTCGCCCTGAAGACCGAGATGGGGGCCCTAAAGGTTGAGATGGCCGACTGGAAGGCCACCGTGGACGCCATCGCGCAGATTCTCGATTCGAGGTTCCCGAGGCCGATGGGGTTCCAGCAGGAACACTAGCGGCGGCGCAACGCGCCGGACGCGACGCGCCCGTTCGTTGACACTGCGCCGCCCGCGCCCTAGAATCATCCTCTACTGAGCTTACGGGGAAGCGCCGCACACACTATGCTCCGAATCCGCTTGCGCCGCGTTGGGAAGAAGAAGCAACCCAGCTACCGCATCGTCGTCGCCGATTCGCGCGCGCCGCGCGACGGCGCGTTCGTCGAGCAGGTCGGCTACTACAACCCGCTCACCGACCCCCCGCAAGTCGCCGTTCACGAGGACAAGGTCCGCCACTGGCTCGCCGTCGGCGCAAAGCCCTCCGAGACCGTCGGACGGATACTCCAGGCCAGGGGAGTCGTCCAGAAAGCCGGGGCGTAGATGAAGGAACTGGTGGAGTACATCGCCAGGGCCATCGCCAGCCACCCCGACGACGTGCAGGTTACGGAGGAGACGGAGGATGACCAAGTCGTCCTGCATCTCACTGTGCACGATGAGGACAAGGGGAAGATCATCGGCCGCCAGGGCCGCGTCGCCCAGGCTATCCGCGTCCTCCTGCGCGTAACCGGCGTCAAGAACGACGTTCGCGTAACCCTCAAGATCGAGTAGCTCCCGCTTGGCCGCGCGAAAACGGCCCGCGCCCGACCCGCCCCCCGGCTTCGTTCAGGTCGGCATCGTCGCCGGAACGCACGGCGCTAGCGGCGCTCTGCGCATCCTGTCCGACTCCGACAACCCCGACCGCTACGCTCAGGGCGGAGAACTCTCGATCGGCGGCCAAACCTACCGCATCGCCGCCGCCGCGCCGTTCAAGACCGCTTACCTCGTTCGCTTGGATGGCGTTGACGACGCAAACGCCGCCGCACTTGCCGGGGAGGCGGCGTTCGCCTCCGCCGCCACAGCGCCACCTCTGCCGGAGGGCGTCTACTACCACTACCAACTCATCGATCTGACCGTCGCCGACGCGGACGGCGCGCCCCTGGGCGTGCTGACCGAGGTGCTGCGCACGGGCGCGAACGACGTCTACGTCGTTGTCTCCGAGAACGCCGAGCTTCTCGTTCCCGCTGTCGCCGACGTTGTCCGCGCTGTTGACCTGGAGCGCGGCGTTATGACCGTCGCCCTGCCCGACGGCCTGGAGCTGCGCCCCCTTGGCGGCCCGCCCAAGCGCAAGACACGGCCCCGGCGGGGCAGGGCGGCCCGAGCCGCCAAGCGCTAGAATAGGCGTCGTTCGAAGCAAGGAGCCTCGTCTTCCGTTCGGAGGTCTGCGCGTATGTCGGGCCATTCCAAGTGGTCTACTATCAAACACAAGAAGGGGGCGCTGGACGCCAAGCGCGGCGCCCTTTTCACGAAGCTCGCCCGCGAGCTCACCGTGGCCGCCAAAGAGGGCGGCGGCGACCCGGCGATGAACCCGCGCCTGCGCCTCGCCATCGACAAGGCGCGCCAGAACAACATGCCGATGGACAACATCGACCGCGCCGTCCGCAAAGGTTCCGGCGAGGGCGGCGACGCAGCTCACTACGAGGAGGCCACCTACGAAGGCTACGGCCCCGGCGGCGTGGCCTTGCTCGTGCAGGCGCTCACCGACAACCGTAACCGCACCGCTTCCGACGTGCGCACCGTCTTCTCTCGCGGCGGCGGCAACCTGGGCGAATCGGGCTCCGTCGCGTGGCAGTTCGACCTCAAGGCCATCGTCATCGTCGAGGACGCGCCGGAAGACCTAGCCGAAGAGGTCGAACTGGCCGCCATCGACGCAGGCGCGGACGACGTGAGCTTCGACGCCGGCTCTCTCCATGTCGCCGGCGAACCTTCGGCGCTCGACCAACTCGCCAAGGCGGTTACCGACCATGGCCTGACTCCGACCTCCGCGTCGCTGGCCATGGCGCCGCGGATGCTGGTCAGCGTCGAGGCGTCCCAGGCCGTCCAGACGCTTCGCCTCATCGACAAATTGGAAGACCTGGACGACATCCAGAACGTCTACACGAACGCCGACTTTCCTGACGAAGCGCTCGCTGCCTACGGGGCCTCCTAACGCCCCCTGTACCATGCCGTGGGCAGGCGCGACCATCGCAGGAACTCCACGATCACGATGTCTCCTTCGTTCAGCGTGCCGTAGAGCTTCCCGTCCACCTGGAAGCGCAGCCCCGCCACGGGCGCCGTCAAGGGCTTCGTCGCGTTGAAACTGAACGGTCCGCGCGGCCGTATCGGCCCCACTGCGCCCACACGCAGCAGGCGCGGGATGTGCTTCTCCGTAATCGACCGGATCGCGCGCACCAGGAAGAAGACCGCCAGCGAGACGAAGACGGCTGCGAACAGCAGGCTGTTCAGCTGCACCGAGGCGTAGGCGGAGAAGAAGAAGAACCCCACGCCCAATAGTCCCGCGCGCAGCACGGGGATCCACAGTCCGAACGGCGTCTCCTCGTAGATGGGCAGGAACCGCATCCCGCAGCCGTGGCAAATCAGCTCCGGCGACAGGTTGGTGTGGGAGCATTGATCCCTGGGATGCATGGCGCTTACACCTTCGCTCCCGCAGGTGCGAAGCGCTCCGCCCAATCGATGAATCCATCGAACAGGCGCAGGAAATTCGACGGAACCTCCCACTCCCTCTCGGGGTGGCACTGCACGCCCACCACCCACGAATGCGCCGGACTCTCCAACCCCTCTATCAGCCCGTCCTGGGGGTGATAGGCGGACGCGAGGAGGCGCGGCGAGCGGTTCGCCTCGCGTAGGCCCTGGTGGTGCCACGAGTTGACTCGGTAGACCGCGCCCAAGCCGATGATGGCCGCCAGCTTGCTGCCCGGTGACACGTAGGCGAGGTGCATCGTCGGCTCGTCCACCTCGTCCTTGTCGATGTTCCCCGGCCCGTGTCCCGGCAGGTCCTGGATGAGCGACCCGCCGAACGCCACGTTCAGCAGTTGCATCCCTCGGCAGATGGCCAGCACCGGCATATCCCGCTCCAGGGCATCGCGGAGCAGCGCCAGTTCGATCTCGTCCCGCGCCTCATCTGTTTCCACGTTCGCGGCCGGGTCGATCTCCTGGCCGTAGAATTTGGGGTGCACGTCCGCGCCGCCGCACAGCAGCAGGCCCCCCACACCCTCCATCGCCTCCGCGAGGCCGCCGTAGGCGTGCGGCGCCACCAGGCGCGTGTCCGCGCCGCGCCGCTCCACCGACGCGGCGTAGGGCGCGGCCTCCTTGGCGTGGCTGGCCGTTACTGCGATGAGGGGCATAGGGCGATTATACGGCGCGCGTTACTTGATGATGCGCCGCCGCATCAGCCATACGCACAACGGAGCGAACACTGCAAGGTAGCCCAGCAGCACGAGCGTCGCCCACGCCATATCCATCGAGAACTCGCCGATGGCGAAGCCGCGCACCACCGTCGTACCGTGCGTCAAGGGCAGCGCCTGCGCGTAGATGCGGAAGAAGGGGGGCAGGTCGTCGATGGGGAAGAATGTTCCGCTCAGGAAGAACATCGGCGCGATGAACAGCGTGAAGTAGGTGTTCAGGGTGCTCATCGCGGGCACTATCGCCACCACGCTCAGCGAGATTGCCGCGAACACCGACCCAATCAAGAAGCAGTACGGAACCATCAGCGCCGCCGCCGGATGCTCCACGAAGCCGTAGGCGGCGGCGATGGCCAACATCCCGCCGCCCGAAAGGAGTGCGCGAGTCGCGCCCCATGCCCACTCGCCCAGCACCAGTTCGCGGATGGTCACCGGCGTAGCCAGGATGCTCTCGAACGTGCGGTGATTCATCATCCGCATATAGGCGCCGAAGGTGGTGTCGAAGGTTGCGCCGAACATCGCATACCCGGCCACCAGCCCGGGCGCGACGTAGACGGCGTAGTCCACCCCGTCGATGCTGCGCAAGTAGAAGCCAAGCCCCGCGCCGAACGCGGCCAACGCGAAGATAGGCTCGCCGAAGATGCCCAGCGTCTCCGTTCGCCAGACGCGGAAGAAGGCGTCCCGATGCCGCAGCCAAACCCAGTAGGTGAGGGCGAGCAGCGGCAGCGCCGGAACGCACGCCCCGGACGCGCCGCGCGCGACGGCGCGTTCCGTGCCCGCCGCCACGCCAGTGAAGATGCTACTCATCGCGCAGTTCGCGCCCTGTCAGCCGCAGGAACACGTCCTCCAGGTTCGTCGGCCTGCGCGACCATGGCACCGGCCCGCCCGTCACCTCTGCGTCGATGAACGCGCCCTCCGCTCCGAACACCACCAGTGCGCCGCCACCGTCCTGCGCGTCGAATCCGAGCACCCGCAACCGCGCGCGCAGCGCCTCGTAGCGTTCCGGCGGCGGACGCAGCTCCAACACCTCGCTGCCTGCGTGCCGCCCGATGAGCTCGGCGGGCCGCCCTTCCACCAGGATGCGGCCGTTGTCCATAATCACCATCCGGTCGCACAGGTGCGCGGCTTCCTCCATGTAATGCGTCGTGAGCAAGATGGTGATGCCCTGGCGTTTCAGCGACCCCAGCCGCTCCCAAAGCAGATGGCGCGATTGCGGGTCGAGCCCCGTCGTCGGCTCGTCCAGCACCAGCACAGGGGGGTCGTTCATCAGCGCCCGCGCGATGAGCAGCCGGCGTTTCATCCCGCCCGAGAGGGTGTCCACGCGGTCGTTCTGCCGCTCGCGCAACCGCACCAGGTCGAGCGCTTGCAGCGCGCGCTCCCGCGCCACCTGCCCCTGCACTCCGAAGTAGCGCGCGTGCACCTCGAGGTTCTTTCGCACGCGGAAGTCGGGATCGAGGTTGTCCTCTTGCGGCACGACGCCCACAAGCGCCTTTACCTGCCGGGGGTTGCTCGCGACGTTCAGCCCGCACACAAGCAACTCGCCTCCGCTGATGGGCGACAGCCCCGTCAACATGCGGATAGCGCTGCTCTTTCCCGCGCCGTTCGGCCCCAGCAGGCCGAAGCACTCGCCGGGCCAGACTTCGAAGTCGACGCCTGCGACGGCTGTGAAATCCCCGTAGCGCTTCACTAAGGAGCGCGCGCGGATTACCGGCTCCCCGTCCCAAGCAGCCTCGCTATTCCCGTTCCTCACCGGCGCCTCGCCACAGGCATGCGCTTTACGCGCGCTCTAATCCTGTGCATGGCGTTGCATTGTAAGGACAGATCTCAACCCTGTCCCTTCACGACGCGAGCGAGTCGGTGCGCGATGCGAGGCGGGAGAGCCGTTCGTCCTGAGGGAAGCCGCAGGACGAAGCCTGCGGGATCAGTTTTCCTCGTGCTCGTCGCTGTGAATGGCGTCCAGCTCCGCGTCCGCCGCGGACTCCAACGAATCGGGCGACTGCGCCGTTCCATGCGCCTCTTCGACGGCGTCGTCGTCCAGCGACACGAAGAACGCGTCCACCTCAGCCTCCGAATCGACCGACTCCAGCAACGCTTCCGCGCCTCCCGTCTCAACTTCAGCGGCGTCCGTCGCCGGTTCGTTCGCCGCTTCCGGCGCGGCGCCAGGCATGTCGGCCGCCGCCTGCTCGGCTTCTTCCTCGGCCTGTTCGGTTACGGGAAACGAGACGATGTTCCGCTGCGAAGGCGCTTGATGCGTCTCGCGCAGCAACACGGTTACGCCTTCGGTGGAGGACGCCACCAACACGCCCATATAGCGGTTGCCGCCCGCCATCAGCCGAGCCATCCGAACGCCCACGTTGGGCGGCGCGGCTCCGATCACCTCGCCCGTTGGGTATTCGATGAGCACCCCGCCCCCTTCGGCGCGCAGCGTCACGGGCGCGCCGACCGAAAGGAACGTGGACGAGCGGTGGGGCAAGGTGATTCTGGCCGTCTTGCCCGAGTCGCCGATGAAGGAGGAAGACGACACGCGCAGCGCGGGAGCCGCGGGCGGGTCCGCACTCAGGCGGGACGCAACGCCTTCCAGTCTGTTCAGGTTCTTCAGCGCGATGGCGTTGTCGGGCGCGTGCCGCAGCGTGCGCTCGAACGCCGCCCGCGCCTGCGCGCAGTCGCCCATCTCGAGGTAGGCCCTTCCGAGCCGATTGGAGGCCTCCACGTTGCCGGGCGTAAGGTCGAGCAGCTCCTCGTTGACCTCCGCCGCCTCTTTCCAACGGCACTCCATCGCGAGGCTCACCGCCTTGCGCGACTTGTCCCGTATCGCCTTCTCGTGATCGTCGATCTTGGAGATCATAGCGTTTCTACTCCGGCGGCTTGCGCCGCGCGGCGAGTTTTCCCTCCGCTTCGAGCGCTTGATGCTCGACCTTGATGCACCTGTCCATAACTACGTCCAGTCCTGCGGCTTTCGCTTTTGCCGCTGCCGCTTCGTTCACGATTCCCAATTGCAGCCACACCGCCGAAGCGCCTGCCGCTATCGCCTGCTCAACTACCGCGGGCGTTTCTTCCGCACGCCGGAACACATCCACGATGTCCACCTGCTCGGGCACGGACGCCAAGTCGGGGTAGGGCGTTTCGCCCAAAACCGGTTGCGTAAGCAACGGGTTGACGGGGATGACGCGGTAGCCCTTTTGCTGCATGTAGGCAGCCACGGCGTGGCTAGGCCGCTCGGGCCTGTCGGACAGGCCTACGACGGCTATTACGCCGCTCTCTTGCAGGATTGATTCGATGTCCCTCACCGCACACCGCCGTCCAGCGCGCCAACGCCGCGACATGCGGAGCGCTACTTTGGCGGCCTATCAACGCGCCGTCAAGGGGGTTTCATACGAATCCGCGCGTATTTAGCGAGGCGCGCCACATGCGCAAAACTCGCCCCGGCGCTTACTCCTCCCGCGCCAGCTCGAATGCGTCGTGTAGCGCGCGCACGGCTCGCTCCACCTGCGATTCGTCCACCAGGCAGGTGATGCGTATCTGCGACGTGGTGATCATCTCAATGTTCACCTGCGCTTCGTGCAGCGCGCGGAACATCCGCGCCGCGTAGCCCGGCGCGTTCTGCATTCCCGTGCCGACGATGCTGACGCTGCCCAGGTTGGCGCGTTCGCCTACCTCCGCCGCGCCAATCTCCTCCGCCACCGGGCGCGCCACCTCCAGCGCCTTAGCCAGGTCGGGCGCGTCCACCGTGAACGACAGGTCGGTCAGCCGCTCCGCGCTTGCGTTCTGGACGATGGTGTCCACGCTCACCCCCGCCTCCGCCAACGGCGTGAAGAGCGCCGCTGCGACGCCGGGGCGGTCTGGCACGGCGCGCACGGTTATGCGCGCAACGCCCCGCTCATAGGTAACGCCGCTCACCTTGTTGCGTACTTCCATCGCCTCTCCCGTCCTCTCCGCCGCGCCGTGGATCAGCGTCCCGGGCGCGCCGCTCATGCTGGAGGCGACGAGCACGGGGGTTTGGTAGCGCGCCGCCAGCTCAATCGAACGCGGTTGCATCTTCGCCCCGTAGCTCGCCAACTCCAGCATCTCCTCGTACGAAACTTCGCGCAGCACGCGCGCGTCCGGAACCACTCGCGGGTCCGCCGTGAAGATGCCCTCCACGTCCGTGTACACCTCGCACCGCTCCGCCCCCAACGCCGCTGCCATCGCCACGGCCGTCAAGTCGGACGCGCCGCGCCCCAATGTGGTCACGTCTAACTCCTCCGTGAAGCCCTGGAACCCGGCCACGATGACCACCCGCCCCTTGTCCAGTTCCGCGCGCACCCGCTTGGGGTCGACCGCGATGATGGACGCTCTGCCGTGAACGCCGTCCGTGCGGATGCCCGCTTGGCCGCCGCCCAGCGCAAGCGCGTCCACGCCGATCTCGCGCAGGGCCATCGCCATCAGCGCGCACGAGATGGTTTCGCCCGTCGAGAGCAGCAGGTCGAGGTCGCGGGGCGCGGGGTTGCGCGCGATGGACTCCGCCAGTTCGATAAGGTCGTCCGTCGCCTTGCCCATCGCTGAGACGACCGCGACCACCCGGGCGCCCTCGGCGTGCGCCGCTGCGATGCGCGCTGCGACGTTGCGGATGCGTTCCGCGTCGCCGACGGAGGTGCCGCCGTACTTCTGCACGAGGAGCGCCCGCGCCACTACGGCCCCTCCACGCCGAGCGCCAGCACCTGCGCGCCGGTCTTCGCCGGCTCCAGCACGTAGAACGTGCCGCCCACGCCCGCCTTGTCCGCCGCGTCGGCCATCTCGTAGCCGATGGTCTGCGCGCGCCGCTCTCCCCGCGTCGTCAAGGCGACCACCGACGGCCCTGCGCCCGACAGGTATACGCCGCGCGCGCCCGCGCTCATCGCGTTGCGGAGGAGGTGCTTCATCGCGGGAAAGACCCGCTCGCGCGCCTGCTGGTGCAGTTTGTCCTGAGTGGCGACGCGCAGGTATTCGGGGTGGTTCGTCGTGAGCGCCGCCGTGAGCAGCGCGGCGCGCCCGATGTTGTACACCGCGTCCGCGCGCGAGACGGTCGGCGCGAGCACCGCCCGCGCCTCCGCTGTCAGCACTTGCGCGTCGGGAACGAGCGCTATGCATTGCAGATCGTCGGGCGTGGGCAGGGGCGCCGCGTACACTCGATCGCCGTCGCGCACGGCAACCGTAACGCCGCCAACCAGCGCGGGCGCGACGTTGTCGGGGTGTCCTTCCATCTCCGTCGCCAACTCCAGCAGGCGCGGCAGGTCGGCGGGGAAGCCCAACAGCGCGTTCGCGGCGAACATCCCCGCGACGATGGCCGACGAGCTCGATCCGAGCCCGCTGCTCAGCGGTATCTCCTGCCACGACTCGATGGTCAGCTCCGCGTCTCCCGCCCCGTATTCGTCAAGCACGCGTTGCGCCGCGCGGTAGGTCAGGTTTGCCGCGCCGGAGGGCAGCTCGCCCTCGCCGCGCCCGTGCACGAGCACACGCGCCGGGCCGCCCCAACGCGCGCGCACGCGGTTCCACATCGACAGCGCCATGCCGAGCGCGTCGAACCCCGGCCCCATATTGGCCGAGGTCGCCGGCACGCGCACCGTCGCGGTCTGATATGCGGGCGTGAAGTTCATCCCCAAAGCGCCGAGGTTCGAGTATAGCCCAGTGGGCGTGCGCCTCCCGCCCCATTCCTCGTGTGCGCCGGGCGCCGCTTTGCGTGGCGGGGATGGGCTGCGTTGAGGCTCCCGCCTCCGCGGGAGTGACGGAAGGGAAGGCGGGAGCGATGGAGGAGAGGCGCGGCCTTCGAGTTCCCTCAGGGCGAATGGGGGCGAATTCCTTCAAGGGGGAACAGGGAGGGGGCGGCGCCGTATCCTCACCGCTATGGATCTCCGTGCGCTGCCGACTACGCCGCCCGAGCCTGCGGCGTTCGAGATTGACGTGCCTTGGGGGCCGCGCGACGTGGCGTGGGCCATCGCCGCGTTGGTCGGCGTCTTCGCCGCTGCGTCGATGCTGCTCGCCTTTATGGTCGCGTCCACCGCCGGGCTGAGCGAGGAGGTCGCCGCCGACCCGCTGTCCGCCGTAACGCCGGGGATGCTGCTCGCCACCACGGTGGTCTTGCAGGCGGGAACGTTTGGCGTGGCCGTCGGTTTCGGGCCGATGCGCTACGGCCTCTCGTGGCGCGCGCTCGGCTTCCGCCCGATGCCGATGGGCGCGTTGCTGCGCTGGGCGGCGCCTGCTATGGCGCTGAACCTCGCCGTCGGCGCCCTCTACGTTGCTCTGGTCGAGAACTCCGCGCCGTCGCTCGTTCCTCCCGACCTGGCGGAGCAGTTGGGGTTCGGCGAGCGGATGGGCGGCGCCACGATGCTGGCGGCCTACCTTGTGGTGGGGGTGTTCGCGCCGCTCTCGGAGGAGGCGTTCGACCGGGGGTTCGTCTTCCCTGGTCTTGCGCGCAAGTGGGGCAAGTGGCCTGCAATCTTCGCCAGCGCCGTGCTGTTCGCCATCGCGCACATGTCTTTCGGTCTGCTGATTCCGGTCTTCATCAGCGGCGTGGTCTTTGCATGGCTCTACTGGCGCACCGGCTCTATCTGGCCCGGTCTGCTGGCGCATACGGGGCAGAACACCCTCGCCTTCGCGCTGGCCGTGCTCCAATGAGCGCGCCTGCGCAGCGCGTAGACCTGCGCCTCCTGCCGGTCGAGGAGCCGCGCGGCATGTGGGGGGTCAAGGAGGCGGGCGCGGGGACAGCGCTGGCGGCGCTGCTCATCTTCTGCCCCTGGTGGCTCGTCGTCTCCGCCGACGGGACGTGGACGAACAAGCAGGCGCTCGCCGGGGCCGGCGTGGTCGTCTGGCTTGCGCTCTACCATGGCGGGACGCTCGTCGTCGCGGCGCTGCTCGGGCCCGACCGCCGCCATCTGCCGCTCGCGTCGCTGGGCTTCCGCGAGGTTTCGTGGGCGGTGCTTGCGGGCTACGCCGCCGCTGCGCTCGGCGCGATGGCCGCCCTCTACTGGGGCTACTCCTTCGCCGCCGAGCAGGTGGGCGCGCTTCCCGCGCCTCGCGGCGACCTTCCCGTCGTCTACGCCTACGAGCGCCACCGCTACGCCTTCATCCTCGTCGTCGCCGCGCTGCGCCCCTTTGCGGAGGAGACCTTCTTCCGCGGCTTTCTGATGCAGGGGCTGACCGCGCGCCTCGGCGTGATGGGCGCCGCGTCCGCCGCGTCCGCCTTCTTCGCTCTCACCCACATGGGAGGAGGAGCCGGGCTGGTGGTCGTGGGTTTCGGGATGGGGCTGGCGCTTGCGTGGGCGTTCCACCGCTCAGGGTCGCTATGGCCTGGCATTCTTGCTAACCTCGTCTTCAATGCGCTCACGCTCAGTTCGAGGGTAGGCTAGGGGCATGGCCACGCGGTTGGACAACGCATTCGCGCGCATCAAGCGGGAGGGGCGCGTCGGCGTCGCGCCCTACGTAACCATTGGGTTCCCCGATCTGGACGACACGCTCCGCGTCGTTCCCGCCATCGAGGCGGCGGGCGCCGACGTCATCGAGTTGGGCGTGCCGTACAGCGACCCCCTTGCCGACGGCCCCACGCACCAGGCTTCCTCCTACCGCGCGCTGCGGAACGGCGTGAGCGTCTCCTTCTGCCTCGACACGGCGCGGGCGTTGCGCGAGCAGGGCGTGCAAGCGCCGCTGCTCTTCATGGGCTACTACAACCCCATCCTTGCCTATGGGATAGATGCGTACGCGCGCGCCTGCGCGAGCGCGGGCATAGACGCCCTCATCGTCCCTGATCTCCCGCCGGAGGAGGCGGTCGCGCTACGCGACGCTCTCCACGCCAACGGCCTTCAACTCGTCTCGATGCTCGCGCCGACCAGCACGCGGGAGCGCATCCGCGCGGCCTGCGCCGACGCGGAGGGGTTCGTCTACTGCGTATCGGTCGCGGGGGTTACGGGCGCGCGCGCCGACCTTCCCCCCGGTCTGCCCGAGTTCGTAGCGCGCGTGCGCGGCGAGACGGACGTGCCCATCGGCGTGGGGTTCGGCATTGCGGCGCCGCGCCACGTGGCGGGACTGCGCGGCTTGGCGGACGCGGCGGTGGTCGGCAGCGCGCTCACTAACGCCATCGGCGCCGCGCCGCCCGGCGAGCGCGCGGCGGTTGCGGCGGCGTTCGTCGGCGCGCTGGCGCAGGAGGGGCGGCGCGCGTGAGCCGGATGCTGGGCATCAGAGGGGCGACGACCGCCGACGCGAACACGAGCGAGGCGATTCTCGACGCGACGGAGGAGTTGCTCCGCGCTATCGTGGCGGCGAACGGACTTGAAGAGGAGGCGGTCGGCGCGGTATTCTTCACGACGACGACCGACCTCGACGCCGCATTCCCCGCCGCCGCGGCGCGCGTGCGGCTGGGATGGGAGCGGACGGCGCTGATGGACGCGCAAGAGATTCCCGTTCCCGGCGCCGCGCAGTCGGTCATCAGGGCGCTCCTGCTGGTGAACACGGACAGACCCAAAGAGGACCTGTCCCACGTCTACCTCAAGGGCGCCGCGAACCTGCGGTCAAGGCGAACCGGCGACAGATGAGCGGCGGCGTAGCGATATTTTCCGGCGTTGCCGTCCCTTTCTTCCCGTGCGGACATGCGCCGGGACTGGTCTTGCGGGTGCGGGGCGCTGCGCGTCGAGATTCCCGCCTTCGCGGGAATGACGGAGGGAGAAAAGGGAATGACGGGGAGAGGAAAGGGAATGACTGCGTGGGGCGTGGGAACGCGGGCGTGAGAGACGGGCTTGAAAGGATTGCGCTATGACGCGCTCCCTCAGCGACGTAAACGTTAAGCGGCTCTCCCGCCTCATCCCGCCGCGCGAGCTGCACGCCCGCCTGCCCGTTACGGAGCGCGCCGCGCGCACGGTGGCCGAGGGGCGGGAGCAGGTCAAGCGCATCCTGGAGGGGCAAGACGACCGCTTCCTCCTCATCGCCGGCCCCTGCTCCATCCACGACGAGGCCGCGGCGATGGAGTACGCGGGGCGCCTCGCCGCCCTCGCCGAGGGGGTGCGCGACCGCATCATGGTGGTTATGCGCGTCTACTTCGAGAAGCCGCGCACCACTGTCGGCTGGAAGGGCCTCATCAACGACCCTCACCTTGACGGAACCTTCGACCTCGAGACCGGCCTGACCGCCGCGCGCACGCTGCTGTTGCGCCTCGGCGAACTGGGCCTGCCCGCGGGCTCCGAGTTCCTCGACCCCATCGTCCCGCAGTACATCGCCGATCTCGCCTCGTGGGCAGCCATCGGCGCGCGCACCATCGAGAGCCAGACGCACCGCCAGATGGCCAGCGGCCTCAGCATGCCGGTCGGCTACAAGAACAACACCGACGGTAACTCGCAGATCGCCATCGACGCGATGGTCTCCGCCCGCTTCCCTCACGCGTTTCTCGGCATCGACCTCGACGGGGCGGCGTGCGTTGTCGAGACCAGCGGCAACCCGCACGGCCACCTCGTGCTGCGCGGCGGCGCGCGCGGGGCGAACTACGCCGCCGCCAGCGTCGCCTTTGTCCAAGAGCAGCTCCGCGCTGCGGGTCTTCCCGGCGCGCTGATGGTCGATTGCAGTCACGCCAACTCGGAGAAGGACCACACCCGCCAGTCCATCGCCTTCCGTGACGGGCTCGCGCAGCGCGTCGCGGGCAACCGCGAGATCGTCGGCGTGATGGTCGAGAGCCACCTCAACCCCGGCAACCAGAGGCTTGGGGCCAACCCCGCCGACCTCGCCTACGGCGTCTCCATCACCGACGCGTGCATCGGCTGGGACGAGACTGCCTCCCTCGTTGCCGAAGCCTACGACGTCCTTGCGCCCGCGCCCGCCTTGTAGGCGCGCTTTGGGGGTTTGGGCGTAATATGCTTGTGCATGCGTTGACAGGCAGGCGGGGATGGGATAAAACGGGCGAACGCATCCTAGATAGTGGCCGCTAGGCGCTTGGGCGTCGGCGGCTTGTGTTGGGCGCAAGGTCGCCTTTAGGACGGGAACACCGGAACCGCAAGGGGGTAGGATCGTGAGAAGCAGATTCGCA